>NZ_JBQFSM010000001.1:0-962177 GCF_056538005.1 Ruegeria sp. BI11 | reverse complement strand
CCAAGGCGCAATCATCGACCCCTCATGCGGCGGTAACCCCATCAAACTCAACGAGGATAATCTGACAAAACTATTCAATAACGCGTTGTGATCAGGAAATTGCTGTGTAGACACAATGGCCGGTCCGCTTATCGGGCCGGTTCTTTTACGCACGAGGTGCAGTTGTGACCATTTTTGTCATCGTCATCATTCTGACGGCGGCTTTGCTGCACGCAGTGTGGAACGCCATCGTCAAAACTGCGGCGGACAGAACAACGACTTTGGGTCTGGTTGCGTTCGGCCACGTCATCCCAGCGTCGATCATGGTGATGCTCCTACCGTTGCCGAGTGCAGAGAGCTTTATTTACATCCTGCTCTCAACCGTTGTGCATTTCGGCTATTACTTCATGTTGGGCAAAGCCTACCAGCATGGTGATCTGAGCGTCGTTTACCCGATTGCACGTGGCATCGTGCCCGCGTTGGTGTCGCTCTGGGCAATGCTATTGGTGGGCGAGGTTCTTCCTCTGCAAGCCTGGGGTGGGATCGCACTGATCGCACTCGGGATACAGCTGAGCAGCTGGCGCGCATTGCGTTCGGGCGTGGGGCGTGCCGCGTTGGGCTTTGCTGTTGGCACTGGTTTTTGCATTTCGGTCTATTCCGTGGTGGACGGAATTGGGGTGCGATTGTCGGGCAATACGCTTAGCTATTGGGCGTGGGGCGCCTTTCTGCATTTGTTTATCGCCGGATTTGTTGGTGTGCGGAAAAGAAACACGCTGGCGGCGCTGCCTGCCAAAACCTGGATGATCGGCATTCTGGGTGGGTTGGTGTCGATGACGGCCTATGGGCTTGTGCTTTACGCCAAGAACTTCGCTCCGCTGGGGGCGGTGTCGGCGTTGCGGGAAACGTCGGTCATCTTCGCTGCGCTGATCGGGTTTGTGTTCCTGCACGAAGGCAACTGGATGCGCCGTATGGGCGCGGCGGTTCTGATGGCGGCGGGCGTGGCTCTGATCGGACTGGCCGTTTGATTCCCGATCGCGACCTTGCTGTAGACGCCCCCGATCTCTCATAGTGGCGAGAGAAAAGGGAGCGTTTTCATGACCAAAGAGATTGTTCTGATCCACGGGGCCTTTGCTGGGCCGTGGTGTATGCAGGATTACGCTGGGTTCTTCCGTGATCGCGGCTGGACGGTTCACACCCCCGCGCTGCGCTATCACGGTGGGGACCCTACGGCTGAACCCGACCCGCGCCTGACCGACACCAGCGTGATGGATTACGCCGACGATATTGCGGATTTTGCGCAGGGGCTGGACAACAAGCCAGTTCTGTTGGGCCATGCCATCGCGGGCGTGGTGGCGCAGCAGGTGGCCTCACGCGGGTTGGCCAGTGCCATCGTCCTGATCAACCCGAACGCGCCGTGGGGCACATTGCCCGAAACCGACGATGAACGTGCCATCCCCCGTGCGCTGATGGAGGGCGGGGCGTTCTGGAAACAGCCCATGCGGGTCGAGTTCGACCTGATGGCCCCCTTCGCGCTGAACAAAATGCCCGAGGCGCAGCAGCACGCGGTGTTCGACCGTTTAGGCGCCGAAAGCGGGCGGGTGATGTTCGAGATGTTCTTTTGGATGTTCGACGATCACCACGCGATGAAGGTCGATATCGACAAGGTCGACTGCCCGGTGCTGGTCGTTTCGGGCACTGAGGACCGTGCCGTGAACCCCAACACTTGCCGCGCTTTGGCCGATCTGTACGGGGACCGCGCCACCTTTATGCCCGTCGAAAACCACGCGCATTTCCTGTTCATGGAGCCCGGCTGGGAACAGCCCGCCGCGCAGATCGCGGACTGGCTGGAAGGGAAGGTGGGCTAACGCGCCCACCTTATGCGTTTAGTTATTGGTCGAGAACGTGCTCTGCGGTTTCCATTTCAGGGTACCATCGCTTTCGCGGTGACAGCGCAGCAGCCGTTCCTGAATCGTGCTGACCGTCTGAGTGACCGTGTTGTCACCGACCAGCAGGACAAACGCGTCCTGCGAATAGGCCATGCCGTCATAATAACAGAACCGCGTCTCAGCCCCGTCCGGAATGGGGGATGCTGTGCTCAAGGTCTGCTGCGCACTGGCTTGGCTGGCCAGCAGTGCAAAGGCCAGCCCAAGGATTAGTGTTTTCATATCGTCCTCCCGTTCGAAAATCTGTTCTTGGTTTCATTGCGTCTTGGACGCTCGGAACCTCAATTGTCGTTCTTGAATGACGGTTTGAGGGTAAGTGTGAACGAGATCAACGGGTTAGGCAAGGGGAGTGTTTGGTGGTCGTTTTTTTTTGGACAAGTTCCGCGCCACCCTTAAATCGGGGGCGTAAGTTGAGATGATGAGGAGTTTAGGAGAGAAGCCCAGCCCAGTCCCTTTATTTGCAAGTGGTCCTGATAGCTCTTGCAAGTTTCAATTTTGTTTGCACGTAAGACTGCCCCGGTTTTACGAGGTCTGAATACAGAGCAGAAAAACTAAGCGAATTCGCGTCAAACCAGGAGTTTCTGAGGCTAGGGTCATTGAAACTAACAGGTTCGAGTTTCTTGAGGCCCATAGTTTTTAAAGTTACGGCTTCTACGCAAGCAAACGTATCCTCATCGGAATACCCAAGTTTCACCCAAATTTGCGCATCTTGTATCGTACCGTCTTCGTATTCCGTGGTAATCTCGGTGCACAACCGGTCGCTTTTCAGCCAATTTGAGAAGACCGTTCTGCGTATCTCTGGGAAGCCTAAATTTTCGGGTGCCACTATATTCTCAATAGTGGCATTTAATTCTCCGGTGGAATCTTCTTCGTCAACAACAACAAACGCCAACATGTTTAGTGTTTCGGGCGTTCTAAAATGGGCTCGGCTCTCAGTTAAATCACTAAGTTCTGTAAGTAATTTGGAGGTTCTAGCAACTAGCGATTTTCCTATGTCGAAGCCTGTCGGTGCCACTATGAAAACACTGTAGTCTTCGACGCGTCTAGTCGCAGGCGCATAGCATGGGCCGCTATCGTCGCATAAACCGTAGTAGTGGATGGAGGTCGCTATTTTCTGGGTCAGCGCCTCGACGTTTCCACCGTTACGCTCAAGCCCAACGCACAAACTATCAATCGTAGAACTCAATTGCTCTCCCGATGTCTGACTGGCCAAGCCAGTCGCCACAAGAATGGTACCGAATAACACGTTTCTCATAATCAATTTTGATAAAGGCTGTTGGGGCTTGAAGCAGCTTGGAAGTCTAATTGAATGCGTTAACGGAATTTGAAGTTGCCGGAAGCAACCTCTTAGTCTCAAACATCCAACTCCTCCACAAACCGGGTATTCTCCTGAGTGTATTGGAACCGCAGTTCGGGTTTTTCCCCAATCAACCGTTCGCTCTCTGGCCGAGCCAATCTCGACCTCACCAATTCGATTTATTGATCTCATACAATGCGTTATGCAGCGAGACAAACGCATTGCTCCGATCGTTTGGTGAGGCGTTGAACAGAATGACAACGGTCTCTCCATCCAAAAACTGAAAGACAGTTGTGAACACGCCCCGGACGCCGCCCCAGTGGGTCAGGTGCTGGCCGTTTTCTTCCGGCCACACATGCCAGCCCGACGCATAGAAATCACTTTTGTCATCCTCTAAGGCCGTCGCCTCGAAAGAAGGTTGCGGGGTCGAGGCGAAGGACCAGACCGCCTCGGCCGTGCCGATTGCCCCGCCAGCGATGCCTAGCCCCAACACCCAAGCCTCGTCGGCCTCAGAGCCATGCACGCGGACCCAGCCGTCGCTGGTACGTTCCCAATTAGCCCCGGCAGGCCCTTGCAGACGGATATCGGCGACCTGTTGCAGGCCGCCCTCAACACCCGATCCGGGGATGGTGGTGAACAGGTCGCTCAGAAGACAGAAACCAACGTTCGAGTATGCCGTCTTGTTGCCGGGCACGTGGTCCAGCGGCATGGTTTGCCACACGGTTCGGGCCACATCCGCGCAACTGGCAGACCAATCGAGGCCAACACGTTCAGGTGCGAAGATCGGATCGAAGCTGATTTTTCCGTCGAAACCACCGGTATGCGCCATAAGCTGTCGCGCCGTTATCTGCGCGGCCCGTGGATCATGGGGCGGGGGGAGGTCGGCAAGCTCGGCTATTGGGCGGTCCAGATCGATTTGGCCGCGTTCCTCGGCTTCGATCAGCGCTCTGGTTGCAATGGGTTTGGTGACTGAGGCCAGGCGAAATGGCTGGTTGATCGACATGGGTGTGTTCTGAACCGGATCGGACACGCCGAATGCTATAACTTTGGGGTCTGCGCCCGAGGGACCATAGGCCAGCACAGCGCCCGGAATATCGTGGATTTGAAGAAAAGCCTCGACGATGTCTTCGACAGTGGCCGGTTCGTGGCGACGATCCGCGAACATCGCAATCACACCTGCAAGGACAAGAATACCTGCTGACCAGCGCAGCCTTGCCTTACGTGATTTGAACATTTGGCCCCTGTGCTGATTGGAAAATTACGATATCGCTGTCCTGATTGGATTTTCGCGTAAAGCCGCCTTATACGTCCAGTTCTTCCACAAATCGCGCGTTCTCCTGAATGTACTGGAACCGCAATTCGGGTTTTTTGCCCATCAGGCGCTCGACCAGGTCGCCGGTCTCGCCAGGTTCGTCTTCGTCGATGGTGACCCGGATCAGTTTGCGGGACGCGGGGTCCATGGTGGTTTCTTTCAGGTCCTTGGCGTCCATTTCGCCCAGACCCTTGAAGCGCGAGACGTCGATCTTGCCCTTGCCGCCCAGACCTTTCTCAAGCCATTCATCCCGCTCGGCCTCGTCCAGACAATAGACGCGCTTGGCGCCTTGGGTCAGGCGGTAGAGGGGCGGGCAGGCGAGGTAGAGGTGGCCCGCGTCGATCATCGGGCGCATTTGGGTAAAGAAGAACGTCATCAGCAGCGAAGCGATATGTGCCCCGTCCACATCCGCGTCGGTCATGATGATGACCTTGTCATAGCGCAGGTCGTCGACGTTGAACTTGGTGCCAAGCCCCACACCCAACGCCTGCGTCAGGTCGTTGATCTCGGCATTGGTGCCCAGTTTCGAACTGGCCGCGCCGAGCACGTTCAGGATTTTGCCGCGCAGGGGCAGCAGGGCCTGCGTTTTGCGGTCACGGCCCATTTTGGCAGAGCCGCCCGCCGAGTCGCCCTCGACGATGAATAATTCGGTGCCGTCGCGTGTTGAACTAGAGCAGTCCACCAGCTTGCCGGGAAGACGAAGTTTCTTAGTGGCGGACTTGCGTTGTGTTTCCTTCTCGGCCCGTCGGCGCAGGCGTTCCTCAGCCCGCAGGATGAGGAAGTCCAGAATGGCGCCGGCGGATTTTGTGTCCGCGGCCAGCCAGTTATCGAAATGGTCGCGGACCGAATTTTCCACTAGTCGCTGCGCCTCGACTGTAGCCAGACGGTCTTTGGTCTGGCCTACGAATTCCGGTTCGCTGATGAAACACGACACCAGCGCGCAGCCGCCGGTGATCAAGTCGTCACGGGTGATCTGACCTGCCTTCTTGTTGTTGATCAGTTCGCCGTAGGCTTTTATCCCCTTGAGGACCGCAGCCCAGAACCCCGCCACATGGGTGCCGCCTTCGGGCGTGGGGACGGTGTTACAGTAGGATTGGATGAACCCGTCGCGCGAGGGCGTCCAGTTGATCGCCCATTCGACTTTGCCGGGGGTGCCGAATTTCTCGTTAAAGTCCACGGTGCCGGCAAAGGGTTGCTCGGCATAGGTGGACGAGCCATTCATCGTCTCTTTCAGGTAGTCCGACAGGCCACCGGGGAAGTGGAAGGTCGCCTCGGTTGGGGTCTCGCCATCGTCGATGGCTGATTTCCAGCGGATTTCGACGCCTGAGAACAGATAGGCCTTGGAGCGGATTGATTTGAACAGTCGCGCGGGTTTGAATTTGTGATGGCCGAAGATCTCGGCATCGGCGTGAAAAGTGACCGTGGTGCCACGCCGATTGGGAGCTGCACCGACCTTTTCGACGGGCCCCAGTGGGATACCGCGTGAGAAGCGTTGTTCGAACAGCGTCTTGTCGCGCGCCACTTGAACAACCATCGAGTCCGATAGAGCGTTGACCACAGATGCCCCCACGCCATGCAGACCGCCGGAAGTCTGGTACGCCTTGCCCGAGAATTTGCCGCCCGCATGCAGGGTGCACAGGATCACCTCCAACGCTGATTTGTCCGGGAATTTCGGATGGGGGTCGATCGGAATGCCGCGCCCGTTGTCGCGTACGGTCAGGGCGTAATCAGCGTGTAGCTCAACCTCAATCCGGTTGGCGTGGCCCGCGACGGCTTCGTCCATCGAGTTGTCGAGAATTTCGGCCACCATATGGTGCAACGCGCGCTCATCAGTGCCGCCGATATACATACCGGGGCGTTTTCGGACCGGTTCTAGACCTTCCAGTACCTCAATCGAAGAGGCGTCGTAAGTGGTGGTCGCGCTTGGCGTCAACAGATCGTCGGGCATCGGGGCTGCTCTTGTTTTTAGGTTAAGCCCATTATGGCAGGTGATGTGGTCCGGGGGAAGAGGGGCGCGAGGTGTAGTGGACGATTGACTGCAATCTTGATGGGTGACACCCCTTCACGAACCCGAAGTTATTCCGGTTTTTCCGCCGTCAATCGTACTCCGCCGATCCGTCTTTGTTTCACGTCGCTGACAAATTGCGCGTACATTTTCAGGAAGGTATCGCCTTTGGACGGGTTGCCAGCACGTTCGGCCTCGGCATCCAGAGTCTGGTACATGCTCAGCCGACGCGCCAGAATTTCGCCCCAGGACGCTGTTACATCGTTGGCCGAGACGACCGAAAACCCAGCTTTTTCCAACACAGTTTCGTATTCGGGAATACTGAGCAGGGACTGGCAGGCAAAACGTTGGTGGTACAATTCCATCTCATCGTCGGGCAGGGGCTTATGCATCACCCAGTCAGTAAAGGCAAAGCGGCTGCCGGGGCGCAGAACGCGGAACACTTCGGACAGGGCTTTGAACTTGTCGGGGATATGCAAGAAGGATTCCTGACTGACCGCCGCATCGAAATGCGCATCGTCAAAGGGTATATCCATCGCACTGCCCAGAATTGGATGCACCTGATCCTGTAGTCCGACAAGCTCGTTCAGTTCCTTGGCGCCGTCGACGCGGTTGGGGCTGATATCGAGGCCAGTGACGTCAACGTCATGCTCAGAGGCGTACCATCGCGCAGGTCCACAAAGTCCGGCACACACATCCAGAACGCGATCACCAGATTTCATCCGGACTTTGTCCGCCAGTCGGGCGTTGGCATTCAGGCCGTCATAGTGATCCTGATCATAGGGGTAGAGTTCTTGCGGAGTTACATCCTTTAACGATCCGCGAATGCCTGTCAGCTTTGTCAGGATATGTGGCGCGGAAATTGGGTGGTTGGCATAGAATTCAGTGACAGTTTTCTCCGCCATTTCCATGAGATGCTCCCTTACTTGCGTTTCCTCAACTTAGCCTGACATGGTGGGGTGATCCAGTTTTGTCTCAGAAGGATACGGAGCGAAATTGGGAGGCGAAGACGAGATAAGACAACAGGGCGAGGACCACATGAGCTGGATTAAGACTGTTCCATTTGAAGAAGCCACCGGCAAGCTGCGGAAGCTGTACGAACGAGTCACCGGGCCGGGTAACAACGTGGACAACATCATGATGGCGCATTCCCTGCGCCCGCATTCGATGGAAGGCCACATGGCGTTGTACAAGAACGTCCTGCATCACTCGGCCAACAAGGTTCCGAAATGGTTTCTAGAGGTGCTGGGGGTTTGGGTCAGTTCCCTGAACCAGTGCAGCTATTGCGTCGAGCATCACTTTCATGGGTTACAGCGGTTGTTGGCAGACGCGGAACGGGGCGATGCCATCCGCGCGGCGATTGAGGCGGGAACACCGGAATCCGCGCCGCTGGACAACGCCCAAATCGCTGCCATGTGTTATGCGCGCAAGCTGACCGAGGCACCTGCGGAAATGGTTCAGGCTGATGTTCGAGCCCTTAGGGACGCCGGGTGGGACGATGGCGAGATTCTCGAGATCAATCAGGTCTGCGCTTATTTCTCATATGCAAACCGAACAGTTCTTGGGCTTGGATGCTCGACCACAGGCGATGTTCTGGGTCTGTCGCCCAACAACTCGGATGACCCGGCGGATTGGGGGCACAGCTAGATCTGTGCCACAACGTGTTGAACTTCTTTGGTAGAAATATTCCTAGGCTACGGGTCAAAAGTTTGACCCGTATCAAAGCGAAAAACCACGCCTTTTGCTAGACGTTCCCGCGGATAGTGAAAAAGGAATAATTGAATGGAAGCTGCGGCACAAATCGAACAAAAACAACCCTCTGTCAAAATTGTCCCAACACCCAAGCCCGAACCATCGCAACCTAGTCCCGAACGAATTCGGCAGGCGTTTGAAAGCGGCAAATACCCTTATGACCGCAAGATGGCACGCGGCAAGTATGAGGCGCAGAAAGCGCAGCTGCAGGCCGAATTACTCAAGGTGCAGCTTTGGGCGCAAGAGACGGGGCAACGCTTTGTTCTGCTGTTCGAAGGGCGCGATGCGGCAGGTAAGGGTGGTACGATCAAGCGGTTCATGGAGCATCTGAACCCCCGGCAAGCCCGCGTCGTCGCGTTGAATAAGCCGACCTGGGAAGAGAAAGGCCAATGGTATTACCAGCGCTATATTCAAGAGTTGCCGACCGTCGGTGAAATGGTGTTCTATGACCGGTCTTGGTACAACCGTGCAGGCGTTGAGCGGGTCATGGGGTTTTGTTCGCCCAACGAGTACCTGGAGTTCATGCGGCAGACACCCGAGTTGGAGCGAATGTTGGTACGCTCGGGCATTCAGCTCTACAAATATTGGTTCTCGGTCACGCAGCCAGAACAACAGCGCCGGTTCAAAAGCCGGGAAACCGACCCATTGAAACAATGGAAACTGTCCCCCATCGACAAGGCGAGCCTCGATAAATGGGACGACTACACCGAAGCCAAAGAGGCGATGTTCTTCTATACGGACACTGCCGACGCGCCTTGGACCATCGTCAAGTCTAACGACAAGAAACGTGCGCGCCTGAACTGTATGCGCCACTTCTTGTCGACGCTGGATTACCCAGACAAGAACCACGATATCGTGGGCCAGCCCGATCCCATGATCGTGGGGCAGGCGCATCACGTCATTCATCAATCCGAGCATATTTTGGGTAATTCCCTGCATCCGGAAGCCCGGTGAGTTAAGCGGCCAATTGCCGGCAGCAATAGTCTCACATTGAAATTTCATTGATCACCTCTTGTACCGGCCTCTGGCCGGGCATAAGGCTGGTGAAATGAATAAAGTAATGACATATCAAGCCCACTTCCGGGCTATTGCCGTGCTTGGTCTGCCGCTGGTCGGCGGGCATTTGGCGCAGTTTGCCATTGGTTTGACCGACACGATCATGCTGGGCTGGTACGGGGTCGAGGCACTGGCCGCCGTGACGCTGGCCAGCAGCTTTTATTTCGTGTTGTTCCTGTTTGGCGGGGGTTTCGGACTGGCCGTGATGCCCATGGTGGCGACTGCGGCCGCCGAAGAGGATGAGACCAGTATTCGCCGCTCGACCCGGATGGGGGTGTGGCTGTCGTTGCTGTATGCGGTGCTGGTCATGCCTTTGCTATGGTGGTCCCACCCGATTTTGATTGCCGCAGGGCAAGATCCGCAGGTGGCTGAAACCGCATCGCAATATCTGCGTGTTGCAGGATGGGGTCTGTTCCCGGCGCTGGTGGTTATGGTGCTGAAGTCCTATCTGGCGGCTTTGGAGCGCACGCAGATCGTTTTGTGGATCACCGTGACGGCCGCTGTCGTCAATGCGCTGACCAATTACGCGTTGATCTTTGGCAATTGGGGCGCGCCTGAACTGGGCGTGATGGGGGCTGCCATTGCTTCGGTGGTGACGCAAATGGTGTCACTGATTGCGGTCGTGGTTTACGCCGTGCGCGTTTTGCCCGAACACAACCTGTTCCAAAGGTTCTGGCGCCCGGATTGGGAGATGCTGTACAGCGTGCTGCGCCTAGGCATTCCCATTGGGTTTACATTGCTTGCCGAGGTGTCGCTGTTCGCCATGTCGGCCTTCATGATGGGGTGGATCGGGCCGGTGCCGCTGGCGGCACACGGGATTGCGCTGAACCTGGCCTCCGCCACGTTCATGGTGCATCTGGGGCTGTCCAATGCGGCCACGATCCGCGCCGGAAACGCCTTAGGGCGCAAGGATCGCCCACATCTGGAAAAAGGTGCGAAAGCGGTGACCGTGATGTCTCTGCTGGTGTCCGTCCTGACGATAACTCTGTTCGTGACCTGCGCCGAGCCGTTGATTTCAGTATTCATAGAACCCGACGATCCGCAGCGTCCACAGATTTTGGCAATTGGCACTGGCCTGCTGGCCATGGCTGCCCTGTTCCAACTGGTCGACGGGGCGCAGGTGATTGCGCTGGGGCTGCTGCGTGGCTTGCAAGACGCCAAGGTACCGATGGTAATGGCCGGACTTAGTTATTGGGTGGTTGGGATTCCGGCGTCGTATTACTTTGGCTTTGTGCAGGGGATGGACGGGATTGGAATCTGGCTGGGCCTCGTTCTGGGGCTTGCTTGCGCGGCTGTCTTGCTGATGGCGCGGTTCTGGACACGCTCGGTTCAGACCGTTGGAGTGCCTGCGGAATAGCCCGCTCCTTCAGTCCTTGTTCAGCCGATCCGCCTTTTTGCGCACCAAAACGGTGCGCAGATCGTGCATCGCCAACAGCAACCGGTCAGTTACATCCTCAAGCTGTTCTTCCGTGGCCTTGGACTGCGCCCATTGTGTCGTCAGGTTCAGGTAGTCGACTGCGCGGTGAATGTCGTCGATATCCCGTTGCGCCAGCAGGGCTTTGCGTTCCTCCATCCAACGCGCGATTTCCGCCTGATCCGCTGTGGTCAGGGTGCGCTGGCCCTGTGGCTTAACCTCGCCATTGCGGATGTTGATGACCGCGATCTGATCCATCTCGATTCGCCGTTGACGGTTTTCGGTATCGATCCGGAAAACCGCGGCGCCATTCTCTCGGACACGAAAGTAGTATTCGGGCAGTTCTGCGGTCATCTTGTCCTCCGGTTCAGGTCAGGGACGCGCAGAAACGCTGGATGCGGGTGCAGGCTTCAGTCAGAGCTTCGTCCGAGGTCGCATAGCTGACCCGAAAATTCGGCGACAGGCCAAAGGCTGCACCAAACACAACGGCTACGTCGGCCTCTTCCAGCAGGGCGGTGGCGAAAACCTCATCCGAGTCAATCTTGGTGCCCGCCGGAGTGGTCTTACCGATCAGACCCGCGATCGACGGGTAGACATAGAACGCGCCCTCGGGCGTAGGGCAGGTAATGCCGTCAACCTGGTTGAGCATGTCGACCACCAGATTGCGACGGCGCTTGAACGTCTCGTTGTTCGGGGCCAGAAATGCCTGCGTTCCGTTCAGCGCCTCGACCGCCGCCCATTGGCTGACTGAGCAGGGGTTCGAGGTCGATTGCGACTGTATCTTGCGCATGGCGGCGATGATTTCTACTGGACCCGCCGCATAGCCAATGCGCCAACCAGTCATAGCGTAGGCTTTGGATACGCCGTTACAGGTCAGCGTACGCTCATAGAGGCCTGGTTCCACTTCGGCCGGGGTGCAGAATTCGAACCCGTCATAAGCCAGATGCTCGTACATGTCGTCAGACATAATCCACACATGCGGGTGGCGCATCAGCACATCGGTCAGCGCCTTCAACTCCGCACGGCTATAACCTGCACCGGTCGGGTTCGACGGCGAATTGAAGATGAACCACTTGGTCTTGGGCGTGATCGCTGCCTCAAGCTGTTCTGCGGTCAGTTTGAAGTTGTTCTCCAGCGTCGTTTCGACAACAATCGGCGTACCACCGGCCAGAAGAACCATATCCGGATAGCTGACCCAGTAGGGCGCAGGGATGATCACCTCATCGCCATCGTTCATGGTCGCCATCAGGGCGTTATACAGTGTTTGCTTGCCTCCGGTCCCGACCGAGATCTGCGCGGGCGTGTAGTCCAACCCGTGATCACGCTTCATCTTGGCGCAGGCGGCCTGCTTCAATTCTGGAATGCCGTCGGGTGCGGTGTATTTCGTTTTACCAGCAGCAATGGCCGCAACGGCCGCGTCCTTGATGTTTTGCGGCGTGTCAAAATCAGGCTCACCCGCACTCAGGCCGATCACGTCCCGTCCGGCAGCTTTTAGCTCGGCCGCTTTGGCCGTCATCGCGATGGTTGGGGATGGTTTTACGCGTGACAGTGTCGCAGACAGGAAACTCATGGGGGCCTCGGTTTGTATGTTCAACCTGTCTGTCATAGGGTGCGCCCGAATGACGATCAAGCCGTATGAAAAATTGAATTGGAGACCCCGATGGACGACGAAAACGACTGGTACGGACCAGAGGCCGCGACATTCGGGGATCGGCTGGCAGGCGCGCGCGAAGCAGCGGGCATGTCTCAGGCCCAACTGGCGCGGCGACTAGGTGTCAAAAAGGCGACGATTGCGGCCTGGGAAAATGATCTGTCGGAACCGCGTGCTAACCGTTTGTCGATGATGGCGGGAATGATCAACGTGTCGATCATGTGGTTGCTGACCGGCGAGGGCGAGGGTATGGACGCCCCCTTCGAAGAAGGCGAGACCAATATCGAACTGTCGGATGCAGTGGCCGAGCTGCGCGCGATCCGTGGCGAGATGCGTGGAAGCGCCGAACGAGCCGCGCGACTTGAGAAGAAGCTGCGATTGATGTTGGAGCAGGGAAAGTGACCGAAACACGGGACGTCAGGATCAAACGCATGCAGATGCGGTCGATGCGCCGCGGGATCAAGGAAATGGATTTGATCCTGTCGGCCTATGCCGAGCGCAATCTGGAGGCGATGGATACAGCCAGCCTGGATCAATTCGACGCGTTGCTGCACGAAAACGATCAAGACCTGTATCAATGGGTCACCGGACAGGTCCAACCGCCCGAGGGTTTCGCAAGCCTGATCGCCGACATCGCGCAAACCTTTCAAAAATAAAGAAAATCCAGCTTAACTGATTCTTGGGGATTTCGATTCATGCTGCCTGAAACAGCGCGACTGAATCGGAGGATCGGATGAGTATGGAAATGCAGGTCTCCGCGCCGGAAACCAAGGGTTTCATGACCAGCTATCTTGAGGCGCTCGCTTTGGTCGAGCGGCTGCATCGTCTGCTGCTGGACGTCATCAAAGATGAGTTCGAGCGGGTGGGGGTGCTTGAAATCAACGCCGTCCAGGCCCTGCTGCTGTTCAATATCGGCGATCATGAGGTGACGGCCGGCGAGTTGAAAAGCCGAGGTTATTACCAGGGCAGCAATGTCAGCTACAACCTAAAGAAGCTGGTCGAGATGGGTTATATGCACCACCAGCGGTGTGAGATTGACAGGCGCTCGGTTCGGGTTCGACTGACGCCGCGCGGGCGGGAAATTCGGGATATCGTGTCCGAGCTGTTCTCGCGCCATGCCGAAGGGCTGCAGACCCGTGGCGTGCTTGGGTTGGAGGGAATTGATGACATCACAACCTCTCTGCGCCGGGTTGAGCGGTACTGGACGGATCAGATCCGTTATATCTACTGATCAGGGGTGCAGGTCCGACAGGATCAACCCTTCGAGTTCTCGGATCAGTTTTCGGGTCATGGCGTCCTCGTAGGCGTCAAACCCAAGGGCGACCTCGACAAAGGCGTCTGGCCCCAGAATGACCCAGGCCGAGTAATAGGCAGATAGCTCTCCGACCTGAACATAGCGTTTGTCGCCGTGGCTGGGATCATCCGCGCCGATGACCAAACCGTTGATGGTGATACCCGAGGAGAGAAGCGCGGTTTTGGCCTCGCGAGGGTGGGTGCCCAGATTATGTTTGCCGTCCCCGGAAAGATCGAGCGTTTGTTTCCAGCAGTCTGTTTGCCAGGACAGCAGTTCGGCGCCGAACAGCATCGCTGACCCTACAGCCGTGCCTTGCGGGGCGGCGCTGCGTTTGGTGCTGTTTAACAGAAAAGCGATCTGTTCAAGGTCGCTGACTGATCGGATGGCGGTCCAATTCAGCAGCAGACGTTGATGGCCTGGCTCGCTCCACTCGAAGATCGCCAGTCGCACCGGAGTTAATGTGTCGGACAGGAATATCTGCACCACTTCAGGCTGTTGCAACGCCGCAGCCAGACCATCTAGTTGCAACCGGTATTCCTGGCTGTCCACGGAACCGGACACATCGAGACCCAAAGCCAAGGCTTGACGACACTCCGCCGCGGCTGATCCGGCAGCCAAGCTCGAGATAACCGCCAGTAGCCGCATCATCTGGTGATTGCGTCCTGCAGTGCGCTGATTTGCTGCCCGGTTAATTCTCGTTCCAGTTTCCGCCGCATGGCACGTTCGAAATCCTCGAACCCCTGTGCGACTTCAAGAAAAGCACCAGGCCCGTACAGAACGTTGTCTAGGAAGTAGGGGACCAGAAACAGTTCGTCTTCGAAATTGGTGGCATTGATGACGAGCCCGTTGACCACAGTGTTGTCGAACGGAAAATAGCGATAGGCCGAAGCTGGTTGATAACCGTCATTATTTGTTCCGTCCCCAGACAGGTCGATGGTCTGGAATAAACAAGATGGCGCTTGCTGCATCAACAATGCGCCAAATGCCAGAGCATGGCCCATTGCCGTGGCGGAGTCACTGTCAGTCCGAGCCGATTTCTGCACGGTTTCCGCCGCCGTCAGCAGGTCAGCCTGTGTGTTGATCGTCGTCCAGTTCAAAATGACGTGCTGGGTAGAGCGACTACTCCATTCATACACAGCTAATGCTACGGGCATAGGCGAGGAAAAGAACGCCTCGGTCACCTCGGGTGCGATCAGGGCGGCCGCCAAGCCCTGTCGCTGCAGGGCGTCCTCGGTTGCGTCCACCGAGCTTGAAATATCCATAGCCAGAGCCAGGGCCAGACGGCAGGTTTCGGCCCGAAGCGGGCTGGCCAGCCCGGCCAGCCCCAATGCTGTCAGCCAGCGGATCACCAGTGGCCGGTGCTTTCCATACTGGTCCAGGGCTCGGCGGGCTCCAGCGCGTCACCGTTCTGCAGCAGCTCGACCGAGATATTGTCGGGCGACCGAACAAATGCCATGCGGCCATCGCGGGGCGGGCGGTTGATCACCACACCATTGTCCTGCAAGTGCTGGCAGACCTCATAAATATTATCGACGCCATAGGCCAAATGTCCGAAATGCCGGCTGTCGCTGGGCAGCGCGTCGTCCCCATCCCAATTGTGGGTCAACTCAATTGGACGATCTTCTTGCCCAGGAGGTGCCATGAAGATTAGCGAAAACCGCCCAGACTCACTGTCGTAGCGGCGGGTTTCCTTCAGGCCCAGCAGCTCGAAAAACGCCATCGACTTCTCCAGATCCTTCACGCGGATCATGGTGTGAAGATATCTCAGCCCCATTGTGGCTCCTTTTCTGTTCAGGTGATGGGCTGCAGCTTAGCGCGCGGAAATAGCGTGTCGAGGGGCAGGGCGGACACATTTTTTAAATTGCGCCGCCGGGTACACATGTCGCGGTTCCGGTCCGGGAATTGCCGATATATAGTGGTGAACGACTCATTGCTGGAAAGGAACTTTCATGCCGCTGTCCTCTGACCAACTGGCCGAGATCGAAGCGCAACGGGCGCAATCGCATCCAACACGCCGCGTTGTGGCTGCGGGTATGGAAGAGCATCTTTATACCGCCCACCAAGTGCTGGACCACGGTTTTGTACGCGTGATCGACTATATGGGTGACGATGCGGCGATCTGTCAGGCGGCGCGGGTGTCTTATGGCAAAGGCACCAAATCGGTTCAAAATGATGAAGGTCTGATCCGCTACCTGATGCGCCATTGGCATTCGACCCCGTTCGAGATGTGCGAGATCAAGCTGCACGTGAAACTGCCTGTCTTCGTGGCTCGGCAATGGATTCGTCACCGTACGGCGAACGTGAACGAATACTCCGCGCGCTATTCGATTTTGGATCGCGAGTTCTATATCCCTGCGCCCGACCACGTGGCCGCTCAGTCCGAGGTGAACAACCAGGGCCGGGGCGATGCCCTGCAGGGCGAAGAGGCCGCCCGTGTGCTGGAAATGCTCAAAGCTGACAGCGCAAGGTGCTATGACAACTACGAAGCGATGATTAGCCAAGATGGCCAACAGGGGCTGGCGCGTGAACTGGCTCGAATGAATCTGCCCGCGAATATCTATACGCAGTGGTACTGGAAGGTGGATCTGCATAACCTGTTCCACTTCCTACGTCTGCGCGCCGACCCACATGCGCAGTACGAGATTCGGGTCTATGCGGATACCATGTGCAAGATCGTCGCCGACTGGGTACCATTCGCCTACAAGGCGTTTGAGGATTATCGCCTGGGCGCGGTGAACCTGTCGGCTCAGATGGTGGACAGCCTGCGCAGAATGCTATCGGGCGAAGCTGTTACGCAGGAAAATTCGGGCATGACAGCACGGGAATGGCGTGAGTTTGAGGCAGTCATTCGCGATAGCTGAACGCGCATGCTGTACCTCATTGTGTTGAGAAAAAACCAACATACTCGCGTCAAAGTTAACTTGGCGCGAGGGTAAGGTTTCGAACCTTTAAAAATTGGTCAACGGCCGGAAATTGGCCGTTGTCCTGTTTTGGTCACCCGCTGCATGCGGGATTGTTTTACAGTGGCTTTAAATCAGATGCCATTTGGCGGCCGTCACGTCCGTCTTCCAACTCATACGAGACTTTCTGATTGTCAGCGAGCCCGGTCAGACCGGACCGTTCAACGGCCGAGATATGAACAAATACGTCCTTGCCGCCCTCATCAGGGGCAATAAACCCGTAGCCTTTAGTGGTATTAAACCATTTCACGGTGCCAGTTGGCATTTCCCGTGTCTCCTTCTACTTACGCGTTGTCCCACATAATTGGTGGGGGCAGTGGTTGACGTCACCGCAATGCATAACCGTATCGCCCACACGATACAGCCTGAATTGCGTGTTTCGTCTTTTTCAACATTGCACGGTGAAGTAAAAAATCAAGAATAACCGATACGAGCAGGCAATTTTGCTGAAAATTGAACCAGATACAGGAGACACCCAAAATGCGCCTCTATGGCTTGAAAAACTGCGATACGTGTCGCAAGGCTTTGAAATCATTGCCGGAAGTTGAATTTGTCGACGTTCGGGCTGATGGTGTGCCCGATGCCGTTCTAACGCAGGCGCTGGATCGCTTCGGCGGTGCTTTGCTCAATACTCGCTCGACAACCTGGCGTGGATTGGACGATTTGCAACGCGCGCGGCCACCGCTAGAGCTGTTGGCGGACCACCCAACCCTGATGAAGCGCCCCCTGATCGAGCAAAACGGAACCCTTTATCTGGGATGGACGGTGGAAACGAAGGCAGAACTTGGCGTTGCGTGACTGGATGACTATGTGAATCAACGCAACTTAGAGGGTTTTGAATGCGCAACGCAGCTATGATTTTGGGCGTCATTGCCGGACTGATCGGGATGATCGTGGGATTTTTCGGCTATGGTTATGTCGAACTGATCGACCGATTTGGCGAGATTGAAGGACTGGCCGAGCAGGTGGACAATGCGCAATTCATTCAATTCGCGTCGATCATTGCGCCGCTGTTGGCGATTGCAGGCGGTGCTATGGCCCATGCGCGGGCCCTTATCGGAGGGGTCTTATTGCTGATTTCAGCAGCCGGGATGTATTACGCCTTTGGTTTTAATGTCTTCACCATGTTTCCGGTGGCGTTTGCAGCTGTAGCGGGCTTCCTTGGGCTGGCCGCGGGTAAACCGGACGAGCCCAAGGCGCATTTCTAGATCATTTGATGCGCAGGATGCGGTCCACTGACAGCGGGCCTGCGCCATTGATCACGATCACGGCAAGCAGGAAGGACCAGAGAGTCCGATCGTCCAGCAAACTTACGGCATTGGTGAAGTAGTTGCCCAACTGAGTACCGTGCCCAGCGACATCCACGATCGTCTGAACCCAGACAAACCCGATCATGCCCAATGCTGCAAAACGTGACAGCAGGCCGACCACGATCAGAGCAGGTAGCAGGAATTCCGCCCATGTACCTGCGACAGCAACCGCCCAGTGAAAGATGCCAAGCTGCGAGCTGTCGTAGCTGACGGCCTCCATCGCTTTGGGAAAAATCTGGACATAGGCACCGTCAGACGGGCGCAGGAACCCGAAGAAGCCGCTGCCCAGTTTGGTCGTCGCCGAGTTCCAGTAATACACCAGCAATGTTGCCGCAAAGACCAAGCGGGCCAGAGTCGGTGTCAACCAGCCAGCGGTCATTTCCAACCGTCCCAGGGTGTTGTTATGCAATGAAATCAGGGCAGTCATGTTGCCAGCCTTTCGATAGTCACAGAGGTTATTGCGCCACCTTGTAAAAGAAGCGCCAGAGTGGCCCCAAGGTCAAATTCGGGGAATTGAGCTGCCGTTTCTTCAAATGCGTCGCCAATGGTCTGTCCGGCCTGAAGGCTAGCGATCCAATGTGCGCCGCCAGCGGGCAGCAAATGGGGAACCGGGTCATATTCAGCCCGGGTGATCAGAACGTCTTCTGCTTTGGGATCAGGCTTGGGTGCACCGTCTTCGGTGTTGAAACGCCAGATCGAAAAAATCGGCCAATTCGAGCGTAAAACCTGCATCGACGGCGCAAAGTCCAGCCGTGCCCGCATGATGTCTTCCGGCGGGACTGCCAGCGCGTCAGTCGGGGCGGCCTCGCTATCGGCGGCGTGGTACGAACGGCGCAAGGCCAGCTCCAGTTGGGCCACGTCGGGCAGGTAGCCGATATGCGACAGCTGCTCCATACCGGCCAGAAAACTGGGGAATTCTTCGCCGTAAAACATCATCAAGGGCGAAGTGGGGGGGTGTTTGCGCAGGAAAATACCTGACAACCCATCCATGTTTTTCGCTCCAAGCAGCTTGGCGATAACCGGAAAGGCCTGATGCATCGCCTCGGTCAGCGATACCGCGACATTGTTGCGATACACGCTGAACCGGCGCCCCGCAGGGTGTGCGTCAGCATCCAGCAACCCTTCTGGTATGGCAGCTGCCGGGTCCAGCAGCGCGGCGTGAAGGATTGCTTGAGAAACGCTCATGCCGGGACGCGGTCCAGCGCCGCCTGCGCACGATCCGCTTCGGCCCGCAGGACAGGCCAGTCAGGAACGTCCGTGTCCCATTCGATCAGCACCGGTTTCGGGCCGGACCGTTCCAGAACGTAATCCAACAGCGCCCAGACCGGATCGACAACTTCGCGACCATGGCTGTCGATTAGCAGGGGGCGACCGTGGTCATCCTCATCCTCATCATGTCCGCCGAGATGGATTTCACCCACTTTCTCAAGTGGATAGGCGTCAATATAACCCTGCGGTGAAAACTCAAGATTGGTCGCCGATACAAAAACGTTGTTGACGTCCAGCAGCAGCCCGCAGCCTGTACGGCGAGCGATTTCACGCAGGAAATCGGGTTCGGACCAGGTGCTTTCTTCGAACGCCAGATAGCTGGACGGATTTTCCAGCAGCATTTGTCGCCCGACGGTTTCCTGTACCTGATCGATATGCTCGCAAATGCGTGTCAGCGTGGCGTTGGTGTAGGGTAGGGGCAGAAGGTCATTCAGAAAATGGCTGTCATGGGTCGACCAGGCCAGATGTTCCGAGAAACTGCCCGGGTTGAGCCAGCCGACAAGGTGTTTCAGCCGTGCCAAATGATCGGGGTCCAGCGGGCCTTCGCCACCAATGGACAGGCCGACGCCGTGGACCGAGATCGGAAACTTTTCAGAGAGGTGGCGTAGCTGAGCCAGCGGGCGGCCACCTTCGCCCATGTAGTTTTCGGCGTGAATTTCCAGCCATTCAACCGGCTGAGCCTGTTCTAGGATCTGCGTGAAATGCTGCGGTTTGTACCCTACGCCCGGTGCCGAGGGCAGACGGTTTGATCGGAGTGTATCATCCAACATTTGGCAGCTCCTTGTTCTAGAAATAAAGGGCGGGCAATGTGGCCCGCCCCCTGACTAGCTTAAGCCAGACTTATGCCGGCAGGTCGCGGTCCTGGGCTTCCAGGGAACCTTTGCGCGGTGTGCCGTCAGCCTCGGCCGGCAGTTCGATATCGGCGCAGGTGCCCGCATCGACCAGAGTCCAAGCGTTGCCCTGATAGTCTACGGTCGAGGTGCCCGCGCAGGTTGTGCCGGGGCCAGCGGCGCAGTCGTTTTGACCGGCCAGCGAAATGCCATAGCATTTCTCTTTGGCTTGTGCGGTGGCAGTGGTGGCTGCGCCCGAAACTGCGGCTGCGACTGCGGTTGCGATAACCAGTGATTTTGCGGTGTTCGACATCTCGGTAATCCCTTTTGATGACTGCGTATGTCTGCTTGTGACAATGACAAAGGTAGTGGCTTGAAGCCCAGAGTTGAATTCACGAGCCCGTGTCTCACAAGCCCGTCAGGGCGCACGATGCCCCCCTTGAACGTTAATATACTGTTTTTGAATAAGAAAAGAGGAAATATTACAATTCGACCCCAAGAGTGGGGCCGAATTCACGGCAATTAAATGCCTAATGTTACATCAGGTCCGGCGGAGTCGCGGCCCGCGAAAGCTCATTTGTTACAGCCTCAAGCGATTGAACCTGCGTTTGTTTTTCGCCCAGACGGCGGACACTGACGGTGCGCTCATCGACCTCGCGGTGACCAACGGCCAGAATGACCGGCACTTTGCCGACCGAATGTTCGCGGACCTTGTAGTTGATCTTTTCGTTGCGAATGTCAGCCTCGGCGCGGACACCGGCGGCCTTGAGCGTCTCAACAACCTCGGCCACGTAGTCGTCCGCCTCGGATGTGATCGAGGCGACAACGACCTGACGCGGTGCCAGCCAGAACGGTAGCTTGCCTGCGTGTTCTTCGATCAGGATGCCGATGAACCGCTCGAACGAGCCCAGTGTCGCCCGGTGCAACATGAAGGGGCGGTGCTTGGCTCCGTCAGCGCCGATAAAGCTGGCATCCAGCCGCTCGGGTAGGTTTGGGTCTACCTGCAAGGTGCCGCACTGCCATGTCCGGCCGATCGCATCGGTCAGAGTGAACTCCAGCTTGGGCCCGTAAAACGCGCCTTCACCTTCTAGTAACTCATACTCATATCCAGCGGCCTTACAGGCATCACCCAACGCCTTTTCGACCAGATCCCAGCTTTCATCCGAACCGATCCGCTTTTCGGGACGAGTGGACAGTTTGATTGTCCAGTCATGGAAACCCAGATCGGCATAGACCTTGGACAGGAAGGCAATGAACTTGGCGGTCTCGGATTCGATCTGATCTTCGGCACAGAAGATGTGGCCATCATCCTGTGTAAAACCGCGTACCCGCATAATACCGTGCAGCGCGCCGGACGGTTCATATCGGGCACAGGACCCAAACTCGGCCATCCGCAGCGGCAGATCGCGGTAGGACTTCAGGCCCTGATTGAACACCTGCACGTGGCATGGGCAGTTCATTGGTTTCAGCGCGTTGATCGCCTTTTCGCGGGCATGTTCTTCGTCGACTTCGACGATGAACATGTTTTCCTGATACTTGTCCCAGTGGCCCGAGGCCTCCCACAGTTTGCGGTCGACGACCTGCGGGGTGTTCACCTCGACATAGCCGTCACGTTCCTGCATCCGGCGCATATAGTCCTGCAGGGTGGTATAGATTTTCCAGCCGTTCGGGTGCCAGAAGATCTGGCCCGGGGCCTCTTCCTGCATGTGGAACAGGTTCATCTCGCGGCCCAGCTTGCGGTGGTCGCGCTTGGCGGCCTCTTCCAGCATGTGCAGGTGCGCTTTCAGCTTTTCTTTGCCAGTGAAGGCCACGCCATAGATACGCTGCAGCATCGCGCGATCACTGTCGCCGCGCCAATAGGCACCGGCGATGGACATCAGTTTGAACGCATCGCCCGGAACCTGTCCGGTGTGCTGCAGATGCGGTCCGCGACACAGGTCTTGCCAGTCGCCGTGCCAGTACATGCGCAGCGGTTCATCGCCGGGGATAGCCTCAATCAGTTCGACCTTATAGGGCTCGTTATTCTGCGTGTAGAAATCAATCGCGCGCTGACGGTCCCAGACCTCGGTGGTCACGGGGTCGCGCTTGTTGATGATTTCCTTCATCTTTTTTTCGATCAGGCCAAGGTCTTCGGGCGTGAAAGGCTCTGCCCGGTCGAAATCGTAATACCAGCCGTTTTCGATGACGGGGCCGATGGTGACCTTGGTATCCGGCCAAATCTCCTGCACTGCACGAGCCATGATATGCGCCAGATCGTGGCGGATCAGCTCATTGGCCTGAACCTCGTCCTTCATGGTGTGAATGGCGATGTCGGAATCGTTTTCGATGGGCCATTGCAGGTCCCAGTGCTGGCCGTTCACCGTGGCCGAGATGGCCTTTTTCGCCAACGAGGTTGAGATATCGGCAGCCACCTGCGCGGGCGTTACGCCAGCGTCATAGGAACGTGCATTGCCATCGGGAAATGTGAGTGAGACGGATTTTGCATCCAGGGCCATATCGGCTCTCCTCGTCGGTTTGGCGCCCACTGAACGCCCGGTTGCGGGTTATGTGTGTTCGGCCCATGTGGCAGGTGCAGCAAAACCTGTCAAGTGTCGAAGGGCGTATGATCGACGCTGCGGTACGGTGGAAATCGGGAATTGCGACCACCGGCATGCCGTGCATGATGTCATGCAAAAGGAAAGAGGGTGTCATGGCAGCAACGGAATCTCTGATCACCGCAAAGGACCGGCGGTTGGCCTATCACAAAAGCGAGGGCCATGGCCCGATCATCGTTTTTCTGGGCGGGCTCAAATCGGACATGGAAGGCACTAAGGCGGTGCATCTAGAAGATTGGGCGCAGACGCGCGGGCAGGCGTTCTTGCGGTTCGACTATTCCGGTCATGGTGAAAGTTCTGAGGAATTCACAGATGGCTGCATTGGCGACTGGCATGAAGATACAGTCGAGGCTGTGACAGCCCTGACCGAGGGGCCGTTGATCGTTGTCGGATCGTCCATGGGCGGGTGGCAGGCGCTGTTGCTCGCCAAGGTAATGCCCGAACGGATTGCTGGAATGGTCACAATTGCCGCCGCGCCGGATTTCACCGAGGACGGTTATTGGGCGTCGTTCAGTGAAGAGCAAAAGGCCGCGCTGGACAGTGTCGGGCATGTGGAGTTGCCCTCGGATTACATGGAACCCTACATCATCACCAAGCGGATGATCGAAGATGGACGGCAACGGTTGGTACTGCGCGACGCGCTGGACCTGCCTTTCCCCGTGCGCTTTCTACAGGGCACGGCGGATACGGCGGTGTCCACTGAAACCGCCGTGCGATTGCTGGAACACGCCACTGGGCCGGACATGCATCTGTTGCTGGTCAAGGACGCAGACCACCGGTTTTCGGACGGCCCTTGTCTGGGTCTGATCGAAAACGCCGTGCTTGAGGTAATGGAGGCCAACTGATGCAGCGCTTTGGGTGGTTTCTAGGGCGTTTGCTGCTGGCGCTGATTGTTATCGGCGCGCTGATCTATTGGTTTGGGCCGCGTGAGCAGGTCGATTTGTATCCCCGCTTTGACCCGCGCAAATTCGGCGAAGGGGTTCAGGTCTATTTTGAAAGTACGGAATCCGCCTATGATGACATCGTGCCGGGCGTGGAAAAACGTGTGATCTGGCAGGAAGGTTTCAAGGAACAACGCACACCCGTTTCTGTGCTCTATGTGCATGGTTTTTCGGCCTCGTCCGAGGAAATCCGTCCGGTGCCCGATAGGGTGGCTGACGCGCTGGGGGCCAATCTGGTCTATACGCGCCTGCAGGGCCACGGCCGGGATAGCGCCGCGATGGCCGAAGGCACGGCAACCGGCTGGATGCAGGACATAGCCGAGGGGCTGGCAGCCGCGCAGGCCGTGGGTAATAAGGTTGTGGTCATCTCAACCTCGACCGGTGGAACTTTGGCGGCAGCTGCGGCGTTGGACGAAGACCTGAGCAAGGACGTGGCGGCGCTGATCTTTGTCTCTCCGAACTTCGGCGTGAATACTCCGGGTGCGTGGATGCCCGGCCTGCCTTGGGCGCGGGAGTGGCTACCCTTGGTGATGGGCGAAGAACGGGATGTCTCTGGCCCGGACCCGGAGGTAAACACCTATTGGACGTCAGTTTATCCGTGGGAGGCTGTGGTGCCGATGACTGTGTTGGTCGAAACTGTCTATGCACTCGATTTCTCGGGTGCGCAGGTACCGGCACTGTTCTGGTTCTCGAATGACGATCAGGTCGTGCGGCCCGATCTGACGCATAAAGTGGCTGAAGCCTGGGGCGGGCCAGCGAAGGTCAATCTGGTGACGATGGGGCCGGGGGATGATCCGGCGTCGCATGTGATCGCAGGGCGCCTGATGTCCCCCGGGCAGACTGATGCGACTGTGGCGGGTATTCTGGATTGGCTGACTGAGCAGGGGATTAAGTAGTGGACCAGCGAGTAAGCTTGATTACGGTTGGGGTGGATGATCCTGAGGCCGCCGCTGGTTTCTATGAGGCCATGGGTTGGAAACGGGTCAGCAGCCCGGATGGGGTGATTGCCTTTGATCTCATCGGTCAGACTTTGGGTCTGTATCCCTTGTCGGCCTTGGCAGACGAGATCGGAATTGACGTTGACTCTCTTGGGCGCGGTGCATTGACGCTCAGTTACAATTGCCGGTCAAAGGACGAGGTCGCGCAGGTGCTAAGCAAGGCTGGCGATGCCGGGGCAGAGGTATTGAAACCGGCATCTGATGTTTTCTGGGGCGGGCATAACGGATATTTCCGCGCCCCAGAAGGCACGATCTGGGAAGTCGCCTTCAATCCGTTCTCACCCCTATCCCCAGATGGCGCATTCCGCTGGAACGGATACGGGTGATGCGCAAGCCCGGCAGCATGTGGAGCCTTGAAACGCTTGGCCGCGTGCGCTTGTCTCGGCATTTCTTCATGCGGGATTTCCTGTATTCCGAAATCGGGAACTTCCATGAAAAGCAAAACCTTCCGGACAATCCTGATCTTGCTATCGAAACTGGGCGGGCCTTTTGCCAAACCCTGCTTGACCCGCTTGAGGAAACCTTTGGGCGTATCGCGGTTCGGTCCGGGTATCGGTCACCCTCACTGAACCAGTTCGGGAATGAAAACCGCCTGAACTGCGCCCGCAACGACAACCCGTTAGAGTGTCATATCTGGGATCGAGGAACGGGCGATGCCCGGATCGCCGGGGCGTCGATTGTCATTCCATGGTTCGCAGATCAATACGATGCCGGGCGCGACTGGCGCGATCTGGCGTGGTGGATGCACGACCATCTGGACTATTCCGAGATCTGGTTCTTCCCTAAGCTTTGCGCCTTTAATCTGGTTTGGCGGCCCAACCCTCACCGTCGGATCGACAGCTATATCGCACCGCGCGGCTGTTTGCTGCGCCCCGGGGCTGAACCGGGCGAAGACTTGGCCGTCCGTCGCGGTCGGTATGCGGATTTCCCTACCTTCCGAGGCATAAACTATCCCTGAAGTTTAACTTGCCCGAACCTGCAAAACCTCTCATCCTGTTGGCATAGGACATCGCTTATAAGGTTGAAGTGTTGCGAGGCCCCGCGTGATCGAGCCGCTGGTTTTACTGCCTGAAATGATGTGCGACGCACGGCTATTTGGACCCCAGATCAACAGCCTGTCGCGGCAGCGCGCAGTCACGGTTGCGCCTATTTCGCTGGGTGAGCGGATTGAAGAGATTGCATCGTCCCTTTTAGACCAACTGCCGCATCGGTTCGCACTATGCGGGTCGGGTATGGGCGGCGTGGTGGCGCTGGAACTGATCCGGCGCGCATCGGATCGGGTGACGCGGTTGTGCCTGATAGCAACGGATGCGCAAGCCGATACACCGCACACCGCAGCGGCCCGCGAAGAGTTATTGGTTGGGGCAAAGATGGGACGCCTAGAAGAGGTGATGCACCGTATCATTGGCTCGGACACGCTGGCACCGGGACCGAAGCGAATACCCATTCTGAACGAGGTAATTTCAATGGCGATGGATCAGGGTCCCGAGGTGTTTGAACGCCAGATCCGCGCCTTGCAACGACGCCCCGATCAGCAAGGAGAATTAAGGCGCATCAATGTGCCGACCTTGGTTCTGTGCGGCGCGCATGACACTCTGACACCGCAGCGCAAACACGCGTTTATGTCAGAGCTGATACCGGGGGCGGATCTGAAAGTTCTTGAAGAGGCCGGGCATTTGCCGACCCTCGAGGCTCCTCAAACTGTGAATGACGCGCTGGCCGAATGGCTGAACGTGCCCGCGCGCGCGGCCTATGTGTAAAGCTTTGACCGCTCAGCTTTGCTGAGAATAGTCGGAGCGGCCACGGGTTCACCGCTGTTCGCGTCGAAAAATGGCGTGTTTTTCCAGCTTCCTGACAGCCACGATTTGCTGAGCCGTGTCACCATCCCAACCGCCGCATAGCGCAGTTTTTCATGAGATTGCTTACCATTTGGCTGTGGAACAAACCCTAGGGTGGTGATCGGACCAAGACCGCTAGGATCGGTTATTCGCTTAACGATAAACCCGGCGAACGGAAATTTCGCGGTCCGGGCCGACGTCGCCAGCGGCGCATTGCAGCATTTGGCATACCACCGCAGCATTCCCTTCGGGCTCAGCTGCATCAGCGCAAGATGTTCTGCGCCACTGTCGATGTGAATTTCTTCGGGGCTCATCTGCAGAACATCGACGGGGCCGGGGGCGGGATCAGGTTGTCCGAAATACAGTTGCGCTGCGCGGCAGTCGTGGCAGAAACAGCCGACGTGGGTGCCTGAATGCACTCCAGCCGCTGTAATATGTCCGTGTAAGGCGCTGCAATCGCAGGAGAATGCCGCTTGTCGAGCCGCTCTCCTGCTCATTGAATCAGGCGACCTTGTTATTATTGGCGGCCCGCCTGCGCGGTTTGCGCGCGTTGGCGTTCATGAAGTCGATCACCAATGGGCGGATGTTGTCGCGCCAGCTGCGTCCGGCGAAGATGCCGTAATGCCCAGCACCCGGTTCAACATGGCTGGCCTTTTTCGCGTCGGGCAAGCCGGTACACATGTCCAGTGCCGCGATACATTGGCCGGGGGCGGAAATATCGTCATTCGCGCCTTCTACGGTCTTAACCGCAACATCCGTGATCTTGCCGATATCTACCTTATGGCCCGCGACAACGAATTCGTTCCGGGCAATTTCGCGGTTCTTGAACACGCGCTCAACTGTGGACAGGTAGAATTCTGCAGTCATATCCATTACGGCCAGATATTCATCGTAGAACCGGTTATGCGCATCGTGATCCGAGGCTTCATCGCGCATGACTCGCTGAATCTGCTCGGAAAAGGCCTTGGAGTGACGCTCGGCATTCATGGACATGAAGGACGCTAGTTGCAGCAGACCTGGATAGACCATGCGGCCAACGCCTTTGTATTTGAAACCGACCCGCTGGATCATAGTCTCTTCCAGTTGTCCCATGGTGACGCGGCGGCCAAAATCGGTCACGTCGGTCGGAGTGGCATCGGGATCAACTGGTCCCCCGATCAGAGTCAGGGTGCTGGGCTGCGCCTTGGGCTCGACCTCGGCCAGATAGGCGGTGGCGGCCAGAGTCAGCGGTGCGGGTTGGCAAACGGCCACAACATGAGTGTCGGGACCAAGTTCTTTCATGAAATCGACAAGATAGAGTGTATAGTCCTCTACATCGAACTTGCCTTCGGACACAGGGATGTCGCGCGCATTATGCCAATCGGTGATATAGACTTCGCAATTGACCAGCAAGCTTTTCACGGTCGATCGCAGCAGCGTGGCGTAGTGGCCAGACATCGGCGCAACCAGCAAAACCTTGCGGGGCTGTTCTTCGCGCCCGTTCACCCGGAAATGAACCAGATCGCCAAAGGGGCGTTCGACAACAGTGGTGATGTCTACCAGATGGTCTTTGCCATCCTCGCAGGTAAAGGTGCGAATTCCCCAGTCCGGCTTGACGACCATGCGCTGGAAAGTGCGTTCCGTCACCTCACCCCAGGCGGCCATCATGCTGAACGCGGGGTTGGGCACCATGGAGAACGCGGGGTAGGAGGCGATTGCGCTGGCAGTTGCGCCCATCCACTGGTTGGTGTTGCGCATCGTCTCCATCAGGTCGTATGTCATCATATAGCGCATGGAAAGGGGCCTCCTAGATGTCAGCCAATAAGTTCGGACCATTCGCCGCTTTGCCCCCCGACATCCACGACGTTATTCTGCGTAGCAGCGAGGTTAGGGGGGAATTGTTAAAATGACAACAAGTGAAGATCAGATGCCAGAACCGACCGAAGAAAACATTGAACGCCTTAAAGAAAATATGGAAAAGGTCGAAGAGCTTTCGAAACGGCTGATCGAAGTTATGTCGGCCAAAAAGCCTCACACCCCCGCTTTGGACGGCCCGAATCAAGAACTTTTCGCACGAGCAGCAACTGCCTATTGGGCCGAAGCGTGGCAGAATCCCGCAAAGTTGCTGGAACAGCAGATAGAGTATTGGGGCAAGTCGGTTCTGAACTTTGCCGAAGCCCAAAAGGCCATGACCAGCGGCGAAGTCGAGGATGAGGAACCCAAACCCCGCGACAAACGCTTTGCCAACCCCTTGTGGGACAGCAACCCTTATTTCCGCCTGATCCGTCAGCAATATCAGACCAACTCGGACGCTATCGCGCAGGCTGTGGCCTCGGTCGAGGATCTGGATGCCAAGGACAAACGCCGCCTGCGGTATTTCTCGCAGCAGATTATCGATATGATGTCGCCTACAAATTTTCTGGCGACCAATCCCGACGCGCTGCAAAAGGCGGTTGAAACCGAAGGGCAGTCGTTGATCAAGGGGCTTGAAAACCTCGTTTCGGATCTTGAGGCCAATGACGGCGAACTGGTGGTCAAGCTGGCCGACGAAAGCGCGTTCGAAGTGGGGGGCAATCTTGCGACCACACCGGGCGATGTCGTCTACCGCAACCGCATGATGGAACTGATCCAGTACAAACCTGCGACCGAGACGGTTCATGAAACGCCCATTGTGCTGTTCCCGCCTTGGATCAACAAGTTCTATATCCTCGATCTGAAGGCGCAGAACAGCCTGATCAAATGGGTCACAGAACAGGGCTATACTCTGTTTGTGGTCAGTTGGGTCAATCCTGACGAAAGCTATGCGGATGTCGGGATGGAGGACTATATCCAGGATGGTTTCCTGACTGCGGTCGAAGAGGCCAAGAAGATTTGCAAGGTTAAGCAAGTGAATGCGATCGGCTACTGCATTGCGGGCACCACGCTAAGCTTGACTCTGTCTCTGATGAAACAGCGCGGCGACAAGTCGATCAAATCGGCCACCTTGTTTACCGCACTGACGGATTTCTCTGAACAGGGTGAATTCACACCCTTCCTACAGAACGATTTCATCGACGGTGTTGAGGAGGAAGTGAATAAAGAGGGCGTTTTGCGGTCGTGGATCATGGCGCGCACCATGTCCTTCCTGCGTTCGCGCGATCTAATCTATGGGCCGGCCATCCGCAGCTATATGCTGGGAGAGGTGCCTCCGGCCTTTGATCTGCTGTTCTGGAATGGTGACGGCGCCAACCTGCCGGCCAAGATGACGGTGCAATACCTACGAGGGCTGTGTCAGCGCAATGAGTTCGCCGCTGACGGGTTCGAACTGTTGGGGCACAAGCTTCGCGTCAGTGATGTGGATGTGCCGCTGATGGCAATCACCTGCGAAACGGATCATATCGCGGCCTGGAAAGACTGTTATCGTGGCGTGCAGAAAATGGGCTCGCGCTCCAAAACCTTTGTGGTTTCGGAATCCGGTCATATTGCGGGCATCATTAATCCGCCCAGCAAAAAGAAATACGGCCACTACACCAATCAGGATATGACGGCGGATGCCGACACATGGATGAAAGAGGCCGACTTTCACGAAGGGTCGTGGTGGCCGTTGTGGGAGGCTTGGTTGAAGAAGCGATCCGGCAAGCAGGTTCCTGCCCGTGATACCGGCGATTCGGATCACCCGAGGTTATGTCCGGCGCCTGGCACCTATGTTGTGGCCGATCCAAACAGCTGATTTCATTCTGAAACTAAATTTTTCTGCATCGCAGCAAGAAAAAACTTGCAATGCTGCGATGCAGCAATCATATTGTCCTCAAGCTGATGAAAGCCGGGGTGGGCCCGGTTCGGCAAAAGGATTAGGACAATGGCAAAGACTCAAGACTTTACCGCGACCCTGAAAGAAATGATGGGCGCATTCCCTGTTGACACCACCGCTCTGGAAGGTGCCTTCAAATCGACCGCAAGCCTGAACGAAAAACTGTCGGGCGTTGCTCTGGAAGCAGCAGAAAAGTCGGCTGAAATCTCGAACAAATGGACCAAGGACACCCTGGCCAAGCTGACCGAGATGTCGAAAGCAAAGGCTGAGCCTGCTGATTACGCAAAAGCGGCCACCGATTTCGCAAGCGCGTCGGCTGAAGTTGCTGCTGAAAACATGGCTGCATTCGCGGAAATCGCGAAGAAACTGCAGACCGAAACCGTCGAGCTGCTGATGGCTGCTGGCAAAGAAGCTGCTGAAGACGCAACTGCCGTCGTTCAGAAAGCCACCAACGACGTGACAGCTGCCGCTAAAAAAGCCGCAACTGCCAAGTAAGAGAAGGGCGCGAGGGGCACCCATTCCTCCCATTTGGTGCATTCGCGCAGGGCGGGTCTTAGGACCTGCCCTTTCTTTTTGTTCTGCGCTCGCATAATCTCTGCTGCAACGCATCATCCTTGGGGAGGGCAACCGGTGCCAGAACAAGAAAAACCGCTGTTGATCAAACGCTATGCCAGCCGTCGGCTGTATAACACTGAGACCAGCGACTATGTCACGCTCGAGGACATCGCGACCTTTATTCGCGACGGGCGGGAAGTGCAGATCATCGACCTGAAAAGCGGGGATGATCTGACCCGGCAATATCTGTTGCAGATCATTGCCGAACACGAAAGCCGGGGTGAAAATGTGTTGCCGGTCAACGTGTTGAACGATCTGGTGCGCAGCTACATGATTCCGGGCGGTGGGATGATGCCGCAATTCCTGCAAAGTTCGTTCGAGATGCTGCGCGAAAGCCAGAATAAGATGATGGAAAACATGAACGCCATGAACCCGATGTCGCAGATGCCGGGATTCGAGGCGATGCAGGCACAGCAACAGGCGTTCCTCAAGGCGATGACGGGTGGTTTGTCGGGCGGCTGGTCCGGGCCCGAGAAAGACGACGAAGACAAACCAGAATCGAAAGAAGATCTGGACGACATCAAAAAGCAACTGGCCGAGTTGCAACAAAAACTCTCCAAATTGAACTGACGACTGCGGTGATGCGCTGGTTAGTCCTGAGTATCGTACTGCTTTGGACCCAACCTGCGCTGTCACAGGGCGTTTTTTCGGAAAACTGGTCTCCGGTCTGTACGATGGGCACCCAATCCGACGAAGGGTGCGACGCCATTCGCGCGCGCAAGATTCTGGAGGCGAACCAAGCCCCGTGGCGTGCCATTGGGCGGATCAACTTCGCCAGCCGGGATCGGCGGTCACATTGTACCGGCGTTCTGGTATCGGACCAGCTGGTCCTAACCGCAGCCCATTGTCTCTATAACGCGCCCCGCAAACGTTGGATACCACCGTCCAGCATCCGGTTTGCTGCCGGCTACCAACGCGGAGAGGCCACTGCGGTCTCAGATGTCAGCGGATATCGGATGCATCCCGAACAGGGTGCTGGTGGAACATTCGACGATCGTGCCGAATTGGATTGGGCGGTACTTGAGCTGACCGAGCCTATTGGTCAGACGGTTGGGTACCTGCCGCTGGCAACAACGGCCACGCCTTCTGCTTTTGTCGCGGGGTATCCTGGACTTCGGCCTCATGTCCTCAGCCGAACCTTGGCCTGTGCACCGCGGCCCTATGAGGGGGGGATCGTCTTGTCGCTTTGCCCGGTCATGATGGGGGACTCAGGTGCGCCGCTTTTGGTGGATACGCTAACCGGCCTCCAGGTCGCGGCGATCCTGTCGCGTGTGGGCGCAACCCCCGAAGGGATTACAGCCCTGTTTTTGGCGACCGAGGTGTTTGACCTCGGCCCGTGATCATCTTCAGGTGCCGTAGACGGGAACTGGGCCGGTTACTTCACCGACCGAAGCGAGAAGAATATCGGCAATCACATCCAGCTCTTCCTGCGTCAGACGCACTGGCAGGCGAACGTCACAAGCCTTCATCAGCATGTCACGTGTTTGCGGCAGGTCGAACTTTTCAGGCAGGAATTGCCAGTTCCAGAAGGCGCGGGCGTTATCCTCGCTCAGGCCAAATACCTGAACTTTGACACCGCGTGCCTCTGAAGCATCCGCAAAGGCGCGGATTTCGGCCTCATTCATCCCAACCAGATTGAACTGGATCGAATCCGGCGCGCGCCGCTCGGGCGCTAGGGGGGCAGGGACGTCGATATGCGACGAAGTGTTCAGCCGCTCGGCCACATAATCGTGGTTCGATAGGCCATTGCGCACACGGCGCGCCAATTCGGGGATTTGCGGGCGGATGACGGCGGCGCTTAGGTTGCTCATCCGCAGGTTATACAGAGGCAACTGGTTCTGCCAGCGGGCAAAGGCCTGCTGCAACTCGGGCGAGTTGTCGCCATGCGGAGTTTTGTGCTTTTTCCAGTTGTGCTCATACGCGCCCGACATAATCACGGCCTGGGCCACCAGATCGGCGTCGTCGGTGATCAAGATGCCACCTTCGCCAGCGTTGATCATCTTGTAGGACTGGAACGAGAAGCACCCCACCTTGCCGATGGTACCAATGTTCTGTCCATGCCAGGTGGTGCCCAGCGAATGGGCCGCGTCCTCGATCACCGGGATGTCGCGAGCGTTGCACAGCGCCATGATCGCGTCCATGTCGGACGTGTGGCCGCGCATGTGGCTGATGATCACGGCCTGCACGCCGTCCAGCTTGGCAGCGAAATCCTCCATGTCGATGCGATAGTTCTGACCCACTTCGCATAGAACCGGAATGCAATCCGCATGCACGACCGACGATGGCACGGCGGCGAAGGTAAAGCCGGGTATCAGTACTCGCGCATCCCGTGGCAGGCCCAACGCCTTGAGTGACAGGAACAAAGCTGCCGAACACGACGACACGGCCAGCGCGTATTTTGTGCCCAGCAAAGCGGCAAATTCCGCCTCGAGCAGAGCCACCGGAGCATCCTGCGGCGCGGTATAGCGGAACAAGTCCCCAGACTGCATCAAGGCGTCGATGGCTTCTTTTGCGGCTGAAGGGATGGGTTCGGCGTCATGTACGTTTGGAGGAAGCGTCATATTTGATTTTCCCAAATTCTAACTTTGGGAAACGTAAAGCTAAATATGGGGTAATCCAACCCCTCAATCGCTTAGTGAGCAAAATTTCACCAATCCGTCACAATCAAAGGATCACTGGTTGGCTCGAAGCTCGCCCCAGATATTTGTTTTGAGCTTGCAACTTTTTGGAAAGTAAGGTGCCAATGACCCAACTTTCACGTTGATCTAGGTTGCTAGGTGGGATCACTGTTTTGATTGTCGGACGTTTCACCGTTCTCTTGGCGCTATTAACGTACGCGCCGGTGGCAGATGCTCAGTTTGTTTTGTCAGACGGCGTGGAAGTGGCTCCGCTCGAGATATTTCAGGAATGCGATGTTTGCCCTGAAATGATTGCCTTGCCTTTGGGTGATTTTCTGATGGGTGGACCTCCAGGTGAATCGAAACTGCATTACAATTTCGATAAAGAGGGCAACTGGATACGCACAACTCCTGAATTGTCCTATAGTTCGATTCACGAAGGGCCAGTTCACAGGGTCAAGATAGACTTACCCGTGGCGATGGGCCGAAACGAAATCACCTACGATCAATGGATGGCTTGAGTGGATGATGGCGGCTGTGGCAGTATGAGCCCGAAGACTTCATTCGGCTACCCAAATCGCAGCGCGCAAAGGTCATTGGAAACCATCCCGTCATCACGGTCTCTTATCTGGATGCACTCTCCTACACGGATTGGCTGAACGGCAAGGTGGGGAAGGATGTTTATCGCTTACCGACAGAAGCTGAATGGGAATACGCCGCACGTGCCGGGACGCAGACTCCTTTTGCACAGGGCGAAGAAGTCACAACCGGTCAGGTGAACTTTCTGGGCAACGCAACAGAGATCATGCTGGGGGAAAAACGCCCAGACCTCGTTTCCCGTGGTGTACCAGTTCCAGTGGATATGCTGGACGCGGCCAATGCCTGGGGTCTGCGCCATATGTCCGGCAATGTTGCCGAAAGAACGATGTCCTGTAGGACGGATCAATATGCAGGTTGGGAGACATCCAGCCTTTATCTGGAAAAGGCACTTGAACCAAATTGCGAAAGACGTGTCACGCGGGGTGGAGCTTATTATGCCGCGATGGACAGCTCCCGTGTCGCTGGACGAGGCAGCGCTTCGGAAAGCACTCGGACCGCCGGATCAGGGTTTCGTGTCTTGAGAGAATTTAAGTAATCAGATTGGGGCCTGCGATCACAGGCCCAACCGATCCCTCAGCGCAAACCATGTCATCGCCAACACCAGCAGCGGGCTGCGCAGGGCGGGACCACCGGGGAAGGGCAGGGCTGGGACGCGGGCCATGGTATCAAAGCCTTCGGCTTGTCCTTGGACAGCCAGTGCCATCAACTGACCGGCATGGGTGGCCGTGCCAACCCCGTGGCCGGAATAACCCGACGCTGACAGGATATTCGGTGCAACCCGTGCCAGATAAGGCATGCGGCGCATGGTGATGGCCAGCGTGCCGCCCCAAGCATAGTCGATCTTAACATTCTGCAGGTGCGGGAAAATCTCTGTCATCGGTTTGCGCACTTTAGCGGCAATATCAGCGGGGAAACGGTAGCCATAGCTTTCTCCGCCGCCAAAGAGCAGGCGGCCATCCGCGCTGAGGCGGAAGTAATTCACCACGAATTTGGTGTCAGCGACGGCGACGTCTTTCGTCAGAACATGAGCGGCGTCAGCGCCCAAGGGTTCGGTCGCCGCGATGAAGTTATTGATCGGCATGACCCTTGAGGCCACCTTGCGGTTCAGGTCACCCAGATAGCCGTTGCAGGCCAGAATAACATGGTCTGCGCTGACCGTTCCGTTCGCTGTTCGAACCTTGGCGGGCTGTCCTTCGTCGATCCCGGAAACCTCGGTGCTCTCATAGATGCGCACCCCGGCTTTTGCCGCCGCCTGCGCCAGACCCAAGGCGAAATTCAGCGGGTGCAGGTGAGCGGCACCCATATCCAGAAACCCGCCTTTGTAAGAGGGCGATGGACACAGAGTGTGGCAGGCGGCCTCATCCAGCAGCTGAATCTGATCGTATCCGTAGCGGCCGGACAGATGCGCGGCATGCTCGTGCAGGTCTTTTTGTTCGCCGGCACTCAGGCCCAAAACTGCTACGCCAGGTTTCAGGTCGCAGTTGATCTGGTGCTTTGCGATCAGGGATTTGACCAGGTCTTTAGCATCCTCAGCCAGATCCCATAGCTTGGCGGCATCGTCGTCACCGACCAGCCGTTCAAGGTCTTCCTGATCCATGCGCTGTGCGCTGCCCAACTGACCGCCGTTGCGACCGGACGCGCCGAATCCAACACGGTGCGCCTCAAGCAGCACTACGCTGAGTCCGGCTTCGGCCAAATGCAGCGCGGCGGAAAGGCCGGTATAGCCTGCGCCGACGACGCAGACATCGGCTGTCTCGTTTTTGGAGAGTGCGGGAAGCCGATCCACTGGGTTGGCCGTTGCCGCATACCAGCTGGCCGGATACTCGGCCTTGCGGTCGTTGGAATAGAGCAGGTTCATCGCAGGCCTCAGACGTTCAGCAGTAGATGCTCACGCTCCCAAGGGGAGATCACCTGCAGGAATTCCTCGTACTCGGCGCGTTTTACGATGCCATAGACGCGGGCGAATTCGGGGCCCAGAACCTCATGCAAAGCAGTGGCCTCGTCAAACAGGTCCAGCGCGTTGCCCATGACCTGCGGGATATCGCCTTCGCCTTCATAGGCGTCGCCATAGAATTGGCGGCGGGGGCGTTCTTGCTGAGTAAGGCCCAGATAGCCACAGGCCAGCGACAGCGCGATGCCCAGATAAGGGTTGCAGTCCATCCCGGCGATGCGGTTCTCGACCCGGCGCGCCTCGGGCCCGGAAAGAGGCACGCGGATTCCAGTGGTGCGGTTGTCGCGCGCCCACTCCAGATTGATAGGTGCGGCGTGGTCTTTCACGTAACGACGATAGGAATTCACATAAGGCGCCATGACTGCCAGTCCGGCGGGCAGGTGGTTCTGCAGCCCGGCGATGAAATTGTAGAACGCGTCCGTCTCGCCGCCTTGCGGGCCGGAAAAGATGTTCTGGCCGGTCTCCATATCCGTGATCGAATGATGGATGTGCATGGCTGAGCCCGGCTCATCCTCGATCGGCTTGGCCATGAAGGTGGCAAAGCAATCGTGGCGTAGAGCGGCCTCGCGGATCAGGCGTTTGAAATAGAATACTTCATCGGCCAGTTTAACCGGATCGCCGTGCCGCAAGTTGATTTCCAACTGGCCTGCGCCGCCTTCCTGCGTGATGCCGTCGATCTCGAACCCCTGATGTTCGGCGAAATCGTAGATATCGTCGATCACCGGGCCGAACTCGTCTACCGCTGTCATCGAATAGGCTTGCCGGGCCGCCGCCGGACGGCCCGAACGGCCCATCATCGGCTTGATCCCCTGCGCCGGATCGACATTGCGGGCGACCAGATAGAATTCCATCTCAGGCGCGACAATCGGTTTCCAGCCCTTGTCGTGGTACATCTGCACCACGCGTTTCAGCACGTTGCGGGGGCTGAAGGGGATCGGCTCGCCCTCCCGGTCATAGGCGTCGTGGATCACCTGCAGTGTCCAGTCGCCGGTCCAGGGCGCGGCTGAGACAGTCGAGAAGTCGGGCTTGAGGATCATGTCCCGTTCGATAAACCCATCCTCGCCCGCAGCTTCGCCCCAGTCGCCGGTGATGGTCTGGTAGAAAATACTGTCGGGCAGGTGGAAATAGGCCTGTTTTGCAAATTTAGATGCTGGCACAGCTTTGCCACGGGCAATGCCTGGCAGGTCCGAGATAATGCATTCAACTTCATCCAGGCGCTGGCCTTCGATATAGGTTTGGGCTGCCTGTGGCAGTTGTTCTTTCCAGTCGGCCATCAGGCCCTCTCTTTCTTCAGAAACTCGGCCATTAGCTGTCCGATCTTCGGATTGTCGTTCCGGGCGGGCAGGCGGTTCGCAGCCGCTTCCATCAGTGCATCGGGCACAACGCCCTTGCCGCGCGTGTTCATCAGGCCCTGAATGAAGGCGTCGCCGTATTCCGGATGCGCCTGCACCGTCCAGATGTTATCGCCATAGGCCACCATCGCATTTTTGCAAAACGCGTTTGTGCCCAACACATGCGCGTCTTCGGGTAACTCAACTACCTGATCCTGATGCCAGGCGTTTAGTGAAATAGTTTGGCCGCCATAATCATAATCGGTGCGCCCGACGGCCCAACCGTCTTTGAATTTCTCGACCTTTCCGCCTAGTGCCTGCGCAATGATCTGGTGGCCGAAACAGACACCGATCAGGGGCCGACCACTTTGGCGGATGGCGCGGATCAGATCCTCAAGCGGCGGAATCCACGGGTGGTCCTCATAAGCGCCGTGGCGCGAGCCGGTGATGATCCAGCCATCGGCCTGAAGTTCATCTTTGGGGAACTGGCCGTCCACAACGGCGAAGGTTTCATAGGTAAAGCCATTACCGTCCAGAAGCGCGCGAAACATCGCGTCATATTCGTCGAACTGGTCCTGCAACACGTCAGGAGGATGGCCAGTCAGGAGGATGCCGATTTTCATAGGTCACCAAATTTGATCAAATTTATTCTAACCCACCGGGTTCACGTGAGCAAGAGGGTCATACCGCTTCCAGATAGCTTAGCCAGTGCTCTTCCGGCGGGCGGTCGGCAAAGCGGCGGATTTCTTGTCGCTTGGTCATGGCAAAAAAGCGGATCAGATCGGCGGGGAAGATGCGCGCCACGGTCGGATCGGTTTCGAACGCGGTGATGGCTGCACCCCAGTCTGCTGCCAGTTGCGGAAGCCCGTCGATCTCATAAGCATTGCCCGAGATCGGGGCGGGGGGCTCGGTCTCATCCTCGATCCCGTTCAGCGCGGCACCCAGAACGGCGGCCAGCATCAGATAGGGGTTTATGTCACCGCCCGCGACGCGATGCTCGATCCGCCGTGCGGCTGGGGCGCCGCCGGGAATGCGCAGAGCGGCGGTGCGGTTTTCGTAAGCCCAGCTGGCGCCAGTGGGGGCGTGCGCGCCGGGTATAAGGCGTGTGTACGAGTTGCCATGGGGCGCAAAGATCAGCGTGCAGCCCGGCATCGCTGCCAGACATCCGGCAACGGCCCAGCGCAGCAGATCGGTGCCTTCCGGTCCGCCATTGTCAAACATGTTCCGCCCCTGATCGTCTACGACCGAGAAATGCACATGCATCCCGTTGCCTGCGTCGTCGGCGTAAGGTTTGGACATGAAGGTGGCCGTAAACCCGTGCTTGCGGGCAAGACCACGCGTCAAGGTCTTGAAAAGCCACGTATCATCGGCGCAACGCATGGCATCTTGATGGTTCAGGTTGATCTCGAACTGGCCAATTCCGCTTTCGGATATCGCCGTCTGGGCGGGGATGCCCATTGCTGCGCACCCGTCGTACAGGTCGGTGAAAAACGCGTCGAACGCATCCATCTCAGCCATGGACAGCACCGCCTCATCCGCCAAGCGCCGATTTGTGACCGGGTTGAGTGGAGGCTGCGGCTGGGAGCCGGACGCGTCCAGCAGGGTAAACTCCAGTTCGGTCGCTGCAACGACCGACCAGCCGCGCTGGGCATAGCGTTCCAGCACCGCAGCCAGTGCGTGACGAGGATCACCTGCAAAGGGCACACCCGCGTCGTCATGCAGACACATCGGAACCAGCGCTGTATCAGCGTCTAACCAAGGCATCGGCACCGGTCCACGGTCCGTCGGCAGCAGCATTCCATCCGCATCGCCGGATTCAAAGACCAACGGGCTGCCGTCGATATCCGCGCCCCACAGGTCGACGTTCAGCGCGGAAAAGGGCATCCGGACCGCGCCCTTGGTCAGTTTGTCGGCATATGAGGGCGGCACTCGTTTGCCGCGCATCTGGCCATTAAGGTCACAGGCAGCAACGCGAAAACTGTGCAGGGCGCTCAGATCCATCGGGGTCTCCATCCTTCGAGTTACCCGAGATGTAATAGGTTAAGCGCGCGTTGTCACGAAATTTGATCAAATTATCTCTTGAGCGGTCCTCAGTAAGTTGCTCCGCGCCCGAGGGGGAAGGCGCGGAGCAGGGGCTTTAAACGAAGCTGATGCCGTTTTCAGCCATTGGCAGTTCGGCGACATGCGTGCCGGAGAGTGCGTTGATCGCATTGGCCAGTGCCGGGGCCGAAGGCGGTGTGCCCGGTTCGCCAACACCCGTAGGTGCCTCGGCAGATGGGACGATGTGCACGTCAATCGTGGCAATGTCCCCGATGCGCAGCGGCTCGTAATCAGGAAAGTTGAACTGATCCACGGTACCGTCCGTCAGCGTGATCTGGTCTCGCATGACGTGGCCGATGCCGTAACCGATTCCACCTTCCATCTGCGCACGCACTACGTCGGGGTTCACGGCAATCCCGCAGTCGATGGCACAGGTGACCTTTTCGATCTTGATGCCGTTTTCCGGATCGCCCGAAACTTCGACGACCTGAGCGGCATAGGACCCAAAAGACTTATGAACTGCGACGCCCTGCGCGCGGCCTGCGGGAACGTTACCCCAACCGGCTTTTTCTATGGCTAGCTTCAGAACGCCTGCTTTGCGTTGCTGATCCGGGTTGCTGGTATCCGCGAGGTGTGACAGGCGGAACTCCACCGGATCGCGACCTGCGGCCTCGGCAACGGCGTCCATCATCGTCTCCATGACATAGCCGGTGTGGGTGTGGCCCACGGACCGCCACCACAGAACCGTCGTTGCCTTGGGCGTGTCGGTCAGGCCAAGCGCCATGCCGGGGATCGTATAGGGACTGTCCGCGATGCCCTCGATCGAGCTGTGGTCGACTCCGTCATGCACCAGAACGGATTCGAACGGAGTGCCTTTGATGACGGATTGACCAGCCACCTGATGCTGCCAGCCGACGATATCGCCATCGGTATTCAGACCCACGCGAACCTTGTGACCGAAGGCTGGGCGGTAATAGCCGCTGCGAATGTCATCCTCGCGCGTCCAGACCAGCTTGACCGGACGCGAGCGGTCGGTGACGACAAAGGCCAGCGCGGCCTCGACCTGATAATCCGCATCCGGCGTCGCGCGACGTCCGAAGGACCCGCCAGCCAGCATCGTTTTAATGTGGATCTTTTCTGGCGGCAGTTGGAAGATCTGTTGATACGCCATATGCGGGCCGGTTGGCATCTGCGCACCGTCATGCAGAACGATATCGCCCTCGGCGGATTGTTCGATGGTGCAGTTCAGCGGCTCCATCGGTGCATGCGCCAGCAGCGGGAAATAAAAGGTCTTTTCGATGACCTTGTCCGCGCCTTCGATTGCCGCCGCAACCGCTGCAACGTCCGCTTTGTTCACATTGTATGTGGGTGCGGCGTCCAGTGCGGCCATAATCTCGGCCTTGATCTGATCGGAATGGCGGGTTTCGGCGCCCGACATATCCCAGTCTACCTCGAGCGCGTCGCGTGCCTGAATCGCGGCCCAGGTGTTTTCGGCGTAAACCGCGACCCCTGCCTGATTTGGCAATACAGCGGCAGAGATGTAGCCTTTGACCTCTTTCGACGCGCTGTCGTCAAAGCCGTTGGCGACCCCTCCGCGCGAGTCCGGGCGCTTGATCATGGCGACCATCTGGTTCGGCAGGTGAACGTCCATCGCGTACTTTGCCTGACCGTTGCCCTTGATCGCTGAATCCTTGCGGCGCACGGCTTCGTTGCCGATCAGACGGAATTCCGACGGGTCCTTCAAGCGCGGCTCAGCTGGCGCATCAAGCTGAGAGGCTGCGGCCACGAATTCAGCAATCGGGGCAGACTGATCGCCAGCTTTGACAACGCCTTCCTCGATGGTGATGCCTGCGGCTTCTACGCCCCAGCTTTGAGCGGCAGCCGCGATCAGCATCTCGCGTGCGGCGGCCCCCGCCTGACGGTATTGCAGCCATGAGTTCGCCATCGCAGTCGACCCGCCCGTGCCCTGGAAGGGGCCGAACAGTAGGTTGTTGTAGATCTGCGGGTTAGACGGCGCAAATTCGTATTCGATCTGATCCATTCGCAAGCCGATTTCCTCGGCGATCAGGGTCGGCAAACCGGTTGCGGGACCTTGGCCCTTTTCAAAATGCTTGACGATGGCGGTCACGGTGCCGTCGGCATCAATTCTGACAAAAGGGTTGAACTTTGTGGTTTCGGACGTCGCCACGGCCAACGCACCATCCGGGCGCGCACCAACCAGGAGAACTGCACCAGCAGCGGCGGCACCTTTCAGAAATCCACGGCGAGAAGTGTTGATGGTCATGGATCAGGCCTCCAGAATTTCGGACGCGCGCTGAATGCCGGCGCGGATGCGTTGATAGGTGGCGCAGCGGCAGGCGTTGCCGTACATGTAGTCGTCGATCTCTTCAGCGCTTGGCTTGGGGTTTTCGGATAGCAGGCCAACCGCGGACATCACCTGGCCCGATTGGCAATATCCGCACTGGACCACGTCCAACTCGACCCAGGCCTGCTGAACGGCGGCGCCGATCTTGTCCTCGCCAACTGCCTCGATTGTGGTGATCTCGGCATCTTCGACGTCTTCGATATATGTCTGGCACGAGCGCACGGGCTCTCCATTCAAGTGTACAGTGCACGCACCGCACGAAGCGACGCCGCAGCCGAATTTGGTTCCGGTCAGTTTCAATTCATCCCGGATTACCCACAGCAGGGGCGTGCCGGGTTCGGCGTCAACCGTGTGGGTTTCGCCGTTCAATTTCAAAGTCAGTGCCATGAGGGGACCTTCCGTGTTGGGCTGGTTACCTGAGTCGGTAAACTGGCGCGTTTACTAGTGGCACAGAAATCCACCTGTGTAAACTCTGGCGTTTACCTAGGATTTGACCGCCCCCTGTCAATAGGTCTATAGCTCTGACATGACCGAATGCAGCGCACCGAATGCGACCAAATACGCGCAGATCATCGAAGCTGCTGTGGCCGAGTTCCAGGACAAGGGCTTTGCCGCGGCCAGTATGGATCGCATCTCGGCACAGGCCGAGGTGTCTAAGCGTACGCTGTATAAGTATTTTGAAAGCAAGGAAAATCTATTTCGCTCAATTGTGATCGAACTGTCCAGCCGCTTTGCCGAAGTTGTCGAAATTCGGTATGAAAAAGGGCGTGATATTCGCGAGCAATTGACCGAGCTGGCCTGGGCCGAAGGGCGCATTCTGATGATGCCTGACGTGATGGCGATGTCCCGAATGGTGATCAGCGAAACCTTGCGCAGCCCGGGCCTTGCCGCCGAAGCGACGGGCAAGCTCGACAAAACTGCTGCCTTCATTGGCATGATGCGAGATGCGGCCGAAGACGGCCAATTGCGAATCGACGACCCTGAACAAGCCGGGCGCGAATTCATCGGCCTGATCAAGGCGCGAGCCTTCTGGCCGCTGTTGTTCACAGGGTCAGTATTGAGCGAGCCCGAAATGGCCGAAACCATCAACAACAGCGTTGAAATGATGCTCAGCCGTTATGCAGTTTAGAGGCTAAAGATCCTCACATTTTGCCAACCCGTGTTGAGGCTGGCCGCAGATTCGGCACTCTGGCATTCTATGTGACGCTCAATGCCGAAATAACGCTGAAGGGTAGGTCTGAAATTGGCCCTTGAGTCGAATGGGCGGAGAATCGTCATTCGTGGCTGTCGCAAACTGCTAACAGTTTCGAAGCTAATGCGGACATTCACACCGTAAGAAAATCTTAGAAAACAGCGAGCAATTCATCGGAAGTTAGAGAAAGCGAGCTTTTGGTCGTACCGATACGGTTGCACCTATTGAGGCGTCGAAGGTGCCAAACGGCGTTCAGATTTATAAGGCGGCAGAGTTCGGCCTTTGCCGCCTAAAACTCAGCAATGATCTCAGTCTACCGCAAGTTCTGTGATTTCACGGCGGAAGGGCAGATCGTCACCAATATCATTGCCGTCAAGTTCGCGGGCATAGCGGTGACCGGCATAGGTTGCCCAGGCGATCGGACCCGGAGCGTTGGCGTCACCAATCAGTTTGACCGATTTGATACCTGCATCCGCCCATTCGGCCTCACGTTCTTTCAGGTCATTGAATACCCCGTTGTTTTCCAGACGTGACGCAACCATCACAACGGCATCTGCCTCGATCTTCCAGTTGCGGTCGGTGTAAACGCAGTTTGAAACCACATGATCTGGGTGAATTTCAGTGACGCCTTGGTTAAGCACAATCTCGACGCCCGCGTCGACCAGTCGCGGATGGATGGCAATCTGTTCGAGTGTGTTGTTGGTCCAGTCACTGACATAGGCCGATGGCGTGATCAGCGTCACCTGTGCGCCGTTCTTGGCCAGAAGTTCGGCCAGCACTCCACCCATGTAATAGTGGTCATCGTCATACACCACCACGCGGCCTGACGGAATTGTGCCATCCATCAGATCATCAGGGGTATAGACATTGGCACCTTCGGCAATTGGCATCGGCACGACGTGCTGACGCGAGACCCCGTCGTTACGCCATGTAGAACCCGTAGCAATGCAGACGTTTTCAAAGCCGAACTCCAGAATGCTCTCGGCATCCAACTCGCTTTCACGATAGATTTCCACATTCGGACGCTGGCTGAGCTGATAGTCGCGATAATCCACGACACGGCCCCAAGCCGAAAGGCCCGGCAAAAGGCGTTCGCGGGCAACACGGCCGCCGATCATGTCACGAGCCTCTGCCACAGCTACGTCATAACCGCGACGACAAAGCGCCCAGGCAGCCTCGAGCCCGGCAGGGCCCGAGCCAACGATCAGCACGTTCGAGCTGTCGCCTTTTTCGTTCATCTTCTCGGGGTGCCAGCCTTTGCGCCATTCCTCCATGAAGGTCGGATTCTGGGTGCAACGGCTGATTGACATGGTCATATCACCAGTGATGCAGATGTTGCACCCAATGCATTCGCGGATGTCCTCGATCCGGCCTTCCTCGATCTTCTTCGGCAAGAATGGATCGGCAATCGACGGACGGGCGCAACCAATGAAGTCCAGCGTGCCTGACTTGACCATCTTGGCCATTACATCCGGTGATGTGAACCGACCAACCCCTACGATGGGCTTGTCGGTCAATTCATGAATGCCGCGCACCAGCAGTTCTTGTGCGGCCTCTTCTTTGAACCGAGAGGGGCCGGAACAATCTTCCCAAGTGCCCTGCGCCAGATCCCAGAGGTCTGGTAGGTCCTTGTTCATCTCGATGTAGTCACGCACCTCGGCGTTTGAAAAACCGAGCTCTCCAATAGTTTCGTCCAAAGACACCCGAAGCGTGATCGCCATGGTATCACCTACGGCATCACGCATATCTGCGATGACCTCTTGGCTGAACCTCGCTCGGTTCTCCAGAGAACCACCATATTCGTCGCTGCGTTGGTTGGTGGCACGGCTGAGGAAGTGCTGGAAGATGCCAAACCCATGTGCGCCGTACAGGCAGATCAGATCGAAACCAGCTTCTTTCGAGCGTTTCGCAGCGTTTACGAACCACCGACGCAAGTCCTTGATGTCCTGCTTGTCCAGAGCGCGGGCCTGCACCGGGTCGTTGGTGAATGTGCGGATTGGCAGGGCAGAGGGGGCTAGTGGAACCTCTTTGGTATACAGGTTCGGCCCGTTGATACCGGAATAGGCCAGCTGGATACCGGCCAACGCGCCATGTGTCTTCATCCGTTCAGACATCTTGCGCAGTTGCGGGATGTCCTTGTCCTCCCACAGCCGAAGTTCGATGAAGGGCGTGATCTCGGACGTGTGGTGCATCTCGCACTGTTCAGTAAAGATCACGCCCCAGCCGCCTTCGGCTTTGATCCCCCGCATCGCGGCGGCGGCGGAAGGGTCACGATATCCGCCTCCATTGCAATGGGGCACCTGATAGAACCGGTTCTTGGCGGTCAGAGGGCCGATGTTCATCGGCTCGAACAGAATGTCATAGCGGGGATCGCGCATAGCTGGCTCCTTGTAGCTGGCTAATAGGTAACAAGGCGGGGGCATGACCCCGCAGAGCGGGATTACAGACCGGCGGCGACTTCGGTGATGGCGTCGCGCAGGATGGCTTCGATGCGGTCAATCATGGGTTCGTCCATAATCAACGTTGGAGACAGGATCAGGACGTTGCCGAGCGGGCGCGCAATGAGACCACGTTTCTGGCAGGCGCGAGCGACTTTGAGACCGACCTGCGCCTCTGCGGGATGGCTTTCCTTGGTGGCCCGGTCCTTGACGAACTCGATACCCATCATGAAATGGCTGCCGCGCACTTCGCCGACCAACTCTATGTCTGTCAGGCCGCGCAGGTTGTTTTCGAACTGCTTTCCGGTTGTCCGTACGCGCTCGGGAATGTCGTCGCGCTCCATGATCGCGATATTGGTGAGGCCTGCTGCTGCTGCCGCAGGGTGTCCAGAATAGGTCATGCCATGCAAGAACATACCCTTCGGACCCGAGATCACCTCGTGAATATCGTCCGAGACGATCGTGGCTGAAAGCGGCTGATAGCCTGAGGTCAAACCTTTGGCTGTGGTGATGATGTCGGGCACCATGCCAAACACGTCTTTTGACGCAAAGAAATGCCCAAGACGGCCAAAAGCTGTGACGACCTCATCTGCCACGTATTTGATGTCGTTGGCTTGGCAGATTTCCCAAGCACGCCTGTGGTAACCTTTGGGTGCAGTTACAACACCGCCTGCACCCTGGATGGGTTCGGCGATGAAAGCACAGATGTTTTCTGAACCGATCCGCTCAATGCTTTGTCTTAGATCGTCGATCAGGGTATCGAGGAACTCGGCCTCGGTCATCTCACCGCCTTCGCGCCAGTAATGGGGTGAGCGTAGGTGGTGAACCAATTCACTGGCCGCGTGCCAACCTTCGGAATAACCCGGTGTGGTCATGGCCATCGCCAGATGAGTCGAGCCGTGATAGGCACCGTGCCGCGACAAGACCAGCTTCTTTTCCGGCTTCCCTTTGCGGATATTGTAGTGGTGCAGCATACGAATGGCACTGTCATTGGCGACCGAGCCGGAATTGCCAAAATACACAGCGTTCAAATGACCCGGCGCAAGTTTCGCGATCTTCTCTGCCAACGCTGCTGCTGCCGGGTGGGTGAAGTTGTAGAAGGTCGAATAGTAATCCAGCGTTTTCAGCTGATCCGAGATTGCGGCGATCATCTCATCATTGCCGTGGCCGATATTGACGCACCAAAGGCCTCCGATTCCGTCAATCAGTTCGGTTCCGTCGCTATCGTAAACATATGCGCCCTTTGCGCGTGAAATCACGGTGCGCGCGCCTTGCTGCTTCAGCGCGTTCAGGTCAGCGAAGGACTGAATCAGGTGTTCGTCCTGTGCAAGAATGTCGAGTGTATCTTTAGCCATGATCAATCCCTTTGTTTTCCCGATGCAATTTCGCTGATCCGATAAGGCCCCGTCAGGGGACGGTCACAGGGTGAGTTGCATACCACTCTTTTTGGGGATTAAGGTTACTTCGGCTAATTTAAGGGGTATATACCCCCAGGGGGGTATTCGAAAGTGACAACAATTCCGGCACCAGACGCGCTTTCGGTGGCAATCATGGCAATTGGATCGCAACGTTTCGGCGACGCGCTGCAGGCTTGGCTGGACCGGACATGTTCATTCGATAACTTCGCGATTATTGCCTTCTTTCATCGCAGCAACCCTCAAGTCTTGATGACACACGCACGCGATAGTCGCGTTTTTGAGCGTATCGACAGCCACTATGTCAAAGGCGCCTATCTGTTGGATCCGTTCTATGGCCTGCACCAAAGCCGCGCAGCGGATGGCCTCTACAGATTAACGGACATTGCGCCCGATCAGTTTCAGCGCAATGAATATTTCAAATCCTACTATACAAACACGACATTAACTGATGAGCTTGCCTTTTTTGCCAGCCTCACCCCCGAAATCTCGATCACTGTATGTATCGGCAGGGACGCGACAACCGCGTCGCGATTTTCACCCAAGGATTACAATGCGGCCAAAAACGCCGCCCCAGTCGTTAATGCGCTGGTGAGGATGAACTGGTCTGACCTTCAGCCAACCAATGAGACAGAGCCGGAAGATGTTGTTGAGCAATTGCGTCAGCGCCTGACCGCTGAACAAGACATCAGCCTCAGCCCAAGGCAGGCGCAGGTTGCACTCTTAATCCTGCAGGGTCATTCGTCGATTTCGATTGGCTTGACTTTGGGTATCAGCCCCCAGACCGTTAAGGTTTTGCGCAAGCAACTCTATCGGAAATGCCAAATTTCTTCGCAGGGTGAATTGTATTACCTCATCGCACCGTACCTTTCGGAAAGTGGGCAACCGGCAGGGAAACAAGCATAAATCTCGGCGGGTTAGCCAAAGCCTAATTAAGAGTAAGTTAGACAGTAATTTCGCCTCTCCCCAACTTGTGAAACCTTATCCCGGAAACGTGCAATTCGTGCTGGAGCGGCACAGTAAGCGTTAAACCCAAGCGGCCTTTACCCTGGAATTGGTCAAAGCCCTGGTTACGCGCTGATGTCCGGTTTTTGAAACTGCAAGGCGCTTGGCCCATTGCGGTCACTCGCCTCTCAGACCAGCTCAAAACGCGCGAAATTAGCGACCTCTCCGGGTCAATTCGAGACGCAGTTATAGGGAACCGACACATGTCCATTGAGAAAACGGATACGCTGGTTGTTGGCGGCGGGCAGGCAGGTATCGCGCTAAGCGAGCACCTGGGAAACAACAAAGTGCCTCACATCATTCTGGAAAAGAACCGGACTGCGGAGGCGTGGCGAACAGGTCGCTGGGATGCTTTGGTAGCCAATGGCCCGGCATGGCATGACCGTTTTCCAAGCCTACTGTTTAAGGGGGATGACCCGGATGCATTCGTTTCAAAAGACCGCGTCGCTGAATACCTGGTCGAATACGCAGAAATGGTGCAGGCACCTATCCGCGAGGGTGTTGAAGCGCTCAAAGCCGAGCGGTTGCCTGGCGAAGGTGGTTTCCGTGTTGAAACTTCTGCCGGAGAAATTCACGCCAAGCGTATTGTAGCCGCAACTGGCGCATTCCAGCACCCTGTCATTCCGCCAATTGTGCCGGAAACTGCTGGCGTCGAACAAATCCACTCGTTCTATTACAAGAACCCTAACCAACTGGCTGACGGTGCCGTGATGGTTGTTGGAGCCGGTTCATCCGGCGCGCAAATTGCAGATGAGCTGAACCGCGCCGGGCGCAAGGTTTTCCTGTCGGTAGGTCCGCATGACCGTCCACCGCGCCGTTACCGTGGCCGCGATTTTGTCTGGTGGCTGGGTGTCTTGGGACTTTGGGATGTGGCTGCAATGAAGCCGGGAACCGAACATGTAACCATCTCTGTCAGCGGCGCATATGGTGGACATACGATGGACTTCCGTCGTCTGGGTAACGAGGGCGTCACTCTTGTGGGCCTGACCAGGAGCTTTGAAAACGGTGTGCTCAGCTTTGCGGATGATCTACAGCGTAACGTGGCCTCAGGTGATGCCAACTACAACGAAATGCTGGATCTGGCAGACGCCTATGTGGAACGCACGGGTATCGAATTGCCGGAAGAGCCAGAAGCTCGCGAAGCTTTTGCCGATCCGAATTGCCTGACCAATCCACTCAGCTCGGTTGATTTCAAAAAGGAAGGCATTACCACGATTATCTGGGCCACGGGTTTCCGGCAGGATTTTAGTTGGATCAAGGCAAACGCTTTTGACGACAAGGGCGCTCCAATGCATCAGCGCGGCGTTTCAGTTGAGCCAGATGTGTATTTCTTGGGTCTTCCCTGGCAGTCCCGTCGCGGCTCGACCTTTCTTTGGGGCGTTTGGCACGACGCAAAATACATCGCGGACCAAATCGCGATTCAGCGTGCCTACGCCGAATACGACGGCGAAGCGGCAATTGTCGCGCCAACTGCAGCAGAATAACAAAGTCAGGACATCGAAATGGCGCATACACGCATTCGTAAATTCAACACCAAAGAGACTTATCCAGAACAAAACCTCGACAACGACCTGTGTCAGGCCGTTGTTACACAGGGTGGGAAAACAGTATACCTGCGCGGCCAGTGTCCGCAGAACCTGGAAGATGCGGTCAATATCGACAGCCATGATCCCGTCGAACAGACCCACAAGGTGATGCAAAACATCAAGCAGTTGATCGAAGAGGCGGGTGGCTCGATGGAGCATCTGGTCAAGGTGGTGGTTTACATCACCGACGTCCGCCACCGCGAAGCCGTATACCGGACCATGGGTGAGTATATCAAAGGGGTTCATCCTTGCTCGACAGGGCTGGTCGTTCAGGCGTTGGCTCGCCCCGAGTGGTTGGTTGAGATCGACGGTACCGCTGTTATTCCCGACTGATCGCATCGATCAATTGAGGATACCGGGCTGCGCAGACATGCTCTCAACACGCGCGGCCCGGTCTTTGTCGTTAAGGAGGTCTGTATGACTTTTTCACTGGTTGCCCGGTGCGCTGAGACCGGTATGTTCGGTCTGGCGATTTCGTCGTCGTCACCCGCAGTCGCCGCGCGCTGTTCCTTTGCCCGAGCCGGTGTCGGTGCAGTTGCATCGCAGAATGTGACGGATCCCAGCCTCGGCCCGCTAACACTGGACTTGATGGAACAGGGCAAATCCGCGCCTCAAGCGATCGAGGCCATGAAAGCTCAGGCGAAATTCATCGAATACCGTCAGGTTTTGGCCGTGGACACCGAAGGGCGCACGGCGATTCATTCCGGCCCCAACAGCCTAGGCATTTGGACGCAGGCACAGGCAGAAAACGTCGCCTCAGGCGGAAACCTTTTGGACAACGACGCCATTCCACAGGCCATAGTTGACGGGTTCCTGTCATCCGCTGGGCATATCGGAGACCGTCTGATTGCTGCAATGCGGGCCGGTTTAGCCGTCGGTGGCGAAGCAGGCCCCGTGCATTCGGCAGGAATGAAGATCGTCGACAAGGTCAGTTGGCCGGTGGCGGATCTGCGTTGCGACTGGACTGAGGATTGCCCAATCGAGACCATCGCGACTGCTTGGGACATCTACAAACCGCAACTTGACGCCTATACCCAGCGCGCCCTCGACCCGCGCGAAGCACCATCCTACGGCGTCCCCGGCGACGAATAATCAGGGAGAAACAAAATGTTGGACAATACCCACGCGGATTGGAAAAGCCGCGCCGCCAGTCTGTCGTTCCGGGGTCAAGCCTTTATCGACGGTAAATTCACCGATGCCGCATCAGGCAAGACTTTTGACAGTATCAACCCAGCCACAGGGGCGGTTCTGACCCCGGTCGCTGAATGCGACGAAGAAGACATCAACCGCGCCGTGGCCGCAGGCCGTATCGCATTCGAGGATGGTCGCTGGTCGCGTATGACACCGGGTGATCGCAAGGTGGTGATGCTGAAACTCGCCGATTTGATCCGCGAGAATCTTGAAGAGATGGCGCTGCTGGACAGCTTGGACATGGGTAAATTGGTAACGGATGCCGTGACCATCGACGCACCGGGATCTGCCCACTTTTTCCAATGGTATGCCGAAGCCGTCGACAAGGTGTATGACGAGGTTGCCCCGACCGGCCCCGGCGACTTGGCGTTGGTTAGTCGCGTGCCGTTGGGTGTTGTCGGTGCGGTGACCCCGTGGAACTTTCCGCTTGATATGGCAACGTGGAAAGCCGCCGCTGCGCTAGCCGCAGGAAACTCGGTTGTACTGAAACCGGCGGAACAATCGCCTTTGTCCGCGCTACGGCTCGCGGAACTGGCGGCCGAATCTGGTATTCCAGACGGTGTTTTCAACGTTGTTCCCGGTTTTGGGGTAACCGCAGGCAAGGCGCTGGGTTTGCACATGGATGTAGACTGTCTCGCATTCACCGGTTCGACTGCAATCGGTAAGATGTTCATGCAGTACTCGGGACAGTCGAACCTGAAACAGGTCTGGCCAGAAACAGGCGGCAAAAGCCCTAATCTAGTATTCGCAGACTGCGAGGACCTGGACGCCGCCGCCGACATGGCCGCCTTTGGTATCTTCTTCAATCAGGGTGAGGTTTGTTCGGCCAATTCACGGCTTTATGTAGAACGTTCGATTAAGGATGCGTTTGTTGAAAAGCTGATTGCCCGTGCGCAAGCGATGCAGCCAGGCGACCCATTGGATCCCGCATCGAAAATGGGTGCGATCGTCGATGAACAGCAAACGCAAGGTATCATGCGCTTTGTTGAAGACGGCAAGCAAACCGCCAATCTGGTTACAGGCGGTGAGCGTGTCACCGTTGAGGGCAAGGGCTGCTTTGTTCAACCAACAATCTTCGACGACGTGGCGCATGACAATCCGCTGGCGCGCGACGAGATTTTTGGCCCCGTCCTGTCGGTCATTCCCTTTGATACCGAAGAACAAGCCGTCAGCATGGCGAATGACTCGATCTATGGCTTGGCGGCGTCAGTCTGGACCGACAACCTTTCCCGTGCTTGCAGGGTGTCTGACAATCTGATGGCTGGCACCGTCTCTGTGAACACGGTGGACGCCCTTTCAGCGATGACCCCATTCGGAGGCATGAAACAGTCAGGTTTTGGTCGTGATTTGTCATTGCACTCGCTTGAAAAGTATACTGCTTTGAAGACCACGTGGATCAAGTACAAGGCTTGATCCGCGGCCAAGCGGAGATGTGCCATTGCCTTTCAGATACACGCTGCGGCAGCTTGAGTATTTTGTAGCGGTCGGAAAGGCGGGTAGCATCGCCGCTGCCAGCGACAAATTGAACGTGTCGTCGCCGTCAATCTCAGCGGCGATTACCCAGCTCGAGGTTGAATTCGGGGTCGCCTTGTTCGTGCGCGAACACGCGCGTGGACTATCGCTGACCAAGGCCGGGCACAAACTCATGGAACGCACCGAGTTTGTCCTGCGTGAAGCCGAATTGCTCGCCACGCTGGCAGGGGAAATCACCGGTAAGGTTCAAGGCATTCTGTCTGTTGGATGTCTGGTCACATTTGCCCAGATTATATTGCCAGGGTTGCGGCGCGATTTCGAAAACAGCTACCCCGATGTACGCATTGAACAGCGTGAATTGAATCAGGCCGATATTTTCAGCCAACTGCGTCGAGCTGAGCTGGACATCGCATTGACCTACGATCTGGACATTCCCACCGATCTTGAATTCCAACCTCTTCACGACCTCCCGCCCTATGTGGTTCTGGGGGAAAATCACGCGTTAGCGAACCGCACTGAGTTGACGATTCCGGATCTACAGGACAGCCCCATGGTTCTGCTGGATTTACCATTCAGCGGTGAGTATTTTTTGTCGTTTTTCAGTGAGGCAAATATGAAGCCTAATATCGCAGAACGAACCGCAGACATGTCAGTGATGCGTTCTTTGGTTGCCAACGGTTTCGGATTCTCAATTGCGAATATTCGCCCTCTGAACAGCTTGTCGCCAGATGGGAAGAAACTGATCTTTGTGCCTTTGGCTGGAGAGTTGCGCCCAATGCGCCTTGGCTTGCTACGCGCGCGGGCCGAGAATGAAACAAACACCCTAAAGGCCTTTGTCGAACACTGTGCGCGGGCTGTGAAATCGGGAACACTTCCGGGGTTGTGCGCTTCGGACAAAGCGTGATCGCCGGTTCTTCGAAAAAACCTAACCTCTGCTTCGCCATTCCCAGATTTAAGTATTCTGCCCATCGTATAGGCTTAAGGAAAATCCCCAGCAGAGCGGGGATCAAACCGGTCGCCAATCCGAAAAGCAGGTTCAATTCGCATGACGTCTACACTGGACATTCTAGACAAACTGGTCGGTTTCGATACGGTTAGCAAGAACTCGAACCTCGAACTTGCTGCATATGTCGAAGAGTTTCTGGAAGCGCGCGGTTTTGCTGTCCATCGCATCACAGATCCAGGTGGCGACAAAACTGGGCTATACGCAGAAAAAGGGCCGGAAGGTGACGGGGTTCTGTTGTCGGCGCATACAGACGTTGTCCCGGTCGAAGGCCAAAGCTGGACAAAAGACCCGTTTCGCCTGACCCGCGAAGGTAATCGTGTTTATGGTCGTGGCACCACAGATATGAAAGGGTACGTGGCTTCGGTCATGTCTCTGGCAGACCGAACCACAGGAAATGAACTCCGGGAACCGCTTAAGATCGCGCTGTCATATGACGAAGAGGTGGGGTGCGTCGGCATTCAACACATGCTGGATCGGCTCGCCCCAATGCTGGGCCAACCACGCGCTTGTTTCGTCGGCGAACCTACTGAGATGCAGGTGGCAGTTGGGCACAAAGGAAAAGCCGCGTTGCGAGCCGTCTGTCATGGCCAAAGTGGGCATTCAGCCCTGGCTCCGAAGTTCGTTAACGCGCTTTATCTTGCAACCGATTTTGTAGGAGAGTTGCGCGCCTTGCAGGAAGCCTATGCCAAAAATGGGAATAGCGATCCGGCCTATTCGGTGCCCTACACAACGTTCCACGTGGGAGTGATGTCGGGCGGAAAGGCGCTGAATATTGTGCCGGACCGGGCTGAGTTGACCTTTGAGTACCGTCATCTTGCCTCGGATCTTGGAAAAGACATCCTGTCACAAATTCAGGACGCAGCGGTCAGGGTCGGCACCCGGTATCAAACCCTATGCCCAGAGGCGCGCATTGAGGTTGAACAGTATAACGCCTATCCCGGACTGGATGTCGTCGAGGCAGAAGGCGTCATCGCGTATGCCCAGAAACTTGCACAAAGCAACGCCACAACCAAGGTCGCCTTTGGCACCGAGGCCGGGTTTTTCAGCGAGTTGGGTATTCCGACCGTCGTCTGCGGGCCTGGTTCAATGGAACGTCAGGGACACAAGCCAGATGAATACCTTGAGATCGATCAACTGAACGCTTGCGACGCGATGATGGACCGTATCCTCGACGACATCAGCAACTGAGACAGAGCATGACCCTGCTTCAAGACCTAACTTTCGTTGATGGCCTCGGCATCCTGGGATCGGCTATTATCATCTGCGTCTATTATCTGGCGACCCGCAAAATCCTTCCTGCCGACAAGATCGCGTTCAATGCTTGGAACATCGCAGGGGGATCGCTGGTTATGCTATCCCTCATCTATCGACCCAATCCGGGCGCCATCGTGATGGAGGTCATGTTTCTGGGCATTGCCGCCTTGGCGGTGCTTAGAAATCTACGCGGCGCGAAATAGCTCGCGCCACGCACCAGTCACGCTGCAATCATATAGAACTTGCGCAGAGTCTGGGTGATTTCCCAGGTGCAAGGCGTGCCTTTGGCAATGAAAAACGTGTCACCACCCGTAAAGGTCTGAGCAGAACCGCCCGCGTCAGTCAGGGTGACTGAACCCGAAAGCACCGTCATCATCTCGTCCACGGGATACGCTTCGATCACCTCACGGCAAGGGGCGCAATCCCAGACACCGACCGAGATTTTCTCATCGCGGCTTTCGAAAAAGCTGCTGATGGTTTCGGTCTTGTCTTCGGTGGTGAAGTCGCTTTCCGCCACCAGAGAGGACGGAACAAAGCCGGTTTCGGGATTGCCCTCAGGCAGCAAACGAATTGGCTTTTGCATTGTGCAGTCTCCTTCCATTAGCCACAGCGGCCATGAATGAAGACAGCCCTCCGAGGCAGGTGATACTGACCCGGAGGGCTGTCACTCAGAAGAATAGGATTACTTCTTCAGGTTGGTCCAGATCTGATCGTACACCGCCTGGGTTTCTTCATCACAAACCTCGATGAATACTCCCTGGCCTGCGTTGCCATGAGGGTTCTTTTCCGGTTGTCCGGCCAGCGCCGGATCCAAGAAATCACTCACTCCGTTCACACCGGCATTGTACTGCGCAAAGTTGGAGACGGCCGCAATATTTTCAGGTTCCAGCAAGAAATCCATGAAGATCAGCGCGTTATCGCGGTTGGGGGCATCTTTCAAAAGAACGACGTTGTCCATCCAGGCGATGTAACCTTGGGTTGGAAAGGCGTATTCCACATTGGCCCCTTCTTCGCGCGCCTTGGCCGAGAACCCGTCATAGATCTGGCCAACGGCAGCATCGCCCGAGACCAGAACTTCTTTAGCGGTATCCGAGTTGAACGACGCCCAATGTTGTTTGGCCTCTTGCAGCATGGCGTTCAGCGCCTTCAGCTGCTCACGATCTGTGGAACACTGCGGGATCCCCATATGTAGCGCGGCCATAGCCATCACTTCGCCCTGACTGTCCAGCATGTTGATGCGGCCCTGCAATTCGGCGGGTGGGTTGAACAAGATGTCCGTGGTCTGAATGTCTCCATCATAGGCGTCGCGGTTAACCGCAAAACTGGTAGATCCCCACTGATAAGGGATCGAAGATTGACGGCCCGGATCGAAGCCGGGGTCCGCCCATTCGTCAGAAATGTTGCCTTTGTTCTTCAATTCGCCATCCGCGATTGTGTCCAACATACCTTCGCCCGCCATGATCGAAACCATGTAGTCGCCAGGCACTGACACATCATAGGTTCCGATACCACCAGCCTTGAGCGAAGCCAGCATTGCCTCGTTCGAGTCGTAGGTATCCATGGTGACATTGATGCCGGTTTCTTCGGTGAACTTGTCCAGCAGTTCCTGCGGAATGTATTCGAACCAATGGTACAGAACCAGCTCGCCTTCGGCCGCTGCGGCGTTTGCGCCGATAGCAAGTGCAAGGGCGGCGACGCCACTTTTCATCATATGTTTCATGTGTCTCTCCATCTGTTGGTTATTTTGTGTTGTCAGACTTGCTGACGAAATAACTGATCGTGACCATGATGATGGACACACTCAGCAACATGGTCGAAATCGCCATGATATTCGGTTTGATACCCTGCTTTACCGAGCCAAAGATTGCCGTAGGCAGGGTCTCGACTCCCGCTCCTTTGACAAAGTTGGTGATGATGAAGTCATCCAGGCTGACGATGAAGGCCAGCAAGAAACCCGAGATGATGCCCGGCATCATCAACGGCAGCAGGATCTTGGTGAACGCCTGTCGTTTGGTGGCATAGAGGTCCAGCGCGGCCTGCTCATAGCTGTCTTCGATCCCCTGCATACGAGCCGAGATCGGCAGATAGGCAAAGGGAATGCAGAATGCGATATGGGCCAGCAGGATGGTCAGCAGACCGCGTTCAAATCCGATCGAGTTGAAGAAGATCAGGGTGGCAACCGCCAGAACAATCTCGGGTACCATCAGCGGCAAGCTGATCAGCCCGAAGGACAACGTGCGAAAGCGAAACTTGCCCCCTCGCACCATCCCCGTTGCGGCAAGCGTGGCGATAGCTGTCGCCGTGGTCGCGGCGATGATTGCTATGACAAAGCTGTTCTTTGCCGCTGTTTTGAACTTGCCGCTTTCAGGGCCGGTAAAGACGTCCGCATACCAGCGCAGTGAGACACCTTCCCAGTTGGTCAGCGATTGAGAGGCGTTGAAGCTGTAGATCGTGACCACGATCAGCGGGGCGTAGAGGATAATCAGGCACAGTAGGGTGATCCCTTTGAAACCTGTGTATGACTTGATGTCGAATTGCTTGCTTGCCATTGATCAGCCCCCCGCCTTGTCGGCTTTGGCCTGCTGGCGGGCCGAAAACATCAAAATGATCAAAACCATTGTCAGCAAGATCATCGACGCGGCTGCGCCGAACGGCCAGTTGCCGGCATTACCTTTGAACTGTTCCTCAATCAGCGAGCCAATCATGAAGTTCTTGGCGCCACCTAGCAGATCGGGTGCAAGGAACGACCCCATTGAGGGGACAAAGACCAGAATGCACCCCGCAAACACACCCGGCTTGACTGCCGGAAGCAGCACGCGGCGCAGCGTGGTCCATTTTGATGCGTAAAGGTCAGCCGCCGCCTCGGAGAGGGCGAAGTTGTAGCGTTCAACCGCTGCGTAAATCGGCAGAACCATGAAGGGAAGATAGGAATAGAACAGGCCGAGCTGCACCGCGAAGTTAGTGTTGACGATATGCAGTGGGCTGTCGATCAGGCCGATATTCATCAGAAAGTCATTAAGCGGCCCCTGATCGCGCAGCAGGAACTTCATCGATACGGTCCGGATCAACAGATTCACCCAATAAGGGATAGTGATTAAGAACACCCAAACCGGGCGCATGTTCTCAGAGCGGGTAGCAATGAAGTACGCCGTTGGAAAACCGATCACGAGGCTCAGCAGCGTCGCTGCCCCTGCCTGCCAGATCGAGCGCCAGAAGATCGTAATATATGTCCATTCGATCTTTGGGGGATCGTCACCGAACAGGCCGCGGTCAAAGAAGAACTGATCATAGGCGGCCAGCGAGAATTCCCAGATCACGCCGCCGCGAAACTCTTTCGTCAGGAAAGAGTAGATCAACATCATGATCACCGGCGCCAACACTAGAATGGCCAGTGTCACCCATGCGGGCAGCAGGAGCCAAGTACGTGCCTCTTTATAGGTATCGGTCGTTGCGCTGCCGCCGCTTGCCGCACCCGCTGCCATCAGTCGACCAGGAGGCGTCCCGCCCCCAACTCCATGTTGACGAACATCTCGGTGCCCGGTTCGAAAATACGTTTATTCCCGCGGTCGGAATTGGAGGTGCGTACGACAAAATCCGGACCATCCTGCAGGTCCACGATAGTGGTGATGTCTGTCCCGACAAAGATATTGTCTTTGATCCGCCCTTTCAGACTTTCGGCCTCTGCGGGGGTATCCGACATATACAACCGCTCAGGACGGATCGACATGTGAACCTTGGAGCCGACATCAACCCCGTCAACCGAGTTGCAGGTCAGCTCATGTCCTCCGCCAAGGTGACAGGTCGCGCGGCCATTTTCGATGCCGTCTACGGAAACTTCCAAAAGGTTGGTCTCGCCGATGAAATCCGCCACGAACATGTTGTGCGGACGCTCGTAGATGTCTGTTGGCGTACCCAGTTGTTGCATCTCGCCCGCCGACATGACCGCGATGCGGTCCGACATGGTCAGAGCTTCTTCCTGATCGTGAGTGACGAAAATAAAAGTGATCCCGGTTTCGCGCTGCAGATGCTTCAGTTCAAGCTGCATGGCTTTGCGGAGCTTCAAGTCCAGGGCAGACAGGGGTTCATCCAGCAACAGAACTTTGGGCTGAGGTGCCAGAGCGCGCGCCAGCGCGACACGTTGCTGTTGACCGCCTGACAACTGGCTGGGCTTACGCGCCGAAAACTGGGAGAGTTGCACCAGTTCCAACATCTCGCCCGCCTTTTTGCGTGCATCGGATTTTGATATCCCGCGCATTTCCAGCCCGAATGCCACGTTGTCCAGAATGGTCATATGCGGAAACAGCGCATAGTTCTGGAAAACCGTGTTCACCGGACGCTTGTTTGGCGGGAGGTTTTCGATTTCATCGCCATACAGGTAGATTGCACCTTCGGTTACGGCCTCGAACCCGGCGATCATCCTAAGCAGAGTAGTCTTGCCGCAGCCAGACGGGCCCAGAAGAGTGAAGAACTCATTGTCCATGATCGACAGCGAGATTTTCTTGAGCGCCGTAAAGTCGCCATAGCGTTTCACCGCATCCCGTACGTCAATCGCGATATTTTCTTTATCAGACAATTGCGCCTCCCTCAGCACCGCGAATTTCCATTCGGGTATATACGGGCTGCGTGGTCCTCCTAAGAATTGACTTCCTCACCAAACATTAGGATTTGCCTAATCATTTTTATTCTTGATTATAGATCAAGGCGTTATCGTTTATCTGCAATCTTTTTCAGCAAAAAGAAAAGACCAGAGCGCATAAAGGAAGTGCTACCCCTATTAATTTTAGGGATCCCAATTGTGAAAGGATCACCCAAGATCTAGTGAAGGGTCAATTTTTGGAGCAGGAAACACCGCAGGGTTTGTTGTCTGGCTTGTGACTGGCGCCAGTTAATTGGAAGACGTTCACTTGGTTGGATTGTATCCTCGACCTTGGGACGAGCTGCATTAAAAAATGTATCCTACCATCCATGGCGCGCTGGCGCCGATTTTGGTCATGAGACTCATCCCGTCTTGGTGTCAGTGATGGCAAGGCAGTCCGAGCGCATAAAAGTGAAGTTCAGCGCTTTAAACTTGGTTTCCATTAGAGAAATCGGAAGATGCAAAAGGGGGCGTTCGGATCAGAAATCTACTGCATTCGGGCCGCTGTCTGTGCTTTCCTGATGTGCTACACCCTAGCACACTCGAATCGAAAATCCCTGGCAATACGGTGAAACCTAGGGAATACGTTTTACACGAATTTCAAGGCGCGCGGAGGTAACCCCTTGATAAGTAATGCGCAAAAGGCAGCACGTTTAAGCGTGGCACCCATGATGGACTGGACAGATCGGCATTGTCGCTATCTGCATCGGCTGCTCAGCGGTCAAACGTTGCTGTACACCGAAATGGTGACGGCTCCGGCGCTGGTGCGAGGTGGGGCGATGCATCTGTTGGGTTACAGCCCGGAAGAACATCCCGTTGCGCTGCAATTGGGTGGGTCTGACCCGCAGGAACTGGCGCAGGCAGCGCGGTTTGGGGCCGAAGTGGGCTATGATGAGATCAACCTGAATTGCGGTTGCCCCTCAGATCGTGTCCAATCCGGGACATTCGGCGCGGTATTGATGAAAGACCCTGGCCGCGTCGCCGAATGTGTGTCCGCGATGCGTGAGGCGGTTGGCGTCGAGGTGACTGTCAAGTGTCGCATCGGCGTGGATGAACAAAACCCCGAAGAGGTTCTGCCCACGTTTCTGGACCAAATCCGCGCGGCTGGTTGCGAACGGGTGACGATCCACGCGCGTAAGGCTTGGTTGCAAGGGCTCAGCCCCAAGGAAAATCGCGACATTCCACCTTTGGATTATGATCTGGTGCACCGGATGAAGACGGCCTTTCCCGATCTGCATATTTCAATCAATGGCGGCATTACCTCTCTGGATCAGGCGCGTACGCATCTTAAGGCCGGGCTGGACGGTGTCATGATCGGACGTGCGGCCTATCACCAGCCAACCGACATTCTGGCCGAAGCAGACCCGCTGATCTACGGAACAGGGCAGGAGGCTGATCCGATCGATGTTGTGCGCAAAATGGTTCCCTATGTCGAGGCGCACCTTGCCGAGGGGGGACGGTTGCACCAGATCACCCGCCATATGCTGGGCCTTTTCGCAGGACGCCCCGGTGCGCGGGCATGGCGACGGACCTTGTCCGAGGGCGCGGTGCACGAGGGTGCGGGCCCCGAGGTGATGTTACAGGCACTGGAGCGCGTGGCGCCTCTGGTCGAGGTTTGAACGGATTAAGATACGGCCACCGGCCGGTATGGGGGAAAGATGCCCGAGACGATGTTGCTGGCCCAGATGCTGGGCCTTTTGCTTGTAATCGGGGCGCTGGCGGGTGTGCTGGCCGGATTGCTGGGCGTTGGCGGGGGCATCGTGCTGGTGCCCGCCTTTTTCTACACCTTCAAGACGCTTGGCTATGGCGGCCCGCAGCTGATGCAGCTGTGTCTGGCGACTTCTTTGGCGACGATCATCGTAACCTCGACGCGGTCCGTGCTGTCGCACAACAAGAAAGGCGCTGTGGACTGGGATATTCTGCGCGGCTGGGGGCCTGGGATCGCGGTTGGGGCGATTATCGGCGTTCTGGTGGCTTCGGCGCTGCGGACCGAGGTCCTGCAGATATTGTTCGGTGTGCTTGGGATGGTCATCGGGGCCTATCTTGGGCTTGGCAAATCCGAATGGCGGCTGGGTGATGCCATGCCCAAAGGTTTTCGTCGTGCGCTGCTGTCGCCTTCGCTAGGCTTTCTATCGGTGTTGATGGGGATCGGAGGCGGCAGTTTCGGCGTACCACTGATGAGTCTGTTCAACACGCCCATTCACCGCGCTGTTGCTACTGCAGCCGGGTTTGGAGTAGTCATCGCGGTGCCCTCGGTTCTGGGCTTTCTGTTTCTGGACATTTCGCCAGAGCACCGCCCTCCGCTGACCATCGGTGCAGTCAATTTGATTGCTTTTGGTATCGTTGTGACCATGACGACGATTACTGCCCCGTGGGGGGTAAAACTGGCCCACGCCATGGACTCCAAACTCCTCAGACGTGTGTTTGCAGTCTTCCTGACCCTCGTCGCGCTGAACATGCTGCGCAAGGCGCTGGGCTTATGAGTGATTATAACGAAACAGGTTGGATAAAGTTCCCCTTTGACCCAGCACTGGTCAAGTGGGTGGGGCATGCTCTGCCTGCAGCCCACGCATCTGTTGTCGATCCCGCCCATGCCCAATGGCTTGATTGCGAAGGGACATGGTTTATTGGCGTCGACGCGCTGGACAATGACCCGCAGGGCAGGGTGGGGCAGTCGGACGTGCTGTCCGGACACGCCTTGGACTTCATCATTGAACAGTACGGAGAGCTACCACTGCACAAGGGGCAAGTCTCGGTTGTCTATCCCGGCTATCCACGCCCACGGCAGGGTGAAAGTGACAGCGCCGGGCGGTATCGTCTGAAACGGGACGCGGCGCATGTGGACGGTTTGCGACCCATGGGGCCGGATCGTCGGCGACGGGTGGAGGAGCCACACGCCTGGATACTGGGAATTCCCCTGAACGACGCCAGCGCTGATGCGGCCCCGATGGTGTTGTGGGAGGGCAGCCATAAAATCCTACGTGCCGCGTTCCGACGCGCGCTGGACGGGCACCCACGCGACGACCTGCATCAGGTGGATATCACAGATACCTATCAGGCCGCCCGCCGCGAGGTGTTCGACACCTGCCCGCGCATCGAATTGCCCGCCAAACCGGGCGAGGCCTACCTGTTGCACCGTCATTGTTTGCATGGGGTGGCCCCGTGGGGTGCCAATGCCTCTGCAGGACCGGATGGACGTATGATTGCCTATTTCCGCCCTGAGTGTGCTGGGGGAGTAGCCGAATGGATCGAATCCGCCTAACCTCCTGCCATTATTCGGATTTGGAGGTTTTTGGATGATTACGGTCCACAGAAATTCGGACGGGGCCTTGCTGGAAGTCGAACTATCCGGCGAGGTGACCAGCACTGATTACAGCGAGGTTCTGGTGCCCGCGATCGAGGCCGCACTGACCGAACATGACAATGTGCGTCTGCTGGCTGTCGTTCAGCCGGAATTCAAGGGTTACGATTTGGGTGCCGCTTGGGCTGACACAAAGCTGGGACTGAGTCATTGGCGCGGATTTGACCGCATTGGCGTGGCTGCGGATCAGGGCTGGGTTAAGACCAGCATTCGTTTGGCTGCACCTATCTTACCATGCCCAGTGCAGGTTTTTGAATTGTCCGAGCTTGAGGCCGCCCGCCGCTGGATGCGCGAATCCCTGGGCTCCATTCACGTAATTGATCTGGGCGGCCCCTGCATTCAGATTCGCTTGTTGGGCAAACTAGACCCCGAGGAGTTTAACCGGGCCGAACTGGACCTCGACAACCTGTTGCAGGGAAAGGACGGGTTCCGGCTGTTGATCGACTTGCGGGAATTCGATGACTGGCAAGGGCTGTCCGCCCTGGCATCGCATTTCAAGCTGGTTAGAAATCACGCCGGGATACTGGATCGCGCGGCCATCGTTGGCGACAAGACGTGGCAGCATATGGCGCAACGGGCGGCCAGCCACGTTCTGGGGACGAGAACTCAGTTCTTTGCTTCCGAGGATATTGAGAACGCCAAATCCTGGTTGGCTGCGGGATAGGTCAGGATCAAACGTAACGCTTACGTAAGGTCATGCTAGGTCAGGCTTTGTTTTTCTTGATTGAACGGTCAAAAAAAGATTAGCAATGCCTTGTTCTTCCGCGTAACCACTTCGGAGGAACCGAAAAACTGAAGCGCGTCGCTGTGGGTTGCCACTCACTCACCACAAGTGTTCGAACTTGATCCCCCTCGAAGTTCAGACCGGCCTACAGCGGCGCAGATTCAGTCCATGCCCTCGATTTGAATAGGATTAAGACTCTTTCAGGCGTGCCGCACGACCTCCCCGACGTTTGGTCAGTTGCGGCTTGCGTGAGGGTAGGTTTTCCATGATTTCGGCACGTTCGCTGCTGTCCATTTTGGACCAGCGCGAGATTTCGTCAATCGTGCGATAACAGCCGGTGCAGATACGTTCGGTCGGGTGCACGACACAGATCTGGACGCAAGGGCTTTCGACCTCGTTCCTTTTCCAAACCATGTTCGTCATTGCTGTATCCTGTCGCAACTAAAGAAAGCGTAGCCTGTCCAAGGCTCCTTGCAGAATATAGCCAGCGGCGACGTGATCGATAACCTGTCCGCGACGTTTTCGTGTCGTATCCGCCTCAAGCAGTGCCTTTTCGGCCGCAACTGTGCTGAGTCGTTCGTCCCAGAACCCGATGGAAACCTCGGTCAGGCGCGACAGATTCCGGGCAAAAGCACGGGTGGATTGGCATCGCGGGCCTTCGGTACCGTCCATGTTTTTCGGCAAGCCCAGAATGACGCCGCCGATTTCGCGGTCGGCGATCAATTCAAGCAACCGCGCAGAATCCAGAGTGAATTTCTTGCGCCGTACGGTTTCTAATGGGCTGGCCACGCCACGCATCCGGTCCGAGACGGCAACGCCGATGGTCTTTTCACCCAGATCCAGACCCATCAGCGCGGTCATCGGCGGCAGGGCGGCAGCAAATTCTTCGAACGCGTCGTGAATCATTGTGCGATCCCGGCCTGCAAAGCCGCAGCGTCGATCAATTCTATGGCATCTGTATTTCCGGCAAAGACTTCCATCGCCTCGTTTTTGATGTCGATGGCGCGTTGACCCTCCCCCAGAACACCAAGGGCTGCGATCAGACGCGCCCATTCCTCGGGTGAACCGCCTTCAGTGGCCAGACGTTCAGACAATTGGTTGACCATGCCCTTGATCATCTCTTGCCGTTCTTCCGGCGTCAGTTCGGCTGCGGCGTTGACGTCATCCTGACTTGGGCCGGGAGCAGCAGGTAGTTCCGGAGCGTTGAAAACGCCGGCGCGGAAGGCCAGCTCGTCCAGTTGCGCCCGAATGGCATCGGCCCACGGAGCGCCCGCAGGGGCATCGCGTAGAGCATCAACCCAGACCCGGTAGCCGACGTCGGGGCGACCGATCTGTACCATCATCTGCCCCAGATAATACTGTGCCGGACCATGGCGCGGGTCGCGTTGCAACGCCTGTTTCAATGCCTCTTCCGCCTCGGGCGAGACATAGCCACCGACGGACAGGATCATCATCTCGGCCAGATGCGAAAAGGCATCGGCGGGGATATCGTCGCCGGACAATTCGATCACACGTTGCTGGGCTGCGTATGCGGCGGGAAAATTGCCAGCATTTGCCTCGTGCTGAGCTAGCAAAATGTGGCCCTGCAGATCATCAGGGCGCGCTGCAACAGTCTCGCGCAACTGATTCAGAAGATTGGCATAACTCTCATCCAACTGCGGCAATTGCGCGGGCGGGGCGGCCGCTTCGGCGTCTGTCTGACTGGGGCGTTCGGCCCGCAGAATTTCGGCCTGCTCCAGTCGCTGCGACAAAGGCTGGTCCGGCAGCCCTGCGGCACCCATCTGGCGATACATCCAGCTCGCACCACCAACGACGACAAGTGCAATGACGGCAAAGGCGGTAACAGAGGCCCAGCGTGGCGGTCCGGCGTGATCAACCCCGGCCTGCATCTGTGCGTCAGCGGCCAGAATGCGGCGTGAGATTTCCGTGCGTACCCGATCTGCGTCGGCCTCACCGATCACACCCCGGGCTAAGTCCTTGTCTACGCCCGCCAGTTGTTCGCGATAGACACGCAGGTCATAGGCCGCCGCTGGCTCTCGCGTTTTGCGGCTGCGTAGCAGCGAAAAGCCCAGGAACACCGCAATGATCAAAGCAGTAAGAATGGTGACGACCAGGAACGACATGGTTTCTCCGATATGGCTGCCCTGACTTAGACCTGTCAGCAGTCGGAAAAAAGGGACAAATAGCCGCGAGAGGACGTCATGTCGCAATAATGGAGCCGATGTCGCAATAGTTCGATATTGTGGCGCTGTGCGGCAGGGGTAAACTGTTTGCGCACGGCATATCTGCGCCAATCACCGAACCGGATGGATTCGCTTATGAAACACTACTCAGCCTTTGCTGTGGCGCGGGAGGCCCTGCGCTATCACACCGGATGGGAGCGCGCGTGGCGCTCGCCTGAACCGAAAAAACGGTACGACGTGATCATCGTCGGCGCAGGGGGGCACGGTCTGGCGACCGCCTATTATCTTGGCAAGAATTACGGCATCCAGAACGTCGCCGTGATCGAGAAAGGCTGGCTGGGCGGCGGCAACACCGGCCGCAATACGACCATCATCCGGTCGAACTATCTGCAGGACCCGTCGGCGGCGATCTATGAAAAGGCGCGTGGCCTCTATGAGGATCTGAGCCAGGATCTGAACTATAACATCATGTTCAGCCCTCGTGGCGTAATGATGCTGGCGCAAACGCAGCACGAAATCCGAGGTTATCAGCGCACGGCCCACGCCAATGCGCTACAGGGCGTGCAGACCGAATGGATCGGGCCCGAACGGGTGAAACAGCTGGTGCCGATCATCAATATCGACGGTCCGCGCTATCCGGTTCTGGGGGCCCTGTGGCAGGAACGCGGCGGCACCGCACGGCACGATGCTGTGGCCTGGGGCTATGCCCGTGCGTGTTCGGCCATGGGTATGGACATCATCCAGCAATGCGAAGTCACTGGCGTCCGGTCCGAGAATGGCCGCGTCGTTGGCGTTGACACCACCAAGGGTGCGATTGATTGCGAAAAGCTGGGCATCGTGGTCGCGGGCCATTCAGGTCAGCTGGCCGAGATGGCGGGCTTCCGTCTGCCGCTTGAGGCGATTGCCCTGCAGGCGCTGGTCTCCGAGCCTATCAAACCGTGCATGGACGTGGTGGTGATGGCCAACACCGTGCACGGCTATATGTCTCAGTCCGACAAGGGGGAGATGGTGATTGGTGGTGGCACCGATGCCTATAACAACTTCACTCAGCGCGGGTCCTTCCACCATATCGAGGAAACCGTGCGCGCGCTGGTCGAAACCTTTCCGATGATCTCGCGCCTGAAGATGCTGCGCCAGTGGGGTGGTATCGTTGATATGACCGGCGACCGATCGCCCATCCTGTCGAAGACGCCGCTGCAAGGCTGCTTCATCAACGGTGGTTGGGGCACAGGTGGCTTTAAGGCGATCCCGGGTTCCGGCTGGGGGATGGCGCAGCTGATGGCCACGGGCCATTCCCCGCTGACCGAGGCGTTCTCGTTGGATCGTTTCAAAGAGGGTCGCTTTATCGACGAAAGCGTCGCCGCCGGGGTGGCGCACTAAGGGTGTTGCCCAAGGTTGCCCACTAACAGAATTCAGGTCGGCCATTGCGCCGACCGACCGCCAAAAGGATGAACACATGCTGATCCTGAATTGCCCGTATTGCGGCGTCGACGCCGAAGAAACCGAACTGGCCGCTGGTGGCGAGGCGCATCTGAAGCGTTTTGGTCCGGGCTCGTCGGATGATGAGTTCCATGACTATCTGTTCATGCGCGAGAACCCCAAAGGCGTTCATTTCGAACGCTGGCGTCACAGCAATGGCTGCGGCAAGTGGTTCCACGCCGCGCGCTGCACCCAGACGCTTGAAGTGTTCGGGACCTATTCGGCCCAGACCACCGAGCCGCCAAAAGAAATCAAGGACGCGATCACTGCAAAGCGCCCTGGCTGGACGTGGAGAGAGTACGAATGATCCGCGCCGCCACCCGTAATTCCGCCTGCGAAAGGTCCGCAACATGAGCACCCGTCTCGCAAAACAAGGCCGGCTGATTGACCGGTCAAAACAGGTCACCTTTACCTTCAACGGCACCTCGATGCAGGGGTACGAGGGCGATACGCTTGCCTCGGCCCTGCTGGCCAATGATCAGATGATGATGGGCCGGTCGTTCAAGTACCACCGTCCGCGTGGTGTTGTCGCCAGCGGTGCAGAAGAGCCGAACGCACTGGTCGGTCTGGGGCAGGGCAACCGGTTCGAGCCGAACCAACGCGCCACCACGACCGAGCTGTTCAACGGTCTGACCGCAATTTCACAGAACCACTGGCCGAACCTTGAATTCGATATCGGGGCCGTGAACACGCATCTGTCGCGTTTTCTGCCGGCTGGTTTCTATTACAAGATGTTCATCCATCCCAAGCCGTTCTGGAAGCACGTCTATGAACCGTTTATCCGCCAATCGGCCGGTCTGGGCAAAGCGCCTGACAAAGACAACCGCGATGCGGACACCTATGAGCACTTCTATGCCTTCACCGATGTTCTGGTTATCGGTGGCGGTGTTGCCGGTCTGCAGGCTGCCAAGGCGGCGGCTGCGTCCGGTGCCAAGGTGTTGCTGATCGAACAGACTGCACACTGGGGCGGGCGCGCTCCGGTCGATGGGGGCACTGTTGATGGCTCGCCTGTGGATAAGTTCGTGGATCAATTGGTTTCCGAATTGGAAACAATGGACAACGTCACGATGCGATTGCGTTGCATGGGCGCGGGTGTCTATGACCACGGTTACGTGCTGGGGTATGAGCGTCTGACTGACCATACTCCGGGCATTCAGGGGCCACGCCACCGCCTGTGGCGCATCCGCGCCAAGCAGGTCGTGACGGCAACCGGTGCGATTGAACGACCGCTGTCTTTCGCAGGCAATGATGTGCCGGGTGTTATGCTGGCCTCGGCCATGCGCGACTATGTGGTGAACTGGGGCGTAACCCCCGGCGAGCGTGTGATCGTTGCCACCAATAATGATGACGGTTATCGCACCGCGATCATCCTGAAACAGGCCGGAGTGGATGTCTTGCGCGTGGTTGACGCACGCGCCGCCGCTGGCCCGATGGCCGAAGAAGCGCGTCAGCTCGGTATCCGCGTTGACCCCGGCAAAGCCGTCGCCAAAGTCAAAGGCGGCAAGCGCGTCAAGAAGGTTGCGATTTGCAATCAGGAAGGCATCGGTGGCGCTCGCGAAGAGGTTGAGTGCGATGCTGTTGCCATGTCGGGCGGCTGGTCTCCGGTCGTTCATCTGTGGTCGCATTGCGGTGGCAAGCTGATTTGGGATGATGCGAACGCCCATTTCCGTCCTGATCCCGAACGTCCACCGCTGGGTGCGAACGGAGAAGGATTTGTCGTGGCCGCCGGTTCCGCCAACGGACCGCTGTCGCTGGGCGATGTGCTGTTTGATGCACAGACCGCAGGCGAAGCCGCGGCCAATGGCGCGGGCTTCAAAACCAAATCAACCGATGCACCGAAAGGCGAAACCACGGCCGAGGCCGCGATGGAGCCGGTATGGCTGATGCCCGCCAATGCCGAGGTTCAACTGCGCATGAAATCGTGGCTGGATTTCCAGAACGACGTTAAAGTATCCGACGTCCAACTGGCCGCGCGCGAAGGTTATGAAAGCGTTGAGCATACCAAGCGTTACACCACGTTGGGTATGGCAACTGATCAAGGTAAGTTGAGCAACATCAATGGTTTGGCTATCCTTGCTGATGCATTGGATTCTGAGATCCCGAAGGTCGGCACCACCACGTTCCGCCCGCCGTATACTCCGATCTCGATGGGGTCGATTGGCGGCGAAGCGCGGGGTGATGTGTTCCAACCGATCCGCCAAACCCCGATGCACGACTGGCACGACAAGAATGGTGCGGATTGGGAACCGGTCGGCCACTGGCACCGGACCTACGCCTATGTGCGTCCCGGTGAATCCGTTCATGACGCGGTGAATCGCGAGGTTAAGAACACGCGCGAAAACCTCGGTCTGCTGGACGCGTCTACGCTGGGCAAGCTGATCGTCAAAGGCCCGGATGCCGGCAAGTTTCTGGACATGATGTACACCAATATGATGTCCACGCTGAAGGTCGGCAAATGCCGCTATGGCCTGATGTGTTCGGAAAACGGTTTCTTGATCGACGACGGCGTTGTTGCACGTATCGACGAGGATACCTGGCTTTGCCACACAACCACCGGCGGAGCGGAACGTATCCACGGCCATATGGAAGAGTGGCTGCAAACCGAGTGGTGGGACTGGAAAGTCTACGTCGCTAATGTGACCGAGCAGTACGCTCAGGTGGCAGTTGTTGGCCCCAACGCTCGCAAGGTGTTGGAGAAACTGGGCGGCATGGATGTGTCCAAAGAGGCGCTGCCGTTCATGGAATGGCGTGATGGCAAGATCGGCGACTTCGACTGCCGCGCCTACCGCATCTCGTTCTCGGGTGAGCTGTCCTATGAAATCGCCGTTCCCGCGTCTCAAGGTCAGGCGTTCTGGGACGCTCTGATGGAGGCAGGCAAAGAGTTCGGCGTGATGCCTTATGGCACCGAATGTCTGCACATCCTACGGGCCGAGAAGGGCTTTATCATGATCGGGGACGAGACCGACGGCACCGTGATCCCGCAGGATCTGGGGCTGCACTGGGCACTGTCTAAGAAGAAAGAAGACTACCTTGGCAAACGCGCCCATTCGCGCACTCATATGGCCGATCCCGAGCGCTGGAAATTGGTGGGACTTGAGACTGTGGATGGTTCCGTCATCCCTGACGGCGCTTACGCAGTTGGTGACGGCGTCAACGCCAACGGTCAGCGCAACATGATCGGTCGCGTGACCTCGACCTACTACTCGGCCAATCTGGACCGTGGTATCGCCATGGGCCTGATCAAGCACGGTCCTGACCGGATGGGTGAGATTGTCGAGTTCCCGGGCACCGACGGCAAAACCTACAAAGCCAAGATCGTAGACCCGATCTTCTTCGATAAGGACGGGGAGAAGCAGAATGTCTGAACCCATCAGCGCACTGAATCACGCCAGCTATGACGGCATCGTCAAGGTCGAGGAATGCGGCCTGCAGGGCATGATCACCCTTCGGGGTGACCTGTCCGACAAGGTGCTGGCCAAGGCAGTCAAGGATGCCACGGGTCAAAAAGTGCCCGACCAGCGCGAAGTTCTGGTCAATGGCGACACCGGCGTCTGTTGGATGTCGACCGATGAGTTGTTAGTGCTGGTGCCTTATGCCGAGGTTGAGGTCAAATTGGCCTCTATGACAAACGCGCTCAGCGGCACACACGCGCTGGCGGTCAATGTATCGGACGCGCGGGCCGTATTCCGCATCTCGGGCGCTAGCGCGCGCGAAGTGATTGGTAAGCTGGCCCCGGTCGAGTTGTCGACCGAAGCCTTCCAGCCCGGTCAAATCCGCCGCTCGCGCTTGGCGCAGGTGGCCGGGGCGTTTTGGATGGGTGATGCTGAAACCTTCCGGGTCGTCTGCTTCCGGTCGGCTGCGGACTACGTGTTCAAACTGCTCAAGGTTGCGGCGCAGCCGGGCAGTGAAGTTGGATATTACTGACCGCGTTTCACTCTCAGAAAAGCAACAAATGGCGGCCGTCTTTGCAAAAAGGCGGCCATTATCATTTTAGTGTTGCACAGTTATTTAGAGGTCTTTTATGCGGGGGTCACGAAGGTGGGCTCTCCTTAAGATTGTATTGAGTTTTAAGCGGGATAAGGCTGCAAACGTTAGTGTTATTGGTTCTACTTGAAAGCCTAAGAAGATGAGGAAAGCATTGACCGCCCTGGCATTGACCTTGGCTGCGACCACAGCAAAAGCTGAAGTCTTCACCTATGACTGCAAATTGCATCGGTTGGAACAAGGGTGGATCGCCGAACGAGTGATCCTGAGCGTTGATGAAGAAAATGCGCGCGCGCTTACGACGCCTACATTCACCACTATGATGTTGAGCAGCCCAAGGATGTGAAGTTCAATAAAACGCGCAAGGTTGAATTCAGGTTGACTTGGAAGATGAAAATTCCCGCACGTAACGGTGGATCGACCTAGGCAAGCTACACTGCCACGCACAACCCGGAACAACAGCGTCTGGATCTGCTTGCAAGATTTCCGCAAATCAGTGTGACCAACCGGCCATCTGGGTATGGGGGCTGCTCATTGAACGCGACCGAGTCACTTTACGCATCCTGAGTTCTGAAAACCCTGCGCCCATGCGTGCTTATAAAAGAAATCCCCGGGATTACCCGAGGATTTTTTTAACTTTCAACGCTGCAAATGCCCACACCGTAAGGCTTGTTTGCGGCGTTTGTGCTGACAAATGCCATACGAACTTTGAGGCTGTTGTCAGCAGGATTCAGGTTGGCCTGATACCTGACACGCAAATTACCACCGGCAGAGGCGCGTTGGGTTTCGGTCCAGACTATCCGAACACCTTTCTTGCCGCGACTTTTGTACTTGGTGTCTACCCATTCGGGGCTGTCCGCTACTTTTGCCCATCCGTCTTCGACGTCCACCTGAAATGCGTAGCTTGGTGCGATCCAGCCATGACTGTCCTGTTTGGTCATTTTGCAATTGTAGGTAACAGTTTCTGCCATGGCACCGTTTGCAAAAAATGCGGCAAAAGCAACAATGCTGAGGTATTTCATTTTGTTCCTGTTTCCTTGTAACCGGCTACGGGAAATTTCAGCTAACCGCAGAAGGAACAAGGTGTTGGAGCTAATTTTCCTGATTGCCTTGGGGGTAATGTCAATTGCGCAACAGCAACGTTTTGTACTGCGTCAGAGCGTCCGGAGACAGCAACAGTTCAGCGGTGATCGGCTGGGATTTATCGTCGAGGATTTCGGAATAGAAGTTCAACAGATTCAACAGGGCTTTTGTCCGTTGCAGGCGATCATTATCTGGCAACAGTGGGGCGTGCAAAGACAACAGGAGGGCGGGGCGCTGTTTCTTTAGCCAGTCAATCAAAGTGGGCAATACGAAAAACTCGGCCCCCTCGATGTCAATCTTGACCAGCGACACGCCGGACAGATCATTCGCGGCCTCGAACTGATCCCATGCAATTGTAAGGGCATCACTGCCATGCGCGCCGTCATGCAGCAGGGAACTGGTGGAATCACCCGGCTCTCCGCGTACTGACGCCATGCGGGCCACGCCGAACTGATCAGACAGCGCCACCCCAAAGGCCGAGACGTTGTGGATGTTGTTCAGGTCCAGATTCCACGCCAGATACCGAAAAGCAGTGGGGTCGGGTTCGAAACACCAGACATGCCGGGCGCGGCGGGCACCGTAAAGGACCGTGGGCCCGATCCAGGCTCCGATATCCAGATAATCGCTGTCTGGCGACAGATGGTCGTCCAACACGGCGAAAGTTTCAGGCTCCCACGCGCCAGAAGATGCCTTGCGCCAGAATTTCGAATGATAGGGGTCCAGGCGAAAAGGCTCTCCATTCAGGTTGCCTGCATAATACCCGCGGGCGCGGTAAAACATCTTGCGCGCCTGTGTCAGCATCGCGGACCTCCGGGTTTTATTGTCACGGGCCTTGACCTACGGCGGCTGTCAAAGCATTTAACCTTGGGAACCGCAACTTACATTTATTACAGGGGGCCGAGATGGCTTTTGAACTTCCTGATCTTCCTTATGCACATGACGCGCTGGCAGCCAAGGGTATGTCCGCGGAAACGCTGGAATATCACCACGACTTGCACCACAAGGCCTATGTTGACAACGGCAACAAGCTGATTGCCGGAACCGAATGGGACGGCAAGTCGCTGGAAGAGATCATTGTTGGCACCTATGACGCAAACGCTGTGGCGCAGAACGGCATCTTCAACAACATCAGCCAGCTGTGGAACCACAACCAATTCTGGGAAATGATGGGCCCCGGCGGCAACGCCATGCCTGGTGAGCTGGAAAAAGCTCTGACCGAAAGCTTTGGCTCGGTTGACGAATTCAAATCGCAGTTCAGCGCGGCTGGTGCCGGTCAGTTCGGCTCGGGCTGGGCGTGGCTGGTCAAGAACGCTGACGGCTCGCTGGCAGTGACCAAGACCGAAAACGGCGTTAACCCGCTGTGCTTTGGTCAGACCGCTCTGCTGGGTTGTGACGTGTGGGAACACAGCTACTACATCGACTTCCGCAACAAACGCCCGGCTTACCTGTCGAACTTCCTCGACAATCTGGTGAACTGGGAAAACGTTGCATCGCGGATGTAATTCTTGACCCGCAGAGGGTTCATACAGGGCCTGCTGGCGTCCACGCTGGCAGGCCTGTTTGTTGCGGCATATGGGTTCTTTGTAGAGCCCTCGCTGCGGTTGCGCGTACGCAAATGGCGCGTACGACGTAAGGATTGGACTGCCCAGCCCTTGCGGATCGCGGTCCTGTCCGATCTGCACGTTGGAGAGCCCTATGTCGGGCTTGATCGTATACGGCAGGTCGTCCGGCGCACAAATGCATTGGCACCCGATCTGATCTTGTTGTTGGGTGACTATGCCGGGCACCACAAAGTCACCTCTGATAGAATAGAAGCAGACGAACTGGCTCCGGTTCTGGCTGGGCTAGAAGCGAAAAATGGCGTCTACGCTGTTCTTGGCAATCACGACTGGTGGGATGACCGCGATGCTCAGAGCCGGGGCGCAGGGCCGAACAAATTTGCAGCGGCGTTTGGGGAACATGGAATCAGGGTTCTGTCCAATGAGGCTATTCGCCTTGATGGGCCAGAAATTTGGTTGGCAGGTCTGGAAGATCAGCTTGCGTTCAGACGTAATGGAGAGCTTGTGGGTTTGGACGATTTGCCGGGAACCTTGGCTCAGGTGACTGATGACGCCCCGGTGGTGATGATGGCGCATGAGCCCGACATCTTCCCCAAAATCCCGGACCGCGTGGCGCTGACCCTGTCGGGCCATACCCATGGTGGCCAGGTGCGGTTGTTGGGTTGGTCTCCGGTGGTGCCGTCCAAATATGGCAATCGCTATGCCTATGGTCATGTGCATGAAGACGGGCGCGATCTGGTTGTGTCGGGCGGAATCGGGTGCTCGATCCTGCCAGTGCGCTTTGGTGTGACGCCCGAGATCACGGTGATCGAACTGTCGGCCTGACAGGAGAAAACCCGCCTATGAATAAAGTTTCACCCTGAGACGGGTTTGCACGCAACCTCGCAATGCTTACCTTTGGTGAGGCGGAGGGAGAGAACCGCTAACCATATGAAAATGCACAGGCAACGCGCTGGAAACCTCTGGTCGCGTCAGGGTTAACCTATGCCTGGCAATTGAGGGATGGCCGTAGAAACATGACAGGAGATCACGATGGTCGCACTTGAACAGGGAACCTGGGTTGTCATTGCCGATGGGGAAAAGGCGTTGTTCGTCGAGAACATCACTGATGCCGAAGACCCAAATCTGGTTGTTGTCTCGGTGGAAGAACAAGACGGGGTCAACCGACCCACCGACCGGGCCGGACGGCGCGCTGATATCGGGCCGAACCAGAAATCTGCGGTTGAAGAACCAAACTGGAAAACCCACGCGAAATCTCTGTTCGTGCAGGATGTCGCCAATCTGCTGAACCGCAAAGGGTTGAAAGGGGCCTTTAACAGGTTGGTTCTGGTTGCCAGCCCGCATGTTCTGGGGCTGCTGCGCCGTCGCTTGCATAGCGAGGTGCTGGCCAAGGTTGTGGCCGAAGTGGACAAAACCCTGACCAATCATCCGATTCACAAGGTTGAAAAGTTGCTGACCAGCCGCCTGAACCCGGCAGTTTAGGCGATCTATCTCCGGTGGGCGCTCCCAGTCGCCTGCCCACCGGTCAGGTCAGGAACCCGCGCAGCGTCGACATCGCCGAGGCCGGATCATCAACCCAAGTGATGTAGTCCGCCAACGACTCGTCCGCGAACCCCTGACCGATGACGCGCTGCACCAGCTCGTGCAGCGCGTCCCAGTAACCATCCACATTCATAACCAAAATGGGTTTGTCATGCAGACCCAGCTGCCGCCATGTCAGTGCCTCGAACAACTCGTCCAGTGATCCCGGACCGCCCGGCAGCACCACCACGGCATCCGCGTTCATGATCATAACCTTTTTCCGCTCGTGCATCGTTTCGGTGACAACAAAGCGGGTCAGGTCGGTCTTGCCGACCTCGCGCCGTAGCAGGTGAACCGGGATCACGCCAAATGTGTCGCCGCCAGCGGATTGTGCAGCTCGGGCGACTTCACCCATCAGTCCGACATCCCCGGCACCATAGACCAGACGCCAGCCTTCTTGCGCCAGCATCGTTCCGAATGCACTTGCGGCTTTGGAATAGGCGGAATTTGCGCCATTGCGTGACCCGCAATACACACAAACAGATTTCTGAGACATCGTGAACGCTCTCCGGGGTTGTGCCTGGGCTTTTGACCCCTGATAGCGGGATTGATAGATTGGCTCAACCGCCGGGCAGAATGTGTTTAAGCCAAGACAGTTGCGCTGCGGAGTGAAAGGAAAAGAATGAACGCCGAGTCGGGAAGCGGAAGCTCTGGCGCGTTCACCTGGGGGGTGATCGCCGGTATCGCAGTTATAATCGGGGCAGGTGGATTGTACCTGTCCGGCATAGTCGGCGGAGGCCCGGAAGAAACCGTACCCGACACTGAAGCAGCAGTTCAGACCCAGGATGACAGCACCGCCCCCGCTGAGCAACCCGTCGAAGGTTCCACAACACCTGCCGCAGAAGCGGAGCAGAGCGCCGAGGCAGCCACGACACCTGCTGCCGAAGAAACCGCGCCTGAGGCACCTGCTGTGGAGGAGGCCGCCGAAGCTAAGCCGCAAGCAGCGCCGCTGTTGGATCAGATTTTTGTCGAACCGGACGGCAATACGGTTCTATCCGGTTCTGCCGAGCCGGGTTCCGAGGTGAACGTTTTACTGGACGGCGAGCCGGTGCACAGTTTCACGGTTGATCCTAGCGGTCAGTTTGCCGAGTTCGTTTCCATCCCGTTTGCCGATACTGCGCGTGGCCTGACGCTGGAAACGCAGGGCGATCAACCCGTGCGCTCGGATGATTACGTGATTGCAGCGTTGCCCAAACCGGAAACCGCAGATGAACCTGTTTCCTCTGCGGGCACGGCTGAGGGTGCAACGCACGAACCCGAAGTGTCTGAAGCTGCTGTACCGGATAAACCGGCTTCGACTGGCACAGCCGACGCGGGCGCGGAGTCGACCGAAACGGCTGATGCTGAAGTGCCGTCGTCCGAAACCACTGATGTTGCGCAAGCCGAGACAACTGACGCGGACGCAAAGCTGACCGAAGATCAATCGGAACAGATTGCTGAGGATCAGGCCGAGGACACTCAGGACCAACAGGTTGCCATCTTGCGGTCCGGCGAAGAGGGTGTCGAATTGGTGCAAGGTTCTGAGGGCCAACCGCAAGCATCGGAACAGATCGCGCTCGACACAATTGGATATTCCGAAACCGGCGAGGTTGAACTGACAGGTCGGGTACCGGATGGGTCGGCGGTGCGTCTGTATCTGGACAACCGGCTGGTCGATGATCTGTTCCCGGCTGACGACGGTAAATGGCGTAGCGAGCTGGGCGGGATCGAACCCGGTGTCTACACCTTGCGCGCAGACGAAATTGCGCCGGACGGCACTGTGGTCAGCCGAATTGAAACGCCATTTAAACGCGAGGCCACCGAAGTGTTGCAGGCGGCCGAAGCCACTAACAACGCTGAGGCGACGTCAGAATCTGCGCCTATCCGCTCGGTCACGGTACAAAAAGGCGACACGCTTTGGGCCATCTCCCGCGAACGTTTTGGCGACGGTGTCCTGTATGTGAAACTGTTCGAAGCCAACCGCACTGCGATCCGTGATCCGGATCTGATTTATCCCGGGCAAATCTTCACGATCCCCGAATAAGCTTTTGCCTCTGGCCCCGTCCGGGGCGGGGGGCTATCTCTGACCGCAGATTAGGTACGTGATGAGACGATCAGCCCCGATGCATTCAGACGATATGCCAGAGACGAACGAACGCCGCTCAGGCTGGCGCACGATCCGCAAGGTGTCCCCTTACCTTTGGCCCGAGGATGAGCCCTGGGTCAAACGCCGTGTCGTTTTGGCCATGGGGATGCTGGTTCTGGCAAAGCTGATCGCGGTCTATACGCCAATTCTGTACAAAGGCGCGGTCGATGGCCTGGCGGGGGAAGGCGTACCGCCACTGGCGCTGGGCGCTGTGGGATTGACAGTGGCCTATGGCGTTGCCCGGATGATGACCGTGGGATTTCAGCAGTTGCGTGACGCGTCGTTTGCGCCAGTTGGGCAGCGGGCCTTGCGGGCGCTGGCGCTGGAAACGTTTCAGCACATCCACCAATTGTCGATGCGCTATCACGTGACGCGTCGCACCGGTGGCCTAAGCCGGATTATCGAGCGCGGTGTGAAGGGCGTGGAGTTCCTGTTGCGGTTCCTGCTTTTTTCCATAGGGCCGCTGATCCTGGAGCTGCTGCTGGTCGCGATTATTCTGATGTGGCTGTTCGATGTCTGGTATCTGGTCGTCGTGGCGGTGACGATTGCGCTTTATATATGGTTCACCTTTGCGGTGACCGAATGGCGCGTGAAACTACGGCGCGAGATGAATGATCAGGACACCGAGGCCAACCAGCGCGCTATCGACAGTTTGCTGAACTTTGAAACCGTCAAGTATTTCAACGCTGAACAGCGCGAAGCTGAACGATATGACACCTCGATGAAAGCCTATGCCGGGGCGGCCCTCAAGACGGCTTATTCACTGGCATTTCTGAACTTCGGTCAATCTTTCCTGATCACCTGCGGGTTGATTGGCGTGATGGTGCTGGCAGCTTTGGGGGTACAGAACGGCTCGCTGACTGTGGGCGATTTCGTCATGGTCAACGCCTACATGATCCAGATTACCGTGCCGTTGAACTTTCTGGGCACGGTGTATCGAGAAATCCGTCAGTCACTGGTCGACATGGGGCAGATGTTCGACCTGCTGGAACAACCCACCGAGGTGACCGACAAGCCCTGCGCGCCAAACCTTGCAATCAATGGCGGCGAGGTGACGTTGGACAACGTGCGGTTTGGTTATGATGCGGATCGGGAAATCCTCAAGGGGGTATCGCTGACGGTGCCGGCGGGCCAGACCGTGGCAATTGTCGGGGCTACCGGTTCGGGTAAATCGACCATCGGGCGGTTGCTGTTCCGGTTCTACGACGTGACCGGCGGAGCGCTGAGGATCGACGGGCAGGACGTGCGTGATGTGACTCTGAACAGCTTGCACGCTGCTATCGGCGTGGTCCCGCAGGATACAGTGCTGTTCAACGACACCATCCGCTACAACATTGCCTATGGCCGCGATGGTGCCACGCAGGAAGAGGTAGAGGCCGCGGCCAAGGCGGCCCAGATTCACGAATTCATTGCTACGCTGCCCGAAGGTTACGACACCAAGGTTGGTGAGCGTGGGCTGAAACTGTCCGGCGGAGAAAAACAGCGCGTCGGCATTGCGCGCACGTTGTTGAAGAACCCGCCTATCCTGCTGCTGGACGAGGCGACCTCGGCTCTAGACACAGATACCGAACAGGACATCAAAGACGCTTTGGCGCGGGCCGGCGAGGGGCGCACGGTACTGACCATTGCGCATCGCCTCAGCACCATCGCCGAAGCCGACCGCATCGTGGTGCTGGAACAGGGCGAGATTCTGGAACAGGGCACTCATGACGAGTTGCTGCAGCGCGAAGGTCGCTATGCACAGCTGTGGAGCAGGCAGCAATCGGACGCACAGGCTGCCTGAACCGATCCGATTATGTGATACACTGACTGGGTTTCGGAGGAGTTGGTTTGATGCGCAAATTGAAAAGGAACACCGTTATTCCGGTCGTTATTGCCATGCTGATGCCCGTGATGGCGGCGGCTGATCCCATTGTTGGCGTTTGGAAAACCGAACCGGACCGCAAGAACCTGATTTCGCATATCAAAATTTCCGCCTGTGGCGACAAGTTCTGCGGCCAGATTCAGTCGGCCTATGACCAGTCGGGGAAAGAGGTGCAGACCCCCAATATCGGCAAAAAGCTGTTCTGGGATGTGGCCAGCGAGGGGGGCGGCAAGTACGGTGGCGGCGATTTCTGGATCCCCATGGTTAATGTGGATGTCGTGCCCCAAATGACGCTGAGCGGAGACAGTCTGACCGTGCGCGGATGCGAGCATGTTGTGTGCGGGCATCAGAAATGGACCCGCTTGTCCAAGTGATACGGCCTTTCAGCTCTGGTCTTGTTGCAGGATAGCACACAGCTTTACTCACCGATCTGGTTGCAGGCGATTGTCGTTTGACCGACGGCCTTGGTCCGGTATGACAGACAACACCACCCGTGTGGTGTCGAAGAACAAATCAGGGAAACACCTAATGAAGAAATTCTTTGCTGCGCCGATCATTCTGGCGTCGCTTATCGCGTCGACCGCATCCGCCGAAGACCTGGTATTCTTGCTGGGCAATGAAAGCAGCGTCGATCTGGTCGAATTCAACGTCTCGCCAAGTGCGTCAGACAATTGGGAATCGAACTTGCTACAGGGCGATTACATCGCGCCGGGGTACGAGGCGGACGTTCTGATTGCCGACGGCCAGACCACCTGTGTCTATGACATTCGCGGTGGGTTCTCTGACGGGTCCAGCGCAGAAGATTATGGCGTGGATCTTTGCGATCTGGGTGAATACGTCTTTACTGACTGATCTAAAAAGAAGAATGGCGAGCCATAGAGCTCGCCATTCTTTTATTCTGCCGCTTTTAGGGGCGGACCTGGCGGATGTTTTGACGATTGCGCATCCTTGGGCGCAGGGGGAGTTTCGTCGCCCCAAACCACTTCGGTTGCCTGTGCCTGACGGACAGCTTTGCCAATGGCCATATCCTGCGCGATTTTGCTGGACTTGCCAGACGTCGCGCGGGCCAATGCTCGGCCCAGCCATATCGTATAGGTCGAAACCCAAACGCGCAGCGCCAGCAGCGATGGCGTCACGATCAGCGTCAGAACCGTCGCAATACCCAAGCCGAACACCACAGCAGTGGCCAGCTGTTTCCACCACAGCGCAGTTGGGCTGTCGATCGAATAGCCGCCGTTGATAAAGTCCAGCGACAGACCGAACATCATGGGTGTCAGACCGGCCATCGTAGTCAGCGTGGTCAGCAAAACCGGACGGATACGCGCCTCGGCCGTGCGCACGATGGCTTCGATCCGGGGCATGTAGCGGCTGTATTCCTGATAGGTGTCGATCAGAACAATGTTGTTGTTCACCACGATCCCGGCCAGCGCCACGATGCCCGTTCCCGTCATAATGATCGAGAACGGTTGGTTCATCGCAATCATCCCGATCAGAACCCCGGTGGTCGACAGAATAACCGCCAGCAACACCAGAACCGAGTTGTAGAACGAGTTGAACTGCGCCAGCAGGATCACGAACATCAGCCCCAATGCGCCCAAGAATGCGTTCATCAAGAAGGCGCCGGATTCTTCCTGATCCTCCTGATCGCCGGTCCATTCCCAACTGATCGAAGGATCAAATGGGCTGGTATCCAGCCACTTGGTTAGGAGAGCGATGCGTTCGTTCGGATTAATTGGCCAGAAGTTCGCAGATTGGGCTTTTTCTTGCAACTCCTGAAAATCGGCGGCGCCAGTAAGTTGTACAACTTCATAGACTCCTCCATTTTTGTCCGAGATCGTTGGTAGATTGGCGGTATTGCCTTCGTCTAGCGCTCGAACAATGGCCAGCCGCTTTTCCTTAAGTTCTGTGTCTATGCTCTCATCTCTATGATCAGCACTTAGATGCACGACGTCGATCAGCCCCGGTTCGACATCAGCTTTCACATCATAATACCGCTGCTGGTCGATCCGGTTGATCTCGGCCAGTTTGGCCACCGGTTGGCGGGTGACAAAGTTGGAAAGCGGTACCAGCCCGTCTGGGGTGCGGACCTTGAGAGAATCCAGTGTCGACAGAACCCGGTCCTGCTCGGGCAGGCGCACGCGAATTTCGACCTCTTCATCGGTATTGTCAGGGCGCATTTCGCCCAACAGGATGCCACGCGTGACAAGCTGAACCATCGCGCCCACCGTTGCGACATCGGCACCAAAACGACCCGCCTTGGCAACGTCCACGTCGATCTGCCAGTCAATGCCGGGCAGGGGCATGGTGTCTTCGATCTTGATCAGACCCGGCGTTTCGTCAAACACTGCGCGCGCGGTTTGGGCCGAAGCAGTTAGTTCCTCCCAGCCATCGCCCTTGATGCGCAGATGCACAGGCTTGGCCGAGGCCGGGCCCTGTTCCAACGGCAGTATTTCCACGATGAAACCTGGCAGCTTAGAAAGCTCTGCGTTCAATTCGTCCAAAACGAAATTACCATCATATTCGGGCGCAATAACCTCACGCTCGAACAGACCGAAAAACGCGGATTCGCTCAGCGTTGGGCGGTCCTCCCACGGGGTGATTTCGAATTGAACGCGACCCACCGTATCCGCAGGTGCAGACACACCGCCATCGTTCTGGGTCAAACCGCCTTCGCCGGCAAAGGCGAACACGTTGGTTACAGCCGGATGCGCTCCGATCACCTCTTCGGCGGCCAGCACCATTGCATCTTTTTCTTGCAGCGACAGGTTGCCCCGCGCACGGACATAAGCAGTGGCCTGTTCCGGTTCAGTTTCGACAAAGAATTCAACGCCGCGATTGTTGGCCATGTAATAGGACATCACGGTCATGACGCCAAAGGCGACAACCGCGATCGAGACAAGCGGCATAATGGGATTGCCGACCAAAAACTTGACCACGTAGCCAAAACGCGAGTGTTCGCGGGCGGTATGCACACGCTCTTCTTGGTGGCGTTCGATCTTGGCCGCGCTCAGAGTTACTGATCCGGCAAAGCCACCGAAGATGAACAGCAAAGCACCCGACAGCACTCCCCCGGGCAGCAGGTAATCGGGGTTCAGCATCTGCATCGCACCGAGGAAAATCATATACAACGACGGCGGAACCAAAGCCGCGCGCACCCACCAGGGTGCAATACCGCGCAGCCAGTTCGAGGTGCGGTCGAAAGTGCGGCTCATACGCCCTGACACACCGCCCACGACCGGCAGGTAGATCAGCGCCACGATCAGCGAGGAGGACAGCACGAAGATCAGCGTGATCGGCAGCATCTTCATGAACTCGCCGGGCACGCCGGGCCAGAACAGCATCGGCAGGAAGGCACACAGGGTTGTCGCGGTCGATGATACGATGGGCCAGAACATCCGCTGCGCGGCCTCGACATAGGCGTGCATTGGGCCAATGCCCTCTTTGATGCGTTTGTCAGCGTATTCCACCACCACAATGGCACCGTCGACCAGCATACCCACGGCAAGGATCAGACCGAACATCACCATGTTCGAGATGCTAACCCCCATGACCGCCAGAAAGGCGAAGCTCAGCAGGAATGAGGTTGGGATCGCAAAACCCACCAACAGCGCGGCGCGCGTTCCTAGCGAGGCCAGAACCACGATCATCACTAGCGCGATGGCGGTCAGGACCGAGCCTTCAAGCTGGCGCACCATCGAATCGACGATACGGCTTTGGTCGTTCGAGGTGCCGACATCGACTGCGGCCTGCAATTCGGCGGGCCATTTCGCTTGCGCGGCATCCAGAGTTGCCTTCACGTCGGCAACAGTGTCGATCAGGTTGAAGCCTTTGCGTTTGACCACCTGCAGCGCGACGGTGGATTCATTGTCAAAGCGGGCCGTGCCTTCGCGGTCTTCGAAGGTGTAGTTGATCTGCGCCAACTCGCCCATTGTGACCACACGGTCGCCGTTTACCTTAACCGGCAGGCTATAGACGTCCTCGGCGGTTTTGAACGAGGACGGGATCTTGACCGAGAACGTGCCCTGCGCACTGTCAACCTCACCCGCCGCGATCAGCTGGTTGTTGTTCTCTACAACTGAGATCAGCTCATCAGCCGACACGTTGTAGGCCTCAAGCCGCAGGGGATCGATGATGACCTCGAGCAACTCGTCGCGATTACCAGCAATTCCGGCTTCCAGCACTGAATCCAGTGCCTCAAGCTCGTCCTGCAAGTCCTTGGCGATGCGGGCCATTGTGCGTTCGGGGATGGCCCCGGTAAGGTTGACGATGACGATGGGGAATTCGGACAAGTTGATCTCGGTCAGCGAGTATTGCTCAGCCCCTTCGGGGAAATCAGCTTGCGCGGTGTTCATTGCATCGCGAACATCCGCCATAATCGCTGTCTTGTCCCAGCCAAAGTCGAACTCCAACGCAATACCAGCATAACCTTCGGCAGCGGTGGCGGACATTTCCTTGAGACCGTCCAGATCCGCCAGCTCGGTCTCCATCGGCTTGATCAGCAGATTCTCGGAGTCCTCGGCGGAAATGCCGGGAAACTGAACCGATACGAAAAGCGCCGGAATTTCGATGTCGGGTTCACCCTCTTTAGGCAATCCGACATAGGCAAAGCCACCGACAATCAGCGAGATCGCGATAAAGGCCAATACCATTCGGGCCCTGTGGGCGGCCCATGCAACCAATCCTGTCATTGTGCAGCTTCCCGATAGGTTGGCTCGACCCTAACGCCTTGTGTTACGAATTCCTGACCAATGACGATGATATCTGAGGTTTCCGGCAACCCATCCACCCAGACACCTTCCGACGTATCGCGCAGCAGAAGGATCGGCATGAACTCGACGATTTTGTCAGCACCGACCGTGCGCACTCCGATCTGGCCTTCGTTGTTCAGCGTCAGCGCGGATTGCGGTAGCAGGTGGGCCTTAGCCCCTTCGGCCGCAATTCGGATATCGGCGGTTTGTCCGTCACGAATGGCCAGTTCCGGGTTCGGAACGGTGATCTCAACCTCGAATGTGCGGGTTGTCTCATCGGCCGAACGGCTCAGGAAGGTCACACGACCCGCGACTTCAAGGCCCGTGATCAGCCGCGCCGAAGCTTCTGATCCGACGATGATTTTGTTCACATCCGTTTCTGGCACGAACCCGACCAGCTTGATTGGGTCCAGCTGAATGACGGTCGCGCACAGCGATCCGGGTTGCATCAGGCTGCCCAGTTCGGCGGTATCGCTTTCCAGCAGGCCCTTGAATGGTGCTTCAATGGTCTGGCGGTCGATCTCGCGCTGGGCGGCCTTGACCTCGGCGGTGGCGGCTTCGATCCCGGCGCGCGTGGCCTCCAGACCGGCTTCGGCGGTTTTTACGCCAGCCTCGGCCGAGCGCATCGCAGCCTCGCTGGAAATACGGCGTGTTTCCGATCCAAACCCGGTTTCCGACAGTTTCTGCGCGGCGGTCAGGTTGATTTGCGCCTCGGCCACAAGGGCATGCGCCTCTTCCAGACGGGCTTCGGCTTCGGGGATGCGGCTTTCGGCTTCAAGCTTGGCGGCTACAGCCTCGGCCAAACTAGCAGGGCGGGTGCCTGGGTCCAGCTCGCACAGCAGGTCACCGGCTTCCACAAAAGCACCTTTGCGCTTGGGTTCTGAAATTACGGTCGAGGTCGTTTCGGCCAGAACTTCGACCTGACGATTGGCTCTGGTCTGGCCGCGCAGCAACACGGCACTGTCAATTTCCCGTGCGGTCGAACGCAGTACGACGACGCCAATAGCATTCTGGGCCGTCTGTGGACCAGACACAGAATCTGTCTCGGATGCGGTATCTGTTTCAGAGTCGCCACGGCCTGCAAAGGCAAACAATGCATCGCGTTCAAAAACCAAAAGGAATAATGCGGCGATCACTAAAATCGCATTCACGAATGAAATCAATCGCATACGGGGCCTCGCTTAAAATTCTTCGCCGATTGTCCTTCGGCGTGCATGTTAGAAAATGGGGTCAGGCACGCACGTTTTCTACACTAAACTGAATAGTTCGGTTCACTTTTTTTCGCAAGGGCAGCGTGACGCCGCGAAAATGTGCGAAATCCGGCTCTTGGCTTGGCACGGACGCCGGGGTATGACATGGCGCCATGGAAATGTGACAGCCCGGGGAGCAGGGATGAGCGACGTCGACAGTTTTATTGATGAGGTGACCGAAGAGGTTCGCCGTGATCGCCTGTTTCTGCTGCTGCGCCGTTGGGGGTGGATTGGCGTGCTGGCGGTAGTCCTGATTGTGGGCGGGGCCGCATTCAACGAATTTCGCAAAGCCCGTACCACCGGTCAGGCTGAAAAGCTGGGTGATGAGATTCTCAGCGCACTTGCGCAGAATGACTCGGCAGAACGTGCCGCCAATCTTGCCAGCATCGAGGCCGCCACACCCGGCGGTGACGCGGTTCTGAATATGCTGCTGGCTTCGTCGCAGACCGAAGCCGGGTCGCGGCAAGAAGCTGTGGACAGCCTGAATGCCATAGCCGTTCAGGGCGAGCTGCCGGAAATCTATCGCTCAATTGCGGCGTTCAAAGCATTGCTACTGCAAAGCGACACTCTGCCGGTGGCGGATCGCCGTCAGCAGTTCGAAGCGCTGGCCGCGCCTGGCGCGCCGCTGCGGTTGTTGGCCGAAGAACAACTGGCGCTGATTGATGTTTCCGAAGGGAACGTCGACGCGGCGATCGAGCGCCTGCAGGCGATGCGGCAGGATGCCGAGATCGGCGTGGACCTTCAGCAGCGTGCTGCTCAATTGATTGTTGCCCTTGGTGGCGAACCGGAACCGCTGGTGGCCCGGCAGGGCTGATAAGGCGGCAAAAAGAATGACAGGCGAGTTCGGAGTATCATGGTGACAAGTCTTTTCTCCCGCATTGGATTGCCGGCTGCGGCCCTTTCGCTGACCGTGCTTGCCGCCTGCGAGGAACCTGAGGTCATTCTGCCCGGTGCCCGCGAAGATATCCGGCCTACAACCGACAATGTCGCGGCGGTGATCCCAGGGTCGAAACCGATCAGCCTGCCTGCGCAAAGCGCGAACACCAATTGGTCGCAAAGCGCCGGGACACCAGCCTATCGCACCAACAACGCCGCATTGCGTTCAACGCCGCAGCGTGTCTGGTCAACCTCGATCGGAGACGGGGATTCGCGAAAACGCCGCATTACCGCTGAACCCGTTGTGGCCGGTGGCTTGATTTATACGCTGGATGCAGGTGCGACTGCCTCTGCCGTTACTCCTCAAGGGCAGGTGGCTTGGAGCACGAACCTGATCCCAGCCAGCGATGGCGACTCGGACGCGACGGGTGGTGGGTTGGCCTATGCCAATGGTGTACTTTACGTGTCGTCCGGGTTTGGGCGCCTGACGGCGCTTGATGCAAAAACTGGTGCGATCAAATGGCAAAAGCGTCTGAACGCCACCGGCAGCGGCGCGCCTTTGGTCAATGATGGTTTGCTGTACCTGGTCGCAGGTGATGAAACTGGCTGGGCAGTGAATACCAAGGATGGCCGTATCGCGTGGCAGGTTCAGGGCACGCCGAGCGTAGGTAATGTTCTGGGTGCCCCGGCCCCCGTCGTCGCATCGGAATTTGCCGTCTTTGCCTTTGGGTCGGGTGATATTGCCGCGTCTTTCCGTAAAGGGGGAATTGGGCGCTGGAATTCCTCGGTCGCAGGCGGGCGTCGGGGTCGTGCAGCCGCGCAGATCGTCGATGTGACAGGCGGTCCCATGGTTGTTGGAGATACGATTTATATCGGCAATCACTCGGGCCGAACCGTGGCGTTTGACGCCAGTTCGGGTGACCGGATTTGGACCGCTGATGAGGGTGCCGTGGATACGGTTTGGCCTGCAGGCGACAGCTTGTTCCTGATCAGCGACCGCAGCCAGTTGGTCCGACTGAATCGCGCGGACGGTTCTATTATCTGGGCGCGGGACCTACCGGGTTTCGTCAAGGACAAACCAAAGCGCCGTGGCCCGATCTTTGCGCACTATGGCCCGATCCTGGCCGGTGGGCGCATCGTGGTCGCCTCGAATGACGGGTACCTGCGGTTCTTCAATCCGGTCGATGGAACGCTGGTCAACAGTGTTGAAGTGCCAGGTGGTGCCACCACGGCGCCAGTCGTGGCGGGGCAGACACTGTACGTGGTGTCGACCAAAGGTGATCTACACGCTTTCCGTTGACCGCAAGATGCGCTAAAGGGCGCGTCTGAGTCTTGAAAGTTGAGTATCATGTCGCTGACCCTCGCCATCGTGGGGCGCCCGAATGTGGGCAAATCCACTCTGTTTAACCGCCTTGTGGGCAAACGTCTGGCCTTGGTCGACGACCAGCCCGGCGTGACACGCGACCTACGTGAAGGCGAAGGGCGTCTGGGTGATTTGCGGTTTACTGTGATCGACACGGCGGGGCTTGAGGACGCGACCGACGACAGCCTCCAGGGTCGGATGCGCCGCCTGACCGAGCGGGCGGTAGACATGGCTGATGTCTGCCTGTTCATGATCGACGCGCGAGTGGGGTTAACCCCGACTGATGAGATGTTCGCCGAGATCCTGCGCAAACGCTCAAAACATGTGATCCTCGCCGCCAACAAGGCGGAAGGAAACGCGGCGGATGCCGGTGTGCTCGAGGCGTACAATCTGGGTCTGGGTGAGCCAGTGCGCCTGTCGGGCGAGCATGGCGAGGGGATGACGGACCTCTATGCACAACTCATGCCCTTAGCAGATTCGGCAGCCGAGCAGGCTAAGGATGATACTCCGCAAACCGATATCGAATTGGATGAAGACGGCGAGGGCGAAGCGCCTCTGATCACAGCTGCCAAACCATTGCAGGTTGCGGTTGTAGGTCGGCCGAATGCCGGTAAGTCCACCCTGATTAACAAGATCATCGGCGAAGATCGTTTGCTAACGGGTCCCGAGGCGGGAATCACGCGTGATGCGATTAGTCTGCGCATCGATTGGGCAGATCCCGATGGTGAAAGCACTCCGATGCGGATATTCGACACCGCCGGGATGCGCAAAAAGGCCAAAGTACAGGAAAAGCTGGAAAAGCTTTCGGTATCCGACGGGCTGCGCGCTGTTAAATTTGCTGAGGTTGTGGTGGTGCTGTTGGATGCGGCGATTCCGTTCGAGCAACAGGATCTGCGCATCGCCGATCTGGCCGAGCGCGAAGGACGTGCTGTCGTTGTTGCCGTGAATAAATGGGATATCGAAGAGGACAAGCAGGAAAAACTGCGCGATCTGAAAGAATCCTTTGAACGTCTGCTGCCGCAATTGCGTGGCGCGCCGCTGATCACCGTGTCGGCCAAGACGGGCCGGGGGCTGGAACGTTTACGCGCCGCCATCCTGCGCGCCCATGATGTCTGGAACCGCCGCGTGCCCACAGCGGCACTGAACCGCTGGTTGACAGCCATGCTGGAACAGCACCCGCCGCCAGCACCACAGGGCCGCCGGATCAAGCTGCGCTATATGACTCAGGCCAAGACACGTCCCCCCGGATTTGTGGTCATGTGTTCGCATCCCGACAAGATGCCGGACAGTTACACCCGCTATCTGGTGAATGGCTTGCGTCAGGATTTCGACATGCCCGGGACGCCAATCCGGCTGACGTTGCGCGGGCAGGGCGACAAGAATCCCTATAAGGGACGGCGCAAGAAAAACGCGGGCGCGCTGGCAAAACATCTCAAAGGTCGCGCATAACCGCGCCAATTTGCAGCATTTTCAGCTGTGGGGCGTGACAGCCCCGCTGCCACAGGCTAGCATTCGCCTGTGTGCATTTGTTTTTTGAGCGCGCAGCTTGATTGCAAGCAGGACGCAAATAGTTTCGTGGTGATATTAACTGGGCCAAACGTGGGGACAGGCTGAATGAATTTGCGGGAATATACACGCCAATACGCGGTGCAGGATAATCGGCTGGCCGCGCTAAGCTATTTTGGAACATTCGCTGTGTATTTCGCTTCGCTGGCGCTGGCGATTGTTTATGTTGATCGCTGGTATATCATGGTTCCCTCCGGGATCGTATTCGCCTTTTCCGCTGTGCGTCTCTACGTTTTGCAGCACGATTGCGGTCACCATTCCCTGTTCGAAACTCGGGAACAGAACGAATGGGCCGGGCATGGGCTGTCGCCCTTCACCTTTGCGCCGTTCGAAGTGATGAAGCAGAACCACAATCTGCACCATGCTGGGATCGGCAATCTAGAACACCGCGAAACCGGTGAGATTCATACCATGACCCTGCGCGAATGGAATGCGGCGGACTGGAAAAATCGTTTGTTCTACCGCCTTTACCGCAACCCCTTCATTTTGGTTCCGGTTGGCGCGCTGTTCACTTATTTCATCCGCTACCGCTGGCCAAAAAACACCGTGCGCTTTGGCGTAACAGGGGTATTGCTGCACAATCTGTCGATCGTGATCTTCTTAGGTCTGCTATATCTGATCGCTGGTATGACCGGAATTCTGGTGTGGCTGGTGTTTTCGTTTATAGGGGGCATGTTGGGCGTGTTCCTTGTTTATCTGCAGCATAATTTCGAAGACACCTATTGGGATCGCCGCCCGGATCTTGATCCGCAACTGGCGGCCCTGCAGGGGTCTTCCGCTTTGGATTTCGGTTGGTGGTTCGACAATGCGGTGGCTTGTATCACGCTGCACGATATCCATCATTTTAACGCGCGCATCCCGTCATACCGGCTGCGGGCGTGCCATTATAACTTGCCACCCGAAGTCACACCGCGTCGGATCAAGTTCCCCGAAGCAGTGGCGGCGCTGAATTTGAAACTGTGGGACGAGGATGCGAAACGCCTCGTACCGTTCCCGAAAAAGGACAGAACCGGCACTCTGGCCCACAGCAGCTGACACACAGGAGTCGCTAAATTGGCTTGTCGAATTGCGGGCGGGTGTATCCAGTCTGCATGCGATTAAAATAACAGGGAGAGAAAGGAAGGATTTGTAATGACTGCAGTGACCGACGTAAAAGGTGTGGGAAAGGCGCTTGGGCAGGCGCTTATCGCCAACGGATTCAAGACCGCCGAAGCCCTCGCCAAAGCCAATCCAACCGACCTGGTCAAGATCCCCCGAATAGGTGTGTCCAATGCGTCGCTACTGATCGCTGCCGCGAAGGAGGCGATTGCCTCCAAACCTGCGCCCAAAGCCGGAAGTGCAAAACCTGCGGCTAAGGTTGCCAGCCGCCGAGCGCCTGCACGCAAACCTGCAGCGCGCAGACCTACAGCTCGGAAAACCGTTGCCGCGGCCGCCGCCGAAAAGCGCGCCGAAGAGGCTGCTCGCAAGGCAGCCGAAGAAAAAGCTGTAGCAGAGGCTAAAGCTCGTAAAAAGGCCAAAGCCAAGGCAAAGGCCGATAAAGCTGCTAAAAAGCTGCAAGAGATGGAGGCCGCAATCTCCAAGGCCAAGGACAAGGTGAAGGCCAAGTCCAAAAAAGACAAAAAGTCCAAGAAGGACAGTAAGAAAGACAGTAAGAAAAAAGATCTGTCCAAGAAGGACGGTAAGAAAAAAGATAAGAAGAAGGATAAGAAAAAGGCGAAGAAGTAATTCTCCTCCGCCTTTGGTTCTTGTTGACCGGCACTGTGTCACGCGTGTGCCGGTTTTTTTACGCCAGTGTGCCGTCCAATTGCAGCGTCTGCTTGCCGCCCAGATACGGGGCGAGCACTTCGGGCAGGGTCACTGTGCCATCTGCGTTCTGGCCGTTTTCAAGCACTGCAATCAGGCAGCGCCCTACCGCCAGCCCCGAACCATTCAGCGTGTGAACATATTCTGGTTTTCCGCCGCCTTCGGGGCGGAAACGGGCGTTCATGCGGCGGGCCTGGAAATCGCCGCAGGTCGAGACCGAGCTGATCTCACGATACGTGTTCTGACCGGGAAGCCAGGCCTCGATGTCATAGGTGCGACGTGCGCCAAAGCCCATGTCGCCGGTGCACAGGATCACGGTACGATAGGGGATGCCCAGTTTTTCCAGAATCCCTTCGGCACAGCGCAGCATGCGTTTTTGTTCCTCATCCGACTTGTCGGGATGCGTGACCGAAACCATCTCGACCTTTTCGAACTGGTGTTGGCGCAGCATGCCGCGTGTGTCTTTGCCAGCCGAACCGGCCTCGGACCGGAAACACAGGGAATGTGCAGTATAGCGGCGGGGCAAGTAGCTTTCCTCGATCATCGTGTCGTTGACGATGTTGGTCAGCGACACCTCGGACGTTGGGATCAGCCACCAGCCCTCGCGTGTTTGATAGCTGTCCTCGCCGAATTTCGGCAGTTGACCTGTGCCCTGCATCATCTCGGAGAGCACCAGAACGGGGCCGTTGACCTCGGTCAGGTCGTTTTCGTTGATATGCGTGTCCAGCATGAATTGCGCCAGCGCCCGATGGATGCGCGCAACACCGCCGGACAGCAGCACGAAACGCGAGCCGGATAGTTTGGCCGCGGTTTCGAAATCCATGCCGTTCTGGACGGCTTCGATTTCGAAATGTTCTTTCGGGGCAAAATCCAAGTCAGGCGGGGTGCCCCAGCGGTTGATCTCGACATTGTCGTTCTCATCCGCGCCTTCTGGCACATCCTCGGCGGGCAGGTTGGCGATGCGGATCAACTGGTCGGTCAACAGAGCGTCCAGGTCCTTGGCCTCGGTTTGCATGCGGGCGATTTCGGCCTTTTTCTCGGCCACCAGTGCGCGCAGGCGCTGGAATTCGTCCTCATCACCGCGTCCTTTGGCGGCACCGACCTCTTTGCTGGCTTTGTTCTGTTCTGCCTGCGCGGTTTCGGCGGCCAGAATCTTGGCCCGGCGGCTTTCGTCCAGCCTCAACAAATCTGACGACACCGGCGCATCCCCACGGCGCGCCAGGGCGGCGTCGAAGGCGTCAGGGTTTTCGCGAATGGCGCGGATGTCGTGCATGGTTCAGATCCTTAATGCGTGAATCACTAGGACCGCTTATGCACCATCTGAAAGGCAGGGTGTAGCACCGGTTACGACTTATCAGCGTCCTCGTGTTCTTCATGCGCCAGATGCCCATCCCATTCCTCGGCAGGGATTTTCGGCTCAGGTGGATCGGCCATGTAAGACGGCGTCATGATCTGCACGTTGTTTTCATTGAACACGGCCACGATATTGCGGTGCAGATCCGATCTGATCTTCGGAATGATGCTGCCCCGCGTGGTATAACCGTTGATCTGATAGTTGATTGCGTAATCGGCTAGTGCGGTCCACAACACGAACGGCTCAGGCTTGGCTTTTATTCCCTTGGTGCGCTTGGCAGCTTCGATCAACATAGCCTCAACTTTTTCAGGGGGCTCTTCATAACCAATGCCTACGGTGGTGTGCAGCAACAGTCCGCTGCCATCTGTTTTCTTTGAAAAATTCACTACATCCGAGTTCATCAATTGCGCGTTGGGGATCGAGATCAGTTCATTCTTGATGGATTTCAGATGGGTCTCCATTAACTTGATCTGAACCACATCGCCGATGTGATCTCCGATCTGAATACGGTCTCCGATCGAGGTTGAGCGGCGGTAGATTACGAAAAGTCCCGCTAGCATGTTGGATACGACGGAATTCGCCCCCAGTGACAGCATGGCGCCAACCAGGATGGTCAGGCCCTGAAAGGCCGCCGAGTCCGATCCCGGTATATAGGGCACCGCAAAGACCAGCGCGATCAGGATGACGACGACGCGTGCAATATTGAAAGTTGGGTTGACCCAGTGCTTCTCGAAATCGCCCATGTCGAACGAGCCTGCTTCGACGGCATCAAAAAACACGCGCATGCCCTTGATGATGTACATCGTGACCCAGGTAATCAGGGCCAGCATGATCATATTGGGGATGTAGGACAGAATGCCCTTGAAGATTAGTAGAACCGGTTCGGTCAGGTAGGTCAGCAGCAACTGCGCGAAATAGCGGGTTTCGGCAAAGGCGAGCAGAACAAAGGATAGGTAGTAGTAGAAGCCCAGAAAGAAGATGATCAGAAGAACGAAATTCAGACCATAGCGGACCAAAGCGGCAATCGCCTCGGCCTGAACGCTTTTGGCGGTAGCGGTTTCAACATCCCGCAGATGGCGTTTGACGAATTTCAGCGTGCGCCATCTGATCCTGCGATGCAGCCAGAGGATCACAACGATGAATACGGCAAACCCAAACGTCCAGCCGGCGGCCTCAATCGCGCCCGATACACGCGCCTGCTCAGTGCGATTGGCGCGGTATGCTAAAATGGCTTCTTCGATGGCCTGACCATGTAGAAAGCTGAGAACATCCAGTTCCATCTGGTCCAGCTCAGCATCTGCCACAGTCACGATGGACACGATCACACCATCCGCGCGAATTCGGATGCCAAGGTCGGTGTCTTCGAACGAAATGTCGACCGAAGGGTCTTCTGATGCTTCGGCAACCTCGATAATCTTATCCTGGACACTTTCCGCACGTTCCGGCGCGGGTAGGGCGCTGGAGCCGCGTAGGAAGAATAGCATATCGCCGTCTACGATGACGGGGGCTTTGAAACTGTCTGTTTCCTCTGCATCGGGTTCAACGATTTCAGCGGGTGTTTCCTGAGCCCCAAGCGGTGCAGCTAGACACAAAACCAGGGCTATTAACAACAGCAAAAGCGTCAACAATTGGAATGGTTTGTAACGAGCTGCCATTGTGCCTCCTGAGGTTTGACTATAGCCGAGTTGAGGCCTCTGCCTAGGACATATCTGCAACGCTTTGATGCGACTTCATGCGTTGGGATCAGGTTCAGGTGGGTCACAGCGCCGCCTTTGCTTGCAAAGGCGCATCTCAGGGCATAGGTTCCCGCCAAATTTGCGGAACGGTACCGCAATACAAAGCAAAAGGAATATCCCATGGAAGGTGGCGCATTCGCCCAGTTTCTCCCGCTGATCCTGATCTTCGCGATCATGTATTTCCTGCTGATCCGTCCGCAGCAGAAGAAGATGAAGCAACATCAGGCCATGGTCGAGGCCGTGCGCCGCGGCGATCAAGTCGTCACCCAGGGCGGTCTGATCGGCAAAGTGTCGAAGGTCAAAGAAGGCGAGAACGAGATCGAGGTCGAGCTAGCCGAAAATGTCAAGGTTCGTGTGGTCAAGTCGACCATCGCGCAGGTTCTGAACAAGACCGAACCGGCGAAGTAACTTCGCGCGATAATTCCTTGAAAAGGCAGGGTAATGCTGCAAATTAATACCTGGAAGCGGGTTCTGATCTGGTCGGTCTGTGTGATCGGCCTGCTGATGGCCCTGCCGAATGCGTTTTACACGCGTGTCGAGCAATCCAACGATGCCAAGGCCGCGATTGAACTTGGCATCGACACCCCCGAGATGCAGGCTCAGGCGGCGCAATGGCCCAACTGGCTACCGTCATCTCTGGTTAATCTGGGCCTCGATCTGCGGGGCGGTGCGCATCTGCTGGCCGAAGTAAAGGTCGAGGATGTCTACGAATCTCGGATGGAGGCAATGTGGCCGGAAATCCGTGATGCGTTGCGCGATGAACGCGCGACCGTTGGTACGATCCGCAAACAGGAATCAGCTCCGGATGAGATTCGCGTTCGCATCAGCCAGCCCGAGGGCATGTCCCGCGCGCTGGAGGTTGTGCGTGGGCTGGCCCGTCAGGTGCAAACGCTGACCGGCGTTGGTGCCACCGACATCGAAGCCCGCGCTGATGGGGATACGATTGTCGTGCAACTGTCCGAAGCCGAAAAACTCGCCTCGGATGACCGCACCGTGCGTCAGGCGCTGGAAATCATTCGCCGTCGTATCGACGAAGTCGGTACGCGAGAGCCGACAATTCAGCGTCAGGGTGCAGACCGCATTCTGATTCAGGTGCCGGGTATCGGCAGTGCTGGTGAATTGAAAGAGATCATCGGCACCACTGCTCAGCTGACCTTCAACTCGGTGGCTGGACGCGGCACCGACCCGGACGCAGTACCGGGCATCGGGCAAGAGGTCGTTCCGTCCATTGATGAGGATGGCGTTTACTACATCATCGAATCCGCCCCTGTTGTGACGGGTGAAGAACTGGTGGACGCGCAACCCTCGTTTGACCAAAACGGCCGCCCGGCGGTCAGCTTCCGGTTCAACACTTCCGGTGCACGTAAATTTGGTGACTACACACTGGAAAACATCGGTGCACCGTTTGCCATCGTGCTTGATGACGAGGTGATCTCGGCCCCGGTGATCCAAAGCCATATTCCGGGCGGGTCTGGTATCATCACCGGCAACTTCACCGTCGAGGAAAGCACCAATCTGGCCGTTCTTCTACGCGCCGGTGCCCTGCCTGCAGGGCTGGAGTTCCTTGAAGAGCGCACGATTGGTCCCGAACTGGGGCAGGACAGCATCGACGCCGGTAAAGTGGCCACCATCGTGGCCTTTGTCGCGGTGCTGACTTTCATGGCGCTCAGCTATGGTCTGTTCGGGGTGTTTGCCAATATTGCGCTAATCGTCAACGTGGGGCTGTTGTTCGGCCTGCTGTCGCTGATCGGGGCCACGCTGACCTTGCCGGGTATTGCGGGGATCGTCCTGACGGTCGGTATGGCGGTGGACGCCAATGTGCTGATTTTCGAGCGTATCCGCGAAGAGCTGAAATCCGCCAAAGGCCCGGCGCGCGCGATTGAGCTGGGTTATGAAAAGGCGCTGTCGGCCATTCTGGACGCCAACGTCACCACTTTCATCACCGCCGTGATCCTGTTTGCCATGGGCAGCGGACCGGTGCGTGGGTTCGCGATTACGCTGGGTCTGGGTATTCTGACCTCGGTCTTCACCGCGATCTTCGTGACGCGTTTGATGATCGTGATGTGGTTCGAACGCCGCCGTCCGAAAATGATCGAGGTTTGACATGAGACTGAAACTCGTACCCCAAAATACCTCGTTCGATTTTTTCAGCCGCTGGAAGGTCTGGCTGGGTATCTCGGCCCTGATGATGGTCGTGGCGTTCACGTCCTTCATGCTGCAGGGTCTGAACTTCGGTATCGACTTCCGCGGCGGGACCACGATCCGGACCCAATCCGCACAGGAAATCGACGTCGGTGCTTATCGCGATGCCATCTCTCCGCTGGAACTGGGCGATGTCAGCATCACCGAGATTTTCGACCCTACCTTTGGGCCGGATGAAAACGTCGCCATGATCCGCATTCAGGCGCAGGCCGACGCCGAGGCTGTCTCGGCCGCGACGGTTACCGCCGTGGAAGAGGCACTGAAGGTCGCTGCGCCGGATATCGAGTTTGTGTCCGTCGAATCCGTTGGCCCCAAAGTGTCAGGCGAACTGATCCAGACCGCTGTGATCGCAGTGGTTTTGGCTATCGGGGCGGTGCTGGTATATATCTGGCTGCGCTTCGAATGGCAGTTTGCGCTGGGCGCTGTTGCGGCGCTGGTGCATGACGTGATCCTGACTATAGGCATTTTCTCGGAGCTACAGATCCGGTTCGACCTGGCCATTATCGCTGCGCTTTTGACCATCGTGGGCTATTCGCTGAACGACACCGTAGTTGTGTTCGACCGCGTTCGCGAGAACCTGCGGAAGTATAAGAAGAAAGACCTGAAAGAGGTCCTGAACATCTCGATCAACGAAACGCTCAGCCGTACTGTTATGACCTCGGTGACCACGCTGCTGGCGCTGATCTCGCTTTATGTGCTGGGCGGGGATGTGATCCGCGGCTTTGTCTTTGCGATGATCTGGGGCGTGATCGTGGGAACCTATTCGTCGGTCTTTGTGGCCTCGACCATTCTGTTGTGGCTGGGTGTCAAGCGCGACTGGTCCAAACCGTCGAATACGGCGGGCAATCAGTTTGCCAACATCGACGCCTGATATTTTCGGCCAGTCCCCAACGGGGCTGGCCGTTATCTTTTTTGCAGCCTTCCTTGGCGGCATTGTTCGCGGGTTTTCCGGTTTCGGCACCGCGCTGATTTTCCTTCCCATCGCGACACCGTTCCTAGGTCCGTTCGGAGCCATCATTGGCCTGACCATCATGGACATCTTTGGCCCATTGCCGAACCTTCGCGGTGCGTGGAGCGTTGTGCATCGTAAAGATTTGCTGCGGTTGCTGGTGGGCTGTGCGCTGCTTTTGCCAATTGGTCTGTGGACCTTGACGCAGGTCGAGCCCGAGGTGTTCCGCTATGCCGTCAGCCTGCTGGCGCTGTTCATGCTGGCGGTTTTGATCCTTGGGCTGCGGTATCACGGCCATGTCGGCCGATGGATGGTCGCGGGCATCGGCGCAGCCGCCGGGTTTCTTGGCGGCGTAGCGGGTTTGCCCGGCCCGGCGGTGATCCTGTTCTATATGTCCCGACCCGTACCCATCGAAGTAATCCGCGCAACGATTCTGTTGTTCCTGTTCGGTTTTGATTTCCTCATCCTTGGGTATCTGACCGGGATGGAGCGGATTACCTGGGCGGCAGCCGCACTGGGGCTTGCGCTGGCTGTGCCGAATGTGCTGGGCAACTGGCTGGGTGGTTGGTTGTTCCGACCAGCGTATGAAAAGATCTATCGCGCTGCCGCTTATCTGGCGATTGCGGTCGCGGCCTTGTCGGGCTTGCCGCTTTGGGGCTAGAAGGTGCCCATGCGCCTGAATGAGATTTCCTATACCAACGCAGTCCCGGTTGACGGGTATGGCCCGGGCTTTTTTCGGATCGGTGGGCAGGTTCACCAGGGGGCTGTTCTGACTGGCCCCGCAGGAACTGCAACCTGGGGCGGATATCAGGACAATACACCGCTGTTGGACCTGTCCGATGCCGTGGACGTTTTGTTCATTGGCACCGGGGCCGAACTCAATCACATCCCTGCTGATCTGCGCGTGGCCCTGGAAAATGCCGGGATTGGGGTCGAGATCATGAACTCCCCGGCTGCGTGTCGCACGTACAATGTGCTGTTGTCCGAAGGACGGCGTGTTGCGCTGGCCTTATTGCCGGTCTGATCTGTCGGCAAGGCCTGCGTCAAATCTCGCCTTTTGCCCCTGACGGCAATGAGATAAGCGGGACCCATGACATTGACTGTAACCGATCTGGCCATCGCCCGTGGCGGCGTTCCTGTGCTTGAAGGGCTGAGTTTTGCCTTGCAACCGGGCAAAGCGCTGATTCTGCGCGGGCCGAACGGGATCGGCAAGACGACATTGCTGCGCACGCTGGCGGGATTGCAGCCTCCGCTGGCGGGGCAGATTATCGGGGCCGAGGACCAGATCGCCTATGCCTCACATTCCGATGGGTTGAAGCCGACGCTGACCGTAGTCGAGAATCTGACCTTCTGGGCCTCGGTCTTTGGCACGAATGGCATCCAGCCCGCGTTGGACGCCTTTGCGCTGAATGAGCTGTCGGATCGTCACGCGGGCAATCTGTCGGCGGGGCAAAAGCGGCGGCTGGGTCTGGCGCGGATGTTGGTCACCGGGCGGCCGATCTGGATGCTGGACGAACCCACCGTGTCGTTGGACAAAAACGCCGTGCAGATGTTTGCCGACGCAGTGCGGGCGCATCTGGGGCAGGGCGGCTCGGCCCTTATCGCCACCCATATCGACCTTGGCCTGGATGGCGAGGTTCTGGACGTGGGCCCCAATAAGGCGAAACCCAAATCCATCGACGATTTCGACGGAGGCTTCCTGTGATCGCCCTGTTGCTGCGTGACCTGAAGCTGGCCTTCCGCGCGGGTGGGGGATTTGGGCTCGGTCTGGCGTTTTTCCTGATCGTCACCGTTCTGGTGCCGTTTTCGGTCGGTCCGCAATCATCGCTGCTGTCCACCATTGCGCCGGGTGTTCTGTGGCTGGGTGCGTTGCTGGCCTGCCTGTTGTCGCTGGACCGCCTGCTTGCACTGGATTGGGAAGACGGCTCGCTTGACCTGCTGGCCACCGCGCCGCTGCCGCTAGAATCGGTAGTGACCATCAAAGCGCTGGCTCATTGGCTAACCACTGGTCTGCCACTGGTTTTGGCCGCACCATTTCTGGGCGTGTTGCTGAACCTGCCCGTGCCGGGGTTTTTCTGGCTGGTCGTATCGCTGTTGATCGGCACTCCGGCGATGAGTGTAATCGGTACCTTTGGCGCAGCGTTGACCGTTGGTCTGAAGCGCGGCGGATTGCTGTTGTCGCTGCTGGTTCTGCCACTGTATGTGCCAACACTGATCTTTGGGGCCGAGGTCGCGCGCCGCGGGGCCACGGGGATGGAAACACAGACCCCGCTGCTGATGCTCGCCGGGATCACCGCCGCAACAATTGCCCTCTTGCCCTTTGCCAGCGCTGCGGTGCTGCGCATTAACCTTCGCTGACGCGGTCAAACTTTGACTGATGTCAATTGAGAACGAACCCGACTCGGACTAGATAAGGCCCATGTCTATCGCAGCCAAAGCCAACGCCCTCTGGGAATACGCCAATCCGCGCAAGTTCCTTGCCACCAGTGAACGGGTGATGCCGTTTTTCTGGCTGTCATCGCTTGCCTGCATCGTGGTGGGGCTGGTGTGGGGGTTCTTCTTCACACCGGATGACTACAAGCAGGGCTCGACGGTCAAGATTATCTACCTTCATGTGCCTGCTGCGCTGATGGCGATCAATTGCTGGCTGATGATGTTGGCGACTTCGCTGGTCTGGTTGGTGCGGCGTCATCATGTCAGCGCGCTGGCGGCGCGTGCAGCGGCCCCTGTGGGCATCGTTATGACCCTGATTGCGCTGGCGACCGGTGCGATCTGGGGGCAGCCAATGTGGGGCACTTGGTGGGCCTGGGACCCGCGCCTGACCTCGTTCCTGATCTTGTTCCTGTTCTATCTGGGCTATGTCGCACTGTGGGAAGCCATCGAAGACCCGGATACAGCGGCTGATCTGACTTCGGTCCTGTGTCTGGTGGGGTCTGTCTTTGCGATCCTTAGCCGTTATGCAGTAAACTTCTGGAACCAGGGGCTGCATCAGGGCGCGTCCGTGATGCGTGCTGCCGCGGTGACCGGTGCGGATACCGAAGAGAAGGTTAGCAACATCTATTTCTACCCGCTGCTGCTTTGTATCATCGGGTTTGTACTGCTGTTCATTGCGCTGGTCCTGTATCGCACGGGCACGGAAATTCGCGCGCGCCGGGTCAAGGCGCTGCTGGCGCGGGAAAGGGTGAACGGATGATCCCTGATCTTGGAAAATATGCCGATACGGTTTTGTGGTCCTATGCGGCCTCGATCGGATTGCTGGCGCTGCTGATCGTGTTCAGCGTCGTACGCGGTCGCAAGGTTCGGGCCGATATGGAGAAGATCGAGCAAAGGATGACGCGCAATGGCTAAAATCTCGCCCCTGATGATTGCGCCGCCACTGATTTTTGGCGCTTTCGCCGTTCTGGCGGGCATCGGCATGTTCCGCGATGATCCCAACGCGTTGCCCTCGGCCCGCGAGGGTCAACCTTCGCCGCCTGTGGTCCTGACGGAATTCGCGGGCAAGCCGGGGTTTGATGATGCCACGCTGCGCGACGGAGAGGTCAAGCTCGTCAACTATTGGGCCAGTTGGTGCGCGCCATGCCGGGTTGAACATCCCAACCTGCAGGCCCTGTCAGATGAGGGCATTCCCGTTTACGGCATCAACTACAAGGATAAGCTGGCCAACGCCGAAGCGTTCCTGACTGAACTGGGCGATCCCTATGCCGGGATTGGCCGAGACGAGCAGGGGCGCATGGGATTGGACTGGGGCGTTTATGGCGTGCCCGAAACCTATGTGATCGACGGCGAAGGCACGATCATCCTGCGCTTTGCCGGTCCAATCACCCAGCGCGTGATAGAAAGCACGATTCGTCCGGCATTGGCAAAAGCGGCAGGCAACTAAAACTGCGATGGTTTGACCAAACGAGATAAGAAAAGGGCGCCCAATCGGGCGTCCTTAATTTTTGCATTCAGGCTTAGTCCGCCTTTGCCAAGTTCCGCAGCACGTATTGCAGAACACCGCCGTTTTCGACGTATTCGATCTCGGGCGCGGTATCTATGCGGCACTTGAGGGTGATGGTTTTCTCGGTGCCGTCGCCATAGGTAATGGTGCAGGGCACCTCTTGCAGCGGTTCAACTGTATCCAGACCGTGGATCGAGACAGTTTCGTCCCCCTTCAGCCCCAGCGATTTCCGGGTGTCTCCGCCGGTGAATTCGAACGGAATCACACCCATGCCGACCAGGTTCGAACGGTGGATACGCTCAAAGCTTTCGGCGATCACGGCCTTGATGCCCAGCAACGCAGTGCCCTTTGCGGCCCAATCGCGTGAGGATCCGGCACCGTATTGTTGGCCTCCGAACACCACAAGCGGAACGCCCTGTTCTTGATACGCCATCGACGCATCATAGATCGAGGTCTGCTGACCGTCCGGTCCTTTGGTATAGCCGCCCTCGACGCCATCCAGCATTTCGTTCTTGATGCGGATATTGGCGAACGTGCCGCGCATCATGACCTCGTGATTGCCCCGACGCGAGCCGTACGAGTTGAACTCGCGCGGCTGAACCTGACGCTCTGTCAGGTACTTGCCCGCAGGCGAGGTTGCCGCGAAGGACCCGGCGGGTGAGATGTGGTCGGTGGTGACCATGTCGCCTAGAATGGCCAGAACCTTAGCGCCGTCGATATTCGAGATGGTGCCCGGTTCGGGGCTCATGCCTTGGAAATAGGGCGGGTTCTGGATGTAGGTCGAGGTCGGAGGCCAGTCATAGGTCTCCTGTTGCGGAACTTCGACCGCCTGCCATTTCTCGTCGCCTTTGAATACGTCGGCATATTTCGACTGAAACGCATCGCGCGTGACGGTTTCCTGCACCAGATCAGCGATTTCCTTCTGATCCGGCCAGATATCTTTCATGAACACATCATTGCCGTCCTTGTCCTGACCGATCGGTTCCGAGGTCAGGTCGATATCCATGGTGCCCGCCAGCGCATAGACCACCACCAGCGGAGGGGAGGCCAGGTAGTTGGCGCGCACATCCGGTGAAATTCGACCTTCGAAGTTGCGGTTGCCCGACAGAACCGAGGTGGCCACCAGATCGCCCTCGGCAATAGCTTCGCTGATTTCTTTCTGGATCGGACCCGAGTTGCCGATACAGGTGGTGCAGCCGTAGCCCACAAGGTTGAACCCGATGGCGTCCAGATGCTGTTGCAGTCCGGCGGACTCAAGATATTCGGTCACGACCTGCGATCCGGGGGCCAGCGAGGTCTTGACCCAAGGCTGGCGGTTCAGGCCCAGCTCGTGCGCCTTTTTCGCGACCAAACCGGCGCCGATCATCACATAGGGGTTCGACGTGTTAGTGCACGATGTGATCGACGCAATCACCACTTTGCCGGATTCCATGGTGTAGTCTTCGCCTTTTACGTCGACCTCCTTGGCCATCGGGCGCTTGAAGGTTTCAGCCATTTCCTTGGTAAAGGCGGCTTTGGCATCGGTCAGTGCGACATAGTCCTGCGGACGTTTCGGGCCCGAAATCGCCGGAACGATGGTGCCCATGTCCAACGACAGGGTGTCCGTGTAGATCGGGGCGTAATTCTCATCCCGCCACAAGCCGTTTTCCTTGGCGTAGGCCTCGACCAGCGCCAGACGTTCTTCGTCACGTCCGGTATTGCGCATGTAGCGCAGGGTTTCGCCGTCAATCGGGAAGAATCCACAAGTTGCGCCGTACTCCGGCGCCATGTTGGCGATGGTTGCACGGTCTGCCAACGGCAGGCGATCCAAACCGTCGCCGAAGAACTCGACGAACTTACCCACAACACCTTTTGCGCGCAGCATCTCGACCACTTTTAGAACCAGATCGGTACCGGTGGTGCCTTCGACCATCGCGCCTGTCAGTTCAAAGCCGATCACTTCGGGGATCAGCATCGAGATCGGCTGACCCAGCATCGCGGCCTCGGCCTCGATACCGCCGACGCCCCAGCCCAAGACAGCCATGCCGTTGATCATGGTGGTGTGGCTGTCGGTGCCGACCAGCGTATCGGGATAGGCGACCTCTTCACCATTCTGGTCCTTGTCGCTCCAGACAGTCTGGCCCAGGTATTCCAGGTTCACCTGATGGCAGATGCCGGTGCCGGGTGGTACGACGCGGAAATTGTCGAAGGCAGACTGGCCCCATTTCAGGAACTGGTAGCGCTCCATATTCCGCTCATATTCTCGATCCACGTTCATCTGGAATGCGCGCGGATTGCCGAATTCGTCAATCATGACCGAGTGGTCGATGACCAGATCCACCGGGTTCAATGGATTGATCTTTTGCGCGTCGCCACCCAACGCCTTGATCCCATCGCGCATTGCGGCCAGATCGACCACGGCCGGAACTCCGGTGAAGTCCTGCATCAACACGCGGGCAGGGCGATAGGCAATCTCGCGTGGGTTTTTGCCGCCATTGGCACCCCATTCGGCAAAGGCTTTGATGTCGTCAACCGAAACAGAAAACCCGTCATCCTCAAACCGCAGGATGTTTTCTAACACCACTTTCAGCGCTGCGGGAAGCTTGGAAAAATCACCCAGACCGGCCTCTTGCGCGGCGCGAATCGAGTAATAGGCGATGGACTTGCCATTCACGCTCAGGCTGCGGCGTGTCTTGGCGGTATCCTGTCCTACGGTAATGGGCATTATTGGCCTCCCTTTCAAAAATTCTGGGTTTTGGGATTTGCTGATTGTTTTCTGTAGCATGATTGCTGCGCGTTCAAGGCTTAGATACCTTGACTCTAAAATTGTATGCGAAAGTATGCAATTCAAGGGTAATAGCTTTAAATCTCAAGAAACCTTGATTGGCGGTTGAGCGTCGATCCGTTTAAACCGGTTAAGCACCCAAAAAAACCGAGATTTCAGATGTTCAGAATTGCTCCTGCCGTTGTCTTTGTTTCCTTGTTCCTGGCCACCTCAGCCGTGGCCGAAAAGGACCCGGTCGTGGTTGAATTGTTCACTTCGCAGGGGTGTTCGTCGTGTCCACCAGCCGATGAATTGATGCATGATCTTGCACAGCGCGATGACGTGATTGGTCTGGCCCTGCATGTGGATTATTGGGACTATATCGGTTGGGAGGACGAATATGCCAATCCCGATCACACCCAGCGTCAGCGTGCCTATGCACGTCAGGGAGGGCGGTCGATGATCTATACCCCGCAGATGGTCATCAACGGGCAGCACGATGTTGTCGGTGCAAAATCTCAGGAGCTGGAGTATCTGATCGACGCCCATCTCAAAGCTGCACCCGAGGCCGAGGTAGTCGCGACCCGTTCGGGCAATGACGTGACGGTCGATGTTACGCCAGTCGAATTGCCAGAGGGTGAACTGTATGATGTGCGCGTGGTGCAGTATTCACCAATGCGCCATGCCTCGATCCGCCGAGGTGAGCTGGCGGGGCATGAGCTGGATTATGCAAATGTTGTAGAGACCTGGCAGGTGGCCGGGCAGTGGGACGGGGAGGCGCCGCAGCAGTTTTCCGCGGCGTTGACCTCGGACCTTCCGGCGGTCGTTTTGGTGCAAAAGGTTGGGCATGGACCAATCGTCGCGGCCGCCAAAGTTAAGTGATCAGGGCATATCCTCGGGGGCGACGCCCAAACCGTTCCAGGCCTTCCAACGCCTGTGAATCCAGAACCACTGACCCATGTGTTGGCGCACCATGGCTTCAAGATCGTCATTGGTGAACTGCGTCATTGTCTTAGGGTCCGTGTGCGGAACCGGATCGTGCAGAACGATTTCGAAATCAATGCCATTGGGCTGGCGGATGGCATAGCAGGGGATTAGCTCCGCCTTGTATTTCATTGTCAGTTCCGCGTTCAGGACGGATGTCACGGCGGGTTTACCAAAAAAGGTCAGCTCTTCTCCGCCCTGGGCATGTAGATCCGAGACTATAGCAATGATGCCACCTTTTTTGAGCGAGCGGACCATCTCGACCATACCGCGGCGGCCCTGTTCGAACATGGGCGCGCCGGTTTTGTAGAACGCATCGACATACATGTCATTGAAATACGGGTTCGCCATACGGCGATAGAGGCACCCTATGGGCTGGCCACTGCGGGTTTGCAGGGCAATCCGCGCGGCCAGATAGTGGCCGAAATGCGCGGTGATCATCATGACAGGGCGCCCCTCGGCCACGGCGGCATCGAAAGCGGCAATGCCCGGGCCAGAAATCTTGGCGGTGGCTTGCCGTTCAGTGAACCCCTCTGGCGAAAAATGCTCCATGATCGCGCGGCCGGCATTATCGGGAACAGCGCGGCAAATGCGTTTCACCTCGGCATCCGGCAGATCGGGGCAGGTGAGTTTCAGATTGCTGCGCACGCGCTTGGTGAACCCGACCAGGGGGGCAAGCCCGCGCACGATGGCTCCCATCGTTGCGATACGCCGTTCATACGGCAATAGACGCATCGCCCCGATCACACCTTTTAGAAACAGGCCGGTGACATAGTACTTTCGAAGCGCCCCGCGGCTGAGTTCCGACTTTTCGACGGGCATAATCTGGTCTCACCGGCTGTTGAATTCTGCCGGGTCAGACATACAAGCCACATCCCGTGACCACAAGCATTCCTATGGTCCAAGTCGCGATGCTTACCTATTCCTCATTTTCTTCGTCGATCAACGAGATTGTCCCTTCGTCGACCAAGGATCGGATGGCGCCTACAATCTGTGTCATGGCGTCTTCGGCGTCGGATTGTTTGACTCTGCCGCGTTCGCCTATCTCTTCGCGCAGGTTGTCGGCCATTCGTGACGACATGTTGGACAGCAGAAACTCGACCGTTTTTTGATCATCATCTGTTGTGGCCCCGGCCAGCGCGGTGACCAGATCGGCCTGATCCACGTCGCGAAGAACCGCCGGGACGTCACGCGGCAGAATGCGAGCTGGCACATGCGCAAAGGTAAAGATCGAGCGGCGCACGACACTGGCGAAATCCGAATCTTCTTCGTCTAACGCGGTCAGCAACCCGTCGCGTGTTGACGCAGCCGACTGGTTCAGTATGGCCCCTACACGAGCGCCCGGACCATCTGCAAACGCCTGCGACGGCCGCTGATCCAATTGCGCCGCCAGCGACCAGCCGATGCGTTCAACAGCTTCGGGTGTTACGTTGGCGGTCTTCGAAATTGCATAGGTAATCTGGCGGGCAATAGGGCCGGGCAGGTGCCCCAACAGTTGCGCGGCTTTTGCGGTTTCCAGTTTCGAAAGCATCACAGCGGCAATCTCGGTGCTTTCTGCCTGAGCCATGGCCGCCAAATCTTCGGTCGGGACTTCGCGCAGGCGTTGCCACGGATCGCCGATCTGACGCACTCCCGCCACCTTACGCAGCCGCGCCGCCGTTGTCGGGGCAATCTTGCCGTCCACCGCGTCCAAAGCACCGGCCAAACCGTGCGGGAAAGACAAGCCGACACTATCAAGTGCTTCGGCAAATTCTAGCGCGACCGCGTCCAATGTCACACGATCCACCAGACCCATTTCACCCAGTTGGTGGGTCAGCTTTTCCTGCAAATCATCGGGAAGGTCTTCCAGTGGGATATCCGCACCTTCGTTTAGCAGCAACCGCACAACTACGGCGGCCTTCTGTCGATTGCTGAGCGTACGGGGGATGACGCGAGGCGCGTCACTGTCCGCCTGATCTGTCACCGGAGCCGCCCCCGGCGCAAACTGTATCAAAGTGTTTGAATCCTGCATCTGCCTGCGGTGCCAAAGTTGCGTTCCACAGGCAGATTACGGAGAGTCGGGTAAAGAAAGACTGAAGCTTAGTAGCTATAGGTCAGCCCGGTGCGGATAGCCTCGCGCAGCGACGCCTCGGCCCATGTGCCTTCCCCCCCGCGCGCCTTGATCTCGCGCCACTGGGCAATTGCCAGATCGGTTTTGCCTTCGGCGACAAATCCCTGACCCATATAGCTGCGGGCAAGGATATTGTCGGGGTTCGCTTCAATGGCGTTGGTATAGAAGACATTGGCCAACTCAAGCTCTCCCATCTTGCGGTAGGTAAAGCCCCAATAGGTCAGCACGCGATCATCGTTCTGATCCATGATGCTCAAAATGTTCTGAGCGTTCTCGAACTGCCCGTCATAAGCCAGTTCGCGCACGGCGTCGTACAGTTCGTCCTGGGTAAAATTGGTCTTGTCGGGTTTGACACAGCGCCCGGCATCCTTGTCGTAGACACGGCCGAACAGGCATTTCTTGGTTGTGTTCGTCGGTTTTGGGGCGGTGCTGCCACCGCCGCCCGCAGCGTATGCCGCCGGTGCAAAGACAAAGGCCTGAAGGGCAATAGCTGAAACTAATACAAGACGCATTTTCCTACTCCGTTCTCTGGGCTGCTCTGATCAAGCATAGTGCGATCTGATAAAAAGCTAACAATCGCGCCCTCGCTTTTATTCACAAGTAGGAAAAAAATTTTCAGCCGCTGACGTTTTTCGCGCAGGTTTGGCTTTCTGCATCCCAGTAGGTGCCCGGTGCGCAGGACTGTGTTTGCTTGGAATGGCCGGTACAGGCCATAGCGACCGAGGCCGAAAACGTAAGGGCCAATGCGCAGACAATAGTGCGGATCATGGTGTTTCTCCGGTTTGGAAATACACACGCAGCATAACTGATTTCGACCCGTCTGGCAAAAGAACAGGGCCCGGATCGCGTTGTGCGACCCGCGCCCCCTTGAACCGATTGAACGGTCAGGAATTATTCACCGAACACGCGGGCGAAGATCGTGTCGACATGTTTGGTGTGATAGCCAAGGTCGAACTTCTCTTCGATTTCCTCGGGGCTCAGCGCGGCGGTGACATCGGCGTCGGCCAGCAGTTCTTCTTTGAAATCGGTGCGGTGTTCCCACACTTTCAGCGCGTTGCGCTGAACCATGGCATAAGCATCTTCGCGGCTGACCCCTGCTTGTGTCAGAGCCAGCAGAACCCGCTGGCTCATCACCAGACCGGGGAACTTGTTCATATTCTCCATCATGTTCTCGGGGAAGATTAGCATCTTGTCGACCACACCTGTCAGCCGGGCCAGTGCAAAGTCCAGTGTGATTGTGGCATCCGGGCCGATCATGCGTTCGACCGAGGAATGCGAGATGTCACGTTCGTGCCACAGCGCCACGTTTTCCATCGCAGGGATCACGGCCGCGCGCACCATGCGCGCCAGACCAGTCAAGTTCTCGGTCAGAACCGGGTTTTTCTTGTGCGGCATGGCCGAGGAGCCTTTTTGACCCATCGAGAAGAACTCGGCCCCTTCAAGCACCTCGGTCCGCTGCATGTGACGGATTTCGATGGCGATGTTTTCGATGCTGCTGGCGATGACGCCGAGGGTCGCAAAGAAGGCCGCGTGGCGGTCACGTGGGATGACCTGCGTGCTGATGGGTTCAGGCACCAGACCCAGCTGATCGCAGACATGTTCTTCGACGCGTGGGTCGATATTGGCAAAGGTGCCGACCGCGCCGCTGATCGCTCCTGTGGCGATCTCGGCACGGGCGTCGCGCATGCGGGACAGGTTGCGGTCCATCTCGGCGTAGAAGCGGGCAAAGGTCAGGCCCATGGTGGTCGGCTCGGCGTGGATGCCGTGGCTGCGACCGATGCGGACGGTGTTCTTGTGTTCGATCGCGCGGCGCTTTAGCGCGGCCAACAGGCCTTCGAGGTCGGCAATCAGCAAGTCAGCGGCGCGGGTCAACTGCACGTTGAGGCAAGTGTCCAGCACGTCCGAAGAGGTCATGCCCTGATGCACGAAACGGGCTTCTTCGCTGCCAACATGCTCGGCCAGATGGGTCAGGAAGGCAATGACGTCGTGCTTGGTGACGGCCTCGATCTCATCAATGCGGGCCACGTCGAATTCCACGTCCTTGGCTTTCCACACGGCCTCGGCGTTTTCGCGCGGGATCACGCCCAGATCAGCCATGGCGTCGCAGGCATGGGCCTCGATCTCGTACCAGATGCGGAACTTGGTCTCGGGCGACCAGATGGCGACCATATCGGGGCGGGAATAACGTGGAATCATTGGCGGCGAGACCTTTTTGTGTTTGGGATAGAGCGTTGGCGCGGGGTTTAAACCCAGCCGCACAAGGGAACAAGGCGCGAGTGCAGGTATGAGACGGTTTGCCCTGATTTTGGCCCTTTGGCCCGGCTTTTTGGCCGCAGAAGAGTTCCGGACGCTGACCGGAGACGAGACTTTGGAGGCTCTGGCTGGCCAAAAGCTCGATTACGGAGAGGGTGTCTGGCAGACCTTCGATGATACGATGCTGACCCAGTATTTTTCGGGAAGACCCAGTGCGGGGCGCTGGGCCGTACGTGAGGATCGGTATTGCTCGCTCTGGCCCCCTTCGGATCTGTGGGCCTGTTACGACGTGCAACAAAGCGGTGAAGTGATCCGGTTCGTGGATGACGCGGGCGGAACCACTGACGGAACCTTCGCGGAATGACTTTGCCGCTCAGCCTGTCCGATTTCGAGGGCAAGTGGAGCCTGACTCGCACCATTCAGGACACGCGGGCAGGGCAGGTCGTACACGCCGAAGGTCACGCGGTTCTGTGTCCGGCGGAGGATGGGTTGATCTATGACGAAGAGGTTACGCTGCGCATCCCTGGGCAGGCCGAGATGAAAGGCACGCGACGCTATATATGGCAGGATGCAGGCGAAGAGGTTGCGGTTCATTTCGAAGATGGGCGGTATTTCCATGCATTGAGGCTGGGGCATTCCCAGGCTAAAGATCATCATGATTGTCCGCCAGACAGCTATGACGCGGTTTATGATTTTTCGTGCTGGCCGAATTGGTCCGTACACTGGACGGTGAACGGACCTCGGAAAGCCTATGAAATGAAAACCGAATACCGCCCTCGATAGCGCAATCATCTTGAAGTCTCGATGTGAAATGGGCCATCCTGTGCCCAAATTTCCATCCGAACGTGGAGAAATGACAATGACGACAAATGTTCTGGCCGAAGCAATCGGTCCGCGCGAGGGCACGGCGCTGCGTGTGAAACAGGTGGTTCTGGTTGCGCTGGGTATCTTGGCTCTGGCGATTGCCGCAAAGATCAAAGTGCCGATGTGGCCGGTTCCGATCACCATGGGCACCTTTGCCGTGCTGACCATCGGCACCGCCTATGGCGCACGTCTGGGCCTGATCACCATGCTGGGCTATCTGCTGATCGGTGCGCTGGGCTTTGATGTATTTGCGGGCTCATCGGCTGAGAAATTCGGGCTAACTTACATGATGGGCGGTACCGGCGGTTATCTGGTGGGTTACCTGATGGCTACCGTTCTGCTGGGCGCACTGGCGGCGCGCGGTTGGGACCGCTCGGTTGGCAAACTGGCACTGGCGCTGGTTCTGGCCAATGTGCTGATCTACGTGCCGGGTCTGCTGTGGCTGGGTCAGCTGTACGGCTGGGACAAGCCGATCCTGGAATGGGGCCTGACGCCATTCCTGGTGGGAGATGTCATCAAACTGGCGCTGGCCGCGCTACTGATCCCCGCCCTATGGAAAATGGTTGGCGACGCCCGCAGCTGATTTCCCAGAAACTGTTTGAACGAACCCGCGCCCGGAGAAATCCGGGCGCGGTTTTTTGCGGCTTAATCCAAGAGATGCTGGACAAAACCGGCAACCAAGGTCCAAGCTGCATTCAACGAAAACATCAGGTTATTTAGAAATGAGAATTTTTACTGGCTCGATCCTGACCGCCTGCGCCGCCCTGTGGCTGGGGGTCATGACACCGGCATCCGCGGATACTCCGGTCACATATACCGACGCTGGGCGTGCCCTGTTCAGCTTTGCCGTGCCAGACTATTGGGTTGTGCGAACAGGTGGCCCGCGTGAAATTGAGGATACCGAATTGGGTGATCTGCGCGCGGTCGCGCGTGTGATGGCTGTACGACCGTTGACCGATGACAACGTCTGGATGGGTTTTGTTTCACCAGCGGGCGTCAAGTCAATTAATGATGGGCTTCAATATCTTGAAGACATTGATAAATTCCTTGTTGAGGATCCGGAAGTTTCCGGCACCTCCGACACTCGAATTGGAGGGTTACCTGCGCGCGTGATACGCGGCACGGGCACCCGGGACGGGCGCGGCATCAACTTTACCGCGACCGTCATCGACCTGCCGAATGGTCGCGTGGCCGTGGTTGTGGCGATCCTGCGAAATGGCGCTGACCCGGCTTATGTTGACGACCTGAACGCCGTGTTCACGTCGTTCCGGGCCTTGCAGTAGGGAGACGTGCAGATGATCACAATACGTATCAAACGTACCATCCTTGCGTTGGGGCTTGGGGCTGCAAGTTTTACGCTTTCCGGATGTGAAGGCGTCTCGGTCGGTGTCGGTTATGGATACGGTTACGACCCGTTCTATGACTCGATGCTGTGGAATGACTATTATCGACGTGATATTGACGTCGACCGGCCTCCGCGACCGAAGCCACCTGCAGGTAAACCTCCGGCAAGGCCAAAGCCGCCGGTTGCCAAGCCGCCAGCGCGACCACGACCACCTGTATCGCGCCCGCCTGCGGCCAGGCCTCCGATACATCGACCTGCGCCGCGACCGCGCCGATAAATTCAGAGGGTCAGGTCAGCAATTCCGTAGTGATCTGGGCTGACCCTTCTAGCGTTCTGTGAACAGGGCATTTGTCTGCGATCTCAAGTAGCCGAGTGCGCTGTTCCTGATCCAGCGGTCCTTCCAGGCGGATTTTCCGGCGGAACACGTCGATTTTACCGTCTCCGGCCAGCCCGGCATCCTGTCCGTGCACTTTGTTGTGGCAAACATCGACGGAGATAGCTGTCAGAGGCCACCGCTTGCGCCGCGCGTACATGCGGATCGTCATCGACGTACAGGCCCCCAGACCCGAGGATACAAACCCGTAAGGCGACATACCCCGATCCGAGCCGCCGTAGGATTCAGGCTCATCTGCGACTGCATGGTGCCGGGGGCCGGATTGAATGTCCTGCAGGAAACCGGATGGATCGACCTCGGTCACGCGCACCACGCCCTCTGGCGCGCCCGGTGGCGGTGCTGGAGGGCAGAGGGTGACGTACCTCTTGACCCACGCCGCGATCACGTCCGCAGCGTATTCAGCATCTGCAGCTCGCGTGATCAGGTGATCGGCATCATCCAGCGTGACAAAGCTTTTGGGATGTTTGGCAGCCAAAAAGATGGTGCTGGCATTGTCGATGCTGACGGTCTCATCCCGTGGCGCATGGAGGATCAGCAGCGCTGCTTTGAGATCGGCAATGGCCGGGGCCAAGGCCGTTTCCGAGATGTCATCGACAAAAGCCTTACCGATGCGGAACGGGCGACCGCCCAGCATGACCTCGGCCGAACCTTCTTGTTCGATCTCCGGCAGGGCAGCTTCGAAGTGATGCGAAACATGCCCAGGATCGGCAGGAGCGCCCAGCGTGACCACTGCTTTGACGCTGGGAATACCGGCGCGGGCGCGCAGAACGGCAGCCCCTCCCAATGAATGACCGATCAACAGAGCAGGGGCCATTTTGCGCCCGGCCAGATAATGCGCGGCAGCAATCAGGTCTTCGACATTCGAAGTAAAGGTGGTGTTCGCAAACTCTCCGCCCGAATGGCCCAGTCCGGTGAAGTCAAAGCGCAAAACGGCAATACCCATGGCCGCCAGACGTGCGGCGATGCGGCGTGCGGCGGGAATGTCCTTGGAACAGGTAAAACAATGCGCAAACAATGCGGTCGCAAGCACTGGGCCATCTGGCAGATCCAGGCGCGCAGCCAATTGGTTGCCGTCGTGACCGGCAAAAGTAATGCGTTCGGTGGGCATGACAATTCCTTACCTATCGGGATGGCCCTAATACTGTGTGCTTCGCTCTGGTCACTCAACCCCATTGTAAGAAGCGTCACGGGAAGGTGAGGAGAAAACAGACATTTGCGGTAGGTTGCGCGAAACCAAAATGGTTCACTATCTGTGATGTATGATCCATCAAATATTCGTTTTATTAATTTACTGCCAGCACCCATCTTGCGGTTGTCACACACAGTCAGCCAAGGAGGCTCAAATGGCACATACTGCATCCGCCCCGCGTGGCGTTATTATTCGCCCCGATCTTCTGATCATCATCGCCTTGACCGGAATTTTGGGGTTCTCACTGGGACAAAACTGGTCACCGGCGGCATCGACCACAACCGAAGCCGCCATCCCATCCGAGGATTGGCACGGTAACGTCCGGCGCTCAACCTGGCCGGACTGAGATCTTACGCCAGCCCCATAAGCTGAGGATCAAACGGGTATGTGGTGAGGTTTTCATACCCGTCCTCGGTGATCAGCACCTGATCTTCTAGCTTGATCGAGAAATCGCCCCCGACTTCACCACAGGCGGCCTCGACACACAGGACCATGCCGGGCTCAAGCGGATAGTCGTATGAGCCCGCAACCGCCTTATCCGGATAGGCGACCAGTGGCCATTCATCACATAGGCCTACACCGTGCATCAGGCAGCCGTATTTCCGGGCCTGAAACTTATCGTCAAGCTTATGCGCGTTGGCGGTCAGTTCAGGGATCATCACGCCGGGTTTCAACATCTCCATGTTGGTCATGATGTGCTCATGCGCGTGCTGCATGGCATAGACCATGTCGGGGCGGGGTTTCTCATCCCCGATCCACCAGGTGCGCGAGATGTCGATACAGATGCCGTATGAGCCGATCAGATCGGTATCAAAAGCGATGATTTCATTCTTTTGGGTGATCCGTGGGCCGCATTCCTGAAACCAGGGGTTTGTACGCTGCCCCGAGGCCAGCAGGCGGGTTTCAATCCATTCCCCACCGCGCCGGATGTTCTCGGCGTGCAAAACGGCCCAGATATCATCTTCCGAGGTCTTGCCGTCCCCCACATTGGCGCGTGCGAACTTTTCCATCTCGGCCACTGCAGTTTCGCAGGCATGGTGGGCGCAGCGCATGGCCAAAATCTCGTCCGGGCCTTTGATGGCACGGGTCTTTTCGCTGACCTCTTCGCCCTCCATAATCTCGAATCCCTGCGCTTCCAACGCGCGCAGCCCGTGCAACATGATCTTGTCAACGGCCAGACGTTTATTGCCGCCGCCATGTTCGTCAATCAGCACCCGCACCTCGTTCGAGAACACGTCGGCCTGAACATCCACCTTGTCACCCCGGTCAAAATAGAACAGGTCCGCGCCCGAGCGTTGTTCGCGCACCAGCGGATTGAATTTAGACAGGAAGGGTGAATTCTTATAGTCCCAGATCACCATGTAGCCATCGGCGCACAGCAATACCGCTCGGAAAGGGTTGTGGGTGTTCCAAAGCTGCATGTTGGTGCTGTCGGTGGCATAGCGAATGTTGAGCGGGTCAAACATCAGCAACCCACCATAGCCGCGATCGACGATGGCCTTGGTCAGTCGTTTCCACCGGTGTTCCCGCATCCGCGCCAGATTGGGCAGGGCAAGTCCGGCCGCTTCCCATTCGGCAAAGGCCAATTGCGTCGGCCCGATCTCGATCCGGTCATTTTCATTCGGGGTGCCATCGCCGAGCGTTGCGCCCTTTGTCGGGTCGATCTTACGGGTATCACGGTAGTGTTGGTTCATGGTGGGTCTCCCTGCCTGACTTCGAGCGTGGAAGATCATTTTCGCCACGTCTTGAAAGTTTGCGACGGCGTATCCGTCGCTTTTTGACCGACAAGCCAATGAACTGGTGCTAGGTCCAAGTCATGACGATCCTTCAGAGCTCAATCCCCTATGATCCGCTAACCCCAAGACCCTTGCCCGGTATTCAACCGGGCAGCATGGATGATTGGCTGCATTGCGATGATGCTTTCGCCGCCCAGATGCAGCGGCGAGCAGCCCTGTTGGTGGAAAAAAGGGACGAGGTTCTAGCGCTGGACCCAAACGCCGAACCAGCAGCGCAAGAGCTTTTGAGCGTTGTCCTACGACACGCCTATCCAGAGAGTTCGGATCGCGTGACACGACCTGACGGACAAGTTGTCGAAATCGACCGGGTTCGTCCCCTGGATACGTTGTGCCATCTGGTTCAGGAAGATTTCTGCATCCTGCAAAAGTATGGGGATGAACACGTTCTGACCGGTGCCATTCTGTGTTTTCCGGCCAGTTGGCGGTTATCTGAAAAATTCATGCGGCCCTTGATCGACATTCACGTGCCCGTTGCCAGCTATGATGGCAATATCGCCCGCCGAGTACAGCGCCTGTTCGACGGGATACAATCAGGCCGTCCGCTATGGCGGTTTAATGCGCTTTGGTACGAAAACGCCGAGCTGCACCAACCTCGCAGCGCCAATGCACCGCGCGACGTCAAAGATGCGGGGACCGCTCCGTATTTGCGTAGTGAACGACAGACACTATTGCGCCTGCCTGAAACGCAGTCGGTGGTCTTTTCGATCCACACTTATGTGCTTGAGGCACGGCACCTGCACAAAATGGAAAACCCCGCCTAAGTGGCGGGGCCTCCAAGGAGGGTCTTCGGTGTAGTGTTACATGCCCAACGCGTTTGCGACACCTGCAATTGCCCCGCTTGTGCTGAGAGCGGAGATTGCGACTGTGTAGGCAAGTACCTGAGTATTCAGACGAAAGTCTTCGCCTCTAATCAGGTTCACTGCGGCCAAAGAGACCGCGATCGGAACTGACACGCTAGCCACGGCCCCGGTCAATCCCCAACTGGACAGTCGAAGGATATCGCTGGGCTTTTCGTGGTCGAGGGGGGGCGTGTCGTCGTCCCGATCAGTAGGCTGCTCGATAGGTTCTGTCCGGAAAGCGATGCTGAGCAACTGCTCATCCGACAGCTGGATCGGCCGGGCTGCTGTTTTCAGCGCCTCTTTTTGTGGCTCATCCAGGTCTTCTTCAGTAGTGGCCAGCCCCGCGAACGGGCCTGTCACTGCCTCGAAAATCTGTTTTCTGTTACGTGGTTTGGAAGGCGTCAATGTGTTGAACGCGCTCATGAATTGTTCGATGGTCAGAACGGTGTTGGGCGACAGCCACTCAACACGCTGTGTCGCGCAGATATCGACCATCCGGTACAGGATAACCACCAGCATAAGTTCTGAGATTTCACTGTCATCCAACAGTGCCGATACCGGAGAGATGGTGATTGTCAAACGGTTCTTCGGAAGGGTTACTATCTGCCGGTGGGCTGTCTTCAACCCGGCAGCACGGTCCAGCCGCTCAAACCGGTCTTCCGTACCTATAGCGTGGGTATCAAGGGTCAGACGTACCAGATACTGGCTGGAAACGATGCTGGCTTCGGTCTCGCTTAGAATGGTCTTGCGCTCTACCAGATGGCCATAGTCTTCCAACGTTGCCGCAACAATGGTGCCAAAACGCTCGATCGCGCCCTCGGTCTCACCGTTGAATTGAAGACCACCATGATAGCTGTGCTTCGGAGTCACTGCGCTGTCCCTTGTCGCATCCTGTCTTAGCAAACAGGTTAACAACGGATATGGGGCAGATTTTGGCAAAAATGGAAAAAAATCAAAAAATGGCGGGATTGATTACTCTATGGAAACCTAGACATTTTAGGGGCCAATTAATGTCTGTGGCAATAATGTGGCCGGATTGGGGTGTGGGGGCGCAGATTTGTGGCGGTTCTCAGTTGTCGATTCGGGTCGCCATAATCGCGATGGATTGCTGATAGACCGATGCAGCGTTCCATTGCTGAATCACTGCAAAATTAGGTTGCCCCGGTTGATAGCCGCGCCCCGGTTTCCACCCTTTCTGGCGGAGAAAATTGGCGGTTGAGGCCAGTGCGTCAGTCATGTTGTAGAAATCGACCCGCCCGTCGCCGGTCGCATCAACCCCATATGTAAGCGCGTTGCCCGGCAGGAATTGTGTGTGCCCCAATTCGCCGTGTTTGGCCCCCTGCGTTCCTGTCGTAATGCTGCCTTGATCAACCAGTTTCAACGCACCAATGGCATGAGGAATAAAGAAGTCAGAACGGCGACAATCATAGGCCAGTGTTGTGATCGCGGAAACAACCTGACTGTCCCCCATGAAATTTCCGAACCCAGTTTCCATTCCGTGAATGGCGATCAGTACGCCGCTTGGAACACCGTATTGGCGTTCCAGTGCGGCATAGAATTGCGGGTTGCGGGCCTTGCGTTTCCGCCCTTGCGATACGATCGCGTCGGCACCGCGCACGCGCATGAATTTGTCCAGCGAGTATTTAAAGCTTTTCTGGTTGCGATCCGCCGCGATGGTACGGGTTGCGTATTGGCTTTGGGCCAGCGCCTGCAGTCCTTTCTTTTTGACGCCCGCGCGTTTGGCCTGTTTGGCAAAGTCCTTCTTCCAGACCTCAAAGCCGTTGCTGGTATTGCCGCAGGGGGCGGCGACCGCAACAGCAGGCACAGTCAGAGCAAAGGTTAGTAAAATCGCAACACGCCGCATGAAGAGCTTCCTCTGATCCAGTCCGTTCCTACCGATCCGCATGACACTACAAACCGCGCTGTAAATCTTCAGCGGTCAGAACAGGTTGAATTTCAATATTGGCATTCAACGCGGCAAACAGAGGCTCGTTTATCTTTGGCATACGGGCCTGATCGGTTTCCTCGAAGATGACAATGCCCATGCGCTTCCCGTGTTCCAAACCGAAATAGGCGGCCTCGGCATTGACCTCATTTACCAGCGCTTCGATAGCTTTTCCCAGCGTGCCGTCCCGTTCCGCCTGATTTCCTTTTTCAACCGGTATCGTGAATTTCAACATCAGGCGCATCGTTTCCTCCCAAAATTCTCTGATCAATACTTTAGGCAGAGGCTCGGACGTTCGCATGCGTCAGTCAAGATCCGTTAATCTGAACAGCAAAAGGGCGCCCAACTGGACGCCCTTCGTCTTTCTTATACTTAACCGCAGTTTAGCAGCTGTAGTACATACCGTACTCAACCGGGTGCGGTGTGTGCTCGTAGGTTTCGACCTCTTCCATCTTCAGTGCGATGTAGCCGTCGATCTGGTCTTTGGTGAACACGTCGCCCTGCAGTAGGAAGTCGTGATCCGATGCCAGAGCTTCCAGAGCTTCGCGCAAGCTGCCGCAGACGGTCGGGATGTCGGCCAGTTCTTCGGCGGGCAGATCGTACAGGTTTTTGTCCATGGCTTCGCCCGGATCGATCTTGTTCTTGATACCGTCCAAACCGGCCATCAGCAGCGCGGCAAACGCCAGGTAGGGGTTTGCAGCCGGATCGGGGAAGCGAGCCTCTACGCGCTTGGCTTTCGGGCTTTCGGTCCACGGAATACGGACACAACCCGACCGGTTACGGGCCGAGTAGGCGCGCAGAACAGGTGCTTCGAAACCCGGGATCAGACGCTTATAGCTGTTGGTCGACGGGTTGGTGAAGGCGTTCAGGGTCTTGGCGTGTTTCAGAACACCACCGATGAAGTACAGCGCTTCGTCCGACAGGTCGGCATATTTGTCGCCAGCGAACAGAGGCTTGCCGTCTTTCCAGATCGACATGTTCACGTGCATGCCGGTGCCGTTGTCACCTGCGATCGGCTTCGGCATGAAGGTGGCCGATTTGCCGTAGGCGTGTGCGACATTGTGGATGACGTACTTGTACTTCTGCAGCTCATCGGCCTGTTTGGTCAGGCTGTCAAAGATCAGACCCAGCTCGTGCTGGCACGAGGCAACCTCGTGGTGGTGCTTGTCGACCTTCATGCCCAGACGCTTCATGGTCGATAGCATTTCCGAACGCAGGTCCTGTGCTTCGTCAATCGGGTTGACCGGGAAGTAACCGCCCTTGACGCCCGGACGGTGGCCCATGTTGCCCATCTCGTATTCGGTGTCGGTGTTCCACGACGCGTCGGTTGCATCAACTTCGTAGGATACTTTGTTGATAGTGTTCGAGAAACGAACATCGTCGAACAGGAAGAATTCAGCTTCGGGGCCCATATAGGCGACGTCACCGATACCCGATGCTTTCAGGTATGCTTCGGCTTTCTGGGCAGTGCCGCGCGGGTCACGCTCATAGGCTTCGCCGGTGTCGGGCTCTACAACCGAGCAGTGCACGCAAATGGTTTTTTCGGCGTAGAACGGATCGACATAAGCACTTTCGGTGTCGACCATCAGCTTCATGTCCGAAGCTTCAATCGACTTCCAGCCCGCAATGGACGAACCGTCGAACATAAAGCCTTCTTCCAGGAAATCCTCGTCGACCTGATCGGCCATCAGGGTCACGTGCTGCAATTTGCCGCGCGGGTCGGTAAAGCGGACATCGACGTACTCGGCGCCTTCGTCCTTGATCAGCTGAAGAACTGCGTCCTTGCTCATACTTTTATTCCTCTATTGAGTGTATTCGATTACAGGGCTTCCGAACCGATCTCGCCGGTACGGATGCGAATGGCTTGTTCAACGGGCGAGACAAAGATTTTGCCGTCGCCGATCTTGTCGGTTTTCGCGGCGGATACGATGGCCTCGATGGCGGCGTCGACCTGATCGTCGTCCAAAACGACCTCGATCTTCACCTTGGGCAGAAAGTCGACCACGTATTCGGCACCGCGATAGAGCTCGGTATGGCCTTTCTGCCGGCCGAACCCTTTGACCTCGATCACGCTGAGGCCCTGGACACCCACGTCCTGCAGCGCCTCTTTCACTTCGTCCAGTTTGAACGGTTTGATGATCGCTTCGATCTTCTTCATCCCGGGCTCCTATAACTCTTGTCAGAAAGGCACTGATCACGTCTAAGATCGGTCGGCAATCTGATTGCGAAAATGGCCGTGCCCTTGTGGTTAGAAATTAAGCGGTAGGTGAAACTTTGATCGACTTGCACAAAAAGTAATCAGAATTGAATCGCCGGGGGAATTTGAGATGACGGAATTGCTGACAGCCGCGCAGATGCGGGCCATCGAACAAGCCGCGATCGAGTCTGGCGAGGTGACCGGGCTGGAGTTGATGGAACGGGCCGGGCGCGGCGTTGTTGAGGCGATTTTTGAGGAGTGGCCTGAATTGGCCAAATCCTGGGGCCGCGCCGTGGTTTTGTGCGGGCCAGGGAATAATGGTGGAGATGGGTTTGTCGTTGCGCGCTTGCTGAAGGAGTGGGGTTGGGAAGTCGAGGTATTTCTTTACGGCGATCCTGACAAGCTGCCGCCGGATGCGCGGGTGAACTATGAACGCTGGACTGGCATAGGATGCGTCGAACCGCTTGATGAACGGTTGGAGCCTTCGACGCTCAAGGCCAACGTGATTGTTGATGCCCTGTTTGGCACAGGGCTTGCCCGACCCTTATCGGATCTTGGTCTCCTTATGCTTGACCTGCACGACAGTCAGGGGCTTGGTGCTGCGATGGCGGCGGCACAGAGACCCGACTGGTGCCCGCTGATTGTGTCAGTTGACCTGCCAAGTGGTTTGTGCAGCGACAGTGGTCGTGCATTGAGGACGCCGGATTTCGTGGGACTACCTGCTAAATTGGAGGCAATGTCTTGCGCTAGCGATCTTACCGTCACGTTTCACAGTAAAAAGTTGGGTCACATGCTGGCTGAAGGGCCTGAATTGTGCGGACGTGTTGTCGTTAAGGGGATCGGGCTAAAAGTGTCCAAGAATGATGAGTGTGTTTCTGAGGTGCATGTCGGTTCTGGTCGGGTAGGAGGCAAAGAGTCTACATCGCACAAATACTCCCACGGCCACGCCCTAACCCTTTCAGGTGGCGCAGGTAATACCGGAGCCGCTCGATTAGCGGCACGCGGGGCACTGCGGATTGGGGCGGGGTTGGTGACTTTGGGGATGCCTCCGGCGGCGCAGTTGGAAGTCGCGGCGCAGGTCACGGCCATTATGTTGCAGCGGGTTGAAGGGGCGGATGGCCTGACCGGAGTGTTGCAGGACGAGCGATTGAACGCATTGTGCCTTGGTCCTGGATTGGGGTTGAAGCGCGCGCGGGAATTGGTGCCAGCGGCTCTGACTGCAAAGCGCGCGACAGTACTGGACGCGGATGCGTTGACAGCTTTTGCTGATGATCCCTCGGCCTTTTTCGCGCAATTGCATGAAAATTGTGTTTTGACCCCGCATGGCGGTGAATTTGCACGGCTGTTTCCGGATGTCGCCGAAAAGCTGTTGGAACCAGCAACCCAAGGTCCGGCTTACTCCAAGGTTGATGCAACGCGCGAGGCCGCCAAGCGGGCAGGCTGTGTGATCCTGTTCAAAGGGCCGGACACGGTGATTGCCGCGCCGAACGGGCGATGTTCGGTGAATGCCGCTGTGTATGAGCGCTCAGCCCCATGGTTGGCGACGGCCGGGTCGGGGGATGTCTTGGCTGGTTTTATCGCTGGGCTGCTGGCGCGTGGATTTTCGCCGATGCAGGCGGCGGAAACTGCGGCCTGTTTGCATGTGGAATGCGCACGAACATTTGGCCCGGGGTTGATCGCCGAAGATTTACCTGAGCAGCTGCCCGAAGTTTTCAAACAACTTGATATATGATTTATTAGGCAAGTTTTGGCCGATCCACCTGAACTTCGGCAGCATTTGGCCGATTGGTCTGCGGTGCTGTCTAAGCGAGTGTTTGCCAGACGCATGGCCGGGCGTCAGAATTCTCTTGGATGGGGGGCTTCGGTTACGGTCCTACCTGCAGATAATACGTTGATTGAAATAGGAATTATCTCTGACTTTCATGCTCTAAGTGGCGAGTATGCAATACTTTGAAAGTATCGGGTGCAGCTACTGGAGCCTCGGTGTCATGCGCGCGATCGAGGAGCATCGAAAGCCGGAATTTTCAAGGTGAATGAAATGACCCAGAAACTAAAACTGTCCTCAATAGCTGCGGCCCTGGTTGCGACAACGGCAATTCCTGCAGCGGCCGAGTTGAAATATAAAAACAACAGCGGTGGGTACGTGCTGTTGTACGGTCAGTTGCACCCTGCCTTGATCTCGGTGGATGACGGGCAGCAAACAGAAACCCGGGTGCTAGACAATGACCTTTCGAACAGCCGAGTGGGACTGCATTTAGTCCAACCTTACGGTGCCAACGAATTTTCGTTCCGCTTTGAATCTGCATTGGGTCTGCCCAATTCAACCGAATGGAACCAGTTGGGCACAAATTTCGGCGGCTGGACCCGCACAGATATTCGCCATGTCGATTTCGCGTTGAAGGGAAATTACGGCACATTTTCGGCGGGCCAGGGGAGCATGGCGTCCGACGGGGCGGCCGAAGCCGACCTCTCCTATGTGGGTACTGTGTTGTATTCGTTCACGAATGACGAGAACTTTGCATTCCTTTATCGTGAAGCGAATGGTACCCTGAGCGGGATTAAGATTGGCGATAGCAGCGACAGCTTTGACGGGTCTCGCCGCGGGCGCATCCGCTATGATACGCCGAATTTTAACGGGTTTTCTGCCAGTATTGCCTATGGTGAAAATATTCTGTCCAGCAGTGACGACGACACCTATTACGACATTGCCGTAAATTACAGAAACACCTTTTCGAATGGCATCGAGTTTGACGCGAGCTTGGCTTACGCAGTGCGGGATTTCGATAACACTTCGGGAGAGCGCAAGGATACGATTGGCTCAGCCTCAGTTCTGCTGCCCAGCGGATTCAGCTTTACGGCAGCTGCAGGTACACGGAATGATAGTTCAACCGGTGCCAGCGATCCGAACTATTGGTACGCGAAAATCGCCTATGAAGACGACTGGGTGTCCTGGGGAAAAACCGGCATTGGGCTCGACTATTATGACGGGTCGGATTTCGACACAGACGGATCCAGCACCAAAGCCTGGGGGGTCGCGGTGATCCAGAAGATCGACTCGATCAACACTGACACCTATCTGAAGTATCGCAACCACGACTTCGATGACGGTACATCCTTCGACAACAACGAAACCTGGGTTTTGGGTGCTCGCTGGAAGTTCTGACATCGTCCTCCAATAACTCAAAGCGCCTCGGTCCTATTCGGGGCGTTTTTTTGTTCAAATCGGCGGCAAAACAAGGCTGATCCGGGCTTTGCCCCTTGCACGCGGGCGGCTGGGCAAATAGAAGGCGTCAAATTTGCCTGGCGCGCCCTTTTTGCGCGCCCCGAATCCTATGGGGACTACCATAATGCAGGTTACCGAGACGCTGAACGAAGGTCTGAAACGCGGCTACAACATCGTTGTGTCCGCAGCCGAGCTGGACGACAAGGTCAACGAAAAGCTGACCGAAGCGCAGCCCGAAGTCGAGATGAAGGGTTTCCGCAAAGGCAAGGTGCCGATGGCGCTGCTGAAAAAGCAGTTTGGCCAGCGCCTGCTGGGCGAAGCGATGCAGGAAAGCATCGACGGCGCCATGAACAAGCACTTTGAAGACAGCGGTGAGCGCCCGGCGCTGCAGCCCGAAGTCAAGATGACCAACGAAGACTGGAAAGAAGGCGACGACGTTCACGTCGAGATGTCCTATGAGGCACTGCCCGCCATCCCCGACGTTGACCTGAAATCGGTTGAACTGGAAAAGCTGGTTGTTAAGGCCGACGATGAAGCCATCGAAGAAGCGCTGAAAAGCCTGGCTGAAACCGCGCAGGATTTCAAAGCGCGCCGCAAAGGTTCCAAGGCCAAGGACGGCGATCAGGTTGTGATCGACTTCGTTGGCAAAGTGGACGGTGAAGCCTTCGAGGGTGGTTCGGCCGAAGACTATCCGCTGGTTCTGGGCTCGAACAGCTTTATTCCCGGCTTCGAAGAGCAGCTGGTTGGCGTGAAGGCCGAGGAAGAAAAAGACGTCAACGTCACCTTCCCCGAAGAATACGGTGCGGAAAACCTGGCCGGTAAAGATGCTGTTTTCACCTGCACCGTGAAAGAAGTGAAAGAGCCGGTTGCCGCCGAGATCAACGACGATCTGGCCACCAAGTTCGGTGCCGAGGATCTGGCTGGCCTGAAATCTCAGATCGCCGAGCGTCTGGAAGCGGAATACTCCGGTGCATCGCGCGCAGTCATGAAGCGCGGCCTGCTGGATGCGCTAGACAAGATCGTTTCCTTCGACCTGCCTCCGTCGCTGGTTGAGGCTGAAGCCAAGCAGATCGCTCATCAGTTGTGGCACGAGGAAAACCCGGAAGTGGAAGGCCACGATCACGCAGAGATCGAGCCGACCGACGAGCACAACAAGCTGGCCGAGCGTCGCGTGCGCCTGGGCCTGCTGCTGGCAGAACTGGGTCAGAAGGCTGAGGTTGAAGTCACCGATGCAGAGATGACTCAGGCGATCATGAACCAGGCGCGTCAGTATCCAGGTCAGGAACGCCAGTTCTTTGAGTTCGTGCAGCAGAACGCTCAGATGCAGCAGCAACTGCGCGCGCCGATCTTCGAAGACAAAGTCATCGACTACATCTTTGAGCTGGCCCAGGTTGCAGACAAAGAAGTCAGCAAAGACGACCTGCAGAAAGCCGTTGAGGCACTGGAAGAGGAGTAATCCTCCTCCGCCCATTCCCCATGGGCACAAAAAAAATCGGAGCCGTCTGCGGTCAGACGGCTCCGGTGGGTGGCTTTTGATCTTATGAGGTGAGGGGGTCAGGCCTCATGAGCAAAAGCACGGGGGGTACTCAGCAGAGCGATCTTCTGCTCTGGCGTGAAGCGATCTGACAGTGCCTCGATTAGCTTTAGCACGTCTTTAGTTTCGTCTTCTGTTTTTGCCGAATGCATCTGTTCGACAAAATATTTCTCTAGTTCGGTCAGAGGTTGGTGGTCGCGGTTCGCGACTTTCGGGTCGACCAGCTTTTTGCTGTTGAACAGAGCAAGTGCCTCTTCTTCTTCAAGGAACACATCTCCCTCGATGCCTGCGAACTCCCGTAGGGCGGCGATGCGTTCATCGGTGCAGTCAACCAGAGCGGCTAGAGCTGAAACCTTGCCCATCGGCACAGTTTTCCCGACATAGTCGTAAGGCGCGCAGTTCGAACGTTTGAGAACGCGATCCATCACCGGATCAATGACCGTAATTATGTCCTGAATACCTGCGTTTATGGCATATTCCAGCGAACCAACCATAAGTTCACAAGTCGCATAGGACAGTGAGTTCTTATCCGTACCGTGTTTTAGCCGTTGGGTGTCGACGCAGAAGCGCGTGGATTCCCACATTGTTGCGCTTCGGAGTGGTGGTTCTCCATCCAGAATGGCCGAGAATACATCCGCCAGCATGTGAGGTCCGGTCGTCTGTAGGGCACGCACGGCTGCGACGACATTCCCCCCGTCGTCGAAGCCGATTACGTATGTCGGATCCAGATTATCGAACTCATCGATTTCTTTGCCGTCTTCGATTTTGACGTCCCAACCAAGACGTTCACCAAAAACGCGCGCTCTTAACTCGAACATTTCGTCAAGAACTTCGCCGAACATATGTCTGTTCAGCCCATCAACTACGATGATCATTTCTTCCCCCTTCGAGTGGTTATTCGGTAAACTAGAGGTTACCGCTTCGAAGGAGATTTTCTATTGGGGGTTTCCCGTATTTTGTTCAGATTGTGGGATTTCTGTGCCTAGCCGGTGCCGATAAGTCCGACTGCGATGGCCCGGCCCACAGCCTGTGGAGTGGTCAACGCACACAGTTTTTCCCTGCTTGAGCGCAGGTGAACCTCGACCGTCCGGTGCGAGATTGAGAGAATGTCGCCTATGTCCTGTTGCGATTTTCCAGCCGCAACCCATTGAAGGATCTCTGCTTCACGGGTCGATAGGTTGGGGTGATACAACGCACCGGTGAAATCGTCCGATGTGATTACGTTGTCATGCATGTGTACTGCCATGCCCTGGAGGTCGCTGATCACGTGTTTGTAGAGCTTGCGCCATTCCTCTTTAGAGCAGTCACGTGTCACACTAAGGAAACCGATGTCGCCATAAGGTCCGCGGACGGGAATGGTAACCCCTTGACTGGGAAGGCCAAAATCATGTGCGTCTCTGAAAACGCGTTGAAAATTTTGGTTGCGTTCCAGGCGGGTCCAATCAACCGGAGCGATGCTGCGTTTGGCCACATGCAGCGTTGGATCAATCATAACCAGATCGTGCTTTTGGTAATGCTCTTTCCAGTCGTCATTATAGGTAACGTGGCCTGCAACTTTTCCCTCCGACGGGTTCATACCCGCGTAGGCTGCGTGATCCATTTCAAACTTTTCACAAACCTGCTTAAGAAAATCGGTATACCGATTTTCCGAACCTGGCAGCGTGCTCAGATCAATGATCTCCATATTGCGCCTACGAACTACTGCTTTTATTTCAGCCCGATGGTGTCTTCGGACCAGCAATTTACCAGAGTGGAACCAACTTACCTCGCGACAAGTACGACAACATATATTTCAGATAATGACAAGACAATGGAATAATTGTCTGTGCTTTTCGAATCAGTGTTATGTACATCAGAGCATTTTTGTCACAATAGCCCTCAAGTACGCCCAGATTGCGTCATAAACCATGATTTAACAACCTATGGTGATGGCACTAGCCCAGTTTCGACCAGCATTCCCCGCGCTTTGGCTTCTGGATAGTATCCTTTGGCGTACAGGAATATTGCCCGTTTCTGATCACCGTCCGACAACAGCCACGCGCCACGCAGGTACTTTCCGGCAAATTCCAGATTGGTATCGGCATCCAACAGCCCCTGTGCATTTCCCTTGTAGCCCATCGAGCGAGCCGTCGCGGGCAGGATTTGCAACAGGCCGTAATACGGCCGGTTTACAGCCCAGGGTCGGTGGGTACTTTCCCGGATCGCCAGTTTGTGCACCAGCTCTCGAGGGACTTCGTAATGATCGGCCCACTTGTTGATTGACGCCCGCAACTCAGGAGTTTCGTTGGGATGGAGCGGGGGATCAAACGTATCTTGCGTCGACGTATTCGGCCCGCCGCAGGCGGCGAAAGGGATTGTCAGCAACATGGCCAGAACGCTGCGGCGCAGGATAGGTGTCATCTGTGTACTCCGAATTTCAGGGCGCGATGATAGGAAACGAAGACCTGGTTGCAAGTATAGGTTTGAGATGTGGCCGAAATTTGCCCGTTTTGCGTGTGCATAAAAAAGGCCGCACGAAACTGTGCGGCCTTTTCAAATTTCGGTAAAACCGGATCAGGCTTTGGCTTCGTCTTCTTCAGCCGGCGCTTCTTCGGCAACCAGCTCTTCATCGTCCGAAGCAGCGGAACCGATATCGTCGAACAGTTCAGCGATTTCGAATTCAGCGGCAGCTTCTTCTTCAGCAGCCAGTTCCTGGATCGATTTGCCCGACGCCTGCAGTTCGGCTTCTTCTTCCGAACGGGCGACGTTCATCTTGATCTCGACTTCGACCTCGGGGTGCAGTTTGACTGCGAGCGAGTGCAGACCCAGTTCCTTAATCGGTGCGATCAGAGCAATCTGTTTCTTGTCGACCGAGAAACCAGCCTCGGTTGCAGCGTCCGCGGCGTCACGCGGGGTGACCGAACCGTACAGAGCGCCGGCATCTGATGCCGAGCGAATCACGATGAACTGCTGACCGTCCAGCTTTTCAGCCAGTGCTTCAGCTTCTTTCTTGGTTTCCAGGTTGCGTGCCTCAAGCTGTGCTTTCTGGGCTTCGAACGACGCGATGTTGGCGTCCGATGCGCTCAGCGCTTTGCCCTGGGGCAGCAGGAAGTTGCGGGCATAGCCGGGCTTGACGTCAACGACGTCGCCCATCTGACCCAGTTTCGCAACGCGTTCCAGCAGGATAACTTGCATGTCAGTCTCTCCTTACTTCACGGCGTAGGGCAGCAGGGCGAGGAAGCGCGCGCGCTTGATAGCACGGGCCAGTTCACGCTGCTTTTTCGCCGAAACGGCGGTGATACGCGAAGGAACGATCTTGCCACGCTCAGAAATGTAGCGCTGCAGCAGACGTGTGTCTTTATAGTCGATCTTCGGCGCGTTCTCGCCCGAGAACGGGCAGACCTTGCGGCGGCGGAAGAATGGTTTTGCGGCCATGGTTTATGTCCTTTCGTCAGGCGTTGATCAGCGGCGCTCGCGGCGGCCTTCGCGCTCATCGCGCTTCTGCATCTGGACCGAGGGGCCCTCGGCATGCTCGTCGACCTTGATGGTCAGAACACGCATAACGTCGTCATGCAGGCGCATCAGGCGTTCCATTTCCTGAACGGCACCGGCAGGGGCGTCGGTCTTCAGGAAGGCATAGTGGCCTTTGCGGTTTTTGTTGATCTTGTAGGCCATCGTCTTGACGCCCCAGTACTCGCTTTCAACAACGTTGCCGCCGTTGTCCGCCAGAACGGTGCCGAAATGTTCGACGAGGCTTTCTGCCTGCGCGTTGGACAGGTCCTGACGCGCGATCATTACATGCTCATACAGTGGCATGTGCACTCCTGTTTCTATCAAGGCGCATTTCATAGGCGGGGCCATTTTGTCCTTCGCGACCCTGCCACGAGAGGCTGCGCGATTCATATGATTTGCGAAGGATGGCCCCATATACACGTTTGAGCGGTAGGGGCAAGCCCCGCCTCAAACGCCTTGGCGGTGTCGTGCTATTAACATCCAATTAACATTGCACCGCCCAATTCCTGACGCTTTTCGGCTCAAAGTTGTTTTTCATACCGGGGACTATCCGGCCCGACCGGACCCAGATCGGCAACCTGAAATACAGGGTGAGAGAGATGACCGCGATGAATACGAATGCATTCGAAAAGTCCGCAACCTCAGCGAACTATGAGAAATCTGTACCAGTTATGATCACCTTCGCACCGAACTGGAAGGTTCGCATGGTACTGGCCCGTCTTTTGGGCGCTTTTCTAGTCGTGATGGCTTTTTCCATGTGGCTGGTTGCTGGCTCCGCAATGGCCGCCGAAGTCTGGCCGATCAAGCTGGCTGCGTCGCTGATGTTCCTTTTGGTTGGGGTCAGCCTGCTGACGATTCAGCTGCTGGATGCCCGCCCTGATGCCTATTTCGACCCGATCCGCCGCGAGGTTCGGGTGCTGCAAAAGAACGAGAACGGCCGCCCACAGACTGTTCTGCGCCGTAGCTACGACACGCTGGGCGGCGCCCGCTTTGCGGACGATCAGGTCGAACTGTACGACGTCGACGGCAGCCTGTTGATGAAGCTGCCGCTGCAATCGGCGGATGTCAGCCGAGCGCTCAAGGGGCAACTGAGCGGAAGTGTAACAATCTTTGCCTAAATCTTATTCTGTTCATCTAAGAACAGAAACTGTTAGCGAATAATACTTGTGTGCTGCCCAAGGGCAGCACATTTTCGTTATTGAGCAACCCAACCGGATTGCATCCATAATTTTGCGGAGATTACCATGAAATCCACCCTTCTTGCTGCTGCACTGGCCGTTTCGGCAACATCGGCGTTTGCCAGCGCCGAGAAATATGTTTTGGACCCCAGCCATAGCCAGGTTGTCTTCAGCTATAACCACCTAGGTTATTCAACCACCACCGGCATGTTCTCGGGCTTCGAGGGCGAGATCATGTTCGATCAAGAAGACCCCGCGGCTTCGAGCGTGTCCGTTTCAATGCCTGTTGTCGAAATGATCACCGGTTGGAAGCCGCGTGAAGATCACTTTATGACTGAGGATTTCTTTGGCGCAGCCGAAGGTGATCTGGTCACCTTTACGTCGACCGGCATCGAAGTCACCGGCGAGAACACTGCCAACATCACCGGCGATCTGACCATGAATGGTGTTACCAAATCGGTCGTTCTGGATGCCAAGCTCAACCAGGTGTCCGAGCACCCGATGGCAAAAAAGCCGTGGGCCGGCTTTGATGCGACCACCACATTAATACGCAGCGATTTCGATCTGGGACAGTTTGCACCGTTCGTCGGTGATGAAGTCGAAGTTCGGATTTCGGTCGAAGCGGTGAAGGCTGAATAAGCCAGGTCCGACCCTTTGAATAGAAACCGCCGGGGTATATCACCCCGGCGGTTTTTTTACTCGGCGCGTTGTGCGGTCAGGTCCACCGAGACTGCCACCGCAAAGGCCAGCGAGTCCTCACCGGACATGGACTTGCCAACGTCAAAGTCCAGACGGTTCAGTTCCAACGCTCCGGTCATCGTGGCGGTGTTGTCCTGAAGATCAAGCGTGAAGGGCAGCACGACATCCACCGTTTTGTCGCGGATGGTCAGCGGGCCGCGTGCCTCGTACCCGGTGCCGGTCTTGTAGAGCTCGGCCTTGAACTGGGCGGTTGGGAACTGGGTGCTGTCAAAGAAATCGGCACCCATGGCCTGATCTGTAACTGTTCCGAGGCTCAGCGAAGGGATGGCGATTGTGACATCCACTGTCCCGGCCAGGCCTAGCTCGGATGGGTCCTCAAAGGCGATTGCGGCAGTCCAGTCGGCGAAGGTGCCGGTTACCGGGCTGCCCAATTGAGTAATGGTAATGGACAGTGTCCCGTTCTGTACTTGCCAGTCCGATTGCACCTCGGTCAGCTCTGCGGTGTCGGTCGCGGCGGCGGAGTGGTCCGAGACTACGCCCATGGACCAGCCCCCAAGCAAAACCGCGCCCCAGATTGCCAGCGCGGCAAATGCGGGCAGGGCCGTATGATGTTGGGCTGGCGGCTGTGGAGCGTCCGAAAGGCCGGGCAGCATACGGCGCAGGGTGCTGTCCTTATCGACCACGTGATGCTTCAGGGCACCGGTGATATGCAGAACCAGTGATCCAGCGAGAACCAGGATAAACAACCAGTGCAAGCCAGCCGTGACCTCGGCGACATAGGGCGACTTGGGCACGAGGGGCAGGTTTTGCCCAAAGGGCCACAGGATCGGGGCAAACCCTTCTGCCGCGGCGTGATGCAACCAGCCGGTCAGCGGAACCAAAACCAGCGAGCCATAAAGCATCCAGTGAACGACCTCGGCGGCAAAGGCTTCGGGTTTGTTGTCTGCGTTCAGCAGACCGGGTTTGGGTTGGGTCAACGCCCAAATGATACGGGCCAGAGCAACGAAGAAGACGGTAACCCCGACCGTCTTATGAAGCGAGAACAGCTGAACTGCTCGGACAAGGTCCTCCTCGGTGGTAGGGATCGCAGGGTCATAGATTGCGTGTGCCAGATTGTTGGCGAACCATCCCAGCGGCAGGGCGGTGAAGATCAGCAAAGCGGTCAACCAGTGAAAGGTCTTGGCCACACTGCCATAGCTAGAGAAAGTATTGGTCGAGGGCATCGGTTGCTCCGTGCTGGGGTGATTGCGATCAACCTAAAGCCAAGGGATCAGGACGCAATAGGGAGGCACGCACAGTCAAAGTGCCAGATTGCAGAGGTCAGGCAATGCTTGTGCCGCGCCCTCGCACGGTTTACACCCCGCCGCAATCTAACGTCATCCAAGAGGTCGCAATGACACGCGCATTCGTTTTTCCGGGGCAGGGTGCCCAAACCATCGGGATGGGCAAGGCTCTGGCCGAGGCCTACCCGGCTGCTCAGGCTGTATTCGATGAGGTCGACGAGGCGTTGGGTGAAAAGCTGAGCAACCTGATCTGGGAAGGCGATATTGCGGACCTCACCCTGACACAGAATGCGCAACCCGCGCTGATGGCGACGTCGATGGCGGTGATGCGCGCGCTGGATGCCGAAGGTATTTCGGTGACAGACGCCGCGTTTGTCGCAGGCCATTCGCTGGGCGAATATTCAGCGTTGGCCGCGGCCGGGGCGTTGTCAGTAGCCGATACTGCCCGCTTGTTGCGCACCCGGGGTCAGGCCATGCAAAGCGCCGTCCCAGTCGGCGAAGGCGCAATGGCCGCTATTCTGGGTCTGGATTTGGACGCGGTCCGCGCTGTGGCCGAAGAAGCTGCGCAGGGAGAGATTTGTCAGGCGGCAAATGACAATGACCCGACGCAAGTTGTGGTATCGGGCTCCAAAGCCGCCGTCGAACGCTCTGCCGAAATTGCGAAGGAAAAAGGAGCTAAGCGCGCGGTGATGTTGCCGGTCAGCGCACCGTTCCATTGTGCGCTGATGCAGCCTGCCGCCGATGTGATGGCCGAGGCGCTGGCAGAGGTTGAAATCAAGGCACCTGCAGTACCGTTGGTGGCCAATGTGCGGGCCGAGGCGGTCTCGGACCCCAACCTGATCCGTCAATTGCTGGTCGAGCAGATCACGGGCTCGGTCCGCTGGCGTGAAAGCGTGCAATACATGGCGGCGCAAGGCGTAACCGAAACATGGGAGATTGGCGCAGGTAAGGCCCTGTCGGGTATGGTCCGTAAGATCGACCGTGCCATCGCGGGCAAGGCTGTGAGCACGCCGGAAGATGTTCAAAAGGTCACGCAGGCCGAATCGTAAGTTAAAAGTCGTCGCAACGGACGCACCAAGAGGGAAACCGAATGTTTGATTTGACAGGTAAGAATGCGCTGATCACCGGCGCTTCGGGCGGTATTGGGGGCGATATCGCGCGCGCTCTGCATAGCGCGGGCGCTACTGTCGGGCTGTCTGGTACGCGGGTCGAGCCGCTGCAGGCTTTGGCGGATGAACTGGGTGAACGCGCGCATGTTCTGCCATGTAACCTGAGTGATCCGGAATCTGTAGCGGCGCTGCCGAAACAGGCGGCTGACGCCATGGGGTCGGTTGACATTCTGGTGAATAACGCTGGCATCACTCGGGATAACCTGTTCATGCGGATGTCGGACGAAGAATGGCAAAGCGTGATTGACGTCAACCTGACCGCCACTGCCAAACTGTGTAAAGGCGTGTTGCGCGGCATGATGAAGGCGCGTTGGGGTCGGATCATCAACATCTCGTCGGTGGTTGGTGCGACGGGCAATCCGGGTCAGGTCAACTATGCCGCGTCCAAGGCCGGTATGGTTGGTATGACCAAGTCGCTGGCCTGTGAAGTAGCAAGCCGCGGAATCACGGCAAACGCGGTGGCCCCGGGCTTTATAACAACTGCGATGACGGAAAAGCTGACCGACGATCAAAAGTCCGGAATTCTGGGTCAGGTTCCGGCCGGTCGCATGGGCGAACCATCAGAAATTGCTGCAGCAGTTCTGTACCTTGCAAGCCCCGAAGCAGGATATATCACAGGAACAACCTTGCATGTGAATGGCGGTATGGCCATGTTGTGACCGCAAACTGGCGCAGGCGCGAAAGCGTTTGCGTCGGGCGTTGTCTGTGCTATAGGCGGCGCATGTATGCAGGGGTCGACCGATGGGTCGGCCTTCTACTTTCCCGGCAATCGGGAATCCAAACCGCCCGGACCGGGCAAATCAAAGCCAGCCTGAGCGGGCAAGGGCAGAACCGGGCAATGCGCCCTGAAACGGAATGAGGAATAGACATGAGCGACGTCGCAGATCGCGTTAAAAAGATCGTTGTTGAGCACCTGGGTGTTGAAGAAGACAAAGTGGCTGAAAACGCTTCCTTCATCGACGATCTGGGCGCAGACAGCCTGGACACTGTTGAGCTGGTCATGGCCTTCGAAGAAGAGTTCGGCATCGAAATCCCGGATGATGCAGCCGAAACCATCCAGACCTTTGGCGACGCCGTCAAATTCATCTCTGAAGCGTCCTAAGCGTTTCAAACCCTTGAAAGCGGCGCTTCCGGGCAACGGAGGCGCCGTTTTTTATGCCCTTCGAAAATTCATCCTTGCTTGACGCTTATTCGCTAAGCACTGTTGGAACTGAGGCAATTTTCTGAGCGGGCAGGGCATGATACGATCCACCCCGACGATAAATACAGCACGCTTGATGCTTTGCGCCATGCGTCCCGAAGATTTCAACCGGTTCGCCGAGATCTGGCGGAACCCCTGCATCGTGCGGCATATCGGTGGCAAACCACGTTCGCGCGGTGAGGCATGGGATTCATTTCTGCGCAATGCTGGGCACTGGCAGATGGCCGGGTTTGGGCAATGGGCAGTCTTGCAGCAATCGAATCGCCAGATGATCGGTCAGGCCGGTTTTTTCTACGGCAACCGCTCGATGGGCGACGATTTCGACAGTTACCCCGAGGCCGGGTGGATTCTTGTACCCGAAGCACAGGGTCAGGGTTTGGGCATAGAAGCAGCCCAGGCGGCGCATGATTGGTTTGACCGCATAATGCCTGGGCCCTTGGTTGCAATGGTAAATTCGGCAAATGAGGTCTCGCAGAAACTGGCTGGAAAGCTGGGATATGAGACGATGCGCGAAAGCGAATACAACGGCTCAGAGGTTGTGTTGTTACGCCGAAATGGTCCTCCGAAACGTCTGTAACCTCCAAATGCGGCAATGCCGCAAAATGTCCTCAGTTTGCCGAAACTGGTAAAATCCAACGTGAGTCTCATGTATATTCTACACAGGATTGCCATGTGATTGAGCGGAGGAATGGGCTCATGAGGATTTACCCAACTATGGAACTGCAGAACGGCCGGTGTGTGACGCTGGACAAGGGCCGTCTGGACAACGCCATGATCTGGCACGTGGACCCGGTTGAAACAGCACGTAGCTGGTCGGCTGCCGGGGCCGAATGGATGCAGTTGACAGATTTCGACGCAATCGAAGGACGCGACACCAACGCCGAACTGGTCGAAGAAATTATTCGCTCAGCCGAGATGCCGGTGCAGTTGGCTGGTGGGATGCGCGCGCGCGAACATATCGAACACTGGATCGACAAGGGCGCAGGGCGGGTCGTCATCGGTACGCTGGCCGCACGGGACCCGATCCTGGTGAAGGAACTGGCCAAGTTTTACCCGGATCAGATCGTTCTGGCAGTGGATGTCTGGCAGGGTTTTGTCATGACCGAAGGCTGGCGCAGTCAGAGTGCCTTTACCCCAGAAGCCTTTATCGAAGCTTTCGCGGATACTCCGTTTGCAGGCATCGTGGTGACGGATATCGACAGCGATATGGAAGATGTCGAGGCGCAGCTGGGCCTGATTTCAGGTCTTGCCGAGAAATCCCGGACCCCGGTTATCGCCAGCGGCGTAGTGCGTACGGCGGACGACATTTCACGCTTGGCCTATATCCACAATATCTCGGGTGCGATTGTCGGACGTGCGCTATTCCGCAAGTCACTGAGCCTGGAAGAAGCGCTGGACGTGGCCAAAACCGCGCATGAACCCGTGGCGCAGTTCCAGTAGTAAATAAGTAGTACGGAAACCGCCTTTTGCCTGTTTGGGCAGAGGGCGGTTTTTCATTTCAGGACCCTTCAAGCGGTGTCAGACGGTTTTTCCTTAGGGTTTGGCAGGATGATGCCGGAAGGGATTATGCCGTGGCTCTTGCCCCCGGACCCCGGGCCGGGGTATGAGCGGTTCTCAAATAGGAAGCAGGCAAGAGGCATTTCATGCGCAGAGTCGTTGTAACCGGTCTGGGATTGGTCACGCCGTTGGCCAGTGGGGTCGAGGAAAGCTGGTCACGGCTGCTGGACGGAGAATCCGGCGCAGGCCCGATCACGCAGTTTGATGCTGAGGCAAGCGGGGTCACGACGACCTATGCCTGCGAAGTGCCGCGTGGTGATGGCACCAACGGGACGTTCAATCCCGACGATTGGATGCCGCCGAAAGAACAGCGCAAGATCGAAGACTTTATCCTGTATTCCATCGCAGCGGCCGATATGGCCTGTCAGGACGCAAATTGGTTGCCTGAGGATGAAGACGCGCGCCTGCGCACCGGCGTTCTTATCGGTTCGGGCATCGGTGGTCTTGGTTCCATCGCGAACACGGCCAACCTGATCCGTGACAAAGGCCCGCGCCGTGTGTCGCCCTTTTTTATTCCTGGGGCTCTGATCAACCTAGCCTCGGGGCAGGTGTCGATCCGTCATGGCTTTAAAGGTCCGAACCATTCGGTGGTGACTGCCTGTTCAACCGGTGCGCACGCCATTGGCGACGCCAGCCGCATCATCCGTGCCGGTGACGCGGATGTCATGGTTGCAGGTGGCGGCGAGGGCTGCATCTGCGAGATCGGCATTGCAGGCTTCAATGCGTGCAAGGCGCTGTCGACCAAATATGCGGACGATCCTAAGAAAGCGAGCCGCCCGTATGACATCGACCGCGATGGGTTCGTCATGGGTGAAGGCGCCGGTATCGTTGTGCTGGAAGAATACGAACACGCCAAGGCGCGCGGGGCCAAGATTTACGCCGAGGTCCTAGGGTATGGCATGTCCGGTGACGCCTATCACATCACCGCGCCGTCTGAAGATGGCGACGGGGCAGAGCGCTCAATGAAAGCCGCGCTGCGTAGTGCCGGGCTGGAACCTAAGGACCTAGACTACATCAACGCGCATGGCACTTCGACCATGGCGGATACGATCGAACTGGGCGCGGTGGAGCGTCTGCTGGGCGACCATGCTGGCAATGCAACCATGACCTCGACCAAGTCGGCCACCGGTCACCTGTTGGGTGCGGCTGGTGCGATTGAGGCGATCTTCTCGATCCTCGCGATCCGCGATCAGGTGGCACCGCCGACGATCAATCTGGACAACCCAGCAGTTGAAACGCCGATTGATCTGGCACCCAATGCCAAACGGGAACGTGAGATCAACGTGGCGCTTTCAAACTCATTCGGGTTTGGTGGAACCAATGCCAGCGTGATCTTCGGAAAGGTCAGCTAAATGTGGCGGGCTTTGGCATCAAACGCGCTGACCATCCTAGTGGTCGGCCTGTTTCTGATCGGCGGTTTGGTCCTTTGGGGGCAGTCGCAGTACAAGTCCGAAGGCCCGTTGGAAACCGCCATGTGTCTGCAGGTTAAACGCGGTTCGAATATGACCGCCGTTAGCCAACAGCTTGAGGATGACGGCGCTATCAGCAGCTCTCTGATTTTTCGTCTGGGCGCGGACTACACCGAAAAAGCCCAACAGCTGAAAGCTGGCAGCTTTCTGGTTCGCGAAGGTGCGTCGATGGAGCAGATTATCGACGAAATCACCAGTAGCGGCGCCAGTACTTGTGGATCCGAGATCGAATACCGCGTCGGCGTTACACGGGTTCAGACCCGTGTGCGCGAGCTGAACCCTGCGACTCTGGAATTCGTTGAGATTGCGAGTTTTGAAGCTGGCGAAGAAGAAGCCCCGGCTGAATATGCCGAAAAACGTCAGGATGCCGACACACGGTATCGCGTTTCAGTGGCCGAGGGCGTGACCTCGTGGCAGGTGGTTGAAGCGCTGAAAGGGATCGACGCGTTGACTGGTGAAGTCGCCGAGATCCCAGCCGAGGGTATGCTGGCCCCGGACAGTTATGAGCTGACTCCGGGCGACGATCGGGCTGCTATGTTGCAGGAAATGCAAAACAAGCAGCAACTACGGATCAATGCGGTCTGGGAGAACCGCCAGAGCGATCTGCCGATCTCGAACCCCGAAGAGATGTTGATCCTGGCCTCGATCATCGAAAAGGAAACCGGTGTCCCGCACGAGCGTGGGCAGGTGGCCAGCGTCTTTGTGAACCGGCTTGAGAGAGGCATGAAGCTGCAGACGGACCCGACTGTGATCTATGGAGTCACCAAAGGACAAGGCGTGTTGGGCCGTGGTCTGCGCCGCAGTGAACTGCGCCGGGCAACCCCTTGGAACACTTACGTGATCGACGGTCTGCCTCCGACACCAATTGCCAATCCCGGCCTCGCAAGCCTTGAGGCTGCGGTGGCCCCGGAGGATACGAATTTCGTGTTCTTTGTGGCGGATGGCACGGGTGGGCATGCTTTTGCGGAAACCTTGGATGAGCACAACCGCAACGTTGCCAGATGGCGAGAGATTGAAGCCGAGAGAAGCAGCTCGAGCAACTAAGAAAAGGGCCGCGTCAAAAACGCGGCCCTTTCTTTTTATGCGGCGGGACGTCTGCGTGGACGCCGACGTTTCGACGATGCAGGTTTTGACGTCGAATTTGCCCCTTGCGGTTTGCGCCCCTGGAATCCTCCGCGAATGCGTGTTTTCTTGGGTTCAGAAAATTCGGGCATAGTGCCGCTGGCGACCGGAATTTCGATCTTCATCAGCCTTTGAATCTGGCGCAACTGGTCCAGCTCATCCGGCGCGCAAAAAGCTATGGCTTCACCCTCACGACCGGCGCGGGCTGTGCGGCCAATGCGGTGGACATAGTTGTCTGGCACCTCGGGCAGGTCATAGTTGATCACGTAAGCAACGCCGGGAATGTCGATGCCACGTGCGGCCACGTCGGTGGCGACAAGCACATTGATGTCTCCGGCGCGGAAAGCCTTGATTGCGCGGTCGCGTTGGCCCTGACTTTTGTTTCCGTGGATCGAGGCTGCGTTGAACCCGTCGGCCACGAGGCCCTTCATCAGCTTTTCAGCACCGTGTTTGGTACGAGCGAAGACCAGCGTCAGGGCCTCCATGTCAGTGGACAGAATTTCGCGTAACTTTTGGGGTTTTTCGGCCCGGCTAATGAAATGGACAGACTGGGTGATCTTGTCTGCCGCCTTACCCGGAGGTGAGACCTGCACCCGTTGCGGGTTGGTCAGGTAGGACTGACTGAGCTCCTCCATCTGCTTCGGCATGGTGGCCGAGAACAACATGGTCTGGCGCGGCGTGCCCAGAGCGGGCGCGATTTTGCGCAGGGCGTGGATAAAGCCCATGTCCAGCATCTGGTCGGCTTCATCCAGTACCAGATGGCGCACTGAGCTGAGATCAACGGCCCCGCGCTCCATCAGATCGATCAGGCGACCGGGGGTGGCGACCAGAATATCGGTGCCCCGCGACAGAAATGAGATCTGTTTACCAATCGACTGGCCGCCGACTACGGTGCCCACGCGCAGTTTTGTTTTCTGGGTCAGATTTCGCAGGCTTTCTGCGATCTGGTTTACCAGCTCGCGGGTCGGAGCCAGGATCAGAGCCTTAACCGTTTTCGGTGCAGGTTTACCCGGCTGGGCCAGCAGGTTGTCAATCAGCGGTAGCCCAAAGGCCAGGGTTTTGCCGGTGCCGGTTTGTGCCAGCCCAAGGATGTCATGGCCTTTCAAAGCCAGCGGAATCGCCTGGTTCTGGATCGGAGTGGGTTGGGTGAAGTTGGCGCGTTGCAGCGCGTCATTCAGGGCCGGGGCAAGGCCCAGCATGTCAAAGTCGAACAAGTGTCATTCCTTTTTAATCCGCACTGAAATATCGGCCACGGACAAGAGCGTCAGGCCGCGCAAATTGCGAGGCCAGCAGGGGTTTCTCGCGGCCTCGGGACGTGCAGGCGGTTCCTGCGGCATCCGGCCGTCTCAACAAGAACCCTGCGTGAAGGGGAACTGGGAAGTGTGTAGGGCGCTGTGGGGGGCTGTGTGGCCCAAGTGCTCACGCGTCAGCGCTGTGATTGCGGGCAGATGGGCTGTTAAGCGGGAATTGTCAAGCGTTTATTGATGGTCGTTCGCCCGCGTCAACAGCCAGCCGCCGCCCAGAATGGCCGCGCATCCGATCCAGGTTCCCAACCCCGGGACCTCGTGAAATATTGCCAATCCTAGCAGGGCTGAGAAGACGAGCCAGCTGTAATCTACCGGCGCAACCACCGAAAGCGGGGCGGAGCGATAGCCGCGAATGGTGCAATATTGCCCGAGTATCCCAAGCGGGCCCAGTAGGAGGGTCAGGCTGAAATGGGTGAAATCAATGCTCTGCCATCGAACAATCGAAGGGGGCAGCATCAGGCACGCCCCAAAAAGGGTTACATAGAACATAACGGTGTAGGCGCGTTCGGTGCGGCCCAGAAGAGTGATCAGCAAACCTTCGACGGCGAACAACAATGCGCTTAGAAAGGCAATTGCACTGGGTAGGACCGAAAGCCCTTGTTGAAATGCGCCTTTTGATATCATGACGATCAATGCTCCGGCGACAGAAACGGCAATTGCGACCTTGTGGCGGCCGCCAATGGCTTCGTTCAAAACGAAGGTCCCAAGCAAAACGGCAAGGACACCTGACAGCATGCCGATTGCCGTTGCGTCCACCAGCGGCATATTGGCCGACGCCCAACTGATCGCAACGGCGGCCCCGCATCCGCACAAGGCTCGCATGAAATGGACCCAGGGCTGAGTGCTGCGAAGCCTGAGACCGCGCCCTTGGAAAGGCAGTAGAAATCCAAGCGTTAACAGCGCGCCCAGATATCGGAATAGCGTAAGTTGGAAGACGTCGATCTCTCCATCCGCGAATTTTACCGCAGCGAATATCACCGTCCATATGAACGTGCTGAGAAGAACCCAAAGAATGGCTCCGAGGTGATTTTGGGTGGATTGCAATCGAATGTTCCTTAGAGTGTTTGGAATACGCTGGGCAAAGTTTTGTGTTTACTTCAAACGAGAAAAATTCGTTTTGAATGAGGATTTCTATTGCAGAATTCTGAACGAATATCGCTGAACGCAGTACGAATATTCGCTGTTGTTGCTGAACATCAAAGTTTCAAACTAGCGGCGCAACAGTTGGGGGTAACAGCCGGCGCAGTCAGTCGTCAGGTGCAAAGTCTTGAGGTCGCAATGGGCGTGCGGCTGTTCGATCGCCGCAACAATGCCATTTGGTTGACTGAGGCCGGAGAGACTTTTCTTCGGGATGCGCGACCGGGATTGCAGACCCTCAACAAGGCCATTGACGCAACGCTGAACGAGGGGCGAGACCTGACGGTATTGGTGCCGACCACTCTGGCCACGTTGTGGTTGGTGCCATTGTTGGCGGACTTCAAACGTCGCTGGCCTGACATTGCCGTGCGGATCGATACTTATGATCAGATCAATGCGGTACCGTCACGGCAAAGCGATATCCTCATTTCCTATCTGCCGGTCGGCATGGCGATGGAGGATGGAGGCGTATTGTTAGAAGATCGCTGCCGCCCGTATCTGTCCCCGGGCCTTCTGTCCAGCGTTTCTGACCCTGGAAATTTGACTCAAATTCCGGCATTGCAGTGCACTCGAAGCAATTGGGACTGGCTTGCTTGGCTGAAAGAGATTGGCGCAGCTGAAACGCAGCTGAGCTATGCTGGTCAATTCGATCTGGACCAAACCGCTTTGAGGGCCGCAGTTGCGGGAATGGGTATGGTGCTGTCATCTGAGTTCATCGTGCAGGATGACCTGCAAGCGGGGCGGTTATGCGCCTTGCCTGGACATCAAAGCGTGCTGTTAGGGCACTACACAATCAAGCTTTCCGAAATGGCCACGTCCGGTGCTCGTATCTTCGCTCGGTGGTTGCGATCAGCCAGTCAGAGGCCGCTATCGGTCGATTTAGGTTAACAACACGTACGGTGTCTGTTGCGTTCGCTGTTGCGTAACATATTGACTTTGCGAACTTAATCACGTATACGTTATGTCATGCTAGAAGAGGTGGGCAACGGCCGCGGGGAAACCCGGTGGCCGTTTTTCGTTTCTCTCGTGCGGAAAAACTCACGCATGAGGTCACAGGCAAACATGACTTTGATTACCCCGGAAGAGCGGATGTCCCAGACGGTAGAACTTTTGCAGTCGCTTGAGATATCCATTCGCGGTTTGCGCCAAGCAGCGGAAGAACTGCGCAGGCAAATCGGAACCGGGGAGGATGCAGACCTGGCTGGAACAGCCAAGCAACTTGGGCAGCTAGAGGGGCTGATCCGAAGTTGTCAGAAAGTGGAGACAAGCTTTGTCGAACAACATCACAGACAAGCCGGAATTGCCCAAGGAGGGTACGCACTCGACCTTGAGCGCGCTCGATTTGAAATCGGGTGCAGGTTGGCTCGCCTCCGCCGATGCTGCGGTTCGGGAGAGATTTCTGAGTGAGATCGGGGAGGGGGGGCTGTGCGCCCTCCCTTTCCTTTTCGAGTTCTGGGCGCTGCCGCATCAATTGCCGCCCGAAGGTGATTGGCGATCCTGGGTGATCATGGGCGGGCGCGGGGCTGGCAAGACACGGGCCGGGTCCGAGTGGGTGCGGTCGATGGTCGAAGGGGCCAAGCCGCTGGATCGGGGCGAGGTCGGCCGTGTGGCTCTGGTGGGTGAGACGTTTGATCAGGTGCGTGATGTGATGATCTTTGGCGACAGCGGGATATTGCAATGTTCGCCGCCGGATCGCCGACCGGTGTGGAAGGCATCCGAGCGCAAGCTGATCTGGCCGAACGGGGCCGAGGCGCAGGCATTCTCGGCCAGTGATCCCGAAGGGCTGCGGGGTCCTCAGTTCGATGCTGCGTGGGTGGACGAGCTGGCCAAATGGAAAAAGGCTGGCGAGACATGGGACATGTTGCAGTTCGCACTGCGATTGGGGAAACGCCCCTGTGTCTGTGTTACGACCACGCCCCGCAATGTGAAGGTTTTGAAAGAGTTGTTGGCCTCTCCGTCCACGGTGCAAACCCACGCGCCGACTGAGGCGAACCGGGCCAATCTGGCAGACTCGTTTCTGGAAGAGGTGCGCGCGCGCTATGCAGGCACACGGCTGGGGCGGCAGGAATTGGACGGGGTACTGCTGTCGGATGCTGAGGGCGCACTGTGGACGGGGTCGATGTTGGATGCGGCGCGCATTGAGGCCGTGCCCGATCTGGACCGCATCGTCGTGGCGCTGGACCCGGCGGTGACGGCGGGGTCAGGTGCCGATGCCTGCGGAATCGTGGTAGTCGGGGCGCATGTGCAGGGGCCGCCCGAGCAGTGGCGCGCCTATGTACTGGCCGACCGGACAGTGCAAGGGGTTGGCCCGGCAGGTTGGGCGCAGGCGGCGATTGACTCCATGGATGAGTTTGGGGCCGAACGGCTGGTGGCTGAGGTCAATCAGGGTGGGCAGTTAGTTGAGGAGGTCGTGCGGCAGGTAGACCCTCTGGTCCCGTTCCGCGCGGTGCGCGCGTCGCGCGGCAAGGTCGCGCGGGCGGAGCCTGTAGCGGCCCTGTACGAACAGGGTCGGGTGTCGCATGTCTCGGGGTTGGACGCGCTGGAGGAACAGATGTGCCAGATGACCGCGCGTGGGTTCGAGGGGCAGGGCTCACCTGACCGGGTCGACGCACTGGTATGGGCACTGCATGAGTTGGTTGTGGGGCCTGCGGGGGCGTATCGGCGGCCAAGGGTGCGGGCACTGTAGTAGAACCAAAGCGGGCCCCAGTAGTCCGCTGGAAATACGATACACGTGATCACGTGCTGTCTCTGGAAGTATTGCCCTACACCTCACTTGATGCGACCATTTCGAGGCGGAGGTGTAGTCATGAACATCCGGGTTGCTTTGCGAGGTAACATTGTCGCGGCGATGATTTGTGCTGTCATCGGGCCAGTTGCCGCGCAAACCACAGAATTACCAGAACGGACGACAGCAATACCAGAGACGACCCGTGGGGTTCCTCATGTCCAGATTGGTGTTGAGGCTGTCCCAGAGTTGACCGAAGACCTTCTGAGACGCGTCAACGAAATTCCTGATGTAGAAATTCGCGAAACTGTCGTCTCATTGCCCGGAGCAAAGGGATTCTGGTTAGCAGACAACATTTCTTTGGAGCATCCAGAGGTAATTGTTGGAGGACGAGAGTTTGCGCATGTGCATCCTGATGGCTCACTCCACGCATCGCTTGACCCTAGAACGGCGCGTCTCGCGATAGATGCAGGCTGGGCGGTCGCCCACCCCTGGTCGCAAAAACGGCCGGGATGGGAAGGATTTGTGATGATTTTCACCCCTTCTTCGGCAGACGAGCTTGACGTTGTTTTTCAATTGGTTGTGGGATCCTACAATTATGTGACCGGAAGGTCATGGCAGGACCAATAGTATTTTGCGGTGAAGCGGTTCATTTCCCTACGCCTTTGTGTTGCCCAACCCCCGTACGCCTTATTCCCGAGGCTTAAACTTCTCTCCGTCATAACTCCTTTCAACAAGCCGAGCTGAGCGGCGGCAGAAAGGAGCACAGATGGTATTCGATTTCTTGCGTCGTGGAGCGGCTGAGGAAGTACCCGAAGCAAAGGCAAGTGCGGCGGGCCCTGTGGTGGCTTGGCAAACCGGTGGGCGCGTGGCGTGGAGCCCGCGGGACGCGGTCTCGCTGACGCGAACGGGGTTTTCGGGGAATCCGGTGGGGTTCCGCTCGGTCAAGCTGATTGCCGAGGCGGCGGCGGCCTTGCCGTTAGTGCTGCAGAATCGCGATCAGCGGTATGAGACGCACCCGATGCTTACCCTCATGCGCCGTCCCAACGCAGCGCAGGGGCGGGCTGAGTTGATGGAGGCGGTGTTCGGTCAACTTCTGCTCTCCGGTAACGCTTATATCGAGGCAGTGCAGGCCGAAGACGGACTGCCGGTTGAACTGCACGTCTTGCGCTCGGACCGGATGAGCGTTGTGCCGGGCGCGGATGGGTGGCCCAAGGCTTATGATTACAGCGTCGGCGGCAAGACACATCGCTTTGCGGCAGATGTCATCTGCCACATCAAGTCCTTTCACCCGCAGGACGACCACTATGGGTTTTCGCCGATGCAGGCGGCGGCCATGGCGATTGATGTGCATAACAGCGCTTCGCGCTGGTCGAAATCACTGCTGGACAATGCGGCGCGGCCTTCGGGGGCGCTGGTGTGGAAGGGCGGCGACGGTCATGGGGTGATGGCCGAGGATCAGTTCCGCCGTCTGTCCGACGAGATCGAACAAAACTATCGCGGGGCGCGCAATGCTGGTCGGCCGATGGTTCTGGAAGGGGGACTGGATTGGAAGCCGATGGGTTTCTCGCCGTCAGATATGGAGTTTCAAAAGACCAAGGAAGCCGCCGCCCGTGAGATCGCGCTGGCCTTTGGAGTCCCGCCAATGTTGCTGGGGATTCAGGGCGACGCGACCTATTCGAACTATCAGGAGGCTAACCGGGCGTTTTATCGCCTGACCGTTCTGCCCCTGGTGACGCGGGTGGCGGCGGCGGTGTCAGAGTGGCTCTCGGGCTTTACCGGTGAGGATCTGATGCTGAAACCGGATCTGGATCAGGTGCCTGCCTTGGCCACCGAGAGGGACGCGCAGTGGACACGCGTCAGCCGTGCTGAGTTCCTAACGGATGCCGAAAAACGGTCTCTGCTGGGGCTGCCAGTGCTGGCGGAGGATGCGGATGGCTGAAGGGTATCCGCCGTTCGATTGCGCGCCGGGCTTGCGTCTGGCTGCGCATGAAAGGGTGGCTGAGATTCAGCACGCGCATTTGTGCAAACGGTTGGATCAGATCGAAGAGATGATGGAACGACTAGAGCGCCGGTTGTGGCTGACAGTCTATGGAGTGGCCGCAGTGATCCTAGCGCAGGCGTTTCAATCGTTTTTATCGGTAACGCCATGAGTTCTGATGCTTACGAGGAGTTGTTGATGGATTTAGAGCATAAGTTTGCGCGGTTTGGCGATGGTTTGTCTGTGTCCGAAGATGCGGTGATCGAGGGGTATGCCAGCCTGTTCGGTCAGGTTGATCAGGGCCGTGATGTGGTGCAGAAAGGTGCCTATCGCGCATCGCTGGACGGGCTGATGAAAGCCGGTCAGCGGGTCAAGATGCTGTGGCAGCACGACCCGGCGCAACCTATCGGTGTTTGGGATGAGGTGCGCGAGGACGTCAAGGGCCTTTGGGTCAAGGGGCGTCTGTTGGAAAGCACCCAAAAGGGCCGTGAAGCCGCCGAGCTGATCCGTGCAGGCGCAATGGACGGTCTGTCGATTGGTTATCGAACCAAGCGGGCCGTGAAGAATGACAAGGGCCAGCGGGTCCTGACGGAACTGGAGCTGTGGGAAGTGTCGCTTGTGACTTTCCCGATGCTGCCCAGTGCGCGGGTGGCGGCAAAGGGGACGACCCCGAATGCCGAGGATACCCTGCGCAGTATTGCCGAGGTGTTCAATGACGCCCGGCAGGAGCTGGCGCGACACTAGCGCGCCTCAAACCCACCCAAGAATGGAAGTGCTGATGAGCAAGACCGAAACCCCGGCCTTGACCGGAGAGGGTGCGCCCCTGGTTCAGGAGGTGAAGCAGGCGATGGCTAGCTTCGTTAATGAATTCAAGGGCCTGAAGGCTGAAATGAATACTAAACTGCAACAGACAGAAGAGCGACTGACCATGCTGGATCGTAAATCAACCATCACGGCACGCCCGTATCTTGCGGCCTCGATCGAAGAGGGTGCACCGCACCAAAAGGCCTTTGACGCTTATGTACGTTCGGGCGACGATGACGGCCTGCGCGGGCTTGATATGGAGGCCAAGTCGCTGTCTAGCGCCGTCAATAGCGATGGCGGCTACCTGGTTGATCCGCAAACGGCCGAGATCATCAAATCGGTGCTGAAATCCACTGCTTCGATCCGGTCGGTTGCGTCGGTGGTGAATGTCGAGGCGAACTCGTTCGATGTATTGATCGACCACACCGATGTCGGTGCGGGCTGGGCGGATGAAACCACGGCCGCGACCGAGACCGCAACCCCGTCGGTTGACCGCATCTCAATCGCTCTGCACGAGCTGAGCGCGTTGCCGAAAGCATCTCAGCGCCTGCTGGACGACAGCGCATTTGACGTCGAAGGCTGGCTGGCCGGTCGTATCGCCGATAAGTTTGCCCGCGCCGAGGCGTCGGCCTTTATCAGCGGTGATGGTGTCGACAAGCCGAAGGGTATTCTGGATCACGCCAAGGTCGACAATGACGTCTGGGATTGGGGCAATATCGGCTACGTTCCGACCGGCATTGAAGGCGGTGTCGAAGCAGATGCCATTGTTGACGTGGTCTATGCGCTGGGCGCGCAGTACCGAGTCAATGGCACTTTCGTGATGAACTCGAAAACTGCTGGCCTTATCCGCAAGCTGAAAGACAGCGATGGTCGCTTCCTGTGGTCGGACGGTCTGGCGGCTGGTGAGCCCGCGCGTTTGATGGGCTATCCGGTACTGATCGCCGAGGACATGCCGGATGCAGCATCCGACAGCTTCTCGATTGCCTTTGGTGACTTCCAGGCCGGGTACACCATCGCCGAACGTCCTGATCTGCGCGTCCTGCGCGACCCGTTCAGCGCCAAGCCGCATGTCCTGTTCTACGCGTCCAAGCGTGTTGGCGGCGACGTGAGCGACTTTGCCGCGATCAAGCTGGTGAAATTCGGCACCGCCTAAACGGTGGCGGATCCGGGGGGCGGGAAACCAGCCCCCCGGGCGGCAGGTGCGGGCCGGGGTGAGATCCTCTGCGTTGTCTAGCTGCTCCCCTCCGTCCGAGCAACGTGGGGCGGCGCGTGCCTGCCAAATTCCTGAAGTGACAACCCCCGGAGGGGGCCGAGATTGCGGAGTGAATGGATGATGTTGATCGAAGAAACCGCCATCGCGGATGCGGCGCTGCCGGTGGATCAGTTCAAGGCGCATCTGCGGCTGGGAACCGGCTTTGCCGAGAGCAGCGTGCAGGACCAGGTGCTGAAGGGGTTCCTGCGGGCGGCGATCGCAGCGATTGAGGCGCGCACCGGCAAGGTGCTGATTGAACGTGAATTTTCCTGGAACCTGAGCGGATGGCGTGATGCTGCGGGTGAAGTGTTGCCGGTGACTCCGGTGACGATAGTTGATGCGGTGACAGTCACCAGTGCGGCGGGTGCGCAAAGCCCAATTGCATCGAGTGATTACCGGCTGGAACAGGATAGTCAGCGCCCCAGGCTGCTCCCTGTGGGCTCGACGCTGCCAAAAATTGCGACGGACGGGTCGGTGAAGATCACTTTTACCGCAGGTATGTCGGCCGATTGGGGCGGGCTGCCTGCTGATCTGGGGCAAGCAGTTCTGTTACTGGCCGCGCATTACTACGAATACCGCGACGAAACTGCTTTGGGCGCTGGTTGCATGCCCTTTGGTGTAACCAGCCTGATCCAGCGCTACCGTGTCGTGCGTTTTGGTGCCGGAGTGACGCAATGAAGACGCCGCGATTAAACCGAAAGCTAGTGCTGGAGACACCGGTTCGCACGGCCGATGGCGCGGGGGGATATACCGAGACATGGGCTGCTCTGGGCTCGGTTTGGGCCGAAGTCACAGCACGCAGCGGGTCTGAACGCCAGGTGGCCGGGGTGCCAGTGTCGCGCGTGAGTTATCGCATCGTCGTGCGGGGCACGCCTGAGGGGTCATTGATGCGCCCGTCACCGGATCGGCGCTTTGCCGAAGGGGCGCGCCGTTTTGTCATTCGCGCGGTCGCTGAACGCGACCCGCGCGGCCAGTACCTGATCTGTTTCGCAGATGAAGAGGTGGCGGCATGAGCTATGGCGTTTCAGCGGCCTTGCAGGCGGCGGTCTATCAGCAGCTTTCAGGCGATGCGCAGGTCAGTACGCTGTCAGGCGGCGCAATCTATGACGCGGTACCTGCAGGGGCGGTGCCCCAGACTTACGTAACATTGGGCCCGGAAGAGGTCCGGGATGCCTCGGACCGATCAGGCGCTGGTGCTTTGCATCGGTTCACAGTGTCGGTGATGTCTGAGGCCGCCGGGTTCGGTGCCGCCAAGACCCTGGCGGGGGCGGTGTGCGATGCGCTTGAGGGTGCGGCACTGACCCTCGATCGCGGGCGATTGGTGGGGCTGTGGTTCGAACGCGCCTCGGCCCGCCGCGCGGGAACCGGTGGAGCCATCCGCCAGATCGACCTGAGATTCCGCGCCCGCGTGGAAGACGACTAAGCAATCAACGGAGAGAGCATATGGCTGCCCAAAACGGAAAAGACCTGTTGGTCAAAGTGGATATGAACGGCTCGGGCCTGTTCGAAACCATCGCGGGGCTGCGGGCCACGCGGGTTAGTTTCAACGCTGAAAGTGTGGATGTCACCAGCTTGGAAAGTCAGGGTGGCTGGCGCGAGCTTTTGTCGGGCGCAGGGGTGAAATCCGCAGCGATTTCGGGCTCGGGTGTGTTCAAGGACGCGGACACTGACGAACGCGCGCGACAGCTGTTCTTTGACGGCGAGACGCCGAACTTTCAGGTAATCATTCCAGATTTCGGCATCGTCGAAGGCACTTTTCAGGTCACCGGCATCGAATATGCGGGCTCGCACAATGGCGAAGCGACCTATGAGATGAGCCTGGCTAGCGCCGGTGCCCTGGCCTTCACGGCGCTTTGATCCGATGGCCAATCCGTGGACGGGCGAGGTCGCATTGACCATCGATGGAGAGCGGCAGGTGCTCAAGCTGACGCTGGGTGCTTTGGCGGAATTGGAACAGGAACTGGGCACCGGGTCTTTGGTGGAACTGGTGCAGCGCTTCGAAGGCGGGGCTTACTCTAGCGGTGATGTGCTGGCGCTGATCGTCGCCGGTTTGCGGGGTGGTGGGGCCGATGTGGCGCGATCAGATCTACTGCGTGCAGAAATCGACGGCGGCCCGATGGCTGGCGCCAAGGCGGCGGCTGAACTGCTGGCACGGGCTTTCATGGTGCCGGGTGGCGCATGAGTGGGATTGACTGGCCCACCCTGATGCGGGTCGGCTTCGTCGGCCTGCGCCTGACGCCGGATCAGTTCTGGCGTCTGACCCCGGCTGAACTGCGACTGATGCTGGGGCAGGGGGCGGGTATGCCAGCGATGAACCGGGCAGGACTGGACGCTTTGCTGGCGGCCTATCCGGACAAGGAACAAGGAGAGCGTGATGACGGATCGTGACGGGTTGGACGACCTGCAGGAACGGGGCGAGGCGCTGGGCGACTCGCTGGGGGATGCGGCGTCGATGGCTGCGGCTTTCGACAGTCAGATGAAGCGGATCAGCGCAGCCTTTGAAGAGACCGGCAAGGATGTCGCCACATTGGAGCGCGGTATGTCCGGCGGGTTGCGCAAGGCGTTTGACGGCGTGGTGCTGGACGGCATGAACCTGTCAGACGCGCTGGATGTGTTGAAGAACTCGATGATCCGAACGGCTTATTCGGCAGCGATAAAGCCTGTCACGGATCATTTTGGCGGCATGTTGGCCAATACAGTCGGTGGTCTGGTGCAGGGGATTTTGCCCTTTGCCGATGGCGGTAACTTTTCGCAGGGCCGGGTGATGCCCTTTGCCAGTGGCGGTGTGGTCAGTGGCCCTACAACCTTTCCGATGCGCGGTGGCACCGGATTGATGGGCGAGGCCGGCCCCGAGGCGATCATGCCTCTGGCGCGTGGGCCGGATGGCAAGCTGGGGGTGCGAACATCCGGCGGAGGGCGCGCGGTAAACGTGGTGATGAATATCACAACGCCGGACGTGCAGGGTTTCAGGCGCAGTCAGGGTCAGATTGCCGCCCAGATGAGCCGTGCGTTGGGTCGCGGTAATCGCAACAGGTAACACGAGGGAGCAGCTGATGAATTTCCACGAGGTTAGATTTCCCGCCAGCCTGAGCTTTGGCTCGGTCGGCGGCCCCGAGCGGCGCACGGATATCGTGACGCTGGCCAATGGGTTCGAAGAACGTAACACACCCTGGGCACATTCCCGTCGTCGATATGACGCGGGGCTGGGTATGCGATCGCTGGACGATATCGAGACGCTGGTTTCGTTTTTCGAGGCCCGTCAGGGGCAGATGTTCGGTTTCCGATGGAAAGACTGGTCGGATTTCAAATCCGGGGCGGCCACCGCAGACGTAGCTCAGGGCGATCAGGTCATCGCGCGTGGCGACGGTACAAGCACCGAGTTTCAGCTGGTTAAAACCTACAGCTCGGGCGGGTTCAGCTATGTTCGTCCGATTGTTAAACCCGTTTTGGGTACAGTTCAGATCGGGCTGGAACAGGACCAAGTGCGCGAAGGCGTCGATTTTGAAGTTGATCTGAACAGTGGACTGATCACGTTTTCAGCGCCGCCGCCAGAAGAGGTGGAAATCGCCGCCGGGTTTGAATTCGACGTTCCGGTTCGTTTTGACACGGACAAGATTCAGACCAGCGTGGCCAGCTTTCAGGCGGGCGATGTACCAAATGTTCCGGTGGTCGAGGTGCGTGTCTGATGAGTGGTGATAAGCAAGGGCTGCACACCCATCTGCAAACCGGATTGACCACAACCTGCCGATGCTGGGCGATCCGGCGTGAGGACGGGCGGGAGTATGGCTTTACCGATCATGATATGGAACTGAGTTTTGAGGGGATGACCTTCAGGGCCAGCACAGGCTTGACCGCCACGGCGATTGAACAAGCCACTGGCCTGTCTATCGACAATTCCGAGGCCATGGGGGCCTTGTCCGATGCTGCCGTGACGGAAGAGGATATCGAGGCCGGCCGTTTCGATAACGCCGAGGTCCGGGCGTGGTTGGCCAACTGGGCCGCGCCTGAGCAACGAATGCTTCAATTCAAAGGCTCAATCGGTGAAATGCGCCGCGCTGGTGGGGCGTTTCATGCCGAACTGCGCGGATTGACCGATCTGCTGAATCGCCCGATGGGCAGGATTTACCAGAAACCATGTACTGCAGTTCTTGGGGACGGCGAATGTAAGTTCAGTCTCAGCGCGCCCGGTTACCAGGCTGAAGCTGAAATCGTCAATTTGATTGCGGGAGCTGTCTTGCAGTTGAAAGGCGCTCAAGGGTTGGACGACGGCTGGTTTAAACGCGGGAGATTGGATGTTGTGTCCGGACCGGCAACCGGGCTGTGGGCTGCGATAAAACAGGACGAGAGGATTCCGGGGGGGCGAAATATTGCGCTTTGGTCCGGTATCAGCGGCGGCCTGTCAGTCGGGGATCGGGTAAAGTTAACGGCAGGGTGCGACAAAAGCATGAATACCTGTCGCAAAAAGTTTAACAACATCATCAACTTTCAAGGATTTCCTGACCTGCCAGGTGAGGACTGGGTGATGGCCGTAGCCAAGCAAGGCAATCCCAACACCGGGGGGAGCATACGATGAGCCCCAATAGACAGGATGTTGTAGCCGAAGCACGCAGCTGGTTGGGAACGCCTTACGTGCATCAGGCGTCAGTCAAGGGGGCAGGCACGGATTGCCTGGGACTATTGCGCGGTGTTTGGCGCGCGCTGCTTGGGCACGAACCCGAAGTGGTTCCGACCTACAGCATGGACTGGTCCGAACCGCAGGGCGAAGAACGCATGTGGGCCGCCGCACGTCGTCATTTGATCGAAAAAAAAATCGATGCTGCAGTGGCGGGCGACGTGTTGTTGTTCCGCATGCGAGACGGGCGGGTTGCTAAACATGTGGGCATCGTCAGCGAAACCGGGCCGGTGCCGCGATTCATTCACGCTTATTCCGGGTACGGCGTCGTTGAAAACATGTTGGGCGACCCCTGGCGTCGCCGGGTGGTCGCCTGCTTCGAATTCCCGCTGGAGGATATGTGAATGGCTACAATAATTCTTTCTGCAGCAGGGGCCGCGGTCGGCGGCGCGATTGGCGGCACCGTTGCGGGGTTGTCGACAGCAGTAATAGGTCGCGCAGTCGGCGCAACGTTAGGCCGAGTTATCGACCAGCGGTTGATGAGCCAGTCGGTCATGGGTGGCGGGAGCGAAGTGGTTGAGACTGGCCGCCTTGACCGTTTCCGCCTGACGGAGAGCGGAGAGGGCGCGCCTGTCACAACGGTTTTCGGACGCATGCGGGTGGGCGGTCAGGTCATCTGGGCATCGGATTTTCTGGAAACCAAAAGCACAAGCACGACCACTCAGGGTGGCGGGGGCGGCAAGGGCTCTCCTGCGTCGCCCGAGGTTACAACGACCTCGCACAGCTACAGCTATTCGATTTCACTGGCCATCGCGGTGGGGGCTGGGCGAATCTCGGACGTCCCGCGCATTTGGGCGGACGGTGAGGAGCTAGAGCGCGCAGGTCTGAACATGCGTATCTATCGGGGGGACGACCAACAATTGCCAGACCCTCTGATCGAAGCCATCGAGGGCGCTGGAAATGTCCCGGCCTATCGTGGCACCGCCTATGTTGTGATCGAGGGGTTGCAGTTGGCGCAGTTTGGAAACAGGGTGCCGCAGTTTTCATTTGAAGTAGTAAGACAAGAACAGCCGGGTTTACCGGATACTCCGGATGCCTTGTTCAAGACCATCCGGGGCGTTGCCCTGATGCCTGGCACTGGTGAATACGCGCTGGCCAGCGAACAGATCAATTATACCAAGGGCCGCGGGCAGAGCTGGGCGGCGAATGTAAACTCTCCCTCGGGGCTGGCGGATCTGGTGACCTCGACCCAGGCACTGCAACGCGAATTGCCAAGCTGCGATGCTGCGTCGTTGATCGTTTCATGGTTTGGTGACGATCTGCGGTGCGGTCATTGTCAGATACGGCCGAAGGTTTTGCACAAGGACATTGAAGGCGACAACATGCCTTGGCGTGTAGCAGGTTTAGACCGCCAAGCTGCCCAGATTGTTAAGCACGAAGACGATCGTCCTGTTTACGGCGCCACACCTGCGGATCAATCTGTGATTCAGGCGATTAAGCATTTAAAAAGCATTGGAAAACGGGTGATGTTTTACCCGTTTATCTTAATGGATCAGTTGCAAGGCAACGGGTTGCCCGACCCGTGGTCAGATACGGGCAATCAGCCACATCTTCCTTGGCGGGGACGGATCACACTCAGCGCTGCGCCCGGTCGGGTTGGGTCGCCAGATCAAACAGCAGCAGCAGACGCAGAGGTGGCCGCGTTTTTTGGATACGCGCGTGCCAGTGATTTTGTCATTGGCGATGGTCAGGTGACTTATAACGGTCCGCAAGAATGGGGCTTGCGCCGGTTTATCCTGCATTATGCCGCGCTGTGCAAAGCTGCTGGTGGGGCGGATTCGTTCTGCATCAGCTCCGAGATGCGCGGGCTGACACAAATCCGCGGTCTGACTGGCTTTCCTGCTGTATTTCAAATGAAAACACTGGCCGCAGAAGTACGCAAGATTTTGGGGCCGGACACCAAAATCGGGTATGCCGCCGATTGGAGCGAATATTTCGGCTATCAGCCCAATGACGGAACAGGGGATCGATATTTTCACCTAGATCCACTGTGGGCAGACGAAAACATCGATTTTGTCGGCATCGACAATTACATGCCCCTGTCGGATTGGCGTGATGGCGAGGATCACCAGGATCTCAAAGCGGGTGCCGAGGCGATCTATGATCTAGATTACCTTCGCGGCAATATTGAGGGCGGTGAGGGCTATGACTGGTTCTATGCCTCTCCAGAAGAGGCCGAAGCCCAGATACGAACGCCAATCACAGATGAGGACCACGACGAGGCCTGGGTTTGGCGGTATAAGGATCTGCGGAACTGGTGGTCGCACCGCCACCACGAACGCATCGGGGGAGTCCGACAAGCGAATCCGACAGACTGGGCTCCAAGCTCAAAGCCAATTTGGTTCACGGAACTGGGCTGCGCCGCCATCGACAAGGGGACCAATCAGCCGAACAAGTTTCTTGATCCCAAATCCTCGGAATCCAGCCTGCCGCGATATTCTTCCGGTCAGCGCGATGATTTCATGCAGCTGCAATATCTGAAGGCGATGCATGGCTATTGGTCTGATCCGGCGATCAATCCGAATTCGGATCAATATAGTGGTCGGATGGTGGATATGGCGAACGCCTATGTCTGGGCTTGGGACGCACGTCCGTTCCCCACTTTTCCAAGCCTGCGCAGCCAATGGAGCGATGGGGTGAACTATCCTCGGGGACACTGGCTGAACGGTCGGTCGGGGACGCGGTCTCTGGCCTCTGTCGTCACTGAAATTTGCCATGGTTCGGGAGTGACGGATATCGATGTGTCGCGTCTATATGGCGTGGTGCGTGGATACGTGATTCAGGATGTATCCAGCGCACGTGCGGCCCTGCAACCGCTTATGCTGCGCTATGGGTTCGACGCGATTGAACGGGACGGTGTGCTGCTGTTTAAGATGCGCGGTGGCCACAACGCGATTGGGTTGGACGCGGATGTTTTGGCTGACAGCTCTGACATTGAGGGCCGTGTGGAATATCGCAGGGAGGCTGAAGCGGAAATGACCGGCCGTGTACGGTTGCGATTTGTACAATCGGATGCGGATCATGATGTCGTAGCAGAAGAAGCCATTCTGCCAGACACCCGTACGCATTCTGTATCGGTGAACGAGATGCCGCTGTCGCTGACGCGCGCCGAGGGCCGTCAGACCGCAGAACGCTGGCTAAGCGAGGCGCGGGTCTCGCGCGAGACTGCACGCTTCGCTTTGCCCCCGTCGTTGCTGCATCTGGGTGCAGGCGATGTCGTAAGCCTGACGAAAGACGGGCAGAGCGCACGCTATCGCATCGACAGGCTGGAACAGGCGGATCTCCAACTGGCCGAGGCGGTCCGGATTGAGCCCAGCGTCTATGCGCCGTCTGACTTGCCCGACGATGAGGTGACGATCAAACCCTTTGTGGCGCCGGTTCCTGTTTTGCCCGTGTTTATGGACTTGCCGCTGCTGACCGGATCAGAAGCGCCACATGCCCCATATCTTGCCACATCGGCCAATCCATGGCCCGGCAGTGTCGCCGTTTATTCAGCAGCCAGCGACGAAGACTATGCGTTGCAAGAGGTGATCTCGGGTCAGGCGGTTATCGGCTTTATTGAAACCCCGCTGAGACGTGCAAGTGCCGGTGTCTGGGATGAAGGTGCGCCGCTGCGCGTCAATCTGATTGATGGCCTGCTGGAGTCGCGCCCTCGGGGTGCGCTGTTGAACGGGGCCAATCTGGCCGCAATCGGAGATGGGACGCCTGGCAACTGGGAGCTGTTCCAGTTCGCCGACGCCACCTTGCAAGAGACGGGCATCTATACGTTGTCCGGTCGGTTGCGCGGCCAGCTGGGGACGGATGCGATCATTCCCGATGTCTGGCCCGAAGGGTCTATGTTCGTTCTGCTGGATCACCGCGTTTACCAGACAGGCCTGTTACGGTCCGAGCGTCGTGTGACCAAACACTATCGCATCGGCCCGGCGAAGCGCGGGTACGATGACCCATCCTTTGTTCATCTTGTCGAGGCTTTCGATGGAAATGGATTGCGTCCCTACGCGCCGGTGCATCTGAAGGCGATGGAAACACCCGCAGGCGATCAGTTGTCATGGATACGCCGAACCCGGCTGGACGGAGACGACTGGGCGGGGATCGAGGTGCCTTTGGCTGAGGAAAGCGAATCCTACCTTCTGCAAATTCGGACCAACGGAACTTTGATACGGGAACAGATCGTGAGCGAGCCAAACTGGGTTTACTCGCCCGCCATGAAGGCTGCGGACGGGGTGAATGGGTCTTATGAGGTTCGTGTCGCTCAGGTCTCGGCCAGCTACGGGCCGGGATTATCCGCCAGCTTGATTGTCGGGTAAGTCAGGGTATGCGCCCCGTCCTGCACGGTGACGTCAGTGTGGCAGCGCGAGCCTTGTTGGCCGTGCTGCCGCAAAATCGCAACCGCCTGTGTATTCGCATGATCCACGAAGCCGAACTCGCCGACCAACATGTCGGCCAGACGGGAGAACTTCATCCTCTGTTCGGCAATGGCTCGTTGATGGCGACCGCGCGCAACAGGCGGTTGGCTGACGAGCCTGGCTTTGATGATGTGCAATATTGTCGCTGTTTCGAACTGGTGTTGCGCCATCTGATCCAGTTTCAGATCAGCCAGAGGCGCAGCTGACACATTTCGTGGCGGCGAGATCCAGGTTCAATCGACCCGCTGGGATTTCATCGCAACAATCCTCGCAAAACCCGAAATCGCCATCGTGAATTCGGTCTAACGCGGCCTGCAACCGCAACGCCTCGATGTCCCGATTGGCCTGCTGTGCTTTGGCCATTGCCTGATTCTGCAGCGCGTCCATTCTGCTAAGACGCCCGACTGCCTGTTGATCCAGCTCGACAATGGCCTGAGCCTGCTTTTCTGCAGCTGAATGCGCTGTAATCTCTGCCAGCCGCGCCTGTATTTTTGCTTCAAAGTCTGCCAATTCGGTATCATTCATTTTTGTTACTCTGCAGATCACGGGTTTGCGTTTGGCGTTTTTCCCACTAAATGGCATTCTAGGCGCAGCAAAGGATCAAAAGCCATGTTGGAAAAGCGCAGTCAGGTTACTCCGGTTGACCCGGTTTGGAATCGCATCACGACCGAAGCCCATGCGGCGGTCGAAAGCGAACCATTGATGGGGGGACTGGTTCACGCCTGCATCCTGCACCACAGAAGCCTTCAGCGGGCCCTATCATATCGGGTGTCTGCCAAGCTGTGTTCGAACGAAATGTCGATGATGGTGCTGCGCGAAATCGTGGACGAAGCCTATGCCGATGATGCCTCGCTGATCGAAGCGGCGCGCGCGGACCTGATGGCTGTGTACGAGCGTGACCCGGCGTGCCACCGTCTGTTGCAACCAATCCTTTATTTCAAAGGCTATCAGGCGATGCAGGCCTATCGCGTGGCGCATTGGCTTTGGAAGAAGGGACGCCACGATCTGGCGTATTTTTTCCAGATGCGTTCGTCCGAGATTTTCGGGATCGACATTCACCCTGCGGCGAAAATCGGCAAAGGCATCATGATCGACCACGCGCATTCGATCGTTATTGGTGAAACTGCGGTCGTTGGTGACAATGTCTCGATGCTGCATTCCGTGACGCTGGGCGGGACCGGAAAAGAAGAAGAACAGCGCCATCCGACCATCGGTAACGGTGTGTTGATCGGGGCTGGCGCCAAGGTTCTGGGCAATATCGTGGTCGGCCATTGCAGCCGCATCGCAGCGGGGTCTGTGGTGCTGCAAGAAGTTCCCGCCTGTAAGACCGTGGCGGGGATCCCTGCGAAGATCGTCGGAGAGGCCGGATGCGACCAGCCCTCGATCTCGATGGATCATATGCTGGGTAAAGACCAGTAAGACGACCTTAGTTCGAGCGGTTCTTCTTTCTGTTCAACCGCTCGAGCCGCTTCTCCTCGCGACGTTTTTTGCGCACTTCGATGCGTTTGACCCGTTTGGCTTTGCGTTTGGCCTCTGAGACGGGATCAGATTTAAAGGTCGAGTTTTCGCCCGGATAGCCGTTGGGTTTTGCAATAGCCGCAACAGGCACAGCCGTCGCCAGCAAAGAGACCACCAGTATAAACTTAGCCGAGTTCACGAGGGTCATAGGGCACCTTTGCATCAGAATTACCTGTGCATTTAAGGTGGTCCGCAACGAGTGTTTGAGCAACTGTTCTGGCGATCACGACTGCTCACAACGTGGCCGTGATCCGTGAGGCCACGCCGGGGAATAGCCCGGCGCGGCCTGTGTGTAAGTGGTTGTTAGGCCAACATAACCATCGGGTTTTCCAGGTTATCAACGATCGCCTGCAGTAACTCTGCGCCCAATGCGCCGTCGATGACCCGGTGGTCCACCGACATGGTGACCGACATGACCGTTGCAACAGTCAATTCGCCATCGTCGCCGACGACCGGCTTCTTGACGCCCGAGCCGACGGCTAGAATACCTGCGTGGGGCGGGTTAACGATGGCGTCGAAATTATCGATGCCGAACATGCCCAGGTTCGAGATTGCAAAGGTGCCGCCTTGGTATTCGTGCGGTGCCAGCTTACGTTCGCGGGCGCGTCCCGCAAGGTCCTTCATCTCGGTCGACAGTGCCGACAGGGATTTTGTGTCCGCGTCCTGCAGAACTGGGGTGAACAGGCCACCTTCGATGGCGACCGCAACGGCCACATCAGAGGGTTTCAGTTGCAGAACACGATCTTCGGCCCAGACAGCATTGCATTGCGGTACTTGCTGCAGTGCGTTGGCGACGGCCTTGATGATGAAGTCGTTTACGCTGAGCTTGACGCCCCGGCCTTCCAACTGCTTGTTCAGTTGTGCGCGGAACTTGAGCAACGCATCGAGTTTGATATCGCGACGCAGGTAGAAGTGTGGGATGGTCTGCTTGGCCTCGGACAGGCGCGCGGCGATGGTCTTGCGCATGCCGTCCAGTTTGACCTCTTCGTACTCCCGACCTTCGTACATGCGTGCCACCGCATCTGCCGAGGGTCCAGCCGGGGCCGGAGCGGATGCCGTCGCCGTTGCAGGCGCAGGAGCAGCTGCTACGGCTGGAGCAGCCGAGGCACCTTCGACATCTGCCTTGACGATACGGCCATGCGGGCCGGACCCTGCGATCTGCGTCAGGTCCAGACCTTTTTGTGCAGCGATCCGGCGGGCCAGCGGTGACGCAAAGATGCGACCGCCATCAGCTTTGGTCGGAGCAGCCGGGGCAGGGGCGGGCGCCTCGGACGCCGCTGGCGCGGCGGCCTCGCTGCCCGCTGCGGCTGCGGGGGCAGCCGCGGGTGCTGTCGCAGGCGTGGCCGCGATGTCGTCGGTGCTTTCACCATCTTCCAGCAATACTGCAATGGCGGTGTTGACCTTGACCCCTTCGGTGCCTTCGGGGATCAGGATCTTGCCAACGGTGCCTTCGTCGACGGCTTCGAACTCCATCGTGGCCTTGTCGGTTTCGATCTCAGCCAGCAGGTCGCCGGAAGAGACGGTATCGCCTTCCTTGACCAGCCATTTGGCAAGCGTGCCTTCCTCCATGGTCGGTGAAAGGGCGGGCATCAGAATTTCTGTGGGCATCTGTCTGTCGCTCCTTACCGGTAGGTCACTTGCTTGACGGCGGCGATCACCTCATCCGTGGTCACCAGCGCCAGTTTTTCTAGGTTTGCGGCGTAGGGCATCGGAACATCCTTGCCGGTGCAGTTGATGACCGGCGCATCGAGATAGTCGAACGCTTCCTGCATCACAACGGAGGAGATGTAGCTGCCGACCGAACCTTGTGGCCAACCTTCTTCGACCGTCACCAGACGGTTGGTTTTCATCACTGAGTTGATGATCGCGCCAGTATCCATCGGGCGGATGGTGCGCAGATCGATAACTTCGGCGCTGATGCCTTCCTCGGCCAATTTGTCAGCGGCTTCCAATGCGAATTGCATGCCGATGCCAAAGCTGACGATGGTTACATCCGAGCCTTCGCGCCAGATGCGGGCCTTGCCCAGTGGGATGGTCAGGTCATCCACTTGCGGTACGTCGAAAGAACGACCGTAGAGGATTTCGTTTTCCAGGAAAACCACCGGATTGGGGTCGCGGATCGCGGATTTCAGCAGGCCTTTGGCGTCTGCTGCCGAATAGGGCATCACGACTTTCAGGCCGGGGACTTGCATGTACCACGCAGCGTAGTCCTGAGAGTGCTGCGCGGCCACGCGGGCAGCGGCACCATTCGGGCCACGGAATACGATGGGGCAGCCCATCTGGCCGCCGGACATATAGAGCGTTTTGGCCGCCGAGTTGATGATCTGGTCCATCGCCTGCATGGCGAAGTTGAAGGTCATGAATTCAACAATCGGTTTCAGACCACCAAAGGCGGAACCAACCGCGATACCGGCAAAGCCATGCTCGGTGATCGGGGTGTCGATGACGCGCTTGGAGCCGAATTCGTCCAGCAAGCCTTGGGAGATCTTGTACGCGCCCTGATATTCGGCGACTTCTTCACCCATCAGATAAACATCTTCGTCGCCGCGCATTTCTTCGGCCATCGCGTCGCGCAAGGCTTCGCGGACCGTTTCAGACTTCATCTCGGCGTCGGCCGGCCAATCGGGTGACAAGTCAACGTCCGGAGCTGCCGGGGCTGCGGCAGGAGCGGGGGCCTCAACCGCCGCTGGGGCGGCCTCAGCCACCGCTGCGGCTGCAGGGGCAGCCGCGGGCAGGGCTGACGCGTCTTCGCCTTCCTCGACCAAAACCGCGATGGGTGTGTTGACCTTAACCCCTTCGGTGCCTTCGCCGATCAGGATTTTACCGACGATGCCTTCATCTACAGCTTCGAATTCCATCGTCGCCTTGTCGGTTTCAATTTCGGCCATGATGTCACCGGAAGAAACGGTATCGCCTTCTTTGACCAACCATTTGGCCAATGTGCCCTCTTCCATCGTGGGCGAGAGTGCGGGCATGAGAATTTCGGTTGCCATGTCTTATTCGTCCTCTCAGGCGTAAATATCAGTCCAGAGCTCATCCAACGACGGCTCGGGGCTTTCTTTCGAGAATTCGGCGGCCTGATTGACGATCTCTTTGATCTCTTTATCGATCGCTTTCAGATCGTCCTCGGTCGCGTGTTTGCCGGTCAGCAGCAGGTCGCGCACATGTTCGATCGGGTCGCTTTGTTCACGAACCTTCTGAACCTCTTCACGGGTACGGTACTTGGCCGGGTCGGACATCGAATGGCCGCGATAGCGGTATGTCTTGATTTCCAGAATGTAAGGGCCTTTGCCCGCGCGACAGTGCGCGACGGCTTTCTCGCCCGCGGCTTTAACAGCCAGAACATCCATGCCGTCGACCATTTCACCTGGTATCCCAAAGGCTTGGCCTCGGTGGTAGATGTCAGCGGAGGATGTTGAGCGCGCTTGCGCGGTGCCCATGGCGTATTGGTTGTTCTCGATCACGAAAACCACCGGCAGTTCCCATAGGGCGGCCATGTTGAATGTCTCATAGACCTGACCCTGGTTCGCGGCGCCATCACCGAAATAGGTGAAGGTCACGCCACCGTTTTCCTTGTACTTGTCGGCAAAGGCCAGACCTGCACCCAGCGGCACCTGCGCGCCGACGATGCCGTGGCCGCCGTAGAAGTGTTTCTCTTTCGAGAACATGTGCATCGAGCCGCCCTTACCTTTGGACAACCCACCTTCGCGGCCGGTCAGTTCGGCCATCACGCCGCCCGGTTCCATCCCGCAAGCCAGCATGTGACCATGGTCGCGATACGAGGTGATACGTTTGTCACCATCTTTGGCTGCGGCTTCAAGGCCCACAACGACGGCTTCCTGCCCGATATAAAGGTGGCAGAACCCTCCGATCAGGCCCATGCCGTAAAGTTGGCCTGCCTTTTCTTCGAATCGGCGGATCAAAAGCATTTCGCGGTAGTAGGTTTTAAGCTCTTCCGCAGAAACGTTTGGTTTCTTTGTGGTTTTTCGCGCAGCCATCGTGGCGATCTCCCCCTTTCGGACAGATAGTTTAGCGTTAAACTATCTCATAAAGCATTTCCTGCTTTCTGGCGAGAGTAAATATGACGCATCGCTGTTTCGCGCGATTTCAGGCCGCGGTGAATTGTTCGAAGGCGCTGGCTTTTCGATGAAAAATATCGATCCGGATCAGCGGATGACGATTTCGTCCGAGCGGATCATGCCCAAAATTGAACGGGCCTGCTGATCCAGCAAGTCTAGATCCAGATAGGTGTCGGACAAACGACGGGTCAGGTTTTCCATTTCGGCGATCTCGGCCTCGAGCTTGGCCAGGTCCTGTGACAGGGCGTCCCGTTCCGCTGCAATCTCGACCCGTCTGAACAGGCCATAGTCGCCTTGCACGGCGGCGAAGGTGAAATACACACCCAGCATAAATGCCACCATGAAAAAAACGACTGCGCCCAAACCGGGCCGATGGGAACGGGACACTCTGTTTACCGCCGTATGAAGTTTGCCTCAATAACGTGCCCTTTGCGGGCATCTGTTCGCACTATGTCACAGGTGATTCGGGTTGTGAATCCCTTGGTTCGCACTTTTTTGCGAATTGCTGGATTTCGTTCCTCAGCGCCATGCCTCCAGGGTCTGATTGCGAGTCAGCGTTTGCTGCTCCATGCACACCCAATAGAACATTGGTGCTGCGCTGCCGTCGCTTTCCAGTTCCGGGTCGCAGGCGGCGTCGCGCGCTTTCAACCAGGCACGCTGCTCGCTTAATAGGGTCTGACCGTCTCCGCGTGCATCGGCCAGCGGTTTAACCTCGGCCCAAAGCCGGTTCAGCTCGCGATCCGCAATTTCCCATTTTTCCTTGGCGCAGAAATTAGCGTCGAGCTGCGTTTGCCCGCCGCAGCTGGATTGTGCGGAGGAATAGACTGGGATCAATGTGACGATCAGATAGGCAAGAACCCTCATGGCAAATTCTCCAACAAATAGGGAGAGTCTACCATGAGGCCCAAAATGCAGCCAAATGGGCGCTAGGCCTGACCTTCCAATGCAGCGACACCGGGCAGGGTCTTGCCTTCCATCCATTCCAGGAACGCACCGCCAGCGGTCGAGATGTACGAAAAGTCCTTGGCCGCGCCCGAAGCGTTCAGCGCCGCGACCGTGTCACCACCGCCTGCGACCGAAATCAGCTGCCCCGACCGTGTCAGTGCTGCTGCTTTAAGCGCCGCTGCGTTGGTGGCGGCGTCAAAGGGCTCGATCTCGAATGCGCCCAGCGGACCGTTCCAGATCAGGGTCTGGCTCTGCGCAAAGATGTCAGTGATCGTTGCAACGCTATCGGGGCCTGCGTCCAGGATCATGCCTTCTTCGGGGCATTGGTCGGCAGGCAGCACTTGATGTGGGGCGTTGGCTTCGAATTTTTCCGCGACCACAACGTCAGAAGGCAGAATGATCTTGCAGCCCGAGGTTTCAGCCTTGGCCAGGATCTCGGCGGCGGTGTCTTTCATGACGCGCTCGGCCAGCGATTTGCCGACATTCAGACCTTTGGCGACTAGGAATGTATTCGCCATGCCCCCACCGATCACCAGATAATCGACCTTGTCGATCAGGTTGCCCAGCAGCTCAAGCTTGGTCGAAACCTTTGCCCCACCAACAACAGCCGTCACAGGGCGCTTGGGCGCACCCAGCGCACCTTCCAGCGCTTCAAGCTCGGCCTGCATCAGACGGCCAGCACAGGCAGGCAACAACCGGGCGATAGCCTCGGTCGAGCTGTGGGCACGGTGGGCCGCCGAGAACGCGTCGTTGCAATAGACATCGCCCAGCTTGGCCATACCAGCGGCCAGATCGGGATCGTTCTTGGTTTCGGCGGCGTGAAAGCGGGTGTTCTCCAACAGCAGCACCTGACCGGGCATCAGCGCTTCGGCGACCAGATCGGCCTCGGTGCCAACGCAATCCGCGGCGAACAGAACCTCGGTTCCAAAGGCAGCTTCAAGCGTGGGGATCAGTTGCTTCAGCGACAGGTTCTCGCGCCGCTCGCCACCAGGGCGACCGAAGTGGGCCAGCAGGATGGGCTTGCCCCCGGCTGCGAGGATATCACGCACGGTGGGGACGATACGCTGAATACGGGTTGCGTCGGTTACGACCCCGTCAACGACCGGCACGTTGATATCGACGCGCACCAGCACGCGTTTGCCATTCAGGTCCATATCGTCCAGAGTTTTCCAGCCCATCGCTCTATCCTTGCCGTTACAACAGATTCAGGCGGTTCTTTTCCTGCATTTTGCCCTCAGGTCAATGCGTCACTTGGCATTCACGCGCCCGCGTCATAGGTATTTGCGCAAGACAAACGACAGGAGGGCCTCATGGCCGAGATCAAGGATCCCGAAAACACGATCATCATGGAACTGAAAGACGGTAATGTCGTCATCGAGCTGCTACCGGATGTTGCCCCGCAGCACAGCGCCCGGATGAAAGAACTGGCGCGTGGTGGTGAATATGACAACGTGGCCTTCCACCGTGTGATCGACGGTTTCATGGCACAAACCGGCGATGTGCAGCACGGCGACATGGAAGACGGGTTCAACCTGCGCATGGCGGGCACTGGTGGCTCGTCGCTGCCTAATGTTCCTGCAGAGTTCTCGAAGCTGCCCCATGACCGAGGCACCCTGGGCGCCGCCCGCTCGCAGAACCCGGATTCGGCGAACTCGCAGTTCTTCATCAACTTCAAAGACAACCATTTCCTGAATGGCCAATACACCGTTTACGGTCGCGTCATCGACGGGATGGAGCATGTAGATGCCATCGTGCGCGGCGAGCCGCCTGCAAGCCCCGACCGCATGATCAGCGTCAAGGTTGCAGCAGATGTATAAGCTGGCCGCCGCTTTTGCCTTGTTGGCCAGCCCCGCGCTGGCCACGGGCCTGCAGATCGAGATCGAAGGTGAGGGGGCCAACGGCACCGTCACCGTCGACCTGTTTGATGACATCGCCCCTAAACATGTCGAGCAGATCAGTACTCTGGCCGCTGAAGGCAAGTATGACGGCGTGGTGTTCCACCGAGTCATCGACGGCTTCATGGCGCAAACCGGTGATGTCGAATTCGGCCGTATCGGCGGCGATATGCGTCGCGCCGGAACCGGCGGGTCCGACCGTCCCGATCTGCCGGCTGAGTTCTCGGACTTCAACTACGACCGTGGTGTCGTTGGAATGGCGCGAGCACAGGACCCGAACAGTGCGAATTCGCAGTTCTTCATCATGTTTGCGCCGGGCCCGTTCCTGAACGGCCAGTACACGGTTGTCGGTCAGGTCACTGACGGCATGGATGTGGTGGACGCGATCAAGCGGGGCGATGGCCCGAACGGTGCAGTGATCGGTCAGCCAGACGTGATGAAAAAAGTCACGGTCACCGAATAAAGAAAAAGCCCCGATGCGCATCAACATCGGGGCTTTTTAATCTCAGTCGTCACCCATCATTTGCCAGATCAGCGCCCCGATGGCAGCGCCGATCAGTGGGGCGACCCAGAACAGCCAGAGCTGCGCAAGCGCTGGGCCATCTGCGAACAGGGCTACTCCGGTAGAACGCGCCGGATTGACCGACGTATTGGTCACCGGGATCGAAATCAGGTGGATCAGAGTCAGGCACAGACCTATGGCGATTGGGGCGAAACCGTCTGGCGCAAAGTTGGACGTTGCGCCCAGAATGACCACGATGAAGAACGCGGTCATCACGATCTCGATCACCAAGGCGGACATCATTGAATAGCCCTCGGGCGACGCTTCGCCGTACCCGTTCGAGGCGAACCCGCCGACACCTTCAAACCCTGGCGCGCCGCTGACGATCAGGTACAGAACGGCGGCGGCGGCGATTGCGCCGATCACCTGTGCGATCCAATAGGGGATCAGCTCTTGCGCCGGGAATCGGCCGCCGATCATCAGGCCAAGGCTGACCGCAGGATTAAAGTGCCCGCCCGAGATATGCCCGACCGCGTATGCCATGGTCAGAACCGTCAGGCCGAAGGCAAAGGAAACGCCCAGCCAACCTATGCCTACATCAGCAACGCCTGCCGCCAGAACGGCGCTGCCGCAACCGCCCAGTACCAGCCAGAACGTGCCGAAGAATTCGGCCATGAGTTTAGATGCCATGAAAAGCCCTCCTGAAAACAATGGGTTTCAGTGTAATTCAAAAATCGATTTTTGTGAAACTGGCGTGAATTTGCGTTCTAGTGACCTGAGGAACTCCAGCTGACCGGGTCCAGCCGAAACAGTTTCGACAGCTGCTGATAAACGTCGGGTACGGCTGCTTTGAGCTGACGGGGCTGTTCAAAGAAGACCTCGACCGAGACCGCAAAAAATTCTTCGTGACCCACGGCACCATAGGGGTCGATGACCGTGTGCTGACCATGCTCAACAGCACGGACATGGGCGTCATAGGCGGTCAGAAACACACGTTCCCACTCGGCAAAGCTCTGACCGTCGCTCAGGATCGGAACGCCGTTGGTACCGCCTGAGAGGTCATCAACCTGATGCGCAAACTCGTGCAGGACGACATTCTGCCCATCGTGATCGTTTGCCGCGCCTTGTTTGCTGTGCGACCACGACAGAATGACCGGTCCGCGATCCCAGCTTTCACCGGTGCGCACGATTTCTTTCTCGCTAACAACATAGCCATCCTGTCGGCGCTGACGAGATTTGAACGCGCTAGGATAGATCAAGATGGTCGTCAGATGGTCGTACCAGAGATCGCTGTTGACCAGCAGCAGGCTGGCTTGCGCAGCTATGGCCAATTCCATCTCCTCGGTGACTTCCAACCCATCACAACCGTGAAACTGCACCTGATCCAGAAACAGGTTCACCTTGCCGTCCAGTTTGGCGCGCAGATCAGAGGGCAGGCGGCGGATCAGGGGCACCTGTTGTTCGATCAGCATGCGCTGGTGGTCGGTCAGGGGCGCGGCCAGCAGGGCCTGCCGCGCCTGGGATTTGGACCAATGGCGGTACAGAAAAAAAGCCACGATCAACAGAATGATAGAGAAAAAGATCAACATGACAGAACCCTATACCGACCACAGCAGCCAGCAAGGGCAAAAGAAAAACGCCGCAGGCTAACCCGCGGCGTTTGATCATTCGATTGTCGGGTCAGCGTTACTGCTTGACCTCCGCAGCCGGGTTGGCACCCGACTTGCCGCTGCGGCCCGGGTTCAGCGGGTCGTCCTGACGTTGCACAGACCCTTCGAAATGCGCACCGCTTTCGATGGCGATGGTCTTGTGGATGATGTCGCCTTCGACACGGGCGGACGAGGTCAGGCGTACCTTCAGGCCGCGCACGCGTCCCACGATGCGGCCGTTGATCACGACGTCATCAGCGGTGACTTCGCCCTTGATGGTTGCGGTTTCGCCAATGGTCAGCAGATGCGCGCGGATGTCGCCTTCGACTGTGCCTTCGACCTGGATGTCGCCTGTGGTTTTCAGGTTGCCTGTGATGTGCAGATCCGAGGACAGAACCGATGCCGGAGGCTTGGGCTTGGGCGCGGTGCTGGCCTTGGTTTCTGCCGGTGCTGGGGCAGCCGGTGTCGCCGGAGCAGCAGGTTTTGCTGTCTCGGGGGCGTCGGATGCGGGTTCGTTGATTTTGCTCTTAGAAAACATTTCTCGCAGCCTTAATGTAAGTCATTGGATTTCTTGGTACACCGTCGACACGAACCTCATAGTGCAGATGCGTTCCGGTAGACCGTCCGGTGCTACCCATATCAGCAATATGATCCCCGCGCGAGACCCTTTGGCCAACCTTGACCCGGATCTTGGTATTATGAGCGTAAAGAGTCTCAACCCCGAAGGCGTGCCTGATTTTCACTAGCCTGCCGAAACCGGATTGCCAGCCCGCATGGGTGACAACACCATCGGCGGTGGCAAAGATGTCGGTTCCGTGGGCACCGGCAAAATCCGCGCCGTTGTGCATGCGCCGACCGCCGGTCTTGGGGTCACGTCGCGTGCCAAAGCCGCTGGTAAAGCGGACGGCGTCGTGCACCGGGCTGGCGAAGGGGGCCTTTTCGGCAGCGATGCGGTACAGGTTCAGCTGATCCATCTGTTGCAGCAGAACGTTTGCGCGGATTTCGTCGGGGGTCAGATCCTCACCGCGCGTGCTGAAAGAGATGGGAGTCAGGGGGCCGCCCATGCCGCTATAACCACGGCGGACTTCTTCAATAATGCGGTCGGTTGGCATGCCGGCCTCGCGGAACATCTTGTCTAGCGGCTCGACCGAGATCACCATCGCCTCTTCCAGCTGACGGAAAATCTCGTCGCTGCGCTCCTGCATCAGCCGGATTTCCAGCTCAAGTTCGTCGCGCTGCGCCAATGCGTCCTGCGCATCGGTGGCGATCTGATCGCGCTCTTGTGCGGTCCGGACCAGCGCCTCGGTCATGAAGTTCATCTGTTCGGGATCGGCGAGGGCAGGCATATAGACGTCGCCGTCATCGGTTTCGACCTGCATGCTGGCCAGCTCGGTGCGAGCTTCTTCGCGCTGCTTCATTGTGGCACGCAAGGTGGTCTGGATTACCTCAATCCCGGTTTCCAACTCACGACGGCGGTTCTCCGAGGTCAGCAGCTCGGACTGCATAGCCGATATTTGTTCCAGCGCCGCGTTGAACCGATCCTGCGCGGCCAGCGCCTCTTGAGCGCGGGTATCGCGTTCGGTCGACAGGATATTCAAGCGTTCTTGATAGGTTGCCTGATCCCGCTTGGCCTGTTCGCGGAAATTACCCGACCCGATGCTATCCATTAGCAGAATCGCAGTGGCGACGGCCGTCCAGCCAACAAACACCGCGACGCCAGCGACGGCAAAAATCTGCGTTTCCGAGCTAAGCCGAATAAACCGCGTGTCGTTGTCAGATTTCAGGAAGACTCGGCGTTCGGGAAAATGCCGCTCAAGCAGTGAGTGTAGTTTGATTGCCAGACGTGTTCGCACGCGTCTTCACCTCTCATCCCCAAGATTCGGGACCGGTCGTGAGTGATAGCCGTCCCTTTGGCGAAGTGCATAGAGGGCGCGCGTGATTTGGGCAAGTTTGTAAACTAGTTCACACATGAAACCACGTTATTCCCGCCAAAACTCGGCGGGAAATTGCCGATAACGTTAAGTTGCGCGCGTTTATTGCGCGGACCCGGGCGCAGGCAGGTCTTCGGTCAGGGGCCAGTAGAAATCAGGGGGCAATCCGGCTTCGGCGCGCTTCTCTTCGTTGAAGGGTGGCTTGAGGACGCCATGAAAATATTGCCGGACTAGCTGGTGAAACACATCCTTGGGATCGGCATTCTCGCGCCCGCACAGGGACTCGTTATACCAACTAAAATTGATTTATCATTGTATTTATCAGTGCAATCCCCTTGAAAACAATCGATACATCGAACCGAGATACTTCCACTTCAAAAAGTTCCACGTGCATTGTGGAACTTTTTCGCCTCAAAACCCGATCAAAAGTTCCATGTACTTGAGTTCCAATCTTGATCGAATCGAGGACAGAAACGGCGAATTGGAAGAGTATTAGGTTTGGCTTGGGTAATCCTTCTGCTTCACTAGGATAGTGATGTGATCTCTGAGAACTGGACCATCTCCGTTGAGAGTTTTCAGTCGATAAGACGGCGCTCAAGAAGCTCATTCATCTTATTTGCGACGGTTCTGTTACCAGTGCATTGGAAGATCAGGATGTCAAACTCGGTGATTTCAGGTTTCAAAAATCTAATGTTGAAGAACTTCTCAGATCAGAACGGCAGTCGTTGGACTGGACTGCAAATGTCGTCGCGAAGTTAACAGGTTGGAAGGCTCAGGCGGTGACACATTGGTGCAAGCTGGGCCTGCTCGGATCACGCAATGTCCCGCATGGCCCAAGCGAGTCTTTCTTGGTCAAGCCGCAGCAGCTTGCGATCTTTCAAAGCGAGTACATGCCTGTAGCTACACTGGCTAGGTCAAGAGGAACTACGTCCCGAAAGCTCCTGTCTGATTTTGAGAGCAAAGGGATTGAGACCCATGGTGCGCAAATGGAAGGTAAGACGACGCGAGGACACTTGGTAAAACTGAGTGATCTGGCTTCGCTGCTGTCTGAGGCTGCCTAGTGCTCGCCTGCACCATCCGAAAAGAACACCACTGAAATACGCTGTCCAATTGCGGGTTCGTGGTCGCGCGAAACCTGCTCAGCTTCCTCGATGACCCGGACCATCTTTTCATGGATCTCAGCGGACGCCTGATGATCGCTTTCGAGCTTTTCCAGGATAACCTGAAGAGCGATGTACCCCTTGGGAAGATCCTCATAGGCGAAGCTGTCACGCACTTCGTGTTTTGCTTGTTCCCAGAAGGGATCAAGCTCACGGCTCCACGCCTCGCACACCATTTCCACGGCCGGCAGTGAAAGATGGCCAAACCATTCTTGATCACTGAGATCGACACCACCCTTGCGTCCCATGAACTCGGCGCAGGCTTTCATGAGGCTCTCAACGCGCGCCGGACGCAAGTCCCACTCGGTCAGCTTGCCGATCTGCTCTGAAATCGTCTCTAGCGCTTCAGAGAGATCTTCCAGTGACATGTGGGCGTGTTCCATGCCAAGGCTTCTGGTCCGTTCGTATGCAGTCTCCAGAGTTTGGACGCAGGCCAGCTGGTCGCGTTCCAATATCAGGCCTGGCGCAGTATCCTTTAGAAGAAGCAGGCGAGGCGGAAAGAAGCTATTGCTCTTGCTAAGTCCTTTGAGATGTAGCGCCGTGAATTTCTCACGGGCCGATAGGAGCGCCAACTCGGCGCCCCAGGTGCCCTGGATCTTGGCCTTGTCGATGAGTTTGTAGCGGTCTTCGGGGATTGTTTGCTTGGTGCGTTCCAGCAGGTCGTGAAAGTTATTGTCGCGAAGCGGCCGTGGGGATCGCAGATATTTAACAACACTATTGAGGATCAGTTCTGCGTCTTCGGTGCTTTCTTCTAAGACGGCGTCGATTAGCGCCTCCCCAGCCAAAGTTTTATAGTTCTCTATGCGCTGGGCGATTTTTTCGTCAGATGCAAACTGACCTACTGGCACATCAACAAGGTGGTAATTGACGACCCCGAACTCACTATCGATCCTGTCGATCCTACCCAGACCTTGGATGAGCTCTTTCAGGTTCGAGGTCAGACCAAGCAACACCAGCGTGTCTGACGACTGAAGGTTGATGCCTTCAGCCATCTTGTAAGTCAGAAAAACCGATGCAGATCCTTTTGGTTCGTTCTTTCCTCCAGGTCGGAAGTAAGACTCCACGGACTTGCCCTGTTTGATACGCTTGAAACTGTCGGGGCCATCTCCAAAGATCGCCTTCACGGCGCGATCTTCACCCTTGGTTTGGTTTCCCACGACATAGTTGGTGTGGTGGCCTCTGCGCGACAGCGCTTCTGCAAAAATCTCGAGTGTGTCCGTCCGTTCTGCGAGAAAGACGACCCTGTTTTTTTCATTTTGTATTCTCAGGCACGCCTCATACCGCTTCTCATCAAGCTCCTTGAGAACACTGAGACCCAGTTTTTGGTTTAGAGCGTCGCATTTCTTTGTGGGTTCAGGCGCTGCTATTCCCAGTGCTGCGAACATGTCGGACTGGTCGCGGTGGGATACCTTTTTCTTCGATTTTCCACCACGCTCGAAGTCGCGAAGCGATTTGCCAATCGCTCCATGAGACATCTCCCAATGGGCTTGGGCGGCACTCACGCGCAGAATGTTCAAAAGGTTTCGGATGTAGAGCTGATCCTGCGTGCTTTGTTGCGTGCTGACGTGTCCGAAGCGGCTTTTCTCGACTGCGGTCACCCTACCGCCAGGCGCAAGTTCTTTACAGAGGGCCACAATCTCATCCAGGCGCGTTTGCTGAGGCTTTGTCACCTTAAGTTTCTTCGGGCGCCCGTGGTTTTCTAGTCTTGGGTAACTGTGCTTCTTGGGATCTTCGTCCTCGCCAATGCATTTCCGTTGTCTGCGTGTCAAAAACGGCGAAACCAACTGAGCGAGTTCGTTGCGAGCCTCTCGCGTGAGCGTCGTGTCAGGCTCTGATAGGACGGCCAGTTGCGCATCCTGGTTGAAGATATCCTTAGGAACTTGGGTTTCGCGCTCGAACAATTCACCCATGGCCTGAATGAAATGCGGAGTCATGAAAATGGACGCTCGCTTTTCCTGCATATGGGTTAACCAGTCGACATCGCGGTTCCCGAGCAGCGTCGCCGACAGACAGACGTTCCAGCTTGGCGGGGCAAGCTCAATAGCTGAGGCCATTTGAGATGCTTGTTCAAAGCCCGGTGTAACTGTGTGGCTCTCATCGATTATAAGAATGCCAAACTGATCGAGCCTGAGCCCAGATTTTTCTTCGTCGCCAGCGCCGCGGAGGTGTTGTTTGGCAAGTTTGCTGTTTGCGACAGGTTGGAGCGAGTTTGTCGAGTACTTGCGCCAACTGGGAATAACTTTGGGCGGGGCAATTACAGCTGCATTTTTTCGCGCAACGCCATGGACCGGGGAGCGGGGCACGACTTCCGAGAATGTTTCTGACAACGCTTCGGCCAGGTGACAGCCGATCTCTGTCTTTCCTGAACCGGTTGGCGCTTCTACAAAGGCGATCCCATGGTCATAGACGATGGAACACGCCTCATAGGTCAGCTCCTGTTGATACCCAAACAGCGTATGGCTCGTGATATCTTTTCGGTCTCCGGTGAGCCAAGGTTCGAACCCCTTTTGCTCGGAGATCGTACGCGCCATCGCATCTTCAGCGGTCACCGGTTTGATGAGCTTTTCGAGTATCTCCAGCGCTTCGGTATTCCAATCGACAGACACATCCCAAGCCTGCTCAGCGGCTTCTGTGCGTTCGACCTGAAGTTCATGAGTGCCCGCATCCAGGTCATCGGCATACTCGATGTTTCTGTAGAGCCCTGAGTAGGAAAAGTTTGCGGATCCGGCGACGGCACCTTTTGGCGAGCTGACGATTTTTGAGTGTAGCCGCCGATCCCCGGTTATCCCTAACTTACGTTTGGCAAGCTCCGGATCGAAGACACGCAAATCAATTTTGCCGGTTTTGATGGCGTGTTTTGCCAGCACCGCGATAAGATCGTGATCCTCTTCCACCTGAAGCCCGGAGCGCTCCAGCCAGTAGAGTTTCATTTCTTCGGTGACTGGTTTGGGGTTTGTCAACCTTTTGGTATTCGCCGTGTCGATCCCGAACGATATCCGGATCCGGATGTCGCTTTCGTTTTCCGGATCCTTCAGCTCGGGCAATTCCTTCATCAAAATCGACAGCGAAGACAAGAAGTCCTGATACCCGGTGACAATCAGACAATCCCCAGAGGTGATATGGGGTCGGTAGAGATTGATGACCGGCCGGTCGATATTGGTGCCGACCTTCGCAATCGGTTCGGCCTTAAGCCCGCTTGCTGGCTTTTGATCTGCTTCGGTGAGTTGTTTTGGCCTGGAGCGCAGCCAATCTGGGAGTGAAAACAATGAACAAGACTTGGTTTAAGGACACTTAATCTAATAGTGATACTGCGGGCATCGTCCTTCAAGACATCACCGGAAGAAACATTCGTTTTCCTGAAACTGTCGGAAATTCGCACCGTTTTTACGTGGGCGATGACCAGGCTCTCGAACACAACATGAGCCGTCAGCCTGCCAGGTAACCTTACTGGCGACTGAGAGTATTTTGAGTTAGGGGCCTGGCGGCATACCAGGCCCTCTCTAGTCAAGTCCTGGCGCTAGAGACCTCGAAGTGGGTATTCATCACACACAACAAGTGCTCATAATCGCCCTGAACGGCGTCCTCCAGAAAAGTCTGAATTCTGGCTTGCTCGACTCCGGCTTTTTCGGCTGCGGCCTGGCAGCGCGCCAGGATTTCAAAGGCGTTGGCGCTTGTTCTGGGCAGGTCGATGGTTGCAAGTTTTTTCATGGCAAATCCTTTTTAGAATACCGGGCAACCATCGCGGGTCGAACTTAATCTCAGGTATAAGAATTGCGGATTTTGCCCCCGATCCAGAGGCTGATTGGGATTTAACATAAGTTGCAAATTATGGAGCGTTTTTGCTCGCGTCAGCCAACCACTCGCTGCACCCGAACAACGGTCAAACGTGAATATTCCTTCAGCGAATGCCTTGAGCCCAAAACACAAATGCTTCACCACGATCAAAGGTCAGCAATGCGCAGAAACCAGACTTTGCAAACTTTGGCGGCCGAGCCAATGCGGACAATCAACACCTTTCTCGGATGTTGCGGTTGAGGCCCGCTTACCTGCAACAGCAGTCACCTAACTGAATTGGCGGGCAGGGGACAGTTGCGTAGGAACAAAAAACACAGCAATCACCTTCTAACGGCTTCAAGACTGCCTTGCATGATTTGCATTCATAAAACCACTGGCACGAGTCAGTTGGCATTGTCTCGGTTTCAACGTGCCCACACCGAGGGCAGGTCAAAACGCTATCTAGCACTGCAGTTTGTTTTGTCATTGTCTCACATCTGCATGATTAGATAATTGTTGATTTGAGCCTCACTGAACACGATGGCCCATGCCAGCGCGATGATCACCGTACTTCTGACAAGCCACCATTTCAGATTTACCAACGTCCCGTTTCGCTGCACTACGAACCATGAAACTGCTACCAGCGCTGTTGAGACGGCGAGAAACTGGTAATTTGCCGCCGCTATTTTTCCGAATTCCGCCAACCAACTTCCACCCAAGTCTAACAACATCATGGCTATTGGAGGAACACAGCATATTGCGACGCCCAGAGCGGAAACCGAACCCAGGTAACTGAGGGTCACATATTTCTTCATCGTTCGCTCCCTGGGTACTCGACCTGATTGTGTTACGGCACGGATATTCAGAACGTAAAACTCCTGTATCGACTACAGGATCAAGAGGGGCACTACATGTGATTGCGATAGGTGAGGCTTCCCGTCAAAGCGGGGTCGGCATAGAAACCATTCGCAACTGTGAAAGTGAAGGTATTGTACCAGGGTCTGAGATTTAGCCAGATCACGTCAGACCAAGGTCTGTGGTGCGGTAACAAATTGTAGTTCATAGTCGATTTCACGATGAGAGCGAAAGTAGCTGAACTGACGATTGGCAATTGGTCGTTGTCGCGAGTCTTTCTTGCGGCCAGCATCATTGTGATGGGCACCGCTACCGCACTCGTCGGGGTCTGGGTGTCAAACCGAATTCAGAACGCAGTCGTGCAAAACTCCGCCAACTCCGCAGCGCTATACATGGAAAGCGTGGTATCCCCGCTCAGCCAAGAATTGGCACATGGCGACCGCCTTTCTGAGCAGGCGAGCCTAGCGCTGGCCGAGATATTCATGACCCAGCCAATGCGTGACCGCATTGTCTCCTACAAATTTTGGAAACAAGGCGGTGTGATTGCCCACGCCTCGGATACAGACATCATTGGAAACCGTTTCAATCCAACGGATGACTTAAGGCGGGCGTGGAGCGGTGATATCTCCGGCTCTTTCGAAGAGCTTGATCATGCCGAGAGCGCCGCCGAGGCGGCTTTGGGGATACCATTACTTGAAGTTTACAGCCCCATCCGTGAACTCTGGTCCGGCGAAATCATCGCAGTTGCAGAGTTCTACGAAAGAGCTGATCAGCTTGAGTTAGACTTAGCCAAGGCCAGGCGAACAAGTTGGTTGGTCGTCGGTTCCGCTTTTCTGGCAAGTACTATTGTTCTGTATGCCATCGTCGCAATTGGTGACAAAACAATTCGACGACAGGGGTCTCTTCTTAAACAACGCCTGACAGAAAGTGTGAGGATGGCTGAGCAGAATGCCCTGCTGAGGTCGCGTGTGGTCGAGGCGTCGGAAAGATATGCCACGCAAACAGATCGATTCCTCAAGAAACTTGGCGCCGAGCTACATGATGGTCCTGCGCAATACTTGTCACTCGCCGCCCTTAGATTGGAGGCGGCGTTTTCCAAAGAGTCCGAAAGGCCTAAAGAGGCAGTGGAAATTCATCAATCTTTGCAAAAATCTCTGGCTGAAATTCGTGCGCTTTCGCGAGGGCTGTCCGCGCCGGATATCGATGGTCTGTCACTCGTCGATGTTGTGAAGAGAGCCGTTGAGGATCACGCCGAACACAGCCCGTTGCGACCGGATGTTTCATTCTTGGGTAGCCAGGCCCCAGAGTTGTCATTGTCCGACAAGCTGTGCGTTTTTCGGTTCCTTCAGGAGACGCTTTCCAATGCCGCGAGGTATGCTCCAGCATCCAAGTGCATTGTTATCTCTGAGGCGCAGAGCGACTGCATAGTTGTGAAGGTCAAAGACGACGGACCTGGATTTGACAGGTCAGAAGAAACCGCGTTGCGAGACGATGGTGGCCAGGGACTTATGGGCTTGCGAGATCGGGTCGAAAGTATTGGTGGCAGGTTCGAAGTCGCATCGAGGCCGGGCGAAGGCACCACCATTGCTATGACACTCTTTCCCAGAAAGTTAGGCACATCATGACTACATCTGTCGTAATAGCTGATGATCACCCGATATTCAGGGATGGTTTGCAACGAACGTTGGATGAAGCTGATGGCTTTGAAGTTTTGGCCGCTGGGTCCAACGCTGAAGAGGCAATATCGCTGGTCGACACGCATCAGCCGGACATAGCTATTCTTGACCTCTCTATGCCCGGTGGCGGGATAAGCGCGACACGTAAAATTGCGGCAATGGAAAATCCACCCGTCATTGCAATCTTGACGGTCTCAGAGAACAGCAGCGATGTCGCGGACGCCTTGGAGGCGGGCGCGATTGGGTACATTGTGAAGGGAGTAACCGCGAGCGAACTAACCGCTTCCTTACGCAGCATCGCCGCGGGTGAAGGGTTCGTTTCTCCGGGCTTGGCTTCGCGGGTACTTTTTCAAATCAACGCTGACACCGGCATGTCTGTTAACAGCAGCATTCTAGATGACCTTACACATCGTGAGGAAGAAATACTGAGACGTGTGGCCAAAGGATTGAGTAATCGTGAAATCGCTGACGATTTAGACCTCCAGGAAAAAACCGTGAAGCACTACATGACGGCAATCCTGTCCAAGCTTCATGCGCGAAATCGGGTAGAAGCCGCGCTTATTGCACATGATGTTTGGAACAATGGAGATTAGCTGCGGTCTCTTTGACGACGATGACGGCCTCTCATTGAGAGAAGCCACCAACGATTATCGACTAGTTGCTGTTCAGTTGGCAACCGACTGTAACCTCCGGCGATCAGAGGCCGTCGCGGTTCTTTCAACAACAGTCCGGTTGTACGGGTCTTTCAACTCGTAGCGCCCAAACTCGATCTCCTCTTTCCAACCATTGGCATAGTTCACTTCGATATTGTTGCCCTGGCGTTCGATTTTGGTGGGTCGACTTCCAGCAGTGCCGCCTTGCCCGGGAGAACGCACGTTGTCGATTGAGATACCATTCGCCAACGACCGAAGCCTTGAGACGTCAGCGCCGGTCGCGGGGCGCTCCTCAACAGTTCGGTTCTGCGCGTTCTTTCTCTCATACCGCCCATTTTCGATCTCCTCCTTGGTTCCGTCGGCGTAACGCACTTCGATGCCGTTAGCGTTTGTTTCAACCTTTGTTATCCCTGCCGAACCCGACGGTTTGCCCCCTGCTTGAGACCGACCCTTCTTTCCGCTGCCTTTGTTGGAGCGTTTGGAGTCATCATCATCGTCGTCGCGATCATCGTCTCTATCGTCATCACGATCATCGTCCCGGTCACCACCACGGCCGCTACTCCCCGACCCCGAGTTATCATCCCGGTCGTCGTCGCGATCATCATCCCGATCATCGTCGCGACCATCCCCGTCTTTCCCCTTGCCGCTCTTGGCAAAGGCATATGACGGCTCAAAGTGTAGGCGACCATCGGCATCGAACGCTGGCACATAAGGTGTCGCCGCGATCAACGAAGCCAACGCCGCGGTACTAAGAAGTTGACCCAGCTTTCTTTGAATTTTCATTTTCGCCTCCAATTTTGAGCATCACGTTTCGTGACGTTGGAGACAGGTTACTTCTGGTTCAACTTTCCCACATCGGGCTTAGGTCTGACGAATTTCAAGCCGAACGTCTTAGTCAGATCAGTCAAACCAATAAAGTTTTTGCTGAGCCATTTGCCCCGTTTAATGGGAACTAACGCCGTCTCCCTTCAACTCGTCATCTGGTTCGAGGTGAATGACAAAGACGGAACTCGGATACAAACGATCCAGTTCTTCCTCGATGTCATTGCATATATCATGCGCCGCGCTGACTGGCATTTTGCCGTCCACAACAAGATGAAACTCCACGAAGATGACATTAGCGGATCTGCGCCCTTTGAGGTCGTGGTACTCTAAGGCTGCACCGAGATTTGCTTCGATTGCGTTGGAAACAGTCTGCAAGTCATGGTCCGAAAGTGTCACATCCATCAGGCCATCGACGGACGACCGAATAACTTTCCAGCCTTCCCACAAGATGTTCAGTGCAACGAGAATTGCCAGGATCGGATCGAGGATCAGCCAGCCGGTGACAAGTGCAAGTATCAGACCTGCGATGACACCAACTGAGGTCATGACATCTGTGAAAATGTGCCGGGAGCCTGCCTCCAATGCAGGCGAACCCTCGCGCCTGCCAATTTTGAGCAATAGGTAAGCCCATGCGCCATTCACACCCGTTGCTATGACATTGACGACGATTCCAAGAAGCGGCGCATCCTCAAGATGCGGGTTTGGGAGTGCCAGTACAGCTTCTCTGATGATCAAGAACGCCGCCAGCACAATCAGTACGCCCTCGACGACAGCGGAAAGGTACTCAGCTTTTTTGTGACCAAAGGGGTGGTTTTCATCAGGAGGTTTATTGGCAACCCGAACTGCGAAGTATGCCAGCAACGCCGCAACGACATTCACGGTAGATTCCATTGCGTCCGACAACAACGCCACCGAGCCTGTCAGCCACCAAGCCAACAGTTTTAGGGCCAGTACCGCAACGGATATCGGAATGGACCAAAGAGCGATTTTTTGTGTCATTGGGCCGCGACCCTCAGTCAATCATGAACAGAAACTCGAGTGATTGGTGAGCTCCGATGTTCAAAACGTAAAACAGGTGTTTGGTGAAAAGGGAATAGGCCTCACAGCTTCCTACCGGCGACCGGCAACAGCATCTGGCCCCCGCAGCATGGCGCCAAACGACTGTTACTCGGATGGAAGCCCCGTCGACGAAACAGGAACAGCTTTGAGATAGGCGGCAATCGCCAAGCGGTCCTCATCCGTGAGGCGTGATGTGTTCTCGATGACGTCCACCATCTCACCACCTGCGCTGTCATAATCCGGCGTGAAGCCAGATTTGAGGTATTCGGCAATGTCTGCCTCAGACCAATCAAGCTGGTCTGAGGTCAGGCCGGGGATACGTCCCTTTCCGCTGGGGTTTGGCGCTCCCGTCAACCAGAGATCGCGTTGCATACCCCCTAAGCCGTTGCGTGGCGTATGGCATTCGGCGCAGTGGCCAAGAGCCTCCACCAAGTACCGGCCATGTCGTTGTTGGTCGGTCAGATCTCCATCGAGCACCCATCCTGGCGACATGAACAAATGCTTCCATCCGCCCAGTCCGCGTCGAATGTTGAAGGGAAAGCCAACCTCATGCACCTCGCTTTCGGTTGCGGCCGCTGGCAGCGTGCCGAGAAATGCGTGAAGCGAAACGACGTCGTCTGCCGACATGTTGGTGTAAGATGTATAAGGAAACGCTGGAAAATAGTGCTGTCCTTCGGGTCCGGTCCCATGGATCAAGGCATTGGCCAGATCCAGGGCAGACCAGGACCCAATACCAACTTCCGGGTCACTGGAAATGTTGGGGGCAATGAACGTGCCGAATTCCGTATCAAACCGGCGACCACCGGAGAGCATGAGCTTGTCCTCACCAACCGCATCCGGCGCTGAATGACAGGATGCGCATCCCGCGGCGTGGAACACGATTTCACCTCTGGCGAGATCTGGGTTCAAACCGTCGAGTTGAGATTGATCCATTCTTTGTGGTCGGGTGAGTACCAAGCCGGCCAACCCAACCAAAAGTGCAACGAAAGCAGTGAAAAGGAAAAGCCGCTTCACAGCTTTCTACCATTTAGTCTTTCGGTGCTCTGTACGCTTTGTGACATGCCGAACAGCTTCCACCTAGATCGCCCATCGCTGCTTTCAGGGCATCAATATCTTGACCAGCCGCAGCCTGCATCGCAACAGCGGCGTCTGCCATAGCTTGCCCTTTGGCACCCACGTCGGGGAAATTCTCCCAGATCGCAGGCAATGCTCGGGTGGACGGATCGGACACATTGTCAGATCCCTGAGGCCACATCGCGGATTGGTCGATCTGCGTTAGCACAACAAGGTTGTTTGCAGCCCGTGTCGCGGTCTCGGCATCATAATCCACCTCGCCTTTGGCCATGCCGCCAAGTGTACCAAGATTGAATGCATAGAGCTGCATGATCGAGGTTCGAGCCTTCACAGCCGGGTTTTCACTTTCGTGGGCGATGGCTGTGCCAATTACAGCCACCGAGAACAGACCGGCCGCAAAGATCGAAAATTTCTTCATCATGGTGTGTCTCCCTGTTCAATAGTCTGAATGTTAACTTGATCGAATTTACTTGTAATTGTTTGTTCTTCGTCTTCACTTGTTAATTTATGAACAACGAAAACTGGGACGACATTCGATACGCGCTTGCGGTAAGTAAATACGGCTCACTTAATGCAGCCGCAGTGGCCATGGGCGTCACGCACGCCACAGTCTTGCGCAGGGTGGCCGCATTCGAGGAGAGAAATGACTGCCGGATTTTCCAGAAAAGTCCGTCGGGATATTCCGTTCTCCCCGAAGCAAGTGCGATCTTTTCGGCCATGGAAAGTGTTGAAGAAGCGGTGCTTTCGGTGGAGCGGGCAGTTGTCGGAGCAAATCGCTCCCCAATGGGCCACGTGCGCATTACATCGACCGATAGTCTTTGTCAGATTGTTCTCCCTAGAATACTCAACGAAATCTCACTCCTTTACCCAGGTTTGAACCTGACTCTGCTAAGCCAGAACAGCCACCATGATCTTTCCCGACTGACAGCAGACATTGCTGTGCGCCCTTCGATAAAGCTCGGGGAAGGGCTAATCGGGCAGCGTGCAGGAACGCTGTCCTTCGGTGTCTTTGACGATGGTTACCCCAATCGCAAGTGGATGAGGCTAGACGGAGCTTTGAGTCGTTCACTTCCTGCCAAATGGTTGGCACAGAATGTACGCGCCAACGAAATGACCAATGGAGCAGACAGTTTTCTGGTGCTACAGCAGATGGCGGCCTCGGGAGTGGGTAGAACCTTTCTCCCCTCATTTTTTGGCGACGAGGATACCCGCCTTAAACGGTCACAGGAGGTGAACCCTAAAATCGAGGTTCCGCTCTGGGTCGCGACGTTGGAAGAAATTGCACAAACTCCAAGGTTTGCCGTTGTTCAGAAGGCGTTAGTTGAACGCATATCGGAAGCGCTAGCTAAGTGATTTCATGCAATCGAGATTTGCTATTTTTCGTATTCTTCATCTCTCGAAATTTGCAAAGTCCTGCCGGAAATGTCCGCTTTGGGCTGAGAGCGGGCATTGATCTTGGAGAGTGCAGCGTAAGATTTGATGCGCTTTGTCGACTTTTTTTGAAGACACGACGATAGCCCGGTATTCCTCACACACTTTGCTCGGCGATCAGATCAAGCAGCGCATTTTGCCGACGCACCATTTGATCAACTTCCACCCGCAACTCTTCCGCTTGCCCCTTAGCTTCACGAAGCTCGCCTTCGAGTTCAGCCATGCGCACGTTTTCGCTCGTCGGGGTGCGCTCATAGAAGGCAATAAGTTCGAGGAAGAGAGCGGTTTTAGCTCCTTTCCCATGGCCTGCAAACTGGACGGCCAGTGCGCCAAAATGCTCAAACATTTCCTCCGAGACCATGAACTGGAGCGGTTTGGTTGCTGTATCAGACTTTGTCGTCCTCATGGGTTTCTCCTTTAAATTTCGATGTCGTCACGCTCAGTTTTGCCGGGAGACCAATTTTAACTGCTTCCTCGCCGCGCGGATCATGCAGACGGCAGTTCTATCGATTTCTCATGGAGGTATCCGTGCACCAGCCGCCCCAGAATGCGGATGGATTTATGCACCTTGTACGTGTCAGCCAGTGCTTCGACCTCGCCGATATCAAGCGAGAAGAACTCCCGCCTGAGACCATGGTCCGCCGCATATCCACCGACGAGACTGTTGATGATGGCAGGCACCTGCTCCTGCGTCGGTTGCGGGATCTCATAGACCTTGCAACGGCTCCGTAGCGGCGCAGAGATCTTGTCGAGTACGTTAGCGGTGAAAATCCAGTTCACATGTGATGCATCGACTTCGGTGGTCAGGTATTTTTCCCGGTAACGCCTGGCTTCTTCGAGCTCCAACAGACCCAGAAGCTCGCCCTGGATATCCCCGTTTCTGCCGGAATGGGTCTTGTCAATCTCGTCCAGGATAATGACAGGGTTTAAAACGCGTGCCGAAGCGACGGCCTGCGTTACAATGCCCGGATGAGCGCTGTGCCATCCCGCGGACAAACCGAACAGATGATTTTCCGAAATACCGCCCACATTGGCAGACTGGGCGTATAGCCCAAGTGTCTTGCAAAGCTCCCTCGAAAACTTGGTTTTGCCGATACCAGGAGAACCAACCAAAAGCGTCGGTCGGAACCGGATAACATCGGATCCCATGCCCCAATTCAGTTCGATGTCGTGAACAATACCGTCGACGGCACCCTTGCAGTGCGGGAAATTTGTTGTCAGCAAGCGAACTTTCTCAAGGTGATCCGGAACTTTGAGGCGCGCGAACTGGCCACTCCATTCAACCAACTCCCGGATGTGTTTTGGCATTTCGTTTTTGAGATTGCGCGGCAGGTAGTCAAAGTCGCTTTGGCCGATGAGGTAACGCGCGTCGAGCTTATCGGGATCTTCTCCAGACTCACCATCCTCTGCCAACTTCGTCTGGTAGTTTTTGACAAGTAATTCAGCGACCTGGTGCCAGACATCCATGCTGGGCATCTGGTTGATTGCATATGCCGCGAAAGATGTCGGGATCGGATCGTCTGATTTCAGCTTGTCGATTTCGGTTTGGCGCCAATCTGGATCGTCCGTGTCGGCATAGCATACTGCTTCAGCACCTCGGCATTTGATCACCTTAAACGCGTCTAGGGCGGACTGGTGATCGATAATGCGCGCCTTGAGTTCGTCCCATTCACGCTTGTCTCCAACAACTTCGACAACGCGGCGCACAACGTCCTGGAACTCCCAGTCGAACCCCGAGAGCCGTCTGACTTCAGCGTCTTCCCATTTCCGTTTCTTGAGCACCATTTCTACAGTCCTTTGGAGACGCAACACGGACACCGATGACCGGTTGCCTTCCAGGCAATCTGCCCGACATAGCCACAGCTCTGACACCGGAGTGGATCGTCCGGCAGGTGTTGGGTGTTGAACTTGGGCTTCGACTTGCCGGTGTTGTCCGCCATGCGGTGCATGCACCAGCAGCACATGTTGACGATCCAGGCATCGATGATCTGCGTCCGACAGCTGTTTCCGCACCACTGGCAACAACGATTTGCCTCAGTGATCGCGGCCACAATGTCCGAATCCTGGTAGCCGTCGGTGTTCGCGCGGCTGTAGTAGATACGCAACTCGCCAAATTTTTGCTTGATCTGATGAACCTCTGGGGCAGGCCTTTTTTGCTCAATCGCGCGCTTCTTGACGCGCTCAAGAGCTTCTTCGACGATCCGGATCCAGCCCTGGCACTCCTTTCCAAGTTCGCTGACGACGCTGTTATGGATGTCACCCCAATCAATCACGGACATACCTGCCTCCTGTTTCTTTACGGTGACGCAAGGGCAACTTGGCCCTGCGTTCACAGATTGCGTCCGCAACCAAGTCTCGGAACAAGGACCTCCAAGGACTTGGTTCTGCTTCGCGCAGGTGCTTTTCATATTCCTGATTGTCTTGTTGGTGGTTTACCTTCCTAGGAAGCCAACCGAATTCATGCTGAGTCTTACTTTCCCGCATCACACATTCCTCCTTTGAAAATGGTAGGAGGCGTCGGAATCGAACCGACTCGTGCACTCTAATCTGGAGCTATCACAGGGGTATAAGCCCCGCCCGCATACCAATGCTGCCTCCCACGGGTTTCGCGTGGGCTATCGACCTCAGGCCGATATTCGGTGGCAGATGATGCGTGCGTTTGACATACGCCAAGGCTGGTCCAATTCCTGTTCCCACGTCAAGACGGAAACTGAAGCGCCAAAAGAAATGACCTATAATAAATTGAAAATAATAACTTATTTCTATCAACAATTTTAGAATATGCAATTTGGGTATCAGCTCTCGTGACCTCCCTAAGTGAAGAATCGACCGATCCTGATGCTCACATAATTCGTACTTGCAGCATCAGGGAAAAACACCCTGAGAACGCTTGATGCGAGTGGCTTTTGTCGGTTCCGCAGTTTCAAAAATAGAATCGAGTGCAACGAAATTGAGCATGCTTGCTAAGGCTTGGATGCCTTGAGGATCCTCCATCACAAAGAAGATGAAAAAGTCATGCGTCGTTCTTTTCGGAGAATTCCTTTCGAACCCTTTTCTGATATTCGATGTCATCAACAAAAATTGCTCGAGTCTTGGTCTTATCTAAGAATACTTTTTCAATTTCTTCGTCTGTAGCCGCTTTCGGCTCTTCAGGCAGACTTCGCCATGTCAACCAGCAGGCGATCCCACCGATTACGCCTATCACGACGGCGAGGATTGAAATGATCTGATCAGGCTCCATTCGCTCATTTTATCATAGCCATCCTAAGTGGAGAAAAAAATTCGTGCACTAGCGGCCAACTTGGACCAGTCAGATGAGGTTGCTCAAACTCATCCAGTTACGCCTTTGGATACAGAACTGGACATGCTCGTATTGTTCAATCTCTGCTTTTGTAATCGAATCCACCTTTGTCGCCCGAGGAGGATAGCAGGCCGAAGCCAGTGGTGTTTCCTCGACAGATTTGATCGTTCTCTCCGCTTCACCAAGGTTCAGTCATAACTTTGAAGTTTGATCAGCAGTTCGCAATCTAGTGGCTGTATCGGTGCCACATTCCTCGAAGCAACGTCGCAATAGGTGGAAGAGCTTTCCATTCTGGATTTCGAGTTCGTGCCTCAAAGACCGGAACCAATCCTCGTCCTCGGGTAAAACCTTCATATGCAACTGACCGGAAAATGCAGATTTTCGTCTCCTAAATCGACGTTCTTCCTTGGCAGCAATACCTTCCGTAACTGAACGATTGTCTAACTCTTGGTGCTCGGAAACGGCCTCCAAAACCTCTTTGGTGATTTCCTGTATGAGAGCAGCGATCTGATCATTTGAAAACTTGCTTTGAGTCATAGTGGTCTTTCGCGATTGGTTCCGAATTGTGCCTCTTTCAAGCGTATGGCCTATCCGACCCGCACATTTTGTTTGCCCACTCAATATTCACAGTATACTTCATAGCCGCAAGGCATTTATTGCCCCCTTCCTCTCTATATGAAGCCCGTAAGAATCAATCCATTGCAGCGAGCGCTGGCCAATGTCGTACGTAGACATCGGCAGGCAAAAAAAATGTCTCAAGAGGAGCTCGCACACAGAGCCGACAGAAGCATGCGTTATATTTCCTTGCTGGAAAGCTGCCATCATCAACCGACCTTGGATACATTAATCCGAGTAAGTCGTGCTCTGAGACTGCCCTTGAGCCAGCTAATTCTGGAAGCGGAGCAAGAGGAAGAAAACACAGAATGATCCCGTTTGTTGAGACGGTCTCGCCCTTGATGAGTTGTAACTGTCGCCTCGTGAATACGCGCGCAGGGTGATTACTTGAAGCACGAGGTCCGCAAAGGAAAATGCTTCAATGGCGCGGTCAAATGCCAATTTTCTCAGCGAACATAAGCGGGAAGCTCCTCAGCGAGCGGCCAATAAAAGTCAGGTGGCAATCCGGCATCTGCGCGTTTTTCTTCGTTGAACGGAGGCTTCAAACCTCCTTTGAAATAGCGCTTTACTAGCGCATGGAATACTTCTTTTGGATCACTGTTGTCCCTGCCACAGCCGAAGTTAAACCATTTCGCCCCATACGCCACGTGGCTGACTTCCTCGCTGTAGATGGTTTTGAGGCTTTCAACAGCCGCGGTCTCGCCGGCTTTCTCGAAAACTTCTATCATTCCCGGTGTTACGTCTAGCCCTCGTGCCTCCAATACCATTGGAACGATAGCTAACCGCCCTTGTAGGTCGTTTGCAGTATCTGTTGCCGCGCGCCACATTCCGTCGTGAGCGGGCAGGGCTCCGTAGTAGCTTCCCATACTTTCCAGGCAATCACAGATCAGGTTGAAGTGCTTTGCTTCGTCGTCTGCGGCTTTCACCCAGTCGTCATAAAATCCCATCGGCATTGGCACGTGGGCGAAGCGTGAGATAATATCCCAGTGCAGATCAACTGCATTGAGTTCGATATGAGCGACGGCATGCAAGAGCGCTATTCTTCCTGCTGGAGATCCCGGCTTGCGCTTTGGCACGTCGCGGGGACTGAGCAGCTTTGGTTGCTGCGGGCGAGCAGGGTGATCTGGTGGAATTGAGCGCCCGAGTTCAATGATTTCACCCGTAGTCCGCGCAGTGTTCCAAACAGAAGCATAAGCTCGTGATTTGGCTGTTTTTGCGTGACCATCCGCCGTGGAGAGCACATCGACTGCCATTGCGGTCAGCGTAGTCGGACGCTGTGTTTCAGCGTCTTTTTCAGTACGGCTAGACAAAGTGTAGATTGCTCCCGGGTCGGTAGAATTAGCAGTGCCTGGCTTTGTAACCAAATGGCGCAACTAACCTTTTAAGGTTGTTCGCTACGCCTACTATAGGGGGCGGCCTGCGTCCAGATTGCAGGTTGCTGCGAGGTCTGCATCATCATGCGCTCCCGATACTACGAACGTGTGTCCGTAAGAGCACATATTGAGTGACCGGTTCATTGGCATGTTCAGATGGTCGATGAGCATGCTGAAATCAATTTCTAATCAAATGTTATTATATATCAAATATTTAAAAGTAATAGCTTAAAAAGCTTCCACCTACCACGCGTATTCAGTTCGCCAAATGATTGTGGCCGCACAAATGTCCAAGTATTGATTCCAAAAGTCATATGATCTGGCTGCCGACAAGACTTCGGAACTAACCAAGGCTACTGCTGTCGACAGCCATTAAGGTTTGAGGGAAACCAGTGGCAGTCAAGAAAACCGATCTTTATGCATCTCTTTGGGCCAGCTGCGATGAACTTCGCGGCGGCATGGATGCGTCTCAGTACAAAAACTATATCCTGACACTTCTGTTCATGAAGTATGTCTCCGACAAGTACGCCAACCAGAAATACGGCGCCATCGTTGTGCCAGACGGCGGGTCGTTCGGTGACATGGTGGCGGCAGATGGAAAGACGGATATCGGTGATCGCCTGAACACTATCGTCGGTGCTTTCGCAAAAGCTAATGACATGGACTGGCTCCGCAGTGCTGACAACGATTTCAACAACGAAGATCGGCTGGGCAAAGGGAAGGCTATGGTGGACACGTTGTCCAAGCTAGTCCGGATCTTTGATGGCTTGGATCTTGGTCGGAACCAGGCCGAGGGCGACGATCTCATGGGAGATGCCTATGAGTATTTGATGCGCCATTTCGCGACAGAGTCGGGAAAAAGCAAAGGGCAGTTCTACACACCTTCTGAAGTTTCTATAATTCTTTCCAAGGTCATCGGCATTAGTTCCGAGACCAAACAAGACCAAACGGCGTACGACCCTACCTGTGGTTCGGGCTCCCTGCTTCTAAAAGTGAACGCAGAGGCTCCCAACGGCTTGTCGCTTTTCGGTCAGGAGAAGGAACAGGCCACTGCGGCACTCGCCAAGATGAACATGGTGCTGCACAATAGTCCGACGGGTGTGATCTGGCAGGATGATACGATTTCTGCTCCACATTGGACGAAGGCAGACGGAACTCTTGAGACCTTCGACTATGCTGTTGCCAACCCGCCATTCTCTCTCAAATCCTGGTCGAATGGCATTGTGGTAGGGGAAGACCAATTCAATCGCTTTGAGTACGGTGAACCTCCCGAGAAGAACGGCGACTACGCATTTCTCCTGCATATCATCAAGTCGCTTAAGAGCACGGGCAAAGGGGCCGTAATTCTGCCTCACGGCGTTCTCTTCCGCGGAAACGTCGAGGCGGACATCCGCAGGAATCTGGTTCACCAAGGGTACATCAAGGGGATCATCGGTCTGCCGGCGAACCTGTTCTATGGAACCGGTATACCGGCCTGCATCGTCGTGATCGACAAGTCTGCGGCTAAAGCAAACAACCCGATCTTCATGATTGACGCCTCCAAGGGCTTCATCAAAGACGGCAACAAAAACCGACTGCGGTCGCAAGACATTCATCGGATCGTGGATACCTTCAACAATCAGATCGAAGTTGACCGGTATTCACGGCTGGTTCCATACGATGAGATTGCAGACAAGAACGAGTTCAACCTGAACATTCCTCGCTATATCGACGCTAGCGAACCAGAGGACATCCATGATCTCAGCGCACATTTGCAGGGCGGTATTCCGAACGCTGACATAGATGCCCTATCGCAGTATTGGGATGTGTTCCCGACCTTGCGTTCGGTTTTGTTCGAAGACGGGGATCGCCCGGGCTATTCCAAAGCGCTGGTCGAGCCGCGACAGATCAAAAAGACCATTCTGGACCAGCCAGAGTTCGAAACCTTCAAATCCACGACCATGGAGCGCTTCGAGGCTTGGAAAACCCGGCATGTTGACCGTCTCAAAGGTATTTCGAATGAGGATCATCCAAAGGAACTGATCCACACTATTTCCGAGGACTTGCTCGGCAGTTTCACGGATGCTGATTTGCTGGACAAATATGACATCTACCAGATCCTCATGTCCTACTGGCGGGATGTGATGCAAGACGATGTCTACATGCTGGTTCAGGATGGTTGGGAGGCTGCCAGCAAGGTCCGCCAACTGGTGCCTGTAAAGGATAAGAACGGCAAGAATGTCTACAAGGAAGACGCGGATTTTGAATTCGGCGCCGGCAAGGCCAAAACCAAGCATAAGTCGGATCTCATTCCGCCAGCTTTAGTGGTTGATCGTTATTTCGCGGATGAGAAGGCAGACCTTGAAGCAAAGACGCAGGCCAAAAACGAGGCTGCCCAGGCGCTGGAAAGCTACATCGAAGAAAACAGTGGCGAAGATAGTCTGATCCAATCCGCCCAAGGGGACAACGGCAAGTACGCCCAGACCGAAGTAAAGCGGCAGATCAAGGCGGTCACGGACCCAGAGGAAGTGGACGCACTCAAGAAGCTGCTGAAATTGTTGACCGCTGAGGCTGCGACCAAGAAGGCTGAGAAAGACGCGATTGCGGCTCTGGGCCTACAGGTATTTCAGAAGATCCCACAGTTGTCGGGGCAGGAGGCAAAAACGCTGGTTGTGGACGACAAATGGATCGCGTCCGTCGAGGCTCAAGTTGAGGAGGAAGTCGAGCGGGTTACGCAGGCCTTGTCCAATCGGGTGCGGATTCTGGAAGAACGCTATGCGAAAACCCTGCCGAAGCTGGAAGAGGTCGTCGAGGACTACAGCGCCAAGGTCGAGGCCCATTTGAAGACGATGGGGCTGACATGGTGAAGGCGGGGTATAAACAGACTGAGGTTGGGGTGATCCCGGAGGATTGGGAAGTCCAGCCTCTGTCCAGATTTGTAGAAAGGCTGGACTCAGGTGTCAGCGTTAACTCTGTGGACGCTGAGTACACCCCAGGACAAAAAGGAATTCTAAAGACCTCGTGCGTATTTGCCGGCGAGTTTTGTCCTGATGAAGCCAAAGTTATTCAGCCCAACGATCTGCGTCGTGCGAAGTTGAATCCCTGCAAAAACACAATTCTAATTAGCAGAATGAATACACCTGATCTGGTTGCCGAGAGTGGGTACATTCCAGAAACTTATCCGGATTTGTTCGTGCCGGATCGGCTGTGGTTGACCAAACACAGAGGCGATACCGAGCACAGCGTTCTGTGGTTGTCCAAGTGTTTGGGATACGAAGCTTTCAATCGATCAATTAAGTCGGCGGCCACGGGGACTAGTGGCAGCATGAAGAACCTCTCCAAGGAGAGCTTTCTCGCTTCTGTCGTTCCGTGTCCTCGACCAAACGAGCAAAAGGCCATTGCGGAGGCTCTTTCGGATGTGGATGGGTTGATAGCGGCGCTGGAGGCGTTGATAGCCAAAAAGTATGCCCTCAGAGCCGCCACCATGCAACAGATCCTCACAGGCAAAATCCGCTTGCCTGGCTTTGGTGCGGGCATGGGCATGAAGCAGTCGGAAGTTGGCGAAATTCCTGAGGATTGGGAAGTTCAGGGGCTTGGTTCACTGTGTAGTTCAATCGTGGATGGGACACACTACACACCGTCCTATGTCACTAACGGTGTTCCATTCTACAGTGTCGAAAACGTTTCGGCCGATGAGTTCGAAGACGTAAAGTACATTTCTGAAGAAGAACACGAAAGACTGATAACTCGCTGTAAACCTGAAAGAGGTGACGTGCTGCTGACGCGGATAGGAACGCTCGGCAAAACCAAATTCATAGACTGGGAAGCTGAAGCCAGCATTTATGTGAGTTTGGCGCTCCTAAAGTTCAGTCACTTGAGAACTGCGAAGTATTTTTCCGTGTTCTCACAGTCTTCTTTGTTTCTTAGAGAGGTAGAGAAACGCTCGCTTACGAACGCCACGCCACAAAAAATCAACATGGACCAAATCGGATTGGTTCCGATTCCGATGCCCAGTGAACTTAAAGAACAACAAGCGCTCTTTGAAATCCTGGACGACATGAATTCTGAAATTTCTATGATTGAATGCCGCCTTAGAAAGTCCAGGGCCCTAAAGCAAGGCATGATGCAGGAGCTTTTGACAGGCAGAACGAGATTGGTATGAGCGAAATTGGTCAGATTGAACGGGCCACCCAAAACCGGGTGGTACAGCTTTTTGAAAATACATTGGAATACAATTACCTTGGCAACTGGCAGGACCGACCGAACAACCGGAACATCGAGCCCGAGTTCCTGGGGCAATGGTTGACAGCGCAGGGGCACAGCGCCTCGGTGCAGTCCAGGGTGTTCAACCAACTAGAGATTGCTACGGCCCTTGGGTCTGGCCGCCACCTCTATGAGGCCAACAAGGATGTCTATGGCCTGCTGCGGTATGGTGTGAAGGTTAAGGATGACGGGGATGAGTTGACCCAGACCATCTGGCTGATCGACTGGGAAAACCCCGAGAACAACCATTTCGCCATTGCCGAAGAGGTGTCGGTCGAAGGGGAACACAAGAAGCGACCGGATATTGTTCTATACGTCAACGGTATCGCGCTTGGGGTAATCGAACTCAAACGCTCTAGTGTATCAGTCAGCGAGGGCATTAGGCAGAACTTGGACAATCAGGATAAGGCATTTATCCGTAACTTCTTTACCACCATGCAGTTTTGCTTCGCCGGGAATGACACCGAAGGTCTGCGCTACGGCACGATCCAGACGCCGGAAAAGCACTATTATGCTTGGAAGGAAGACGTCGATAATCCGTTCGACAGCCCGCTTGATTTTCACCTCAGACTAATGTGCGAGAAACGGCGGTTTCTGGAGCTAATCCACGACTTCATTGTGTTCGATAAAGGAGTGAAGAAGACCTGCCGGCACAACCAGTATCACGGCGTGATTGCTGCTCAGGAACACATCCAAGGTCGCAAGAACGGCATTATCTGGCACACACAAGGGTCAGGCAAAAGCCTGACTATGGTGTGGCTAGCTAAATGGATCCGTGAGCACGTGGACGACGCCCGTGTGCTGGTGATCACTGATCGTACCGAGTTGGATGAACAGATCGAGGGCGTCTTTCAAGGCGTTGATGAAAAGATCTTTCGCACCAAAAGTGGTGATGAGTTGATCAGCGTTCTGAACAGCCCAGTCGAATGGTTGGTGTGCTCCTTGATTCACAAATTCGGACGTCAATCCGAGGGCGAAGATGAGCAAGCAACCGACAAGTTTATTGAGGACCTGAAGGCGAGCTTGCCTTCAGACTTCGAAGCCAAGGGGGAGATGTTTGTCTTCGTAGACGAATGTCACCGAACCCAATCCGGCAAGCTTCATGAGGCTATGAAGGCGATCCTGCCGAATGCAACCTTTGTTGGCTTTACAGGTACGCCGCTGCTGCGGGCCGATAAGAAGAAAAGTATCGAGGTGTTTGGCGGCTTCATCCATACCTATAAGTTCGATGAGGCTGTTGCAGATAAGGTTGTCCTAGACCTCCGATATGAGGCCCGGGATATCGACCAGTACGTCACTTCTCAAAAGAAGGTCGACAAGTGGTTCGAAGCCAAAACAAAGGGTCTGAGTGACTCTGCAAAAGCGCAGCTCAAACTGAAATGGGGAACGCTTCAAAAGGTCCTTTCCAGCCAAGGGCGGTTAGAGCAGATCGTCGACGACATCCTGATGGACATGGAAACGAAGCCCCGCCTAATGGATGGGCACGGCAACGCAATGCTGGTTTGTTCCAGCATTTATCAAGCCTGCAAGGTATTTGATATCTTCAGCCAAACTGACCTTGCCGGCAAATGCGCCATTGTCACCAGCTACCACCCGTCTCCTGCGGATATCAAAGGTGAAAGTACTGGAGAGGGGCTGACCGAAAAGCTGAACCAGTACAACATCTATCGCAGGATGCTTGCGGACTATTTTGAGCAGTCCGAAGACGAGGCTATGAACCGGGTTGAGGAGTTTGAAAAGGCCGTCAAAAAGAAATTCGTGAACGAGCCTGGCCAGATGCGGTTGCTGATCGTGGTCGACAAACTCCTTACAGGGTTTGATGCCCCTTCCGCTACGTATCTCTACATCGACAAGGAGATGCGCGACCACGGCCTATTCCAGGCGATATGCCGCGTGAACCGGCTGGATGGAGACGACAAGGAATACGGCTACATTGTTGATTACAAGGATCTCTTCTACCGCCTGGAAAGCTCGATTTCCGATTACACCAGCGGCGCATTCGATAACTACGATCAGGAAGACGTTGCCGGGTTGCTGAGTGACCGGCTCGAAAAAGGAGCCGAGCGGCTTGAAGAAGCCCGAGAGACAATCAAAGCGATTTGTGAGCCGGTGTTAGAGCCACGTCAGCAAAAGCACTACTTCGATTACTTTATAGGTGATGCGGCCAACAAAACCGAGATCGCCGAAAACGAACCCAAACGGATTGCACTGTACAAGGCAGCGGCGTCCTTGGTCAGAGCGTACGCCAATCTCGCAAACGAGATGTTGGCGGCGGGGTACACGGCAGCGCAGGAAGATGAGGTGAAAACAGAGGTTGAACATTACAGCAAACTGAGCGCCGAGGTGAAACTGGCCAGTGGTGACTTTGTGGACATGAAACTCCACGAACCAGCCATGCGACGTCTGTTGGATACCTACATTCAAGCAGAGGACAGCAAACTGCTCGCTGACTTCGAAGAAATGGGCCTGATCCAACTGATCGTCGAGAAGGGTACAGAACCCCTCGAAGATCACACTATGGCTATGATGACTTCGGAAGAAGCTATGGCCGAAGCAATCGAAAACAACATTCGCAAAGTCATCATTGATGAGCAGCGGGTGAACCCTCAGTATTATGAAAAAATGTCTGAACTTCTGGAAGCGCTTATCGAAGAACGAAGGAAGCAGGCGCTCGAGTACAAGGAATACCTGGAGAAGGTCAAAGAGCTCTCTGTCCAGGTTGTTAACCCTGGTGGCGTTGACCCAACTGACTACCCTGCATCAGTTGACACGACGGCCAAGAAGGCAATGTATGATAACTTCGATGTCGACGAGAGTTGGGTTTCGAAAGTTGATACCGCGATCAAGTCAACAAAAAAGGCGAATTGGGTCGGAAGCGCAATCAAAGAACGCGAGGTCGCCGGAGCCATCTTTACCGCGGTGGGAGATGCCATAGACATCGATGACATCCTGAACATTGTCCGGAACCAACATGAGTATCAGTAGGACCAAGCTATCGGTTTCTGGGATCGACGTTGATTTGATCCGAAAGGATGTAAAGAACATCCACCTATCGGTGTGTCCGCCAGATGGCTTGGTGAAACTGACGGGTCCCAGCAAACTGTCAGATGACAATGCACGTCTGGCCGTGATTCAGAAACTGCGTTGGATCAGGGACAAGCAAGCCGAATTTCAACAACAACAACGTCAAAGCGAACGTCAGTTTGTGGATGGCGAAAGCCACTATTTTGATGGCGAAAGATACCTGCTGGAAGTTAGGGAAGCGCAAGCCAAGCCAACAGTCCAGATTGCAGGTAACGGTCGGTTGAGGATGGCGGTTCGACCTGGATCCGATCTAGCAACTAGGTCCAGTACCATGGCTGAATTCTACCGTACGCACCTAAAGCTATTTGTGTCTGGTCTCGTTGATGATTGGGCAACACGTTTAGGCGTGGAGCCCAAAGAAATTCGGATTCAAAAGATGAAAACTCGATGGGGGAGCTGCAATCCAGCCACAGGTCGAATTCTGCTGAACCTCGAACTCGCCAAGAAGCCGAGGACGTGCGCCGAGTATATTCTGGTGCATGAGTTGGTTCACTTTCTGGAACGGCACCACAACCAGCGCTTCGTTGCACATATGAACAGAGTGATGCCGGATTGGCGATATAGGAGAGATGTTTTGAAGTCGTTGCCGTTAGCGTACGAGACTTGGGATTACTGAGGTTGTATCCGATCCTGCGATACGGTTTTCGAGAGTTGCAATCTCTTGTGCTTCATTGTGGAACGGTCAACGGATACCTCGTTACCAAAAAAGGGGGAAGCAGTGGATAGCTCTCTGAAGAAACAAGAATCTTTGCGAAGAAATCGTGAAGGATTGTATTCGGTAAGAGTTTTGCCTGATTTCTTTGACTCACTAGTTGAAGCATTCGGCGAACAAGCAAGCCTTTATGTTTCGAACGAAGGCAATGAAAACTTTGACATCTCCTCTCAGGTAGCGTTTTGTAGTTTCCTTTCCAGCGATTTAGATGGCTCCCTCAGGACCAAAAATATTGGGTTAATGGTCCTGGACTTACCCATTAACTGGCAACCTAGCTCTTTGAATGGCGAGGCCCCCAAGTACAAACGAAACTTCGAGTTCAATATTGCGGGAACATTGCTGGAATATCTGGACTCGAAGGGCTTGGCGTTGCTCACAGTGTCTTCTAGGGGGTTAAGTACGCGAGTTGGCAAACAATTTCTTTCAGATCTGAACAGCAAAGGGCTTTACGTTGTCGGATACCTGGAGCTACCGAAGAAAGGTCTTAACTTGGGTATTCGGCCTTTGTTGGTCGCGATATCGAGGAAAAAATCAGAAAATCTTTTTCTTGCAACTTTGGATGACGAGCTAGACGAGTTGTTCGTCGCTGAATCTCTTGTCAGACGTGATGAGGCATTGTGGAAAGAGCATGGACACATTGCTAGAAACAAAGATTTTAATGGCTTCAACGCAGAGCGAATACAATCTGAGCTTGATGGCCTGTTGAAATCTTATAGCGGTTTTGAAATTAGGCCATTTAGAGATTTTATAGAAGCCACGAAGACAAGCCACCGGCATCAAAGTCTGGACATTGGCGCAAGATCTGTCGCGGTCTCCCGGTTTCTAGGGGGAACGAGCAAAGAAGTGGTTATTACTGGAGCTGATGATCCAAGTATCCGTCCCCAGTGGATTGTGGTAGATTTAAACGACAGCATTAACCCCTCTTACCTCAAAATGTTTCTCAACTCGACACTGGGTCGTATGTGCCTCGAAGGAGTGGCGTCTGGGACTCCGCATTTGACTTTGACTGGTGATCTTCTCACAACCTTAGAGATTCCTGTTCCGCCATTGAATGTGCAAACAACCCTTGTGGAGACCCATTTCAATTTGCTGAAATTACAAGAGCAGATAGCGAGATTGGAAAGGGATTTGGTTTTTAGCCCAAACAACGTCAATTCCATTTCAGTCGACGTCTCAAGTCTTCTTGGTGCAATTGGCCGACTAACCGCAGCCGATGAAATCAAGGCTTTAGTTCGATCTGGTGAAGACAAAGTAACCGAGTTTAAGGAAACACTTTCGGTCGACCTGAGAACCGGCAAGAAAGAAAAGTACATCGAAATATCAGCGCTCAAAACAGTAGCTGGGTTCCTTAATACGGAGGGAGGCACTCTGCTGATCGGTGTAAGTGATGATGGGCGCATCCCTGGAGTGGATCAAGAAGTCTCAAAGCACCATTCAGGAGTAACGGATAATTACCTTCTTCACTTCAAGAACCTGATTAAGTCGAAAATTGGTGAGAAATTCTACCCTCAGCTGGATTGGGTGCTTGAGGCAGTTGATGGCAAAAATGTGCTAGTAGTAAGAGTTGCGAGTGGCGCCGAACCAGCATTCCTTGGTGATGATTTCTATGTTCGGACCAACCCAGCCACCGACAAATTGCAGGGCGAAAAGCTCTACAAATATCTATCGCAACGATTTTCCGGCAGGACATAGTGAGAGCTCACAAGGAGCGTTTCATAGGTCCACAGCGCCCGGCCGAAAACCTGAATCGTTTGGATTCCCTTGAGGCCTGATCTGTGATTATGGGATGACCCGCCCTTTTCGGCGGCGGCCTTTGTTATGGTCGCCTTGGTCAAAAGGGAAGCTACTGCCCCCATAACCGACTTGTTCATTCTGCGTGGCCCACCGGAATACATAAGATCCGACAATGGGCCGGAATTTATCGCTCAAAAGGTGCGGGACTGGATCGCCGCAGTGGGTGCCAAGACAGCCTACATCGGACCAGGCTCGCCATGGGAAAATGGATACTGCGAAAGCTTCAATGCACGCTTCAGGGACGAACTGCTAAACGGTGAACTGTTCTACAGCCTGCGCGAAGCTCAAACCCTCATCGAGCAATGGCGTATTAGATGCCCGCAACTCAGCAATCTTCTTTTCAAGCTGTGAGACCCGCTGCTGTAGGTCTTTGAGCTTCTTAAGGGGCACCATGTCTGTGGGATCTGACTTCGATGCTTCAAGGCTTTCTTCAGTTGGGCGACTCTGCCTTTCCTGCTGTATGCCAGCCCCTTTTCTTCTGCGTACTCTGCGAGGAGAGAGCGGATTTCTTCGTTGCGATACAGAGTGTTCCAGTTCAGTTTCGCCTGTTCCAAAATCAGTTTCAGGCTCAAGGCACCATCCGCATTGGGCAGCAACTGATCGTTTTCCTCAGCCTTTCTGATCAACGCCTCAAGCGTGGCAATGGCCTCCGCTTTCCTGCTGCGGCTCATTTTTTGCGTCCCTCTGGGTAGGTGTTCCCAAGTCTGGAGACGTTTAGCGGTTGCTTCATCAAGCGAGGATCAACCCCTTGTGCCATGGCGTTTGACAAGATCACGTCCAATTTCTCTTCGAGTTGAGCGATCTTTTTTTGCTGTTCTTCCATTATTACAGCGGCGTTTTTTGGTGCCTTTCGGGTTTTTTTACCTTTATCCGTCTCTCTTTTGCGCGAGAAGGCTGCCGCCTTGTCTAGGTAGGCCGCATGGATGAGAGGGTGTTTGAACAGCTGCTTAGATGAGATTTTGACAACCTTTGATTCAACTTTATCGTGTATTTTGGTCCGGGTGATTTCGCCCCTCATTTGACTAATCAGGACCAGAATTTTATCCACTTTTTCGGGCGTAAGCTTCACGTCAAGTTCCCTGTGGTTCGAGAGGTTTCAAGCTCTGCCAGCTTTTTTTCGATGATCCGTTCAGCGTGGCTGAACTCGATCAATGGGCCAAGGTCGGTATTGCGGATCAGACTCCCTTCGTTTGCTGGATCCATAATGGCCTCAGCGAGTGCTTGACTACGAGCATGACTATGTTCGATAGCCTCTATGGTTGTTTCATTGACCCGCATTCCTTTAGCCTGGCGAGCACGCAGGGTTTCAAGAGATTTCTGATCTCTTTCCGCATCTCTAAGGAGCTGATCAGCGGCTCTTTTGGAACCGCCTAGGCATACCAGCCTAGTGCATGTTCTACAGGCACCAGCTCGGTCGCACGGCTCTTGATTAAAGCGACGATTGCAATATCCGAATAACGTCGAAAGAAGATGCATCTTCAGGTTTGCAGTTTCGTAGGCCGCATTTTCGACTTCCGAGTCGTCCACAACTCTGATTGCCGGTAGGTTCTCACCCTCGCCAGTGCGCTTTATTTGTTCGACTTGATACAGTTTGTCTGTGTGGTCGTAGTTCCGGTTTTGCATGACGTTCGCACGACCACTCCAGTAGGCTATGTGTGATTGGGGAACATTGGCGCGTTGAGCAATAGTGTTTAGGTAATGGCGCATTTGGTGTGTAGTGATTTTGGGGTACTTACCGTTTTTTAACCGGATATCGAAACGCTCGAAGATGGAGGGAACCGCAGGTTGAGTTTGGCCACTTTTTTGAAGACTTTCTGGCCTGCCTGACAAGACGAGTTCGACCACAGCTCTACTTAATGCTTCTATCATGTAAGGCCGTGCCTCAGCATTGTGAGCAAATTGGTTTTTTAAACAGACGCACAGCGCCTCGGAGTACACTAACGAAGACAATTCGCTGAGCACAGGAAATCCGTGAGGTGCTTCGGCCAAGCACTTCTTTTCAACCTGAACAAAGTCGTATACTGCTATGGGTTTTCCATTTTCGCGGGTCCTGTACTTGGCAGCTAGGATGCGCCTAGACTGAAGCCAAAAATCTACACCGACACCAAGAAGTTCTTCCAGCTCTGAACGTGTGATTTCGCCGGTTGCCCTAACATGTTGAAGATTCGCAGGGACAAAAACCCTGCCAGGGTTCTCCATCATCCACTTTGCTAATTTGCGCGCTTTCTCAGTATGTTCACAGATCCTTTCGAGTGCCAACTGAGAAACCGGAACCATTTCTTTCGGAACAAATTTAATCATAGGCTTTCCGCCCTTTACTGGCCACCACCTGAGGCCAGCTTTGAAACGACAGTCTTCGTTGAAGGGCACATCTGGGTTGACGTAACCTTCGCCCGGGTTATCCAAAGCCTGAACCTTGGCTGGTAGAATGAAGACTTCCTCTTTTCGAGAGGGGGCACACATCAACAGTGCGACAATGCCCATAACGACCTGATCTCGTGGCGTTTTTGCTCGGTGAAAGGCTTCTCCCAAGCATGACACTTCCTCTTCGGTCAGGTTTTTCCGGAGAGAGTCCTCATTCACTCTGCTCCGAAAGCGATTGTCTTGGAGTTCTGGATGCCACCAGCTCTTTAGGTCACGCGCGATGCCCGCTTCCTCCAACACTCTCGCAATAGATCGCATGGTCTCGGCAGCCTTACGCTTATGCGATTTACTGGCTAACTCGACGACTTTGTTCAGGTCTGACTTTGCTATAAGGTCTGCACGGCCGGGATGTCCTCGACTTTCTAGAACGCGGTCTAAGATGCGGCAGAACTTAACCTTGTGGCTAAAGACATTGGATTTTCTAAATTTTCCTGTTTTTGTGGCGTTTTCATTGAGTTGAAAGGCGAAGTATGCCTTTGCGAAGTCACCAAACGGCAGGTTCATCGCGAACTCGGGATCATTCGCCCGGGACCGCCATCGATCTGCATGATGGAAACCAATCGTTTCTCGCTTGGAATTCCTTATCCGCTTTACGAAAGCAGTGATGTCCCAAGTGGCACTGTCCCAAACAACATGCCCCTCGACACGGGGGTCAAGGATCGACAGTTTCTTAGCCATTGCGATGTATTCTTCAACCGAGATTTGTTGTTTCGACTTGAAATGCAAAGTCATGCGTTGCGCTCCCGCTCTTGGCGCGCCTGATGCTGCATTTTCTTAGCCGCTAAAACCGCAGCAACGTGCCGATTAAGTTCTCGAGAATATTCGTCATCGCCATGCATTTTAGCTTCTGCCTTTCTACCAGCCAGAAGGCGCAGTAACGGGTCAAGCTCGGAATCAATTGAGAGATTGAAATGGCGGCAGAGAAAGCATGCATATGGCGCTGCGAGGCTTTCCAGCGCGCTGCAACCTCCAGAATCGCATGCGCCCAAATCAGGAGCACCGTCAGCTTCGGTTGCTGTAATAATTGCGCCAAATTCGAGGTCGTCGGATTGCGCTTCAGTCACTTGACCCAAGAACCTGCCTGCGACATGAACCATCTTACCGTCCAGCAGACTACTCATGAGCTGATGATGTCGAGAGGCAAGTTCGATGTAGGCTTCGCAGCTGCCGGGGCTGGTGTGATGCATCCATGCCGCGATTTCTTCCGCCGTACATCCTCGCATCGCCATGATTGTTGCGATAGTGTGCCGTTCTCTCAATTGGTTAAACACCATTGGTTCACCAGTTCGAGGGCTTATGATATTTAATTTTTTAAGAATGTTTTTGAATCGCGCAGAGGCTTGGTGCGCAGTCATATGACCTTCGTAACCCGCCATTGTTTGACCTTTTGAGTCTCGCGCTCTTTTCTTCGTGACTGAGCGACAATCTGCAACAAATTCATCAGTACTCGCGGGAAATAATGGTTTCTCGTGATTCCACTCAGAAGCAGGAATGCCACCGGTTAATCGATCTAGGTAAGCCTCTAAGGCGTGGGTAAACAGCATTGGGGCAGGTCGCTTGGGGCCGTATCTTTCGGCTTGGGTTCGCTTTTGTTTAAGGATTTCGAACCGGATAGAGGTTTGCACACCGTGGTGCTTCGGAGTTCTTATGTCCCGAAGTTTCAGGTTGGCATTCATTGAGGCTCGCTGACCATAGAGGCGAAATGTTTGAACTAGCACATATTGAGCATCATTGATGGCGCCGCTTTCGTAAGCTTCATGGAGTTCGCGATCCACCATCGCGATTTCGCCATCCAAGTACGGACCCGACTCTGGATCTAGGGTCAGAATATGAACTTTTTCGTTTTCTTTTTTCCGGAAGCCGTCGATTAGTTCAGCCGCATCTGGGGCAATCCCCGGAAATCCAATTTCTTGCCATGAAGAAACAATGTTTCGCATGCTGTAATCACTACCACTCGGATCATCCAATCGGTAGGCGGCAATATCTTTACGGTTGATCCGACCGACCAGGTCGTTGTTTTCGCGCCTGAGCCAGACACAGGGTCGCTTGAAGGCTCTCAACTCTCCAAGAATCGAAGAAGCAAGGTTGGTTTCGAGCCGATAAGCCACCACTTCCTTAAGCGCGTTTTTCATCAACGGCGACAATACCTCAGTACACCATTTAAAATTGAAAGTAGCAACGCTACCAGTTGCGCTCACTTCCCAATAATCAGAAGTGATATCGAAAGTTTCACCGTTGGCAGCTCGGCGGATATTGGTCGGGCGAAATGCTGGAATGCCATGATAAAGATGTTTGCGCTTGTTCATTGCTTACCATGCTTCCTTTCCGCGGCTTCTTCGAACAGCTTTTCGCGGTGATCGAGAAGGCTAATGTACTCGCTGGGTTCCGAACCAATTGTGTTGAGGAATTCCGTATCTAGAGCAGCAGCTCTTGCCTCCTGTTCCGCCCAGATTGTTCGCATGCTTTTCGCGGCGCCAAGATCGGACTCTCCTCCAAGATAGCGAGAGATCATCTTAGACGTTTCCGACCATCCAAAGTGATAAGTGAAGACTTTTCGAGCTTCTTCGCCACTGGTTCCAAGTTCCTTTAAAAGCTTGGCCATTTCTCGGGCCTTTTTGTGTCGCATTGGGTGCGGGGTCAGTGTTCGAACTCCAGCTGCTCTGGAGGCGTCTCTGAACACATCGTCAATTGCGGTCTTGGACATGGGCTTGCCATACTCAGTGGGATCACGAGCCAAGTTGACAAACATGAAGGAGTTTGAGTTTCTCCCGCTTTGAAAATCGATGTCGTCCCTCACATCCATCCATTCATCGAGGGTCTCGATCAGCAACGGCGACGCTTTCAAACTGATTTTCCGGTCGAAGGTCTTTGCGTTTGGCTGACGTTTCCTAGGGTCTTCTGGGTCATTGCGGCGGCGAACGACCTCGATCAAATCATCTTCGCTCTTATAATCTTCGGTCTTCATTTGACCCAACTCGCCAGCGCGCAAGCCAAGGTCGGAAAACATCAATAAAATTAGGTAGTTTCGTAAAGCTCGAACTCGATTCTTGGGCCAAACATCATACGGATTACAGATCGCGATCCATAGGGCAAAGCGGTCAGCAGCTTTCTCATGATCGTATGCCTTGATCCGGCTTTGCGGCATACCTTTACGTACCTTTCGAAAGTAGTGCGCATAGCTGCCCGGCACTGTGTGATAGCCGCCCTCACGTAGCTTGATCGCTGGTTCCAGGAGTTGTTTGCGACGGCACAGTTTCCGTTCGGATTCTGGGCTTGGCTTTTTTTGAAGCAAACGATTGCCGTACTCGCCGAGCCACAGGAGGTATTCTTCAATACCAATCTGCCGTTGGATTATTGTGCCAGCTTGAACGCTTCGCTCTTCCAGACACCTGGTAAGAAACTTCTGCTCATTCATGGGCAGAACCCTCGCCAGCTTACGCAAATCCTGTATTTGAAAATTCAGGAAGTAATTTAAGTCCGCTACTTGCTCTAAGCCCAAGCATTCTCCGTCTAGCATGATGGTGTAAAGTTCGATACCTCGGTGAATTGCCCAAAGTTCGAGAATGGTGATGTGAGATAGTCGAGTGGAAATAGTATCCGGGGTGTAGTTTCGTTGACGTGTCTCGCTTACAACCCAAGCCCAAGGCCACATCGCGATGCTGCCATCTTCCCGGTAGATCGAAAATCGGGTTTCGCCAGCTCGAGTTTGTGTGTGTTTCACAGGTTGCCGGCCTAATTCTGAGATGGGCTTCAAGTGGTCCTCCAAGGCAGCGAATGGTCTCCAAAAGATACAAGAATGGAGGCCATTCTTCAACTATCCTGCGCTTGGTGCAGTCGTAAAAATCTAGCAAGAACAGATGCTTATGCTATTCTTGGTCCCTAATGGATAGATGAGGGACTGTTCTTGGATTTCAAGGATAGAAGAAGAGTAGAGAGGCAATGGTGCTCTACGATTGGCTATTCTTGCCAATGAGAGCCCTAAGATTTTTTTTCCCGGTCTAACGCGTTTTTGAGCATTGTCGGTGCCAGTTTTGACCAGCGCTGCGAATCACCGGAGAGGCCCGCAACTGCAAATGATCGAAGGGAACAACCTCGACAGACAAACCAACTTGGAGGCACGGATCCACGCAGCCTCACCAGGCTGCACATTTGCAACGATCATCGGCAACATGGCTTGTACCTGTCATGGTTTGATATCGCTGACCGGAGCCTTTCTCAACAGGCTTACCCATCATGTCAGAATTCTTGAGATGAACGGTGACAACTATTGCCTGACGCAAAGCAGGGCAAAACAGCTCAAAGACAATTCTTGAAATGGAATTTCGATTGGTCCTGACGGACCAAGGCACCTCGGCACACGCCAGCTATTTGGAGAGCGCGCGTGCCAAGGTGCCAGTCACTCTGAAATGGCCGGGTATTGCGCCTCCCAGTGGTCGGAAAACATACCGCTGTTGGCATTTCAATAATGAAAACGTCTGAAGTAGTTGAGACCATCTGTGTCTCCGTCCGTGACTGTAAGTCAAATCTAGTCAGCAACGTGCATCAAACTACGTGGCATTGAGTGCTGTCGGTCATTTTTGTTCCCAGAACGTCCATTCTTGTAAAGCATTGTGGTGATTTGCTTTTTGTGGGCGCTGCTTAGGTGTACGTGGGCACATTTCGAAAGTTCCATCCGAAAAAGACTTGTTCTGTAATCCCAAGTGATGGAGCAAGTCTTTTGAAGGGGGAATCTGACCTGATGAAAAAATTTTTAATAATTTACAAATATTTAGGTGCTCGAGGCTTCCTCTGGAACGAAATGGTTGGCATATAAATGAAACCATTTCGAACCATAGGCCACATGCCCGACCTCTTCGGCATAAATAACCTCTAGCGCCGCGATGGCCTTTGCGTCCTTGGCCTTGCGGAAGATGTCGATCATGCCGGGGGTCACATCTAGCCCGCGTGCTTCAAGCACCATCGGAACCACGGCCAGACGGCCCATCAAATCCTCGGCGGTGTCCTCGGCTGCGCGCCACATGCCGGCATGGGCTGGCAGGGCGCCGTAATGGCTGCCCATAGCTTCGAGGCAATCGCAGACCATTTCGAAATGGCGCGATTCCTCTTCGGCGCATTTGACCCAGTCGTCATAAAATCCGATCGGCATCGGGACATGACCGAAACGGGCGATGATGTCCCAGTGCAGATCGACCGCATTCAGTTCGATATGGGCGACGGCATGCAACATAGCGATACGGCCCGCCTCAGTGCCAGGTTTTCGTTTGGGCACCTCGCGCGGGGACAGCAGTTCAGGCTGATCGGGACGCGCAGGTTGCAGTGGCGGGATGGCGGTGCCGATCTCAATCGCAGGCGCGTCGCCCTTGCGCGATGCAAACCATGCGGCGGCATGGCGTTTGGACAGGGCGGTTTTCTCCCGCCCTTCCGCCATGGTCAGAACTTCGGTCGCCATCTGAGTTAGCGTCTTTGACACCATGTTTCTCCGCTTGATTGCACGCGGCTCTTAGACCGGATGGCGACTGTGGTCGAGGGGGCTAAAGGGCGCGCACAGCCTCCAACACTTCGTCCACGTGACCGGGCACTTTGACCTTGCGCCAGACCTTGGCGATCTTGCCTTCGGCGTCGATCACGAAGGTCGAGCGTTGAATGCCCATCGATTTCTTGCCGTACATGTTCTTTTCCACCCACACGCCGTAGTCCTCGCAAACGGTCGAGCCTTCATCCGACAACAGGGGTGTGGTCAGGTTGTGCTTGGCGACGAATTTGTCGTGCTTGGCGACGCTATCCCGTGAAATGCCGAAAACGTGAGCGCCCGCATCCGCAAAGGCTTGAAGTTGTTCCGAGAAACCGATGGATTCCTTGGTGCAGCCCGGCGTATCATCGCGAGGATAGAAGAACAGAACCACAGTGCCGCCGCGCAGGGCTGACAGGGTGACCTCACCGCCTCCGTCGCGGGGCAAAGTGAAATCAGGGGCGATGTCTGAAACGTCGGGCATTGGAAACTCCGCTAAAGTTTTTTATGGGCTGCCCGACATCATAGGGCGGCGCGGGCGGGTTGGAAGACGTGGATAGAAAATTGGTGCAGCACGAAGACAAAAGTGCGCCGCAGCCCAAAAAGCCCCGGCGTCGCCGGTCCCGTCGTCGTATTGCCGCGCATTTTTCTGGTTGGACGGTCCTGTCGCTGGGGTTGTTAGTCTTTGCGGGTTGGTTTTTTCTATTCGGTCAGAATCTGCACGCGCCTGAGTGGCTGCGCAAGCAAGTAGAACAGCGCCTAGACCAAAGCCTTGGGGGGCTGAAAATCCGTTTCGGCGACGCCAGTTTCATCGTGAACGAAGAATGGCGCCCTCGGCTGCAGCTGACTGACGTGACGATCAGCGACGCGGCGGGGCAGCAGATTGCGCAAGTGTCCGATTTGCGCACTCGACTGTCCATGCGTGGGCTTTTACGGGGACAAATCCGCCCGCGTCGTATCATCCTTCGCGATGCGCAGATCGCGTTGACCCGGGGGCTGGACGGGGCATTGTCGCTGACCGTCGGCTCGGGCAGCGCCCCTGTACAGCGAGCGCCGAACTTAGCCGAGTTGATCGAACAATCCGACGACGTATTTCTGTCGCCTATCCTGTCCGGGCTGCGCTCGGTTGATTTGGAATCGCTGACGCTTGACTACCAGGATCTGCGTCTTGGTCGGGCCTGGATTTTTGACGGGGGGCATATCACTGCCACCCGCACCGGGGATGAGATGCATTTGGCCACAGGGTTTTCCGTTCTGACCGGCCGAGACTATGCCAGCTCGATTGAAGCGAATTATACCAGTGTTTTGGGCACACCTCAGGCGCAGTTCGGCATTTCGATCACCGATCTGCCGACCGAAGATATCGCCAGTCAAAGTGTTGCTCTGTCGTGGTTACAGGTCCTCAAGGCGCCGATTTCAGGGGCGTTGCGCGGTAGCATCGACGGTAACGCAGCGTTGGGGCCGTTGTTCGCAACGCTGAACCTTGGGGCAGGAGCGGTGCAGCCAACGCAAGAAACGCGCCCCATTCCGTTCGAGTCCGCCAGAACCTATTTTACCTATAACCCCACTAAGGAGGAGCTAGACTTCAACGAAGTCTCGGTGGTTTCCGCCTGGGGGGCCTTTCAGGCCGAAGGTAAGGCCTTTTTGCACGGTATCGAAAACGGTGCGCTGGACAGCCTGACTTCACAGTTGAGCCTCAGCAATATCAACATCAACCCGGCTAACTTGTTCCCGGTCCCGTTGAAACTGGCGCGCTCCGATCTGGATTTGAAGATGAAACTGGCTCCGTTCGAACTGCAACTGGGTCAGATCATGATCGAAGACGCTAACTATCGGCTGTTGGGATCGGGCAAGCTGACCGGTGAACCCGAGGGTTGGGCGGCGCAAATTGAGGCGCATCTAGACAGCATGAACGGGGATGAGCTGTTGAACTATTGGCCCGAACGCCTGGCGTCAAAGCCACGGCTTTGGGTAGAGGAAAACCTTTATGAAGGCCAGTTCTCGGACATTGATTTTGCCTTGCGGCTACAGCCGGGAAATAAACCGGATATCTATTTGGATTTCGGATTCGACAAGGCAAAGATCAGGTTCGCCAAGACCTTGCCACCGCTTGAGAACGCGCAGGGACAGGCCAGCTTGATCAATCGCCGTTTCACGGCCACAGCGGAAGCTGGCGTTGTCATCGCGGACGAAGGGGGCGCAGTAGATGCCACCGGCACGTCGTTCATCATCCCCGATACAGCGATCAAGGAACTGTCCCCGTCGATCACACGCGTCACGGCCAAAGGCAGCGCGACAGCGGCGTTGTCACTGCTCGACCGCCCACCACTCAGTTTGCTGTCCAAAGCGAACCTGCCGGTCGATCTGGCTGAGGGCACTGTGAGCCTTGCCGGAACGTTGTCGCTGCCGATGAAGAAGGGGTTAAAATTCGAAGACACCGAGTTCCATTTCCTCGGCAATATAGGCAATGTCCAAAGTGACAAGCTGGTTCCGGGGTTTTCGGTCAGTGCCGACCAACTGGCACTTGAAGGTAACCAAACCGAAGTTGAAGTTTCTGGCGATGGGTTGTTCGGCGATGTCCCGATTCAGGGTACGTGGCGGCAACCGATCGGCGGTACCGAAGCACAGCGCAGTGAGTTGACCGGCCAGATCGAATTGTCCCCTCGGTTGATGACCGAGTTGAATGCCGGGTTGCCGCAAGGAATGCTAACCGGGCTGGGCACGGCAGATATTGCTCTGGGCATCGGTGCTGGGACGCCGCCAATTCTGACCGCTTCGTCCGATCTAAGGGGTGTGGCATTGGCTGTTCCCGAGCTGGGCTGGCGCAAGGGCACGGGCACGACCGGCACAATGACGCTTAAAGCCACCTTAGGGGAAAATCTTCGTGTGGATGAGTTGAAGCTGGACGCGGCCGGATTGCGCACTACCGCTTCGATCTCGTTCAATGACGGTGATTTCGACCGTGTTCAGTTCAGCTCGTTTGATCTGGGCAATTGGTTGGCGGTTCCAGCCGAGCTGATAAATCGCGGCGGCGCGGTGCCAGATATCCGGGTGCTGGGCGGCGTAATGAACTTGGGGCGCGCGACATTTGGCAGTGGTAGCGGTGGTTCCGGCACAGGACCCCGGATGGACGTGACACTGGACCGTCTGCAGGTGACCGAGACCATAGCGCTGACAGGGTTTCGGGGCACGTTTCAAACCACCGGCGGCGTTAATGGATCCTTCACAGCCAACGTGAACGGAGGCGCGCCTGTGCGAGGGCAGGTTTCACCGCGTGCGGATCGTAATGCGGTGACACTGACCTCAGGGGATGCTGGGGCAGTTCTGCGGTCTGCGGGGATGATCACGCAGGCGCGGAGCGGGTCATTAAACGTGCAACTAGAGCCGGTTGCGGGGCCCGGGAATTACGACGTGATCGCAAAAATCACCAATACATACATCAAGGATGCCCCTGCCATGGCCGCCCTGCTGAACGCGATCAGCCTTGTTGGTTTGGTCAATGAAATGGCGGGGCAGGGCATCTTTTTCTCGACCATCGAAAGCCGGATGCGTATCACTCCGACAGAGGTCAAAGTCCTCAGCGGTAGTGCTGTTGGCCCATCAATGGGCTTGTCCTTTGACGGCACTATCAACACAGTTACTGAAACGCTGAACCTGCGCGGGGCGATTTCTCCGATCTACCTAGTTAACGCCATCGGCAGCGTGTTCACCAAGAAGGGCGAGGGCGTTATCGGTTTCAACTACACCCTGACCGGCCCGTTCCGAGATCCAAAAGTATCCGTGAACCCATTGTCGGGGCTAGCACCGCTGTTCCTGCGCAACCTGCTGCGGGCTCCGGCGCCCACTGTGTCCGACGGGCCTAACGCGCAGCCCATAAAGCCGGATGAGCCGAAGCGAACTTACGGGGCGCCGCCATCAGACCGTTGAACTGAGATGTTTGGCGCTGTATGGCGCGGCCATGAAACTCAGCGATTTTGATTTCCACCTGCCCGAAGACCGAATTGCCACGCGCCCGGCCAGCCCGCGTTCGTCCGCGCGGCTTTTGGTAGCCAACGGCGATGCCGTCTCGGATGCACATGTGTATGATCTGCCGGATTGGCTGCAACCCGGTGACCGGTTGGTGCTAAATGACACGCGCGTCATCCCCGCGCGCTTGAACGGCCGCCGCCATCGCGACAGCGCGCAAGGCCCGGTTTCGGCTGCAATCGAGGCCACCTTGCTGGACCCGCAGGCCGACGGCACATGGGCAGCGCTGATCAAACCGCTAAAAAAGGTCAAACGGGGCGAAGAAATTAGGTTCTCCGATGACCTCAGTGCCACGCTGGAACGGGTTGAAGACGGGCAGGCCTATCTGCGGTTCAACCTGTCGGATGAGGATTTCGACACCGCGCTGGAACAGGCAGGCGCAATGCCGTTGCCCCCTTATATTGCCGCTAAGCGCCCGGCAGATGAGCAGGACAAAACCGATTACCAGACGATCTGGGCCCGCAATTCGGGTGCTGTCGCGGCCCCCACGGCGTCTTTGCATTTTGATCAGGCGCTGATGCAGGCACTGGAAGCCCGCGGCGTGGTGATAAGCCATGTTACACTGCATGTGGGGGCAGGCACGTTCCTGCCGGTCAAGGTCGAGGACGTGACCACCCACAAGATGCACGCTGAATGGGGCAAGGTCAGCGCCACTGCAGCCGAAGAAATCCGCGCCACCAAATTGGCCGGAGGGCGAGTTATCCCCGTGGGCACCACCGCCCTACGCCTGATCGAAAGCGCGGCACGGTCCGGGCAGATCGAACCGTGGGAAGGCGACACAGATATCTTCATCTATCCCGGTTTCGAGTTCCACGTGACCGATGCGCTGATGACCAATTTTCACCTGCCGAAATCCACGCTGTTGATGCTGGTTTCAGCACTGATGGGGCAGGATCGGATGCGCGATGTCTATGCGCATGCGATTGAAGAAAATTATCGTTTCTTTTCTTACGGTGACGCGTCGCTTTTGATCCCATAAGGGGCGCGTTGTCGGGATCGTCTGTTTGCAATGTCGTAGACAAGCGCGATCAGAGCCGTTTTTCATATAAAAGCGAATCCATAATTCAGGTCGGCATATTTCGGAGGCCCCAATGTTTCAGGTCCTGTCCAGCGCATGGGCGCTTCTTCTTGGTATGGGCTTGTTGATGGTCGGCAACGGCCTGCAAGGGACGATCTTGGGTGTCCGTGGTGAGATCGAGGGGTTTTCGACCCTTGAGATGTCGTTCGTAATGTCAGCGTATTTTATGGGTTTTCTTGGAGGATCACGCCTCGCACCCGAGATGATCCGAAGGGTCGGACATGTGCGAGTGTTTGCGGCGCTAGCGTCTTTCATCTCGGCCGTCATGATCCTTTACCCGTTGATGACCAACCCGTTTGTCTGGATTCTGGGGCGCTTCGTGATCGGGTTCTGCTTTTCCGGCGTTTATGTCACCGCAGAAAGCTGGCTGAACAACGCCGCCAGCAACGAAAACCGTGGTCAGGCATTGTCGCTGTATATGATTTTTCAAATGACAGGCATCATCACTGCCCAGGGTCTGGTTGTGCTGGGCGATCCGGCTGGTTTTGACACGTTTGTCGTCGCGTCCATTCTGGTTTCGATCTCTTTCGCCCCCATTCTTCTGTCGATTTCGCCAACGCCGGCATTTGATACAACCAAACCGATGACTCTGCGCGAACTTTTCAAAAGTTCGCCACTGGGCTGCGTTGGTATGTTCCTTCTAGGCGGAGTGTTCTCGGCTCAGTTCGGTATGGCCTCGGTCTATGGTGCCCGCGCGGGCTTGACGCTGGTTGAAATTTCGACCTTTATCGCTGCTTTCTACATCGGCGCTTTGGTGTTGCAATATCCGTTGGGCTGGATGTCGGACCGCATGGACCGCCGTTTCTTGATCATGCTGGTTGCTGGGGTAGGGGCGTGTGCGGCAACAGCGGGCATGCTATTCGGGGTCACTTTCCCGATCTTGCTGGGGGCGGCATTTGTGATCGGAGGCATGTCGAACCCGCTATATTCGCTTTTGATTGCCCACGCGAACGACTTTCTTGATCACGAAGACATGGCCGCTGCTTCGGGCGGTTTGCTGTTCATCAACGGTCTGGGGGCGATTGCGGGTCCGCTGATCACGGGTTGGCTGATGGGCGATCGCGTCTTTGGCCCTCAGGGGTTCTTCCTATTCATTGCTGCACTGCTTGTAACGATGGCAGTTTATGCCCTGTATCGCATGACGCAGCGTGCTGCGATCCCGGTGGACGAGACAGGCACAATGTCTCCGGTCTACCCGACGGCCTCGCCAGTTGCGGTAGAAGTAGCGCAAGAAGTTGCCATTGAAGCGGCCGAAGCCGAGGCCGAGACGCAAGATGTTGCCTAAGACACACGATTATGTCGCAAGTGTTGCAATTTTTTACTGTAACAATCCTGTAAAACAGCTTTAAATGACCTTACGTCCCTGGGGAGGGCAACACGACGGAGTTATAGGGCAATGGCAAGTCCTGAAGAAGTATTGAGTTATTGGTTAGATGAGATTGGTCCCAAAGGTTGGTATCTACAAGACGATGCCTTGGACGCAGAAATTCGCGAACGGTTTTTGACCACCTGGGAAGCCGCGAATGAAGGCAAATTTTCTCTTTGGTTGACTTACCCTAGCGGGGCATTGGCATACATCATCCTGATGGACCAGTTCCCGCGCAACATGTTTCGTGGCAGCGCCAAGGCATTCGCGTCAGATCGCGCCGCTTTGTCAGCAGCGAAATGTGCGGTGGACAAGGGTTGGGACCTCAAGATCGATGAACCCGCGCGGCAGTTCTTTTACCTGCCGATGATGCATTCGGAAAATCTGTGTGATCAGGAACGCTGTGTCCGTCTTATGTGTCAAAACATGAGCGACGGTGATCAAAGCAACCTGTTGCATGCACGGGCGCATCGCGAAGTGATCCGCAAGTTCGGACGTTTCCCTTACCGGAACGAAGCACTTGATCGCCCGATGACCGAGCACGAAGCCGCTTATGTCGATATGGGCGGGTATGGGTCCACGGTGCGCGAGCTGCAGGCCGCCCTCTAAGACGGCGGTACGCAGCCTCGAATGGCAATAATTCGGTCGGCGACCACGTCGGCCGATCTCTTTATTGCAGAATTGATAAGCACACCCGGAGCGTCGGTTATAGCGGCAACTCGGGTTTGCGCGTCCTGCATTCTCTCTTCCAGGTTATCCAGCTTTACCAGCGCCGTGGATATCCGCAGTTTTTCGGTAATATCTGTGACAGAGCCACTGGCTTGCGCATCTGCAAGATCGCTGCGCAGCGCCACAAGCTCGCCCTGAACTCCGCGAATTTCATCCCTCAGCGGTGCCACTAACTGGACTTTTTCCGAGAAAACTGTGGTGACGTCTTCTACTGTCGAAGCCAGCTTCCATCCCAGAAACAAGCAAAGAGCCACAAGAATTAGTGTGGCGTTGAGCAATGCAAGTAGCAGATCCTTAAGTGTTTTGGCCATGGTAAGCCTCTCGAATAATTTGTGTTTATGAAAGGGTGGGTGAACCCGCCCCCTATGTTCTAGCCATAGAAGCGTACCCGGTATAGGCTGAAATCAGCATACACTGATACCGGTGATCCCGCGTCGCATTTGTCGCGGGAAAGGTGTGTTGATGCGTTCCGGAAATTAGTTTAATGGTAAACTAAATTTTTCAACCGTCCTGCGCCGAGAGGGAAACATGGCTGCACAATCTTTTGATCTGATCGTAATCGGCGCTGGTCCGGGCGGCTATGTCGCTGCCATTCGCGCAGCACAGCTGGGCCTGAAAACAGCTGTGGTCGAACGTGAACATCTGGGCGGTATCTGCCTGAACTGGGGATGTATCCCAACCAAGGCGCTGCTGCGTTCCTCCGAAGTGTTCCACCTTATGGAGCGCGCCAAGGATTTCGGTCTAAAGGCGGACAAGGTTGGCTACGACTTGGACGCTGTTGTCAAACGCTCACGCGGTGTGGCGGCACAGCTTTCAGGCGGCATCGGTCACCTGTTGAAAAAGAACAAAGTCACCGTCGTGATGGGGCAGGCGACGATCCCCGCCAAGGGCAAGGTTTCGGTCAAAACCGACAAGGGGACCGAAGAGCTGACGGCCAAGAACATCGTGCTGGCCACCGGCGCGCGGGCGCGCGAACTGCCGGGGCTTGAGGCCGATGGTGATCTGGTCTGGACCTACAAGCACGCGCTACAACCGCCGCGGATGCCCAAGAAACTGCTGGTCATCGGTTCGGGCGCGATCGGTATCGAATTCGCCAGTTTCTACAACACGCTGGGTGCCGATACGACCGTTGTCGAGGTCATGGACCGCGTGCTGCCGGTGGAAGATGCCGAGATCAGCGGTCTGGCCAAGAAGGCCTTTACCAAGCAGGGCATGACCATCATGGAAAAAGCGATGGTCAAGCAACTGGACCGTGGCAAAGGGAAGGTCACCGCGCATATCGAGGTGAAGGGGAAGGTCGAAAAGCACGACTTTGACACCGTGATCTCGGCCGTTGGGATCGTTGGCAATGTCGAAAACCTCGGGCTTGAGGCTCTGGGTGTAAAGCTCGACCGCACCCATGTCGTGACCGACGAATTCTGCCGCACCGGGGTTGAGGGGCTGTATGCCATTGGCGATATCGCGGGCGCACCGTGGTTGGCGCACAAGGCGAGCCACGAAGGTGTCATGGTTGCCGAACTGATCGCCGGTAAACACGCGCACCCAGTTAAACCCGAAAGTATCGCCGGCTGCACCTATTGTCAGCCGCAAGTGGCTTCGGTCGGCTACACCGAGGCAAAAGCCAAAGAACTGGGCTATGACATCAAAGTCGGTCGTTTCCCGTTTATTGGTAATGGTAAAGCCATCGCTCTGGGCGAACCCGAAGGTCTGATCAAAACTGTGTTTGACGCCAAGACCGGCGAATTGCTGGGCGCGCATATGATCGGTGCGGAAGTGACCGAACTGATTCAGGGCTATATCGTCGGCCGTCAGCTGGAAACTACCGAAGAAGATCTGATGAACACGGTCTTCCCGCATCCGACACTGTCGGAAATGATGCACGAGAGCGTTCTGGACGCTTACGGCAAAGTCATTCACATGTAATCAGTGAGACCGATCTGAAAAAGGCACCGCCAATCTGGCGGTGCCTTTTTCTTTAGCGGGTCAGGTTTCTTTAGCGGGTCAGGGCGTCCAGAATCCGGGCCCAGGAGCGGATGCCTTTGTGAAAGCTTTTCACGTCGTACTTCTCGTTCGGTGAGTGGATGGCGTCATCGTCATTGGCATAACCAACCAGCATCGAATCCAGCCCGAGTTCGGTATTGAAATAACCGACGACAGGAATGGAGCCGCCCATCCCGGTGAACACGGCCTCACGCCCCCATTCGTCCGACAGGGCACCACGGGCGGCTTCGAATTCGGGGCGATCCAGATTCATGACCGACGCTGGGGACCCTTCCAGATCATTGTCCCATTCGACCGTGGCGTCCGGCGACAGACGCTCTTCAACATGTTTGCGGATTTTGTCGCGCAGGCTGTCAGGGTCCATGTCACCGACCAGACGACAAGTGATCTTACAATGCGCCTGCGACGGGATCACGGTTTTCGACCCCGCGCCGTTATAGCCACCCCACAGGCCGTTGACCTCAAGCGTTGGACGCGCCCATTGCTGTTCCAGCGTCGAATAGCCTTTTTCGCCATGGGGTTGCGAGTAGCCGACCGAGTTCAGGTACTCGGCCTCGTCAAAGCCGCAGTTTTGCCACTGGCGCAGCTGTTCGGCAGGCACCTCATGGACACCTTCATAGAAACCCTCGACAGCGACACGGCCGGTTTCATCGTCATAGAACGAGGCGATGATCTTGGACAATTCCCGCAGCGGGTTCAGGCCGGGGCCGCCGTAATGGCCCGAATGCAGGTCGATGCGCGGGCCGGTGATGGTGAATTCGTCCTTGAGCATGCCGCGCAGCTGCGAGGAAATCGACGGCACACCGCGCGATACCATCGAGGTATCGCACACCAGCGCCAGATCAGCTTTCAGCTCAACCGCATTTTCCCGCAGGAACGGAACCAGGGAAGGGGACCCCGATTCTTCTTCGCCTTCAAAGAAAAAGGTGATGCGGCAGGGCAGGGAGCCGTTGACGGCTTTCCAAGCCCGGCAAGCCTCCACAAAGGTCATCAGCTGGCCTTTGTCATCCGACGACCCGCGCCCACGAATGACCGGGCCATTGTCCGTGTCCTCGATGGCGGGATCGAACGGGTCACGATTCCACAGCTCGAGCGGGTCAACCGGCTGCACGTCATAGTGCCCGTAGAACAGGACATGCGGCGCGCTGCTGTCTTCTCCGACATGGCCAACGACCATGGGGTGGCCGGTGGTCTCACGCTTTTCCGCTGCAATGCCTATGCTTTGCAGATCGGCCACCAGCCAGTCGGCAGCCTGATCCACCTGTTCGTTATAGGCCGGGTCGGTCGAGATGGATGGAATGCGCAGCAGCTCCATCAGTCGGTCGATTGAGGTTTGCAGATCAGCGTCAATGCGGTTCAGAACAGCGTCCAGCGACATGGGGTTCTCCTGCTTTCAAGATTTGGCAGAACCTATCAGCGCAATCGGCGCCGTCCAGTGTGCTTTGGCGGGAATATGGTATAATATCGGAAACTCCGGCGGGTGCCTGCGTCGTTTCCTCGCGCCCGATGGCCGTAACTTTACTTGTCGATGCGGGTACGAGGGGATATTTGATGCAAATCAAATATGTGATCCCAATGTCGTCTATACGTACTGGGCACAAGGGAACGCATTGGCGTATATCCGGATTCGTCCGGTGAGGACGTCAGAAATTTTGTCCGGTCTTTAATGACCTGGCCGGGCAGGTAAGGAGATACCGGTGGACTATACTGCTCAGCTCGATACAGCGATCGCCAGGCTGCATGATGAAGGACGCTACCGGACCTTCATCGATATCGAACGCCGTAAAGGCCATTTCCCGCATGCGGTGCGGACGCGCCCGGACGGGTCGCAGCAGGATATCACCGTGTGGTGTGGCAATGATTATCTGGGCATGGGCCAGCATCCGGTTGTTTTGAACGCCATGCACGAAGCGGTTGACGCAACTGGCGCTGGCTCGGGTGGAACCCGCAATATCTCGGGCACCACGGTTTATCACAAACAACTTGAGGCCGAGCTGGCTGATCTGCATGGCAAAGAGGCCGCGCTGCTGTTCACCAGTGCGTATATCGCCAATGACGCGACGCTGAGCACGCTGCCGAAATTGTTTCCTGGTCTGATCATCTATTCGGATCAGCTGAACCACGCCTCGATGATCGAGGGCGTGCGCCGCAACGGCGGTGCTAAACGCATCTTCCGCCATAACGATGTGGCCCATCTGCGCGAACTGCTTGAGGCCGACGACCCCAAAGCACCAAAGCTGATTGCGTTTGAATCCATCTACTCGATGGATGGCGATTTTGGTCCGGTTGAAGAAATTTGCGATCTGGCCGATGAGTTCGGCGCGCTGACCTATCTGGACGAAGTCCACGCAGTAGGCATGTACGGCCCGCGTGGTGGCGGCGTGGCCGAGCGTGATCGTCTGGCGCATCGCGTCGACATCATCAACGGCACTCTCGCCAAGGCCTTCGGGGTGATGGGCGGCTATATAGCGGCCAGTGAGAAAATGTGTGATGCAGTGCGCTCTTATGCGCCGGGCTTCATCTTCACGACGTCGTTGCCGCCTGCGGTGGCAGCAGGGGCTGCGGCCTCGGTCGCCCACCTGAAAACCGCGACCGATCTGCGCGAGCAGCATCAGACTCAGGCAAAAGTCCTAAAGCTGCGGCTTAAGGGGCTGGGCCTGCCGTTGATCGACCACGGTACGCATATCGTGCCGGTGATCGTTGGTAATCCTGTGCATACAAAAATTCTCAGCGACCGGTTGCTGGATGATTACGGAATCTATGTTCAGCCAATCAATTTCCCCACCGTTCCGCGTGGAACCGAGCGCCTGCGCTTTACCCCATCCCCGGTGCACGGACCTGGTGAGATTAACCGTTTGGTGCAGGCGATGGACGAACTTTGGTCACATTGTGCGCTAAATCGCGCCGAACTTGCAGGTTAACCTCACGCTAAAGTGTGCAACGCGTTTGCCGCGTGTTAAGCTTAAGCTAACAAAAGTGACGGACGAATCGTCAAAGGGATGATTCGCCGTTAGCGTGAAACACGCGCAGGCAGAATGGGGCAGCAGGGATGATTGGGCGCAGATCTCAGCGCGATTCCAAAGGTGAAGCCGACGTCAGGCCAAAGGGCTATGACGATTACGAGGTACGGCTTGGCGACATGATGCGCGGTGAACGCGCAACAATGGGCAAGTCCCTTCTGGATGTGCAACGAGAACTGCGGATAAAGGCCAATTACATCGCAGCCATCGAAGACGCCGATCCAGACGCGTTCGATACACCCGGCTTCATCGCCGGGTATGTGCGTTCTTATGCCCGCTATCTCGGGATGAACCCGGATGACACCTTTGCCGCCTTCTGCAAGGAAAGTGGTTTTGAGGTTGCGCATGGTATGTCAGCCGAGGCATCGGTTGTCCGCAAGCCCTCGGGCGCGGTAGCTGCACGCGGCCCAATGGGACGAGATCCCTTTATGTCGCCCAATACACCTTTCGTTCCCGGTCGGGAATCTATTGTTAGCCAGATTGAACCGCGGGCCATCGGCTCGTCGCTTGTTTTGGTCGCAGTGATTTGCGGCATTGGTTACGGCGGTTGGTCGGTTCTGAGCAAGATTCAGCAAGTGCAGGTCAGCCCGGTCGAACAAGCTCCGGTGGTTCTGTCCGACCTCGATCCGCTGGATGCGGCGCGTAAGAGTGTCGAAACTGAGGTCGCAGCTGCAGACTCCCCAAGTGCCGAGGCGCTGGATCGTCTATACCGCCCGCAGGCGCTGGACGTTCCCGTTCTGATCGCCCGCGATGCGCCAATATCCACACTGGACCCGCGCACGGTGGGCACCTTCTTACCGCAGGCACTGCCCAAGGTTGAGGTCGCTGAAGTACACACCGTCGAACGCCCGGCCTTGCCGCAAGTGGTCGAACAGATCGACACCACCCTGAAAATTGTTGCTGTGAACCCGGCCTGGATGCGGGTCACCGCAGCGGATGGCAGCGTGATCTTTGAGGGCACCCTTGGCACCGTTGAACAGGGCAGCGTGTTCGAGGTTCCGCTGACGGAAGAACCGCCGCTGTTGCGCGCGGGCGCTTCGGGCTCGGTGTTCTTCTCGATGAATGGTGAACATTACGGCCCGGCCGGCGCACCGGGGACCGTCGCCAAAGGTGTTGTTCTATCCAAGGATGCTGTTGCCGAAACCTATGCGGTGGCCGATCTTGAGGCCGATCAGAACAGTGCACTGAAGCAGCTGGTGGCTGAACTGCAGGCACAGGTTTCAGAAGACCCCGCCGAGTGATCTAACCATTGCGGTGCCCCGGTAGGCGGACTATCTAAAGACCCAACTCAGGCTGTCTTGGATCCGTCCTCATGTCGCTCAATCATGTTCGCCCGTGGCGCAATATCTATCGCCGCAAATCCCGTCAGATCATGGTCGGGGATGTTGCCGTTGGCGGTGACGCTCCGATTGCTGTTCAGACGATGACCAACACGCTGACGACCGATGTTGCGGCAACTGTGGCGCAGGTTCAGGCGGCGGCCGAGGCCGGTGCCGATATAGTGCGCGTTTCGGTTCCGGATGAGGCATCTTCGAAGGCCCTAAAAGAGATCGTGCGCGAAAGTCCGGTGCCGATCGTGGCTGATATTCACTTCCACTACCGCCGCGGGATCGAGGCCGCCGAGGCTGGTGCCGCCTGTTTACGGATCAACCCGGGTAATATCGGCGACGAAAAGCGGGTGAAAGAGGTCATCAGGGCGGCGCGTGACCACAATTGCTCGATCCGGATTGGGGTGAATGCAGGGAGTCTGGAAAAGCACCTGCTAGAGAAATATGGCGAACCGTGCCCCGAAGCGATGGTTGAAAGCGGGTTGGAGCATATCCGCATCCTGCAGGACAACGATTTCCATGAGTTCAAGATCAGCGTGAAGGCCAGCGACGTGTTCCTGTCGGCTGCCGCTTATCAGGGCATCGCAGAGGCGACCGACGCCCCGATTCACCTAGGGATCACCGAGGCCGGGGGTCTGGTGTCTGGTACCATCAAATCTGCCATTGGGTTGGGTAATTTGCTGTGGATGGGCATTGGCGACACGATCCGCGTCAGCCTGTCTGCTGATCCGGTCGAAGAGGTCAAGGTTGGTTATGAAATCCTGAAATCTCTGGGCCTGCGCCATCGCGGCGTAAACATCATCTCGTGCCCGTCCTGCGCGCGGCAAGGGTTTGACGTGATCAAGACGGTCGAAGCACTTGAGCAGCGGCTTGAACACATCAAGACCCCGATGAGTCTGTCCATCATCGGCTGTGTCGTGAACGGACCGGGTGAGGCATTGATGACCGATGTCGGCTTTACCGGCGGTGGCGCCGGATCGGGCATGGTCTATCTAGCGGGTAAGGCCAGCCACAAGATGTCGAACGACCAGATGATCGATCACATCGTTGAAGAGGTCGAGAAGAAAGCAGCTGAACTGGATGCGGCTGCCGAAGCCGCGGAATAGGTTGGCAGACGGCTTGAGCTGGCCCTTATACCGCAGGCATCTGTTGCGTGGCGCAGTGAATGCCGCCGCCTGACTGGCCCAGAGCATCGACGTTCAATGAAATAAGCTCGCGCCCAGGATAATGCCGGGCCAAAGCTTCGCGTGCGATGGCATCGGTTTCTCTGTCGCCGAACTGCGCCATTATGACCCCGCCATTGCAAACATAATAGTTTGCATATGACGCAACAAATTCCGCGTCAGTAACCCGAGGTCTGAACGGTTCAGGGATTACATCGACCTGCAAGCCTTCGGCGACAAGACGGTCATGCGTGTCGAGCGCTGCAAGGTGGAACGGGTCTTGCATGTCCGGCTCGTCTGGCAGATTGACCAAAACGCGGCCCGGACCGGTGAACCGTGCCAGACTGTCGATGTGGTAATCGGTGATGTCTTCGCCCCAAACACCCTCGGACCAGATCATTCGATCGGCACCATAAGCAGTCAGAAGTTTGGCTTCGACCTCATCACGCGATTGACCGGGGTTGCGATTGTCATTCACCCATGAACTCTCATGCGCCATCAGCAATCCGTGCCCGTCATGTTCGACCCCACCAGCCTCACCCATCAGGCCAGAGGGCAGCAGGGATAGACCTAAACGCCCAGCAACTAGGCTGGCGATACGGGCGTCATGCTTGTGGGCTTGTTTCCGACCCCAGCCGTTGAACTGAATCTGACGAACCGCAATGTCTCCACTGTCGTTGACAACAAAGATCGGGCCGGAATCCCGGCACCACAGGTCCTCGGTCGGGATGTCCCACAGTTCGACGCTCTCCGACAGTCTTTTACGTGCCGTTGCGTGATATTCGGCGTCTGTCAGCATCGTTACAGGCTCAAACTCCGATATCGCATTTGCAATATCGGCGATGGTCTGCTGCGTCATACTCAGAAGATAGCTGTCCCCGTACACTTTGCGGCTGACAGGCCACTGCATAAAGGTCCGTTGATGCGGGGCTTCCTCGGCAGGGACGAAGTAGCCTTTATCTGGTTGAGCGAAAGACTGACCTGAGATTCCCATGACACCCATAGCCCCGCCGGAGAGCAATATGTTCCGCCGGTTCATCGCCAATTACCCCTTTGTGTAAATCTGAGGTTGAGAGCACCTCGGTAAAGAGGTGCTCTGTGGCCAATCAGCCTTGTTCTGCGCGCACGCCCTTGGCGATTTGCAGCATTTGGTCCGCAGGCAGGAACCCGCGCAGCATTTCGGTGCCCAGAATGAAAGACGGAGTTCCGGAAATCTGCATGCGTTGTGCCAAGGCACGGGTGCGGGTGATCTCATCGGTCACCTGATCGCTGTCCATCGCCGCGATGATCGCGTCACTGTCCAGACCCAAGCCATCGGAAATGCGACGCAGAGAAACCTCGGTTGGTTCGCCGCCAAACTCCAGCAGGGCATCGTGAACCTGTTTATAGGCATCGTCGCCGGCCACATGTTTGGTTGCCACGGCAAAGCGTGAGGACAGGACCGACGCCTCGCCCAGAATCGGGAATTCCTTGATCACCAGCCGGATATTGCCGTCTTCGGCCAGCAGTTCAGCAACTTCGGGTACCGCGCGACGGCAATAGCCACAGCGATAGTCCATGAATTCGACCAGGGTAATGTCGCCCTCCGGATTGCCTCCAACCCAGCTATAGCCGTCATTGAACAGCTCATCAGCGTTGGCAGCCACTAGTTCCTGGTCGGCGGCGGCCTCGGCAACGGCATTGCGTTGTTCAAGGATGTTGATTGCCTCGATGATCACCTCGGGGTTTTCCAGCAGGTACTCGCGCACCTGTGCGCCGAATTCTTCCTTTTCCGAGGCGCTGAGCGCGTTCAGATCCAGCGCTTGCGCGGGGCCTGTGATCAGGGAAAGCCCCAGAAGGGCGGGTGCTGCATGTCTGAGGATCATTTCCGTTTCCTTTTTGCTTTCTTTGCGCGTTCCGATGCAATCAGCACATCCTGCGCCCTTTGCCAACCCGGTGACCCTTCGGGCAATTGCCCAAGGGCTCGTTTTGCATGAATACCCGCGTCGGCCAGACGACCGCTCAGGGCATATCGTTCTGCGGTCACGACCGAAGCCATGCCGTTTTTTCCTACTTTCGCATATGCGACCCCGAGGTCTTGCATAAGTCGGGGGTTTCGGTAATCTCTTTGCCTTGCGTTTTCAAGCGCTTGCAAGGCGTTCTTTGTCTGCCCTTCAGCCAGCAGGGCACGCCCGTACCCAGCTAAAATCAACGAGTTATTGGGGGCCATTTCAACTGCTTTACCATAGGCCTTCACAGCGTCTTGCACCTTGCGGTTTTCCAGCAGAATCTGGCCTTTGAGTTCATAGTAAAACGGATCGTCCGGACGAATGGCCAGGGCACCGTCGATGGCTGCGCGGGCATTGGCCAGATCGCGGTTCTGATGGTAGGCCGACGCTTCGCGCATCAGGCGGACATCCTGCGCGTTTTCCTCTTTCGCGCGGCGCATGGTCCATGCTGGGGATCGCAGGAAGGCCGACAGCTTACCTTTGACCCGCGCAAACCAATAATCGGCATTCGGGTCCGATTTTGACCAGTCGCCGGATTGCGCTAGAAACCTCTCAGCCACGCGCAGGCGCTCGCGGCTGGTGGGGTGCGACCGCATGTAGGGGTCTTGATTGACGGCGTTCAGCAACTCTTGACCTGCGAACTTTCGATGCAGTTCAACCATCCCGGCGGGCGAGATACCGGCCCATCTGAGATAGCTGGCCGCGCTTTGGTCGGCCGAGGATTCTTCGGCGCGGGTATGTCCGAGAAAACTGCGCAGCGCGGCGCTTTGGGTTCCCGCGGCAATGCCTGCTGCGGCCTCACCACCGCCCGCAGCCGCAGCGATCAGGGCCAGTGCGGTTCCAAGACCTGCTTTGCGCTGCGCCGTTCGCAAGTTTTGCGTCCGGCGGGCCAGATGACCGTTGGCGATATGAGCAGCTTCGTGGGCGATGACCGCCTGCAGCATTTCGGGGTTTTCGACGGACAGGATCAGGCCGTAATTCAGGTAAATCGCGCTGTAATCGATGACAAAGGCGTTGAACGTACGGTCATTGACCACCAGTACCTTGACCCGGTTGGTGTTCAGCCCGGCCGCGCGCAAAATCGGAAAGGCCAGTTCACGCAGCCCGTGTTCTATATCGGGGTCTCGGATCAGGCCCTGAGCGTTTGCCGGAACAAGGCTTGCCATCCATGTCACTGCTACCAGCAACAGGGTCGGGATTGACGCCACCCTGGATAAGCGTTCAAAAGCCATGGCTGAAACATGGGAGATTGGCATGAGAAACTCAACCCGGTCCGGGGTCGATCCCTTTATCGTGATGGACGTGATGGAGGCCGCGCGCCGCGCCGAAGAGGGTGGGCGCCACATTATCCATATGGAAGTCGGCCAGCCCGGAACCGGTGCGCCCAAAGGGGCCGTGCAGGCCTTGGGCAACGCCATGGAGCAAGCCCCGCTGGGCTATACGGTTGCCTTGGGCCTGCCTCAGCTGCGGCAACGGATCGCACGTCTTTATGGTAAGTGGTACAACGTCGATCTGAACCCCGAGCGTGTGGTGATTACCCCCGGGTCGTCGGGCGGATTTCTGCTGGCCTTTACCGCGTTGTTCGACAGTGGCGACCGCGTTGGTATCGGTGCGCCGGGCTACCCGTCTTACCGGCAAATTCTGAAAGCTCTGGGTTTGGTGCCAGTCGATCTGCCGACCGCACCGGAAAACCGTCTGCAGCCCGTGCCTGCGGATTTCGCCGGGCTTGACCTGCAGGGCCTGATGGTCGCGTCACCGGCCAACCCGACGGGCACCATGCTGGATCACGCCGCAATGGGCGCGTTGATCGAGGCCGCGCACGGGCAGGGGGCCTCGTTCATCAGTGATGAGATTTACCATGGTTTGGAATATGAAGCCAAAGCCGTCACCGCGCTCGAGCTGACGGATGAGTGCTATGTGATCAACTCATTCTCGAAGTATTTCTCGATGACCGGTTGGCGTGTTGGCTGGATGGTGGTGCCCGAGGAACAAGTGCGTGTCGTTGAACGTATTGCCCAGAACATGTTCATCTGCGCGCCCCATGCCAGCCAACTGGCGGCTTTGGCTGCGATGGATTGCGACGAGGAATTGCAAGCCAATCTGGACGTCTATCGCCGCAATCGCGCGCTGATGCTGGAAGGTCTGCCCAAAGCCGGGTTCACCAATATCGCGCCGCCCGACGGGGCGTTCTACGTTTACGCCGATGTGTCCGGCCTAACCGATGACAGCCGCGCCTTCGCGGCCGAGATTCTGGACAAGGCCGGCGTAGCCGTGACTCCGGGGTTGGATTTCGACCCTGTACGCGGGCACCACACATTGCGGTTCTCCTATGCGCGATCAACGGCGGATATCGAGGAAGGCCTGCTACGGCTGCAGCGTTTTATGACCGAGCGCGGTGCGATCACAACTCCGGCGTAACCCGTTCACAAAAACGCTTCGGTCCGTTAGTCTGACTGTCAAACGATCTCGGGAAAACTTGAGGCCATGAGCAGGATTTTCTATGCCATCGCGCTGATCTGGGCGCTGAGCAGTGCTGCGTTCGCGCATGATTTCAGCGCGCTTGCACGTGTGTTATCCGATGAAAGCCGTATTACCGATGACGGCCGCGCTGGCGTTCGGGTTGAGCTTGGCCTCAGTCAGGGGGTTCCTTACCGGGTCTTCACTCTGCGAGATCCATACCGCGTGGTGTTGGACTTTCAGGAGGTAGACTGGACCGGGCTGGACGCCGCCTCTTTCCTGCAGACTGACCGGATTAGTGGCGTGCAGTTCGGGACCTATGTTCCCGGCTGGTCGCGCATGGTGCTGGAATTGGGCGCACCGCTGGCCGTTGATACTTCAGATCTGAGGGTGGATCAGGTCAACGGGACAGCGAAACTGTCGCTTGGTCTGAGCGGCACCGATTTCGACAGCTTCGCAGCCTCCGCCGGGGCGCCGCGCCAGCCAGGATGGGATTTGCCTGAACCGGCAGTGACGACTGCCAGACCCAGTCGGGATGGGTCGCGTACGCTGCTGGTGATGCTGGACCCCGGTCATGGTGGCATTGATCCCGGGGCAGAAGTCGCTGGAACGGACGAGAAAACCCTGATGCTGACCTTCGCTCGCGAGCTGCGCGAAACGTTGCTTCGGGCTGGAGGGTATCAGGTCGTTATGACTCGTGTGGATGACCATTTCGTCAGCTTGGAACGGCGCATAGCTTTGGCGCATCGGGCAGGCGCGGATGTGTTTATTTCGCTGCATGCAGACATCCTGTCCGAAGGTCGCGCACATGGAGCAGCGGTCTATACGCTGTCCGACGACGCCTCGGACGTGGCCAGCCACAAACTGGCCGAACGCCATGATCGGGGTGATCTGATCTCCGGCGTAGACCTGAGCGGCGCAGACGATCAAGTGGCAGACATCCTATTGGATATCGCGCGGCAAGAAACCAGACCACGCACCGACGCCCTGGCTCGGGCAGTGGCTGAGGGGATGACACAGCAGGGCGGACCGATGAACAGCCGGCGCATTCGCACGGCGTCCTTTTCGGTGCTCAAGGCGGCGGATATCCCCTCGATTCTGGTCGAACTTGGATTTCTTTCCAGCCCCAGAGACCTGAAAAACATCACGAATCCCGAATGGCGCAAAGGTATGGCGCGTGGAATCCTGACCGGGTTGGAGCAATGGCGGCAGGACGATCTGGTCAAACGAGTCCTGATTGGGCAGTGACGCTACGGCGCAAACCGGCTAATATTGGCCATCGTGTTTTGACCCTGCGCCGGGGCACTACTATATAGGCGGCAGCGCGAGTAAAAGGCAGTAACGTGATCCGTTTCATTCTTTCGTTTTTCGGGGCGATCTTCAGCCTCGTCACCTTGGGTATCTTTATGGCTGCGCTGGTGATTGGCGCGGTCTTCTGGATGTATGGGCGCGACCTGCCCAGCCATGAATCGCTGGCACAATACAAGCCGCCCACGATCAGCCGGATATACTCGGGCGAAGGTCAGTTGATCGACGAATTCGCACAGGAACGCCGCCTGTTTACCCCATCCGAAGAAATCCCCGATATGGTAAAGCAGGCCTTTATCTCGGCTGAGGACAAGAACTTTTACACTCATCAGGGCTATGACCCGCGTGGCATCATTGCAGCGGGCGTGGAAGCGGTGAAGTCCAAGGGTGAAAACGTGCGTGGGGCATCCACAATCACTCAGCAGGTGATGAAGAACTTCCTGCTGTCCGGCGACCGCCGGGCCGAACGGAAGATCAAAGAGATCATCCTCGCTACCAGGCTAGAAGATACGCTGGACAAGGAACAGATCCTCGAACTTTACATGAACGAGATCTTTCTGGGCCAGAACTCCTATGGTGTGACGGCTGCGGCGCAGACCTATTTCAACAAGACGCTGCAGGAACTCGAACCGCACGAAGCCGCCACTTTGGCCGCGATGCCCAAAGCGCCATCGGATTACCACCCAGTTCGGCAGAAGGAACGGCTGCTGGCACGCCGCGACTATGTGCTGCGTGAAATGCGGCAGAATGGATATATCGACCAGGCAACCTATGAAGTTGAGGTCGCGCAACCGCTGCGCTCGGTGCAGAACGGCGATTTCGAGAGCTTCCGTACGGCGCTGCCGCCGCGTGACTATTTCACTGATGAAATCCGTCGCCAGCTGAGCGAGGATTTCGGTGAGGGTGAGTTCTTTACAGGCGGCTTCACCGTTCGCGCTTCGGTGGATGAAGAGATGCAGGTCGAAGCAGCCGAAGCGCTGCGTACCGCCCTCCAGAAATATGACCGTTCGCGCGGCAAATGGCGGGGCACCGGTGAGGTGATCCCCGAAGAAAAACTGACCGACGAAGCCCAGTGGCGCGAGGCGCTGACGATCATGGAAGTCCCGCGCGACGTGGTGTTGCCGACGCAGTGGTATCCGGCGGTGGTGCTGAATGTGGCAGAGCAATCGCTGACGGTTGGCATCGAGGACGGCCCGGCCGACGGTGTTGTCCCGCGTTCGGATATCAAATGGATGCAGGGCGATTTCGCTGCCAATTTCAAACGTGGTGACGTCATTCTTGTTATGGCTGGCGAAGAGGGGCAGTGGTCTGCTCGTCAAGTGCCTGAAGTGCAGGGTGGCTTTGTGGCAATGGACGTGAACTCGGGCCGTGTTCTGGCTATGCAGGGTGGGTTCTCGTATCAGGATTCGGTTTTCAACCGCGCCACGCAGGCGCAGCGCCAGCCGGGATCCAGCTTCAAGCCATTCGTCTACGCAGCCGCGCTGGACAGTGGCTATAGCCCGGCCACCATCGTTGTGGATGCGCCGATCGAGGTGAACACGCCGCAAGGCCTGTGGCGGCCCAAGAACTCGACGAACAAATTCTATGGCCCGACGCCATTGCGCACCGGGATCGAACAATCGCGGAACCTGATGACGATCCGGCTGGCGCAAGAAGTCACGATGCCGGTTGTTGCAGGCTATGCCGAGCGGTTCGGCGTCTACGACCGGATGGGCGCGTTCCTTGCCAACTCGCTGGGGTCCGAGGAAACCACACTCTATAAAATGGTCGCCGCGTATGCGATGTTCGCCAATGGTGGTGAAAGGGTCGAGCCCACTCTGGTTGACCGTATTCAGGACCGGTTCGGCAAGACGATCTACCGCCATGATGACCGCCAATGCGTGGACTGTAATTCTAGCTGGCTTGAGCCGGATGAGTCCCCCACTATTGTGACCGATCGCTGGCAGGTCATGGATGCGATCACCGCATATCAGCTAACGTCGATGATGAAGGGCGTGGTGGATCGTGGCACGGCATCCAGCGTCGTCAACCTGCCGGTTCCGACAGCTGGTAAAACCGGTACGACAAATGAATCCAAGGACGCGTGGTTCATCGGCTTTACGTCCAATATCGTGGCCGGTTGCTATATCGGCTATGACCGTCCACGTCCGATGGGGCGGGGGGCTTATGGTGGCACCCTGTGCGGCCCGGTGTTCCAGAGCTTTATGGAACACGCTGTCGAGAAATACGGCGGCGGTCCGTTTGAAGTGCCCGAGGGTGGCCACTTTATCAAGATCGACCGATTTAGCGGCGCGCGTCTGCCCGCAGATGCGACTGGCGATTACGTCGTGGCTGAGTATTTCCGTGATGGCGTCGACGGCTTTATCGACCGTGTTTATGACGGCGGCTTTGCGGTCGGCTCGGACTTGCCGCTGTTCGAAGAGGTGAGCACTGGCCGTCAGGTGACTACATCAACCGGCAACACCATCACTGTTGGACCCAATGCCAGCCAGGGCGACCTACAGGGTGGCGGACTTTACTAATCCGCTACCTTCAGGAACTGATCTAGCAAATCTGCTTCGGGGTCGTCTGTGATTGTCCCTTTGCCCCGCCAGAAAATTGACAGCGCGCATTTCGCTGCAGCCCATTGCGCCAGACGCTTGGGCTGCACTTCCATTGCTTGCGAATAAAGCTTTAGACACCAACGAATTTGTTCCGGTTGGCGTACAAGCATAGGCATGTCTGCGGGGTGGCGCAAAGCATTGGCCAGCTCAAAGGCCGGATCGCCTACATATCCCTTCGCGTCGATGACCTTTAACCCGTGTTGGGTTTGAATGACGTTATCATGATGCAGATCGCCGTGCAGTGGAACCTGATTGTCCTGCCTGTCTAGAAGGGATCGGGCTAAACCCATTGCCCGCATCATGTTGTATTTCAGCGGATCTGAACAGTTCAATGAAAAGTCAAACTGGAACAGCGGGGCAAAAACCTCGTTCAAATCTAATAATCCAATTGGCTGAATCCAGGGCTTTGCATGTAGACGACGCGCTGCCTCAGCCAATGAACGACAGGCGCTTTCCGCGTCTCCTCGGCGCGCGATATCACCCAGAGATGGACCTTCGAGCCATTCCATCAAAACGGCATTGCCAGCTTCTGCAATGATCTCAACACCTCCGCGATCTCGCCAGTGGGTCAAGATCTGCGCAGCTGGCGCTTCGTTTCCGCGATCTGATCTGCGATATAGCTTCAGGACAGCCAATGTACCGTCCGCGGTCTGGACTTTCCAAAGCTTGGCTAGGCCGGTGTTTGCGACCGGTTCAATGATCTTCAGCCCCCACCTCGGGGGAAACTCGAGCGGTACATCAGTCATTCATGCCTCACGCGGCTTGTGGTGCCCCGAACCTCTTGCTATCACGCAGGCCTGATTGAGCAAGTTGGGACAAGACCATGCGCGCCGAAACCCAGAATACTGTGGCGGAAATTGAAAAGTCGCTGGAGCTGCTGGCGCAGCGCATGGACTATGAAACCGCGCCCCACCGCCTTGAGGAATTCAATGCGCGTGTCGAGGACCCTAATCTTTGGGACAACCCCGAAAACGCGCAGAAACTGATGCGTGAGCGTCAGATGCTGGTTGATGCCATTGAGACGTATGAATCCATTAAAACCGATCTGAACGACAATATTGAACTGATCGAATTGGGTGAGATGGAAGAGGACCAGGAGGTTGTCGACGACGCTGAAAACGCCATCAAAGGCCTGAAGGCCAAAGCCGCCAAGAAAGAGCTTGAGGCGCTGCTGGATGGCGAGGCAGACGGCAATGATACGTTCCTCGAAATCAACTCGGGCGCAGGCGGTACGGAAAGCTGTGACTGGGCCTCAATGCTGGCACGGATGTATGTCCGTTGGGCAGAGAAAAAGGGATACACGGTCGAGCTGCAATCCGAGACCGCGGGCGAAGAAGCGGGCATCAAATCCGCCGCCTATAAGATTTCAGGTCACAATGCTTATGGCTGGCTTAAATCGGAAAGCGGCGTGCACCGGCTGGTGCGGATTTCGCCCTATGACTCTGCAGCCAAACGGCACACCTCATTCAGTTCGGTCTGGGTCTATCCGGTGGTCGACGACAATATCGAGATCGAGGTGAACCCGTCGGACATCCGTATCGACACCTACCGGTCCTCGGGTGCGGGGGGTCAGCACGTGAATACGACGGATTCGGCGGTTCGGATTACGCACATCCCAACGGGCATTGTGGTGACCTCGTCCGAGAAGTCGCAGCACCAAAACCGTGATATTGCGATGAAAGCGCTGAAATCGCGCCTGTACCAACAGGAACTGGATCGTCGTAACGCGGATATCAACGCAGCGCATGAGGCCAAGGGCGACGCCGGTTGGGGCAACCAGATCCGGTCTTATGTCCTGCAGCCGTATCAGATGGTAAAAGACCTGCGGACGAACCATGAAACCTCGGACACCAAGGGTGTTCTGGATGGTGATCTGGATGAGTTCATGGCGGCGACGCTGGCGTTGAACGTGGCGGGCAAAAGCCGGTCCGAGGCGCAAGGCGAATAACGCGGGCTTGGGGCTTGCACCCGTTTCCACAAGTGGAGCCGCGCCCGGAAACCTCTGACCAGAGCAAGTGGATCTCGGTTTAGTGCTGGGACGAAAAAGATACATTTAAACAGTGGGTTTAAATGGGGGAACGCCCCGGCTAGGCTGCTCTTGCAAAGAGGACGAGCCTGGGATGAATCTGAGCCAAGTAACTGCAAGTGACCTGTCGAAAGCGCTCTCGGCGGGGCAATTGTCGGCGCAGGAGTTAATGCAACAAACGCTGGACCGGATTGGGGAGGTTAATTTGACCGCGAACGCCATCGTGGCTTTGCGCGACCCGGATGATTTGATGGCCGAGGCCCGTGCGTTCGACGCTGGGCCTAACCGTGGCCCCCTGCATGGGTTACCGATTGCGGTAAAGGATCTGGCGAATGTGGCGGGGATTGAGACGTCACAGGGGTCTCCGATATTCAGGGGCCATATTCCACAAAGGGATGATCTGATTGCTGCCAGGATGCGGGCGGCGGGGGCGATCTTGATAGGCAAGACCAATGTGCCCGAATTCGGGCTGGGTTCTCATACTTTCAATCCAGTCTACGGGGCGACACCTAATCCCTATGATCCGACGCGGACCTGCGGCGGGTCATCCGGTGGAGCAGCGGTGGCCTTGGCAACTGGGATGGTAGCGCTTGCGGATGGGTCCGACGCGATGGGCAGCCTGCGTAATCCAGCTGCCTGGAATAATGTTTACGGGTTCCGGCCCAGTTGGGGGCGGGTACCATCCGAACCAGTTGGAGATGGATATCTGCATCAATTGTCCACCTTGGGGCCTATGGCGCGGAGCCCTGAGGATCTTGGCCTTTTGCTGGACGTGATTTCAGGGCCGGATTCGCGGCAGCCGTATGGGGGAACGCATCCCAATATCTCTCCGGTGCAGGCGGCGGATATGCGTGGCCTGAGGATCGGTTGGCTGGATAATTGGGGCGGCGCCTATCCGTTTGAAGACGGCATACGCGCACTGTGTCAGGATGCTTTGACAGTGTTCACCCAACTGGGTGCCGAGGTTGTTCCTGTAGCACCTCCGTTTGAGTCAGAGTGGCTTTGGAGCAGCTGGACAACTCTGCGATCCTGGAGTGTCGCCGCAAGCCTTGCGCCGCTTGCCGATCAGCGCGCAGCGTTGAAAGACACCGCACAATGGGAATTGGATCGGGGTCAGGCGCTGACTGCAATGCAGGTGCACCAGGCCAGTGTTGTTCGGTCAGAGTGGTTTCGGTGTGTTGCAAAGTTGATGCGTGACAATGATGCCTTGGTATTGCCGTCGACGCAGGTATGGCCCTTTGAAATCGAAACGCCTTACCCAACCGAAATTTCTGGGCAGCATATGGATACCTATCACCGGTGGATGGAGGTCATGGTTCCAGTCAGCCTGATCGGTTTGCCCTGCGTGTCAGTTCCTGCGGGTTTTGGCGACAACGGGTTACCGATGGGGATGCAAGTGTTCGGCCCGCGTGGATCGGATGCTCACATCCTGTCGATTGGCGCGGCCTATCATGCTGCCACAGGCTGGCCGCAAAAAAGACCGGCCCGACCAAAGGCGCCGCAAGAGAGGAGGACAGAACATGGATAAACCATTCGGCGTTCCGGACATGGGGCCGGTAAACATGGGGATGCTAAGCAAAGCTTTGCGCCAGGCCTGGTCCGACTTTCGCCGGGCTCCGGTTTTCGGCCTTCTGTTTGCCGGGTTTTATGTGCTGGCCGGTTGGTTCATGGCTTGGGTCACTTTAAGGACGGGCACGTCCTACTGGCTGGTTCTGGCTGCCATCGGGTTCCCTTTGCTGGGGCCGTTTGCAGCAGTGGGGATGTATGAAGTCTCGCACCGGCTCGAGCAGGGGGAACCTTTGGATTTCAAAGCTATTTTCGGGGTGGTGATACAACAGGGACGCCGCCAGTTGCCCTCGATCTGTGCAATCATCGTGGTGATTTTCCTGTTCTGGTTCTTCCTCGGGCACATGATTTTTGCATTGTTCATGGGGCTATCAACCATGACCAACGTGTCGACCTCACTAGAGGTGTACACGACAGTCAATGGACTAACTATGCTGGCTGTGGGCAGCGTTGTGGGAGCTGTGTTCGCAACTGTGCTTTACATGATCACGGTGCTCTCAATTCCGATGCTGTTGGACCGCGAGCTGGATTTCGTGACCGCCATGATCGCTAGCTTCGGCTATGTCCGCGACCATTTCGGTGTCATGCTGCCTTGGGGCATATTTATCGCGGCCCTGACCTTCTTGGCCATGATCCCGTGGTTTCTGGGCTTGTTTATTGTGTTGCCGCTGTTGGGGCATGCAAGCTGGCATTTGTACCGGCTAATCACACAAGCGGCGGGCGAAAACACGACCTGACGTCAGCCAGCAACTTGCTGAAGAGTACGGTCCGCGCGGCGGGCCGTGCGTGCTGCGGCTAGTATGGCTGAAGGGTCTTCACCCAGATGGCGCAATAGAATACGCCGGGTCGTTGTTGCGCTAGCCGTGGTCTTTGACAGGCAGATCGCCACGCCGCGCCAACGGTCCGAATGATCGTCGGAGCCGCGTGTCACCAAGTATATCCGGCTGTTTTGCGAGGCCCGGCTGGACATCAGAATGTAAATCTGCCGACCGGCGCAGGCAGCAATCCCCTGAACTTCGCGGTCGTTTGGAGTGGCACCGGGCATGCCAGGGCGGGGTTCATAGCCACGTACCAATGTACATTGAGGCAACCGACGTGCGTGAAGCAACCTGTGCCGCGAAGGCTTAGGATCATCCACTTCGGTTTCCGTCGCATAGTAGAACCCCGCTGGAAAAAGGTTCTCGGTCAGTGTCGTGGGACCCGAACCTAGGAAATCGGTCAGGGCTGATGCTGCGGGATGGGTGGGTGAGCGGTCAATCTCGTCCAGTGGTCGCAGCAGAATGCGGGCGTCGACTTCGAAAAAGCGACAAATCCGGTCCAACACGTCAGGTCTGGGAAAGCTCTCGCCGCCCAAGTATCGGTTGAATTGGGTCCGGTTGATACCCAGTTGGCGGCAAAGCTCTGAAACCGACGAATATTGCTGAGCCAGTTGCCTGAGATTTGCGCCGAACATCCTGCGCAATTCGTCCGGGTTACGCATGTCTTTGGTCATTGGTGTCCCAGGTTCTCGCGACTTGTTTTATAGTACGCAATATGTCCGACCTGACGGCCGTCGCAACGCACACAACATACAGATGACACGAACGGACGCATCCCAACGCCACGTCACACCCAAAGGCTAACGTTCAATCTTACAAAGGCAATAGGCTTTATATTATTTTGTATGATCTTTTTTTGCTGTTTTGCTCAGAAAAACAGCACTCGGCCAGTTTCCGCCTTTGAGGGGCAAAAACAGACCAGAATGACCCCACCCTAATCGAATGGCCCGACAGGGTGGGGCGAAAGTTTATTCGCCGCGCAGCAGAGCCGCGACACCGGTACGGGCCACTTCGACCAGACCCAGTGGGCGCATCAGATCGGCAAAGGCGTCGATCTTATCCGGCGCACCGGTGATTTCAAAGATGAACGAGTTCAGCGTGCTGTCGACCACATTGGCGCGGAAGATATCGGCTAGGCGCAGTGCCTCGACCCGTTTGTCGCCGGTGCCAACCACCTTAATGATCGCAAGTTCACGCTCAACGGCGTCGCCTTCTACAGTCAGGTCATGCACGTCATGAACTGTCACGATACGGCCCAGCTGTGCCTTGATCTGCTCGATCACCTGCGGCGTGCCTGTCGTGACGATAGTGATGCGGCTAAGGTGCCCGGTGTGGTCGACCTCGGCCACCGTCAGGCTTTCGATGTTGTAACCACGGCCCGAGAACAACCCGATCACACGGGCCAGGACACCCGGCTCGTTCTCGACCAGAACCGCAATTGTGTGGCGTTCCTGTACGTCCGAAAAGGTAGGGCGTAGGTTATAGGCCGAATGGCGGGTGGAGCCTTTTTTGATATGTAGGGCAGACATTTACGTCCCTTTCATCATCCTTGTGGTGCCGGGCACGTGGGGCGCCCAACGGTATTTCGTCAAACCAGGACCGAACCTTTGGAGTCGATCACGCCCTGCGTTTCTGCTTCACCCAGCAGCATCTCGTTATGCGCCTTGCCCGACGGGATCATGGGGAAGCAGTTTTCATGCTTTTCAACCAGACAGTCAAAGATCACCGGACCGTCATAGTTGATCATCTCCATGATCGCGTCATCCAGATCGGCAGGGTCCGAGCACAGAATACCCTTGGCACCAAACGCCTCGGCGAGCTTGACGAAATCGGGCAGGGCCTCGGACCAGGAATGCGAGTACCGTTCGCCATGCAGCAGCTCTTGCCACTGGCGGACCATGCCCAAACGCTCGTTATTCAGAATGAACTGCTTCACCGGCAGGCGGTACTGCACCGCGGTGCCCATTTCCTGCATGTTCATCAGCCACGATGCTTCGCCCGCCACGTTGATAACCAGCGCGTCGGGATGGGCCATCTGTGCGCCGATCGAAGCCGGGAAACCATAGCCCATCGTGCCCAGGCCGCCCGATGTCATCCAACGGTTGGGGTCCTCAAAACCAAGATACTGAGCGGCCCACATCTGATGCTGACCGACCTCGGTGGTGATATAGCGGTCGTGTTTTTTGGTCAGCTCTTCCAGGCGTTGCATCGCATATTGCGGCTTGATTGTCTTTTCGCTGTTGGTAAAGGCCAGACAGTTCACCTTGCGCCAATCGCTGATCTGCGCCTGCCATTGCTTGACGGCAGCAGCGTCGGTTTTACGGCCGCGTGATTTCCAGATCTTGAGGATATCCTCAAGCACATGCGCCACGTCGCCAACAATCGGGATGTCCACGCGGATCACCTTATTGATCGACGAGGGATCAATATCGATATGCGCCTTTTTCGAGTTCGGTGAGAAGGCATCGATCCGTCCGGTGATCCGGTCGTCGAATCGTGCGCCGACGTTGATCATCAGGTCGCAGTCATGCATCGCCAGATTGGCCTCGTACAGCCCATGCATCCCCAGCATGCCCAGCCAGTTCTCGCCCGACGCGGGATAGGCACCCAATCCCATCAGGGTCGACGTGACCGGGAAGCCCGTCGCATCAACCAATTCACGCAACAGTTGGCTGGCTGCAGGTCCCGAATTGATAACGCCGCCGCCAGTGTAAAAGACCGGTTTCTTCGCGGTCTCGATTGCCGCAACCAGTTCAGTAATCTCTTCCAGATCGCCTTTCAGAACCGGCTGGTAGTGCGAGGTCGACGGCTTCGGCGCGCTGTATTCACCCGAGGCGAACTGAACGTCCTTGGGGATATCGACCAGCACCGGACCCGGACGGCCCGCGGTGGCGACGTGGAATGCCTCATGCATGGTTTCTGCCAGCGAATCTGTGTCCTTCACCAACCAGTTATGTTTGGTGCAGGGGCGGGTGATGCCGACGGTGTCGGCCTCTTGGAACGCGTCCGAGCCGATCATGAAGGTCGGAACCTGTCCGGTCAGAACCACAATCGGGATCGAATCCAGCAACGCATCCGTCAGGCCGGTCACCGCGTTGGTGGCACCGGGACCCGAGGTCACAAGTGCAACGCCGGGCTTACCGGTCGAGCGCGCATAGCCTTCGGCTGCGTGGATCGCGCCCTGTTCATGCCGCACCAGAATGTGACGGATATCGTTTTGCAGAAAGATCTCATCATAGATCGGTAGGACGGCGCCACCGGGGTATCCGAATACCGTGTCCACGCCCTGATCCTTGAGGGCCTGAACTACCATCTTTGCGCCGGTCATCTCACGTGTCATCTGCTTTGCTCCGTTCGCGACATGTGTCTTGCGTTTAGCATAAAAAAAAGCCCCCGAGATTTTTCGGAGGCGCATGGGTTCGATTATGGTTTACCGTTACCGGCCCATGCGCGTGTTTCCTACGATTACGACTAGCGCTTTCATCGCCAGAGGCTCCTTTTCAGCTTGGCAGGGACATTATTGGCGGGCGATGTGGGCGTCAACCGGCAATCGTACCAATTTTGTAACCTGAGATGCGGTTTTTGCGACATTTTATTGCGCAGAATGCCGCAGGTTGGGAATTTCCGCGAAATTTGACCCATTCAAGCTGCGCAAGGTTGATTTCCAGCAGGTCTGAAAGCGTCAAGGCGATGTCCAAAATTGACATGAGCGGTCAGTTTCTGTGCGGCACGCTGGGCTGAGTTGAACAGGTATGGGAGGCGGACAATGCTGCAGGACTTGATAGATCTGGGGCGGTATCCGATCGATCGGCCGGGGTCGCGAGGCTATGATCAGATGATCGCGGATGTGCGGCACGAGCTCGATCGGGATGGCTGTGCGGTTCTGCCCGGATTTGTCCATGAAGACGGATTGGAGCAATTGGTGCAAGAGGCGGATGCAGTCGCCCCACAAGCGCACCGGTCTTTCAATAGGACCAACGCCTATTTCACCAAGGACGACCCGCGTTTTGGGATTGGGCATCCGATACGACGCTTCTATGACCGTTCCAACGCCTTTGTTCCGGCAGATAACTTCCCCACCTCGGGTCCTTTGCGCCGAATCTATGAATATGATTGGTTTATGCCTTTCGTTCGGGATGCGCTGGATGAGCCGGAGGATCGATTCTTTCGCTACGATGATCCACTGGCCGACGTGATTATCAACGTAGTCGAAGAGGGGCAGGGATTTCCCTGGCACTTCGACACCAACAATTACACCGTCACGCTGGCGATCCAGAACGGAGAGGCCGGCGGTACGTTTGAATATGTGCCGAGCCTGCGCACAGCTGAAGATGAGAACTTCAAGGCCGTGGCTTCAGTTCTGGACGGGGACAGGGCGCGGGTACGGGAAATGGACCTGCAACCAGGGGACCTGCAGATTTTCAAAGGGCGTTACGCGTTGCATAGGGTGGCCCCGGTGACAGGTGGACGCACCCGGTATGTCGGGATATTCTCATTCGTCGAAGCAGAAGGGATGTGCGGCGGTGTTGAACGCACACGGCAATTATATGGGCGTGTATTGCCGCATCATCATGAGCGTGAGGGAATGCGAAAGGACCAATTGCTGGACTGAAATATCTCGGTTTGAATATAAGGGTATTTTGCGACCGGAGGGTCTGATGCCCAAGATTTTACAGCTTACGCCATTTGTTCTGTGTTCGTCCCTACAAAAGCAGATTGATTTTTATTGCGACCGCTTGGGGTTCACTTGTGGGTTCCGGCAGGACAATTACGCCTTTTTGTCATTGGGGTCGGTGGCCATTCGGTTGCTGGAATGCCCGCCGCGCGATGATGGTCGACCGTTGGGAGAAGATCAGTCGTTTTACATAGATGTCGACGAGATCGACGCATTGTACGGCAGTTTGCAAACGATGCTGTCTGATCTGCCCAAAGGCCGTGTACGCCCGCCGTTCGACCAGCCCTATCTGCAGCGCGAGTTTCACGTCATCGACGAAGACGGGGCGTTGGTGTTTTTTGGGCAGGATATCAGTCCGAGGGCGTAGGCCCTCCCGCCCGTCGTCAATGCGCCTGCGGCGCATCTTCGCCGGTTGGGCAGAGCAGCGCTTCGCGCTGCGGGTGGACTTAGAATCCTGGGCTTGTACCTTGCAGGACCCCGTGTTCCAGCGCGTAGCGGGTCAGGCCGGCGGTGGAGGAGATACCCAGCTTGCGTTTAATGTTCTTGCGGTGGGTTTCCACCGTTCGAACCGAAATATCCAGGGTCTGCGCCACTTCTTTGTTGGATTTCCCTTGCGCCAGTTCCAGCAGGATTGTCTGTTCGCGGCCTGTCAGCGCTTCGCGTGCGCTGTCCTGTTTGGGCGCCAGTGATCCGCTGGCCCCAGTGCACAGGTACTGTTCGCCACGCATCACCGCATCAATGGCCTGCTTGATCTCATCTGTGGGGACGTCTTTGAGGATATATCCTTTGGCGCCGTGACTCAGCGCGGTTGAGATATATTCCGGGCTGTCATGCATCGACAGGATCAGGATGCGGGTGTCGGGCAGGCGTTCAAGGATGATTTCGGTGGCGCTGAGCCCGCCCAGGCCGGGCATGTTCAAATCCATCAGGATCACGTCTGGGGTCAAATCGGTGGCCTGATCGACGGCTTCCTGACCCGTACCAAGGGTGCAGACCACCTCGATGTCGGGATAGCTTTCCAGGATCGATTGAATTCCTTCGGCCACCATTGGGTGGTCATCCACGATCAGGACCCGGATCGTCTGTGCGCTCATGTACCGGCCTTTCGGTTCGGAGTTGCGTCTTCCTGCGGCGGTAGCAGGTGGCTGAGGGGCAGGGTGACCTCAATCACTGTGCCGCCGCGCGGGCTGCGTGATGACAGAATGCGCAGCGATCCGTCAAGCTGTTCGATGCGCTCCTGCATATTGCGCAGCCCGATTCCGGTGCTGACGCCGTCAGGCTCGCGGGGCAGTCCACAGCCGTTGTCGGTGATGCGCATGGTGGCACCCTTTTTGTGCCCGCGCAGGTCGATTGTAACATGTGTTGCGTTGGCGTGGCGTTCGATATTGGTCAGGGCTTCCTGCGCAATGCGATAAAGAGCGATCTTGGCGTCCTGATCCAGTCGGTTACGAAACACGACGGTCGAGAATTCGGTCTCGATACCCGTACGTTCGCGGAAATCATCTGTCAAAGCCTTGACCGCAGGGCCAAGGCCGAGATCATCCAGTACGCCCGGACGAAGGTCACGACTAATGCGGCGAACTTCGTTGATCGCGGTGCCAAGATGCTCGATTCCTTTGTCCAGAGGAGCATGCGCGCCGTCGTCATCGCCCCGTGCAAGTCTCCGCCGTGCATTGTCCAGCGCATAGCGTACACCGACGAGTATTTGACTGATGCCATCATGCAATTCGCGCGCCACGCGGCCGCGCTCTTCCTCTTGCGCGTCAAGCACCCGCTGGGTCAACTCTTTCAGTTTGGCATCCGCTAGCCGCCTCTCCCGGAAATTCAGGAACATGCCGGAGGCAAAAACGACCAATACCGCTGCCAGAGTGATCCCGCCGATATAATAGAATGTTCTTCGCACGCGGGCTTCCACCTCGGCCCTCGCGGCGGCGATCGAGGCGACAACGTCATCGATGAACACACCGGTTCCTACAGCCCACTGCCAGCTGGGAAAGCTGGTGACATACGTGATCATCTGCGCCTCTTCCCCAGTCGAAGGTTTGGGCCAAAGGTAGGTGTGATACCCGGCACCCTGTCGAGCGATACGGATTAGTTCGTCCACGACAGGGGTGCCCTCGCTGTCGGTCAGGCCGCTCCAGTTCTTGTTGATAAGGTCGGTCTGGCGAGGGCTTACCAGATTGTTGCCGTCATAGTCATAGACAAAAAAGAACCCGTCATCGCCGTAGATCATCGCCGAAAGGATTTGCGCGACCTGATCCTTGGCGTCCTGATCGTCGGGTTGGGCCGAGCCGTAGACGAAATAAAACCCGTTGCGTGCCTGGGTGACGTAGTTGCGTAGCTCGGCCTTTTTAGCCTCGATCAGCTGAGCCTCGAGCTGGTCAATTTCACGCTCGGCGAGTTTGCGGGACTGATGCGCAACAAGAATGGCAATCGCCGCCACGGCCACAATCAGCGGCAGCGTCGCCAGTAGCGACAGCTTTTGCGCGTAATTCGGTCGAAAGACGTTGCGGAATCTCCCCATACCTCTGCGATAGGCAAATTTTTCGAAAAAAGCAAAGTCGGACCGTTCGAGGCTGGAAAAAGGCGGGTTCAGCACAGAAAAATCACGGTGAATCCAGTGGTTTGCCCTAACGAATGCTCGTTTCTACGTAGTAGTAGGTATTTTCATCTTGAAATGCATGGATATGATCCGCCTCATCGACAACGATCAACTGCCCCAAGAGGCAGACCATGACTTTGGGAGGACTGACTAAATGGATCGTCGTTCATTTTTGAAAACCACGGCACTAGGCGGCAGCGCGGCTGCAGCTACCACTCTGGCGGCACCGGCATACGCTCAGGGCAAGCGGACCCTGACTATGGTGACATCTTGGCCGCGTGGCTTTGCCGTTTTGGATGACGCTGCCAGCTATATGGAGCAGATGGTCGGTGAGATGTCCGATGGTCAGCTGACCATTGAAAAGAAAGCCCCGGGCGAACTGGTGGGCGCGCTGGAAGTGTTCGACGCCGTGTCATCCGGCCAGGCCGACATGTATCACTCGGCTGACTACTACTTTATTGGTCAGCACCCAGGATATGCCTATTTTACCGCCGTGCCCTTCGGTGGCACCGCGCAAGAACTGACCAACTGGTACTATCACGGCGGCGGTGAAGAGCTGCACGACGAGCTGGGCCAGATCTTCAATCTAAAAGGCCTGCTAGCCGGTAACTCAGGCTCGCAGTCGGGCGGTTGGTTCCGCAGCGAGATCAACTCGGCCGCAGACTTCAACGGTCTGAAATTCCGTATGCCGGGTCTAGGCGGCAAGGTGCTGGGCAAGCTGGGTGCTTCGGTTCAGAACATCCCCGGCGGCGAACTGTATCAGGCGCTGTCTTCGGGTGCGCTGGACGGTCTGGAGTGGGTTGGCCCGATGGCTGACGAACGCGCCGGCTTCCAGGAAGTTGCCAAGGTCTACTATACTGCGGGCTTCCACGAGCCGGGTTCGGGTCTGGCCGCATCGGTCAACCTGGATGTCTGGAACGAGCTGACACCCGCGCAGCAAGCGATCATGCGTTACGCTTCGATGGCCACGACCCACTACCAGCTAGCCGAAACGCTGGCCAACAACGGTGCCGCTTTGGCGCGCTTGCAGTCGCAAGGCGTGAAAACGCTGCAATTCTCGGATGATGTCTGGGATGCGTTCGGCAAGGCATCCGCCGAGGTCATGGACGAGAACATGAGCGACGAATTGTTCGCCAAAATCCGCGGTTCGTTCGAAGATTCGCTGGCGACATCGGCCTCGTGGATCAACAAATCGGATGGTTACTACGTCCAGCAGCGCGTTCGCGTTCTGGGTGGCTAAGTAAGCGCCGGAAATCTCTGAGGCCTCACGAAAGTGGGGCCTCTTTTCAATACATTTCTCTGAATGTCGTGGTCCCTGCTAAGGTGAAGATCACAAATATTCAGCTGAGTGAGGGACATCATGGACGACAGCAGCTCGGTTGGTTTGACCGACGCTCTTGCCGCGATTGGCGGCGGGATTGTCTGGGTTCTGCAAAATCTGGCCCAAGCCTTCTACAACATTGGCTATGCACTGACCCATCCAAGCCATTGGCTGGATTGGTCCGATAAAGAAGCTGTCATGCGCTTCGTCTACTATGGCGGATCGGTTGAGTTCTTCTTTGCCGTTTTTGCCGTTTTTCTGGTCATCACGATCATCGGGATGGCTCGCAACAACTTTATGTGGGGTTGTGTGCGGGGGCTGGAGGGGTTCACCAACACCCTGGGCCGATTCTTTGCCTGGGCTGGCCTGCTGATGGTGCTGCAACAGATCATCATCGTGATCATGCAGCGGATTTTTACCCGCCCCGACATCGTGCTCGCCTTTGGCATTCCGCTGCAATACGACATTAGCTGGTATGCAGAAATGCTAAAGTTTTACAACGCTTTGGTGGTGTCTCTTTGCGTTGGCTACACCTTTGTCCAAGGTGGGCACGTGCGGGTTGACCTGTTCTATGCCCCGGCACGGTACGGCACCAAAAAGGTGATCGACATGCTCGGTTCGGTGTTCTTCATGATGCCGCTGGCGGTGCTGGTCTGGATGTATGGCTGGTACTTCATGTGGCGCCACCTGATCGTGCCGAAACCCTCGGCCAGTGACACGCTGGAGCGGCTGTTGCTGAAATCGAAAGCGATGCGCTGGAACGTAGAGACCATCGGCTTCAGCCCTAACGGTTTCACCGCGTACTTCCTGTTCAAGATCATGCTGGTGGCCTTTGCCGGGCTGGTCTTCCTGCAGGCCATCGCGTTCCTGTACCGGTCGTATCTGGAGTACGTCGAAGGGCCGGACAGTGCCGGAAAATACCTCGACAAAGACAGCCTTGGCGAGGGTGAAGAAGCCTTCGAAGGCGTACATTAAGGACGGAGACCAAGACTATGCTATTCGGACTTGATGGCGTCGAGATAGGCCTCATTATCGTATTCTTCTGCCTTTTCGGAGGCATCCTTTCCGGGTTCCCGGTGGCTTTTGCCATCGGTGGGGCCGGTATCATCTCATTCGGGATCATCGCGGCGTTGGACAGCGCCGGGTTGCTGGTGCACCAAGCAATTGACTCGGGTACACAGGCCTATAGGGATTTGGTGAATTCGGGCGTGAAACCCGACACCATATCCGTGTTTCGATACCCGGAATTACCAACCGTAGGTGAGCCGGTCTTTCCCTCTGGCTGGGAAACCGCACTGGACCGCAACGTCTCGTTCATCGTGAACCGCATCAACGAGCGGGTTCTGGCCGGGCAGTCCATCGAAACCCTGTTGGCCGTGCTGATGTTCGTGCTGATGGGGATTACACTGGAACGTTCAAAGATCGCCAACGATCTGCTGACCACGATGGCGCGCGTCTTCGGCCCGCTGCCGGGTGGTCTGGCCGTGTCGATCGTGGTTGTGGGCGCGTTTCTGGCGGCCTCAACCGGGATCGTGGGCGCGACCGTTGTGACGATGGGTCTGCTGGCGTTGCCGACCATGCTGCGGAACAATTATTCGCCCGAACTGGCGACTGGTGTAATTGCGGCTTCGGGGACGTTGGGGCAGATCATTCCACCCTCTATCGTGATCGTTCTTTTGGGCACGCTGGCCGGTGATTTGTACTCGACCGCGCAAGAAACTCGCGCGGTTGAGGCTGGGTGTACCGATGCGCTGACCTATCTGGGCGAGCCTGCGGTGGTCTCAGTCGGTACTCTTTTCCAGGCGGCGTTACTGCCGGGGATCATGCTGGCCTTGCTCTATGCGCTGTATGCGTTTGGTTATGCGCTGATGAACCCCGAGAAAGCCCCAGCAGTTGAGTTGGGCGGCGGTGGCGGCGAACCGATCACCCGGGGCGAAGGCCTGACCTGGCTGTTGGGTGCGCCCGTCGCGTTGATCGTGGGGGCCATTCTGCTGGGTAGCACAGGTGTGATTGGCAGCCAGAACATCACTGTTTCGGCCTTCTCGGATATCGGTGAGGGCGCTTCGTTACGCACCAACGTGTCTGAAGAGTGCAAGGTTTCGATGATCGAACTGCATGGACAGTCCGCCTGGGATCAGGCCGTAGCTGAGCAGCAGGCGCTGGATGAGGCTGGTGGTGTCGCGCAAGCTCAGCGACTGACCGAGGAAGAGTTGACTGCCGCGCAGGACGCCAAAATCGCAGCAGCAGCGCCGATCGGAACGGGCGTCGCGGTTATTGTTGTGCTGCTGGGTTTGACCTTGCTGTTCGGTCGCGGCATTGCGCCGTCGAAATCGACGCAACCCTTGATCGTTGGGACCATCGGCCTGTTGCTGATGGTGCTGGTGGATGTGCTGCTGATTGCGCCGACGACCTCGTCTGGGGTGGCTTTCCTGATCATGGCGATACCGTTTGCACTGGCGATCTACGGCTGCAAGTTTGCGGCTGAACGCTGTGCCACCAATGATCTGATCCGCGTGGTCTTCCCACCTCTGGTTCTGATTATCGCGGTGCTAGGGTCGATCCTTGGCGGCATTACCAATCCGACACCGGCGGCGGCGCTGGGTGCGGGTGGGGCGATCATGCTGGCCGCTTATCGCAAGCTGCAGGATCAGGGGCGCTCGGGCAAGGTGATCATCTGGTCGACCTTCGCTATCCTCATCTGCATGCTGATGGGCATAAACTTCGATCTGCGCATCAACCAAGGTGATATCTCGGTTGAAACCTGGATTGCCTTCATCTTCGCCTATGCAGCTTATCTCTATGCGCTGTTCGGTCTGATCTTTGCCTGTTGGGTTCTGTACTCAAGCGACGTTCTCACACCCGTGGTGCGCGAGACAGCCAAGGTGACGTCGATGGTCTTTACCATTCTGATCGGGTCGCAGCTGTTGAACCTGGTGGTGATCTCATTCGGGGGCGAGCATTACATCCAGCAATTCCTGCGCAGCTTTGACAACGAGTTCACAGTCTTCCTGATCGTGATGCTGGTACTGTTCATCCTAGGCTTTGTGCTGGATTTCCTCGAGATCATCTACATCGTGATCCCCATCGTGGGCCCAGTGATCTATGGCGGGTCGTTCGATCCGAAATGGGTGACGATCATGGTGGCGGTCAACCTGCAGACCTCGTTCCTGACGCCACCGTTCGGCTTTGCGCTGTTCTACCTGCGGGGTGTCGCGCCAAAAGAGGTGACAACGGGTCACATCTATCGTGGGATCATACCCTTCGTGATCATTCAGGTGGTGGGAATCGGCATCTTGTGGTCCTTCCCGTCGATTGTGACCATCGTGCCGGATCTGATCCCGAACTGATGGATCGCCGAGATCCAATGGAAAAGGGGGCCGTTTGGCCCCCTTTGCTTTTTCGGTTTGGTGAAGGGGCCAGCCCCTTCTTGGCCTGCGGCCAATTCAACACCGAGATGTTTTTGACCAGATGAAGGCGGATCAGGTGAATTGAATCAGGTCCCAACGATTTCCGAACGGATCGCGCCAGACGGCGACTGTACCGTAGGGTTCTCGCCTTGGGTCTTCCTCGAAGTGAACACCATTTGCCCGCATAGCGGTGTAATCGCGTTCGAAGTCATCCGTTTGCAGAAAGAAACTCACGCGACCTCCGGTCTGATTACCTACGGCAGCGATCTGGTTTGGTCCGTCGGCCTGAGCCAGCAACAGAGAGCCTGAGTCTGATCCCGGTGGCGTTACCAGCACCCAGCGTTTGCCACCGCCTAGGTCGATGTCCTGCGCCAGGGTGAAATTAAGAACCTGAGTGTAGAACGCAATGGCGGCTTCGTAATCCGGCACCACGAGCGTGACCGCGTGAAGCGTTTGTCGCATGGTTGATCAGCCCTTGGTCGGGTGGCGGTCAGGCAGTTGGATGTTGGCGACCTGCTCAGCGATCGGGGCCGTGGACAGGGGATGATGCTTGCCGTCCGCCAGTTCGGACGGGTCATTGATACGGTTCCAATTGCCCTGAATATAAGCCTCAAGCCCTGAGAACCGCGCTTTGTATCCCATCTTGGGGCTGCCCGGCACCCAGTAACCCAGATAGACGTAAGGAAGGCCAGCCTCGCGCGCGATATCGATGTGATCGAGGATCATATATGTCCCCAATGAGCTTTGCGGCTGTTCAGGGTCATAGAAGGAATAAACCATGCTGAGACCGTCATCCAGAACATCGGTTAGGCTGACGGCAATCAGATCTCCGCTTTCGGGGTCGGCATATTCGACCACACGGCTGCGGATCGGGGTTTCTTCGATCATTGCCGCGAACTCGAATACGTCCATATCGGCCATACCGCCATCGGCATGGCGTGTGTCCAGATAACGGCGGAACAGCTCGTATTGCTCATCGGTCGCCCAAGGTGAGTTTGCCCGACGCTGCAGATAGGCGTTGCGTTTGGCGGTGCGTTTCTGGCTTTTGCTGGGCTGAAAGGCCGCCACATCAATACGGGCTGACAGACAGGCGGCGCAATCGGTGCAGGACGGGCGGTAGAGCACGTTCTGAGAGCGGCGAAACCCTTGTTGTGAAAGGGAGTTGTTCAGCTGATCAGCACCTTCGCCTTGTAAGGCGGTGAACAACTTACGCTCCATCCTGCCCTCAAGGTAAGGGCAGGGTTGAGGGGCCGTCACATAGAATTGCGGCGCAATGGGCAGCGTGTGTCGCATGAAGGTTCCGTGTTTCCTGAGACAGGATGATAACAACGGTTCTCTAAACCGCCAAGTGATTCACGTGGCTGATTTATTACGCCCGCTGATTGATCATGACTGTTCCCAGGAACGAATCCGTCAGTCCCTGGCAACGTGCACTGGTCAACATCATGATGACCGAGATAATCTGAACCACGAAAAACGCCATGCTGATGAAATATCCGGCGGTATGCGCCACGGCTTTGCCCATATCCAGACGGGCCCCGAAAGCGTCGCGCAGTTCAATGCCCATAAAGCGCATGCCTAGTGTCGCCGACCCGTTGGCGATGGTGACCACGCGGTACACAAAGCTGATGACGCCGTAGATCAGGGGTAGAAAGAAAAGTCCCGCGCCGAATGTTAGGAAAACCGGCACGATACACAGCAGAGAAATAAAGGCGATGTCAAACAGCCACGCAACAAAGCGTTTGGTTGCCACCGACTGGTAGAACTCGGGCTGGGTGTCAGGATCGGGCAGGTGAGTCATATTGTAATATCCGGATATTGTTCGGAAAATACCCTGTCCCGAATGGCGAAACAGGGCAAGTCTTGATTAGGCGCGTTCGCCGTTATCGGCCTCGTCGCGGTTGTCGCGGGCGCGTTCGTCCATGAACTGATCGAACTCCGCCTTGTCCTTGGCGTCACGCAGGCGGCGCAGGAAGGATTCAAAGTCCTGCTGTTCGCGTTCAAGCCGCGCCAGAGTGTCCGCCTTGTAGGCATCAAATGCACTGTTGCCCGAGGGCTTCATGGCGCTCATGTGACTATGCCAGGTTTTGCGGCGGCTGCAGGATTTGCTGAACATGCGTTTGCTCCAGATCATGTAGGCCAACAGGGCCAGGCCAACGGGCCAGAAGAAGATGAAACCAAGGACCATGGCGGCGATCCAGGCGCCTTTGCCCTTGTCGTCAAGCCAAGCTTCGATACGGTGCAGCCATCCCGGATTTTCAGGGACGGCGGGGTCGGACAGTGCGGTCATTTAAGGTCTCCGGGGTTGATGTAAATCGTTTTCACATTGATAAGATGGGAAGCGAATGGCCGGTTGCAAGGGGTCGATGTGAAAAAGATTTACATTATTCGCCGCGCCTGAGTTTGGTTGACGTCACCCAGAGAACCAAGCAGTTTGCAAAAATGTCTGTCGAAGAACGAAAAACCGCCCCGTCACTTACCGAAATTCTGGAGCTGGAAAAGCAGGTCTGGACAGCCTTGGTTGAAGGTAATGCCTCTGCCGATCGGGCGTTGTTGAGCTCGGATTTTCTGGGGGTCTATCCCACTGGGTTCGCCAACCGCGATGATCATGTCGGGCAATTCGCTGATGCACCGACGATGGCGCAGTACGAGTTGAGCGAGACAAAACTGCGGGTTCTGACGGCCGATATCGTCCTGCTGTCCTATCGCGCCGACTATCAGCGCCCCGACAGCGACGCATGGGAGGCGATGTTGATCTCATCCCTGTGGGAGCGACGCCATGACGTCTGGGTCAACAGTTTCAGTCAGGACACTCCGTTGGAGGCACAATGACCGGTCCGCTGACCATCCACCGTGTTCCGCGGGCCTTCGATGCGTCGTTGGGTGATGAGGCGCTGAATTCGGTATCCGGCATTACTTCCGAGCAGGGGGAGTTGATCGCAGGGGCGGCGGGATCAAGCCCGTATCTGAAGGGATTGATCGAACACGAACGCGAATGGCTACCATCGGCCTTGCAACAACCGGATCAGGCTTTAGCGGATTTGATGGACGCAGCGCGGGCCTTGCCGCCTGATCAGTTAAAACCGGGTTTGCGGCAAGCCAAGCGGCACGTGGCGTTGCTGACCGCACTAGCTGATCTGGCGGGCGCGTGGCCGTTAGAGAAAGTGACCGCTGCGCTGACGGATTTCGGCGCGCTTGCGGCAGATGTGGCGGCTAAGGCCGAGATTGCGGCGCTGATCCGGCGCGACAAGTTGCCGGGGATGACCGAAGACGATGTGGAAACCGCTGCCGGGATGATCATTCTGGCAATGGGCAAGATGGGCGCGCACGAGCTGAACTACAGCTCAGACATCGACCTGATCGTACTGTTCGATGAAACCCGCTTTGACCCCGATGATTTCTTTGACGCTCGGCAAGGGATGGTGAGGGCAACGCGGAATTTCTGCGCCACGCTCAGCGACAAGACCGCGGATGGGTATGTATTCCGCTCCGATCTGCGCTTGCGCCCCGATCCGGCGGTGACCCCGGTCTGTTTGGCGGCTGAAGCGGCCGAGCGGTATTATGAAAGCCTTGGCCGCACGTGGGAGAGGGCGGCCTATATCAAAGCGCGTCCCTGTGCCGGTGACATTGCCGCCGGACAACGCTTTCTAGATGCGCTGCGCCCCTTTGTCTGGCGCAGGCATTTGGATTTTGCCGCCATTCAAGACGCCCACGACATGCGCCTGCGTATTCGCGAGAACAAGGGTACTGGCGGTGCGCTGACAATTCCCGGCCATGACATGAAGCTGGGGCAGGGCGGCATTCGTGAGATCGAGTTCTTCACCCAGACCCGCCAGTTGATCGCCGGGGGGCGCGACCCTGATCTGCGCGTGCGTGGCACCGTGCCCGGTCTGGCGGCGCTGGCCGGAAAAGACTGGATACCGCAAGACGTGGCCGAAAAGCTGACCGCCCACTACCGCGCCCACCGCGAGGTCGAACACCGCATTCAGATGGTCCACGATGCGCAAACCCATAAGGTTCCGCAATCTCCGGATGGAATCGAACGCGTTGCCTGCCTGATGGGGATCGACACCGCCGAGCTGACCGCTGACCTGACCCGCCGTCTGACCGAAGTGCACGAGCTGACCGAAGGGTTCTTTGCGCCCGGTTCCTCGACCCCCGCACCCGCAAGTGAGGCCGATTTTGACCAGAATGTTCTGGCCCGGTGGATGACCTATCCGGCGTTGCGCTCGCAACGGGGCGCGCGAATTTTTGAACGTCTCAAGCCAGAACTACTCTCACGCCTGTCTAAAACCGCAAAACCGGATGAAGCGCTGCGGGCACTGGACGGGTTCCTCGCAGGGCTGCCCGCTGGTGTGCAGCTGTTTTCTTTGTTCGAAGCAAATCCGCACCTGATTGATCTGCTGGTCGATATCGTGGGCACCTCCCACGCATTGGCGGCCCATCTGTCACACAATGCTGCCGTGTTTGACGCGGTGATTGGTGGCAGTTTCTTCAGTGGCTGGCCAGGGCAAGCGGCGCTTGAGGCGGAACTGTCAGTGGCATTACAGCAAGAAACGGACTATGAAACGCAGCTGGATTTCGCGCGTCGCTGGTGCAAGGAATGGCACTTCCGTATTGGTGTGCATCACCTGCGCGGCCTGATCGACGGTGTGCAGGCCGGGCAGCAATATGCCGAGCTGGCCAGTGCCGTCATCGCTGCGATCCTGCCTTGCGTGACCGAACAATTCGCCAAGAAGCACGGACCCGCACCGGGGCGCGGGGCGACAGTGCTGGGTATGGGCTCGCTAGGGGCAGGTCGGATCAACTCGCAATCCGATCTGGACATGATCGTAATTTATGACCCGCTGGATCAGGACATGTCCGACGGTCCGCGCCCCCTGGCCACGCGAACCTACTACGCGCGGTTCACGCAGGCGCTGATCACTGCATTGTCCGCACCGATGTCGCAAGGGCGGCTGTATGAAGTCGACATGCGCCTGCGCCCGTCCGGCAATCAGGGGCCGGTGGCGACCAGTTGGGCCAGCTTCACCAATTACCAACGCAACGAAGCCTGGGTGTGGGAGCATCTGGCCCTGACCCGCGCCCGCGTGGTCGCAGGTGACGCAGGGCTGGCGCAGGATATCGAAGCCTTCCGCGCCGATTTTATGTCTCAGCCCGTTGATCGCCAAAAAGTACTGCGCGAAGTGGTCGAAATGCGCGCGCGCCTGGCCGCTGCCAAATCCCCGGCGGGGATATGGGACGCCAAGAATGGTGCCGGACGGATGATGGATATCGAACTGGTTGCCGAAACCGGGGCGCTGCTGTCAGGTGTCACACAGCGCGACGTGCATTCCGGTTTGGACGGCGCTGTCGCTGCCGGTTTGCTGGACGTCGCTCAGGCGCAAACGCTCAAAGAATGCTACGATCTATGCTGGTCCGTGCAATGCGCCGCCCGGCTGCTGTCGGGCAGGGCGATCGAAGCTGACAACATCGGCGAAGGCGGCGCGGCTTTCCTGTGCCGGGCTACCGGGTTCGAACAGGTCGAACACCTGCAGGGGGCGCTGCAGGACAGTTACACCGCCGCCGCCGGTATTATCGGTCGCGTGCTTGAGGAGGGGCAGGATGCCGCGCAATGACGATCCAAACGATCACAAGGGCCTGATCCGCGAGGCGTATCGCATCGAAGGCATCACGCTGCCCGAGTGCCGCAGCATTTTTCTGGATTGGGCGCTCAGCCTGCCTGCGGATCGCGACCAGACTCAGGCGCTGACCGCGCTGCATGCCATCTATGCCGGGCAAGAGGCCGATCATCCGATGACGCAGGTGCTGGCCGAAGGGTTACAATCGGCTAAAACCCCAAAGAGACGCGGCGGCTGGCGCTCCCGACCGCGCTAGGGCTTTTCCCCCGGCGCGTTCAGCACTATGAGGGCGTCATGACCCAAGCCACCGACCGCCCCCGTATCCGCCTGAAACCCAAAGCCAATGCACGCGGCTTGCGCCATGGCTTCCCGTGGGTCTACGCCAACGACATCGTCACTGACCGCCGCACCCGCAAGATCCCTGCTGGCGCTCTGGCCGTGCTGGAGGATGACAAACGCGCGCCTATTGCGTTGGTCGCTGTAAACCCCGAGTCGAAAATCATGTGCCGCGTGCTGGATCGTGACCTTGGCGCCGACCTGAATGCTGAATGGTTCGAAACCCGCCTGCGCCGCGCGTTGGACATGCGCGAGCGCCTATTAGATGCGCCGTATTACCGCCTGATCCACGCCGAAGCGGATGGCTTTCCCGGCGTGATCATCGACCGCTTTGGCGATGCCTGCGTGATTCAGCCCAACGCTGCCTGGGCCGAAGCGCATCTGGAAACGCTGACCGACGCACTGGTTGCCGTGACGGGTGTGACAACGGTTCTCAAAAACGCCTCGGGCCGGACCCGAAGTCTTGAAGGGCTGGATGATGTAAACCTGACCCTGCGTGGAACAGCGCCTGACGCGCCGCTGCCAGTGCCGATGAATGGCGCGACCTATATGGCCGACCTCACCGGAGGTCAGAAAACCGGCCTGTTCTACGACCAACGCCCCAACCATGCCTTCGCCGCGCGGTTGGTACAACCGGGTGCGCAGGTGTTGGATGTGTTCAGCCACGTCGGCGGTTTTGGTCTGGCGATGCTGGCCGGAGGGGCGGCTCAGGTACTGTCCGTCGATGGCTCGGCTGCGGCGCTGGATCTGGCCGCGCAGGGGGCTGAAGCGTCGGGATTTGCGGACAGGTTCCAGACCCGGCAGGGCGACGCCTTCGACGTGCTGACCAAACTGGGTGAAGAGGGCGCGCAATTTGACGTTGTCATCTGCGACCCACCGGCCTTTGCACCTTCGAAACAAGCACTAGACGCGGGCCTGCGTGCCTATGAGCGTATCGCACGGCTTGCGGCACCCTTGGTCAAATCAGGCGGCTATCTGGGCTTGTGCTCGTGTTCACACGCTGCCGATCTGGGTCGGTTCCGTGACGCGTCTTCGCGCGGGATTGGTCGGGCTGGGCGGCAGGCGCAACTGATCCACACGGGTTTTGCCGGCCCCGATCACCCGCAATTGCCGCAACTGGCCGAAAGCGGCTACCTCAAAGCCGTGTTCTACCGGCTGTGAAGGCGGTTCTGGATACCTGCGTCATCTATCCAACGGTGATGCGAGAGATGCTGTTGGGCGCTGCCAGATTAGGTCACTACACGCCGATCTGGTCCCCTCGTATCCTCGAAGAATGGGCCCGTGCCGCCCGCAAGCTGGGCCCGGAAGGCGAGGCGCAGGCCCGCGCCGAAATCGCCCTGACACAGGCGCAATGGCCCAAGGCCGAACGCACAGCCAATCCGGGGCTTGAACAACGCCTCTGGCTGCCCGACAGCGCCGATATCCACGTTCTTGCCACCGCTGTGGCGTCTTCGGCTGATGTTATCGTCACCGTGAACGCAAAAGATTTTCCAAGAAATATCCTTTCAGAAGAGGGGTTGGAGCGCGGCGATCCCGACAGCTTGCTATACAGATTCTGGCTGGATGACCCTGATGGCATAACCGATGTCGCCAATCGTGTTCTGGCTGAAGCCAATCGCCTGTCCGGTGATCAGTGGACCTTGCGTGCCCTGATGAAAAAGGCCCGTCTTCCAAGATTGGGCAAAGCGCTAGTTACTTAATTTCAGCTGGCCCGTCGCTGCCAAATCTAACCGTCCGCGCCCCAACGCTGCTCAAGCGCTTCCAACGCTGCAATCCGCTCATCTGTCTTCGGATGGCTCATCAACCACGCAGGAACAACTCCGGCGCGCTGCTGAGTTAAATCTTCCAGCTTGTGAAACAGTGATTTTTGCGGGCCGATGCCGATCCCGGCCTTGGTCAGCAGGGCGGCGGCATATTCATCGGCTTCATATTCATCGCCACGCGACAAGCGTGATGCCAGCAGATGGGTCAGCATATTGGCGATCCACGCGCCGATGAAAGGAATGAAGCGGTTTAGCAGCATCATCAGTGCCGCCCGCAATGCGTTCTGGCCGGAAAAGTCAATCATCCGCCGCCGCGCGTGACCCAAGGCCACATGGCCAAGTTCATGGGCGATCACGCTGGCCATTTCCTCGGCCGATACCTCTCCGTTGAGAAATTTACGGTAAAAACCACGGGTGATAAATATACGTCCGTCCGGCGCAGCCAACCCATTTACCGGGTCAATTTCATAGATATAGACAGGCACTCGATCGATCCCGAGCGCCGCTGCCAGCCGATCCGTCATGCGTTTCAGCGCCGGGTCGGCCAGTTCGGTCGATTTTGCATCCAGCTCACGATGGGTGCGCCAGACAGAAATCCGATACATCACAATGGCATAGGCGATGGCCAGCAGAATTGGAGTAAAGCGCAGCATATCTCAGATATGGGCCACAGCCGTCAGACTGGCAAGGGGTTACAGAAGTAGCGCGGGCGAGATGCCCGAGGCCTCGAATTCCCACTGAGCCGACCAGTGTCCACTGGTGCGGGCAACCATCAGATAGTTCCGTTCCGCAACATATCGCAGCGCCTGGCCAGGAAAGCGACGGATGTGAATCGGGTGACCGGGCAGGGGTGTCTCTCCGACCGTGACCAGCGCGCCCAAAACCCGGGCCTAAGCCAGGGGCGGTGCCCGGTGCGTGACGCCCGAGGCGACGAGCTGATGCAATAGCTTGCCATGAGCCAGCTTCATCTCGCCACGCGCAGCAAGGTGGATTTCACCCGACACAACAGTGACATTCTGATCCGCTGGTGCCGCGATGCGTTGCATCAATTCCAGCATATGCGCCCAACTGTCGCGATGGGCGCGGCTTTGCCATTGGTCGCGCAGGTCGTCCTCGTATTTCTGCATGCGTGGGGTCAGCACCATCAGCAGTTCCAGCAGCGACAGGCGCGGGCCCAGCAACGGAACGCTCGACATCACCAATGTGCGGCCCGGCGATGACTGCCCGGCCAGATCCTCCATCCATTGCCAACCGCGCTTGCCCAGCACCTCGCGCCGGGTGCGTTCCGAGCGCAAATCCGGCCCGATCAATCGTATGCCCGGTGCCGTGACCGACCATCCCAGATGCAGACCGGACGGATCGGCGAACCGCGCGGGCAGATCTCCTTCGACCGTGCCATGCTGAAACAGCAGCGCCGCCTCGTGCGCCATGTCGAACAGCACCTGTCCAACCGGCGAATAGGTGCGTGATCGCCTAAGCGAGCCCCAACCGTCGCAAATATCATGGTCGTCCCACTGCATCAGCGAGGGCACACGGGCCATCATATAGGCGATCTCGGGGGTTGCGTAGTTTGTCAGATAGCGTTGCAGGAAACCCTCGCGCAGATGGGTTCGTAATGTCACCAGATCAGCGCGCAACGGGCCCGATGGCAAGTGATCCGGCCATCCATAGCTGAGCGGATGCCCCTGAGTGACTTCATCGGCATAGACCTGATCGCCGCCATGCAGCAGCAACGAGAACGGTGTCCGTTGATGTTCAGCGCCCATACGCGCCCACATCGCATTGCGTTCGGCCCCGTCGCGGTCAAGATCGCCATGCTCCTCGCCATTGCACGAGGCATAGGCGATGCGCAGATCGTCAGTCAGGCCAGAGACTACGTATTCGGTTCCAGCCCAGCATTAGGAGGACGGGCGATCCGCAGGAACTGCAAAGCGCGCGCGGTGCACGTCGTGGGCGGAGTATTCTGCCATGAGTTGTGGGCAAACAGCTCCATCGGGTATTTCGATCTGACCGGGAGTATGACCTTTCAACGAAATAAACAGCGCGGCCAAATGCATCTTGCCGTCGCGAATGTCATCAAGGATCAGAATGGGGCCGGTTACGGTGCTGGAACTGCTCATTTTATTCGCTCACCTATGACGTCACCCTCGAGGGTTCAAGGTGAGCTGTCAGGGATCATTTGTCCTGGTGCCACCGAGTCTTCTAGCGCTCTGATCGGGGTTGGTAGCGGGAACATGACCAGCGGGATGTTATAGCGGCAGCCGAGCCCAATTTTTGCCGAAATTTCTACTTATTGGGGTGGAATGTAGATTGCCAAGCATGAGTGAGTTGAGATGAAAAAATTTTTCTTTCTGTTGTACAAATTTGGGCTGAAAGCACAGGGGCGCTACGGGTTGATGATGTCAGTGTTGCTCTTGACCGGGCTGATCAATGGTGTCCCTGAAGAACATAATGTTCTTCCCCTGATTGCGCTTCTTCTGGCCGGGGTGATCTGCGGTGCTGTGATGGGGCTGCCGCGATTTACGCCTGCTTGGCTTGGCGATCCGAATGGTGTGCTGAAGGGTGGCGCAGTGTTCGTTTTGTCTGGCCTCGTCTTCATTCTGTACGTTCTTGTCGGCATGTTGGGAGTAATATCTTGGGGGATTGAAGAACCGCTGTCCAAAGCTCTGGCGATGCTGGCCTGTTTGCCCACCTTCCTATTTTCAAACATCCTCGGATGGTCGGCACTTGTTTACGGTGTTTCGCCTGACAAAGAAGGTGCTGAACCTCCTCAACACCCCGATATTCCCTCCGCTGTGGGACCTACAACACCAGAGGATCTGCGGAACCTGCGTCAATCACGTATGACACGGTAAGGATTGCTTTAACGGGTCAACTCCCGCATTCCCTGTTCCAGCCCGGCCAGCGTCATCGGCACCATGCGGTCCTCGAAAATCTCTTGGATCATGCCGATCGAGTGGGTGTATTCCCAGTATTTTTCGGGAACCGGATTGATCCACAGATTTGACGTCCACTGTTCGCGTGCGCGTTGCAGCCAGGCCTGACCGGCCTCTTTGTTCCAGTGCTCGTTAGCCCCGCCGGGATAGGCGATCTCGTAGGGGCTCATCGAGGCATCGCCGACAAAGATGCACTTGTAGTCCGAACCATAGGTGCGCAGTACCTCATGGGTCGGGGTCTGCTGGTCCCAGCGGCGGCGATTGTCGCGCCAGACGCCTTCATACAGGCAGTTGTGAAAGTAGTAATATTCCAGATGCTTGAACTCGGTCCGGGCGGCCGAGAACAGTTCCTCGACCACCTTGATATGCGGGTCCATTGACCCGCCTACATCCAGAAATAGCAGCACTTTTACTGCGTTGTGACGCTCGGGGCGGGTTTTGACGTCCAGATAGCCGTGTTCGGCGGTGGCTCGGATAGTGCCATCCAAATCCAGTTCCTCCGCCGCGCCCTCGCGTGCCCAGCGACGCAGGCGTTTCAGGGCCACCTTGATGTTGCGTGTACCCAGTTCAACTGTGTCGTCCAAGTTCTTGAATTCACGCTTGTCCCAGACCTTGACTGCGCGCCGATGGCGGCTTTCGTCCTGACCTATGCGCACACCTTCGGGGTTATATCCATAGGCCCCGAACGGAGACGTTCCGGCTGTGCCGATCCATTTATTGCCACCCTGATGGCGGCCTTTCTGATCCTTCAGCCTCTCGCGTAGCGTTTCCATCAGCTTGTCGAACCCGCCCAAGGCTTCGATTTCGGCTTTTTCTTCATCTGACAGGTGTTTCTCGGCCATCTTCGCCAGCCAATCAGCGGGGATGTCAACGGCTTCAAGAACCTGTTCAAAGCTGATTTGATCCAGCCCTTCGAAACTGGCGGCAAAGGCACGGTCGAACTTGTCGATGTTGCGCTCATCCTTTACCATCGACACGCGGGCTAGGTAGTAGAACGCTTCAACATCATAGGTCGCCAGACCCTTTTTCATCCCCTCTAGAAAAGTCAGATATTCGCGCAAGGATACGGGAATGCCGGCTTTTCTGAGGTTTTCGAAGAAGGGCACAAACATCGGTCAGACCACAAAGCGGATGAGGATAAGGGACAGTACCAGCCCGACCAAGGCAAAGGCGATGCCGTATCCGGCGGCATATTGCGCCATGTCGGCACCGGTACCATTGCGTTTGCGCGCCGTCAGCGCCCCAAGGATTGCCCCTAGTATCGCCATACCCAGAATTACGACCATGCGTTATCCGCCCCTGTTGTTGTTGGGGGGCCCTTCCGCAACGTCCTGACTTAGCGACCGGACCACCATTTCCGAGCCGAACCCGTAGCGTGCCCATCCCAGACTGTCCAGCCTGACGGAACGTGCCTCAGAAGTTCGGCCCGCCTGATTGAGGGCTTCGGATTTTAGCAGCAACAACGTTGCCAGTTGTGAGGCATTTTCGGCCCGCTTCATCACGTCTATGGCCTTGTCCAATTCGGGAAGAATTGCAGGACCGTCGCCCAATGCCAGGGCGAAAGCTGCTGTTTGGGTGGTGATATAAGCCTGATGGATTTCAGTGCCGGGGCTTGCGCGCAGAAACTGCAAGGCGGTCTGATAATTGCGCAGTGCGTCCTGAGGTCTGTCAAACTGGCCCATCCGTCCCATCAAGTAATACGGATAGGCGCGACGGTGATCAGTCCAGCCTTGTTCCTGACCGATCCGTGCGGCTTTTTGTGCGGCCCGCAGGCGACGCTGCGTACTCAATTCCGGACGCAGGGATTTTTGAACTGCGTTGATCCATTCGCGCGGCGTTTCAGACAATGGTTGCGCGGGTAGTGCAGCGCCGCGGGGGTTCAGGCGGCTGAGGATCCCGGGCAGGGCGACTTCGACCTGTTCGCGGGTCATACCGCTGCGCAGTTCGGGTGCGTAGGCCGTGCGCAGGATCAGCATGTCGAACCCGGTCAGAACAGTGTGGATATTGTCATCGTTGAACACCGAATCCGGCAGATGGTACAGATCGTTCAGCGGCCCCAACGCCTGCGCGATCTCTTCATGCAGGCAATCGCGTTTTTCCTGCGGGCTGACGTCATTGGGGATGAAGATACCCAGACGTTCGCGGCTGCGCAGTCGGCTCCAGCTGCTTTTCTGTTTGCGCCGGTCGCGCCGGTATTCATCGAAGGTCGAAGAGTTGGGCACCACAAAACAGGCCGCCTGTGGCAGAATTTCGTGGATCTGCGCCTGACTGACGGCCTCGATTGTGATGTTGGCCGTGCCTTCCGAGATCTGGCGGATGTCGATCCCGGCCTCGCGGCGCAGGCGGTTCAGCAGTTGCGCCAGGTCGCGCTGCATCGAAGGCGTTGGCGCACCGGTTAGGCGAACGGTTATCGGGGTTTCAAATCGAGTAAAGACCGGCAGTTGTGCGCCGCCCTCCAGCGCAAAATGCAACGACACGAAATCCGCTGCGATATTGGCATTCGATCGGCCCGGTGGCTTGGGATATGCACGGGTGAACGCCTTGGCTGGGGGCAACGCCTCTTCTATAGCCTGAACGCGGGTCGGCACTTCGGTCGGCTCAACCGTGGCGCAACCCGCCAACGCCACGCCTGCAACAAGGGCCACCAATCGCATCATGGGCGCTGATACCGGATAAAGGGCGTCTGTTTACCAATGCGATCATAGAGCTTACGGGCGGTGTGGTTGAAATCCTGCGTCAGCCAATAGACCGAGGGGGCGCCCTGCCGGTCAGCCTCATCATACACTGCCTGGATCAGGGTGCGTCCAACACCGGTGCCGCGCGCCTCAGGCCGGGTAAACAGGTCCTGCAGATAGCAGACGGATTCGACCTTCCACGCGTGGCGGTGAAACAGATAGTGGGTCAGACCAAGAAGCTGCCCACTTTGTTCCGCAACAAAGCATGAGAAATCATTTGGGTCGTCACCCAGCAACCGCGCAAAGGTGCTGTCATAGGTGTCATCGGCGACCGTTGTCTCATAGAACGCCAGATAGTCGCGCCACATGTCGGACCATTCAGCCCGGTCGTCGGGCCGCAAGGCGCGGATGGTCAAATTGTCAGTCAATCACAGTGTCCCGTCTGATCCGGTTATACATAGCCCGGAATAACCGGGCCGCCACCTGCAATGCTGACAGCCAGACCTGTCCAAGGCAAGCAGCGATCACCGGGTGTTCAACAGGTTCAGCGTTTGCCGCGCGCCATAAAGGCCAGACGTTCGAACAAATGCACGTCCTGTTCGTTTTTCAGCAGCGCTCCGTGCAGTTTGGGCAAAGCGTTCGCCCCATCGCGTTTGAGATCCTCGGCTGTCAGGTCTTCAGCCAGCAGCAATTTCAGCCAGTCCAAAACCTCGGAGGTTGAGGGTTTTTTCTTCAAACCTTGTGTTTCGCGGATTTCATAGAACTGGGTCAGGGCGGTGGTCAGCAGCGCATCCTTGATGCCAGGGTGATGGACCTCGACTATCCGGCGCATGGTCGCCTCATCGGGGAAGCGGATATAGTGAAAGAAACAGCGACGCAGAAACGCGTCGGGCAGTTCCTTTTCATTGTTCGAGGTGATGATGACGATAGGGCGATGCTTGGCCCGGATGGTCTCACCAGTCTCGTAAACATGGAACTCCATCTTATCGAGTTCCTGCAGTAAATCGTTGGGAAATTCGATGTCGGCCTTGTCAATCTCGTCAATCAGCAGAACGACTTTCTCGTCAGCATCGAACGCTTGCCAAAGTTTACCTTCGCGGATGTAGTTGGACACGTCATGCACGCGTTCGTCGCCCAGCTGACTGTCGCGCAACCGGCTGACCGCATCATATTCATACAAGCCCTGTTGCGCGCGAGTGGTGGATTTCACATTCCACTCGATCATGCGCAGCCCCAGCGCTCCGGCCACCTGCTTGGCCAGCTCGGTCTTGCCGGTGCCGGGCTCCCCCTTAACCAACAGAGGGCGTTCCAGTGTCACGGCAGCGTTTACCGCAATGGTCAGGTCATCGGTGGCAACATATTCGGCGGTGCCTTGGAAACGTGCGGTCATGGGACCCTCATGTGGTTTCGCGCTATCTGTGTTGTTCGGGTTACAGAGAGGCGATGATTTTGACAAGCGGGCCACAGCGTCACGCGACGAGAATTTCGTAACGACTCCAATCCCTTTTGTGTGATTCGACGGCTTGCAAGCGCAGTTGCGGGTGTGGTTTGCCAAAATTTTGCCTGACAATTTCCACAGTATAACAAGGTTTTGTTGTTATTTGTCTCATATTTAGACATGTCAGGGACGTGACGTATCAAGACGACGTTTGTGTAGTGACATTCAAGCGTGCGTCGGATACACGCACCGCAGAAGGGAGTGCCAAATGTCAGGTCAAACAACAGCAACCGACGTTACTGGCCATACCGAGGGAGCAAAAATGAAGCAGGAAGTTTTTCTGCCGGAGGATTACCGTCCGGCCGAAGATGAACCTTTCATGAACGACCGTCAGCTTGAGTATTTTCGCCGCAAGCTGATGGATTGGAAGAATGAACTATTGGCGGGCAGCCGCGACACGATTGAGGGGCTGCAGGACAACACCCGCAACATTCCGGACGTAGCAGACCGCGCAAGCGAGGAAACTGACCGCGCGCTGGAACTGCGTACCCGCGACCGTCAGCGCAAGCTGGTCGCCAAGATCGACTCGGCCCTACGCCGCATCGAAGAGGGCGAGTACGGCTATTGCGAAAAGACGGGTGACCCGATTTCGCTGAAACGTCTGGATGCGCGTCCTATCGCGACTATGACGCTTGAGGCTCAGGAACGTCACGAGCGCCGCGAAAAGGTTCACCGCGACGATTGATCGCTGGAACTTGGGTAAAAATTCAAACGCCGGGGCCTGTTGCCCCGGCGTTTTTACGTTAAGCCGGTATCATGAATATCGATGGTCTGAATTTCAATGTCATTGGCGGCGGAATAGGGGGTCTGGCGGCCGCTCTGGCGTTGCGGCAACGCGGGGCGCAGGTCACGGTTCACGAGCAGGCCCCAGCCCTGACCGAGGTTGGCGCGGGTTTGCAGATCAGCGCCAACGGCATGGCGGTCCTGCGGGCACTGAATGTGCTGATGCCGGAGCCTGAGGACGGTCAGTTGTCCCACGGCACAATCCTGCGGGATTACCGCAAGGGACGTGTCGTCAGCCACATTCCCGCGCCGGCTGCTGGACCGACTTATTATTATCATCGCGCGGATTTGCTTGACTTGCTGCACCGTGCGGCGGTGGAAGCGGGCGTCACTATTCGGCTGGGCGCGCAGGTGGCGCAGGTAATTCAACACCCGGCTGAGGCGGAAATCGTCTTAACCAATGCTGAACGCTTGCGCTGTGACTGCGCCATCGCAGCTGACGGGGGGCGTAGCGCTATACGACCGATACTGAACGGCTCAGAGGCTCCTCAATTCACCCATCAGATTGCCTGGCGCGCGACCATTCCCTGGTCACACCGTGATGAGACGCCTTGCGCATCGCTGACAATGGGACCGGGCCGCCACGTCGTCACATACCCATTGCGCGATCAACGTCTGATGAATGTGGTAGCGATTGAGGAACGCTCGGACTGGCAAGAGGAAGGCTGGCGTCTGCAAGGTAATCCGGACGACCTGCGGGCGCGGTTTGCTGATTTCGGTGGTCTGGTGGGCGATATCCTGTCCGACGTGACCGAAACCCATCTTTGGGCCTTGTTCCTGCGTCCGGTGGCGCAAAGCTGGCAGCGGGGACGACTGGCGCTGCTGGGCGACGCCGCGCATCCTACGCTGCCCTTCATGGCGCAAGGGGCCTGTCTGGCGCTAGAGGATGCTTGGGTTCTGGCATGCTCCTTCGAAGACCAACCCGATGTGACACAAGCCCTTGCTGCCTATGAAAACCTTCGCCGACCAAGAGCTAAACGAGTCGTTGCCGCCGCCGGAGCCAACGCGCGCAATTTTCACCTGCGTGGCCCCATGCGACTGGCGGCTCAGATGGCACTGATGGCCATAGGCCCGCGGCTTTCTCGAAAATACGAGTGGATCTACGACTACGACCCGACCGCGTGATCTTTTACAGGTCGAGTTGAACCCAGACCGGCACATGATCTGAGGGTTTTTCGTGCCCGCGCACGGCTGCATCAATCTGGCAGTCTTGCATCAGATCGGCGGCCTGAGGTGTCAGCAGAAAGTGATCGATGCGAATGCCATCGTTTTTATTCCACGCACCGGCTTGATAGTCCCAAAAGGAATAGTGGCCGGAGCCTTGCGTGCGGGCGCGGAAGGCCTCGGTAAAGCCCAGATAGAGGATTTTGCGAAACGCCGCGCGGCTTTCCGGGCGGAACAAGGCGTCTTCGCGCCAAGCATCCGGGCGGGCGGCGTCTTCGGCCTGTGGGATAATGTTATAGTCACCGGCCATGAGTGCCGGTTCTTCGCTGTTCATCAGGTCGCGCGCCCGATCATACAACCGCTCCATCCAGGCCAGTTTGTAGTCGTATTTCGGCCCTGGCACCGGGTTGCCGTTGGGCAGGTACAATCCGCAAATACGCAGCGCCTGTTTGCCAATCACGGTTGCTTCGATCCAACGCGCCTGCTCGTCCTCATCATCGCCGGGCAGGCCGCGGGAAACATCCTCAAGCGGAAGTTTCGATAGAATAGCTACGCCATTAAAGCTTTTTTGGCCATGAGTTTCGACGTTATAGCCACGTTCCTCGAACATCTCGCGCGGGAAGTTTTCGTCGACCGATTTGATTTCCTGCAGCAGAACAACGTCTGGCTGTGCGTCGTCAAGCCACCTGGGCAGGGCCTCGGCCCGCGCTTTGATGCCGTTAATGTTAAACGTGGCGATTTTCATGCGCGATCCTCCGGCTGGCTGCCGGTTGATCTATCACTCAACCGCGCGGTCAGGGCAAGGTCACATTGAAAAAGACGTACCGCAGCCGCAGGACGAGGTCGCGTTAGGGTTCTCGATCACAAACCGCGCGCCGATCAGTTCTTGTGTGAAGTCAATCACCGCGTTTTCCAAAAACGGCAGCGAAATCGAGTCGACAATGACCTTCTGGCCTTTACCTTCCAGCACAAGATCATCGTCCTTGGGCTCGTCGAGCGCGATTTCGTATTGAAAACCGGAACATCCGCCACCTTCCACGGCGACGCGCAGAGCTTGACCCTGATCTGCTGCGCCAATCTCGGCGAGGCGATCATAGGCGCGTTCTGTGACTGTGGGGGGCAGATTCATGCCGGTCTCCAAAGGTTTATTTCCTTAGCAGGCTACAATATATGAAACCTTAGGACAGGCGACAAGGACAAGACCTTTGGAAAGAGCGGGTTTTGCCTCGAACCCCAATCGCGCAAGGGGGCGGTTGGTGCCAGAGGAAGAAAGCAGTTTCCGGTCATGTTTTCAACGTGACCGGGATCGGATCATTCACGCCAGCGCATTTCGGCGGCTGAAGCACAAGACACAGGTGTTTGTTGAGCATGAAGGCGACAGTTATCGCACTCGTCTGACACATTCGATCGAAGTCGCGCAAGTGGCGCGCACGATTGCCGGTGCCTTGAGGTTGAACCCCGAGCTGACCGAAGCCGTGGCGCTGGCGCATGATCTTGGGCATACGCCCTTTGGTCATACCGGAGAGGACGCTCTGCACGCATTGATGCAGTCCTATGGTGGCTTCGATCACAACGCGCAGGCCATTCGGATCGTCACCAAACTGGAACGCCATTATGCCGAATTCGATGGCTGCAACCTGACATGGGAATGTCTGGAGGGCATTGCCAAGCATAACGGCCCTGTGACAGGCGAATTGCCGTGGGCATTGGCCGAATGCAACGGTGGTTTTGACTTGGAACTGCACACCCATGCCAGTGCCGAGGCACAGGTGGCCGCGCTGTCAGATGATATTGCCTATAACAATCACGATCTTCTGGATGGGCTGAGGGCTGATTTGTTCACGGACGCGGAAATTCAGCAATTGCCAATTGTGGGTGATTGTTATGCTGAAGTGGACCGCAAATACCCCGGTCTGGACCCGTATCGGCGCAGGCACGAAGCGTTGCGGCGCGTTTTTGGTGTGATGGTTTCGGATGTGATCGACACGTCGCGCGACCTGATCGCCGCGTCTGGGGCGCAAACGGTCGGGGATATCCGGCATCTGGGCTATCCGGTGATCCAGTTCTCGGCGGGGCTTTGGACCCAGCTCAAGGAAATCCGCACCTTCCTGTTTTCGCGGATGTATCGCGCGCCCAGCGTGATGAAGGTCAGGGCCGAAGTCTCTGCTGTCGTTGAAGAATTATTCCCGATCTACTTGAACGATCCGAAGCAGATGCCAGCCCGTTGGCACAGCGATATCGAGGCCGCCCGGGATGAGACTGCGCTAGCCCGCATCGTGTCTGATTATATTGCCGGAATGACCGACCGCTTTGCTTTGCAGGATCACAAAAGACTGACGGGCCGCTCGTCACTCGATCCCGATATAGGCTAACGCCCAGACCTGCTGCCCGGATTGCTCGTACGCCAGATCAGCATCGTTTGTGGGGGGGAAAACAATCATCGTCGGGCCATAGCCGCCGATCCCCATTGGGCTGCCATCCGCGTGGGTTGCCACGATGGGCTGGTGCGTCTGAATACTGTCCCAAAGGATTTCGGACTGATAGCCATCCATCGCCATTGGCTTGGCAGTTTTCCCTTCAGCCCCGGCCATAGTCATCACATCCGACAAAAGCGGGCCAGAGAAAGTGATGTCACGCTGATTGTCTTCGGAACCGTAGGCAATCGTGATCTCCACCTGTGTCAGACCGTCCAACATAGAGGCGTCAAATCCGGCGGCACCGTCGTGCTGCACTTCGAGGTATCCCAGCAGGCCACCGTCATTCTCACCCCGGGCTGGCAGGTTGGTTTCGGTGACCGCTCCACCCAGAGTCAGAAGGACGTGGCCTTGCGGGGTGTGCATCTCGGCCCAAACCGGGATCGAGATGGTCAGGACAAAGGCAAGAGGCAGGGCAAGGCGCATGAAACGGTCTCCGGGTTACAATTTTCCTGAGACCTTAGCCCGGTTTATAGCTAATCCAAGCGGAAACTGATCGCTTCCATTGACCTTGCCGCTTTGCGTGGTAAACCGCCGGGCAAGCAAAAGGACATCCGAAATGAACCTGTTTTCCGAGATCCGCGGCCTTGTACTGGACGCGCTGGCGCAGTTGCAGTCCGAAGGTGCTCTGCCCGAGGGGCTGAGCTTTGACAACGTGGCGGTCGAACCGCCGCGCGATGCGGCGCATGGCGATATGGCGACCAACGCCGCGATGGTATTGGCGAAACCTGCCAAGATGAAGCCGCGCGATATTGCTGATGTGCTGGCCGGAAAGCTGGCGGCGGATGATCGGATCACGAGCGCCGAAGTGGCCGGGCCGGGATTTTTGAACCTGCGGTTGGCGCCTTCGGTTTGGCAGGGTGTTCTGGCGGCGGTGCTGGAGAAAAGCACCGATTATGGCCGCTCGACCATGGGGCAGGGGCAGAAGGTCAACGTGGAATACGTCTCGGCCAACCCAACCGGTCCATTGCATGTGGGGCACACGCGGGGTGCGGTGTTTGGGGATGCGCTGGCGAGCTTGTTGGCCTATTCCGGTCATGACGTGACCCGCGAATATTATATCAACGACGGTGGGGCGCAGGTGGATGTGCTGGCGCGCTCGGCTTATGAACGGTATCGCGAGGCCAACGGACTGAGCCCCGAGATTGCCGAGGGGTTGTATCCAGGTGACTACCTGATCCCGATCGGCGAGGCGCTGAAAGAGAAATACGGCGACAGTCTGATCGACAAGCCGGAAAGCGAGTGGCTGGAAGAGCTGCGCAACTTTGCCACCGACGCGATGATGGACCTGATCCGCGCTGACCTGAAGGCGCTGGGCGTTGAGATGGACGTGTTCTTTTCGGAAAAGTCGCTTTATGGCACCGGCCGTATCGAGGCCGCGTTGGAGTCTCTAACCGAGAAGGGACTGATCTACGAAGGCGTTCTGGAACCCCCGAAGGGCAAAAAGCCCGAGGATTGGGAGCCGCGCGAGCAGACCTTGTTCAAGTCCACCGAACATGGCGACGACGTCGACCGCCCGGTGAAGAAATCGGACGGCAGCTGGACCTATTTTGCCCCGGATATTGCCTATCACTATGACAAGGTGACCCGTGGCTTTGACGCGCTGATCGACGTGTTCGGTGCGGATCACGGTGGCTATGTCAAACGGATGAAAGCGGCTGTATCAGCGCTGTCCGATGGCAAGGTGCCGCTGGATATCAAGCTGACCCAGTTGGTGAAGCTGTGGAAGAACGGCGAGCCGTTCAAGATGTCCAAGCGGGCAGGGAATTTTGTTACCCTGCGCGATGTGGTCGATCAGGTGGGGCCGGATGTGACCCGGTTTGTGATGTTGACCCGCAAGAACGACGCGCCACTAGATTTCGATTTCGACAAGGTGCTTGAGCAGAGCCGCGAGAACCCCGTGTTCTATGTGCAATACGCCCATGCCCGCGTCATGAGCGTTGTTCGCCGCGCGGCCGAGTCCGGGATTGCCGCCGATGACGCGACCCTTGCAGGTGCGGATCTCAGCAAGAACGACCACGCATCGGAATTGACCGTGGCCAAGAAGCTGGCCGAATGGCCCCGCTTGGTAGAGATTGCTGCGCGTACCAACGAACCGCACCGCGTTGCCTTCTATCTGTACGAGCTTGCAGGTGACTTCCACGCGCTGTGGAACAAGGGCAACGACGAGACTCAACTGCGTTTCATCCAGGATGGCGATGTTGCCACAAGCCAGTCAAAAATCGCATTGGCCCGCGCCGTTTCTGTTGTGATTTCAGCGGGCTTGGGTATTCTTGGCGTTACTCCAGCGCAGGAGATGCGGTAACAAACACCGCCCGACGCGCCGGTACGAGGTAGGCAAGAAATGACCCGCGCGCCTTATTTTCTGGCGTGAATCGGGCGGTGAGGCGGACATGGCACGTTACGATTACTCGGGGCAGATGCGCCCCGAGCAGATGCATTACACGAATCAACCACATCCTCAGGATGGGTACGAATATTCCGACGACATCCACGGGTATGATGAGGCGCCACGCGCAGCGGGACTGGGACGTATCGTAAACGCGCTGGGCGCGGTTGCGTCCCTAGCTTTGGTCGCAGGGATTGGCGTCTGGGGCTATAAACTAGTGATGCGCGATGTCAGCGGCGTGCCGGTTGTGCGCGCCATCGAAGGACCCATGCGCATTCAGCCGGAGAACCCCGGTGGAACACCCGCTGATCATCAGGGACTGGCCGTCAATACGGTGGCTGCGGTCGGAACCGCGGCTCCGCCTGCGGATCGTTTGATCCTTGCGCCGCGCCCGGTGTCTCTGTCGGATGAGGACATACCTATTGAACCTCTGAAAGCTACTCCGGCCGTGCATGTAGTGCAGGAAGAGATTTCCGATCAGGAAGCCGCTCAGTTGCGTCAGGGCAAGGTCGATGCTCTGGTCGCCGAATTGGCGGGGGACGCGGCCGAAATTGATGCACCCTCTGAGCAAGGTGTGCAACTGGCCTCTTTGACAGTGCTTGAGGAAGAGCCAGCGATTGACCCCGCTGACCTCGCGGCGCAATTGCCCGATCCTGAACTGGCTGCGCTGCCGGGGGTTCGTCGGTCTCTGCGTCCCAACACTCGACCGGCGCGGGCCGTCCCCAGCCGGATCACCAACAACAGCAGTACCGAAGACGCGATCAATGCCGCGGTCAAAGCCGCTGTAGGGTTGGATATTGACCCGGATACGCTGTCCAAAGGCACGCGTATGGCTCAGTTGGGGGCCTATGAAAGCACCGACGTAGCGCGCGCCGAGTGGGATCGCCTGAATGGCCGTTTCGGGGAGTATATGAATGGAAAACAACGTGTTATCCAGAAAACTTCGCGTGGTGGGCGAACCTTCTATCGCTTGCGCGTGCTGGGATTTGACGATCTGAGCGACTCCCGCCAGTTCTGCGCGGCCCTCGAAGCACAAGGCGCTGATTGTATCCCGGTGGCCGCTCGGTGAGTTTTCGCGCGGCGATCACTGATGCCGAAGGCCTGCGCCTGACGCCCGAAGAAAAAAAACTATTTCAAGAAATGAACCCTTTCGGGTTTATTTTGTTTGCCCGCAACATCGATAACGCCGATCAGGTTCGCGCTCTGTGCGATGACTTCCGCGAGGCGGTGGGGCGCAACTGCCCCATAACCATTGATCAGGAAGGCGGCCGGGTGCAACGCCTGCGCGCGCCGCTGGCACGGGAATGGACGCCGCCGCTGGATCACGTCACGCGCGCCGGGGATCAGGCCGAACGCGCCATGTATCTGCGCTATCGCCTGATCGCGAATGAGCTGTTTGAACTGGGGATCGACAGCAACTGCGCACCGATGGTGGATCTGGCGCGCGATAATACTCATGCCTTTCTGAAGAACCGCTGCTATGGAGCTGATCCCAAAGAAGTTTCCGGGATCGGAAAGGCCGTTGCAAAGGGGCATTTGGATGGCGGCGTTCTACCTGTGATCAAACACATGCCGGGCCATGGTCTTTCCACGCTGGATAGCCACCACGACCTGCCGCATGTCGATCTGACGCAGGATGCGTTGGAGCAGGCCGATTTTGCACCGTTCCGCGCCCTAAGTGACCTGCCGATGGGGATGACCGCGCATTTGGTTTATGACCGGATCGACCCGCAACCGGCTACGATTTCGCCCACCGTGATTGGTCTGATCCGCAACGAAATCGGCTTTGATGGTCTGATCATGACGGATGATATCTCGATGAAGGCCGTCAGCGGGGCCCCCGAAGAAATTGCCTGTCAGGCGCTGTCCGCAGGATGTGATGTGGTTTTACATTGCAACGGGTCGTTTGAAGCCCGAACCAAGGTGTTGGAAGCTGCCGGAGAAATGACCGAGCTGGCCCGGAAACGCGCGGAAAAGGCGTTAGCGATGCGGCAAAAGCCCCTTGAACTTGACATCCCAGCCGCCGAGGCGGAACTATCTGCCCTAATGGGCGGGCAGGTATATGAACGATAACCTTTTCAGCGAAGAACCGGTCTCGGTCGCGGATCGTCTTGCGGCCGAAGCCCTGATCGTTGACGTCGACGGGTTCGAGGGCCCGTTGGACGTGTTGCTGACCCTGTCGCGCACGCAAAAGGTTGACCTGCGAAAGATATCGGTTCTGGCGCTGGCGCAGCAATATCTGGCTTTTGTTGAAAAGGCTCGCGCGCTGCGGATTGAACTGGCGGCTGACTATCTGGTGATGGCGGCGTGGCTGGCGTTTCTGAAATCACGTCTGTTGCTACCCCCTGATCCGGATGACGAAGGTCCCTCGGGTGAAGAATTAGCTGCGCATCTGGCGTTTCAACTGGAACGCCTGCAAGCAATGCGTGACGCCGCAGCGCGTCTGATGGCACGCGATCAGTTGGGGCGTGATTTCTTCAAACGCGGGCAGGGCGAAGATGTCACACGTATCCGTACTGTGACTTATTCCGCAACACTGCTGGATCTGATGCAGGGCTATGCCCGTATCCGAACCCGCGACGAATTCCGTCCCTTTGTGATGGATCGCGACGCTGTGTTCACGATGGAACAGGCGCTTGAACGGATGCGCCCTCTGATCGGCTTTGCGGGCACCTGGACGGATATGGAAACCTATCTGCCCGAAGGTTGGGATGCTGACCCAGTTCGCAAACGGTCGGCCACGGCGGCGACGTTCGCAGCTTCGCTGGAGTTGGTGAAAGAAGGACATATGGAGATCAAGCAGAGCGATACCTTTGCACCGATCCATCTGCGCAAGAGGACTGACACACGTGACTGACGCCCCCGAAGACGAAGGCACTGGCACCCTGTTCGAAGCACCGCCACTGGCGGAGCAGGAGCGCATGGTCGAGGCCGTGCTGTTCGCTAGCGCCGAACCGGTGACTACCTCCGACCTTGAGGCCCGGATGCCCCATGGCAGCGACGCGGCGCAAGCGGTTGAAATGCTTCAGAAACGTTATGAAGGGCGCGGTGTGCGTGTGGTCAAGGTTGGTGAGGCCTGGGCCATTCGAACCGCTCCCGATCTGGGCTTTTTGATGCAGAAGGAAACGGTTGAGACTCGCAAGCTCAGCCGTGCTGCCATCGAAACGCTCGCCATCGTGGCTTACCATCAGCCCTGTACCCGGGCCGAGATCGAAGAGATTCGCGGCGTATCTGTATCGCGCGGGACGATTGATCAATTGCTTGAGATGGAGTGGATTCGTCTGGGCCGTCGTCGCATGACACCAGGCCGTCCGGTGACATTCGTGGTGACGCCGCATTTCCTTGATCATTTTGGGTTGGAGAATGCTCGCGACCTGCCGGGGCTCAAGGAACTGCGTGCCGCTGGCCTTCTGGAAAACAGGCCGCCTCCGGGGGCAATTCCGCTTGGTGAAGGGCGCGAAGACGAGCAAGATGAAGACCAGACCGAACTGTTTGAGGAAGAGTGATCAGGCAGCCCTTTTGTTGTCACACTAATCTCCTATGTTGGGGACAGGAAACGGAGTTGAGCAATGAACGCCAATCGGATCATCGACATGATCGTACGTCAGGTCATGCGACGCCTTGTCAGCAAGGGCGTAGACAAGGGTTTTGACATGGCGGGTCGCATGGGCGGTAATGACCAACAGTCCGGTGAGCCCAAACGTGCGAAAAGTAATGGACCGCGCCCGTCGCAGAACCTGAAACAAGCGCAGCGGATGACCCGCCAGATGCGCCGGTTCATGAAGTTTTGATCAGCCAACCGCTTTGAAATGTTTGGACAATTTCAGGCCTTGTCCCTGATAGTTTGAGGCAATGCCCGCGCCGTATAGCTGCGTCGGCATCTCGGCCATTTTCTCATAGACCAACCTGCCAACGACCTGCCCGTGTTCCAGCACGAAGGGAGCTTCGTGACAGCGTACTTCAAGTACTCCGCGCGATCCTGCGCCTCCGGCGGCTGCGTGTCCAAAACCGGGGTCGAAGAAACCCGCGTAATGCACCCGGAATTCGCCGACCATGGCCAAATAGGGGGCCATTTCGGCGGCATATAGGGGCGGGATGTGTACGGCTTCGCGGCTGACCAGAATGTAGAACGCACCCGGGTCCAGGATGATGCGGCCATCGGTGGTGCGCACCTCTTCCCAATATTCCTGCGGATCGTATTCGCCGATTCGGTCTAGATCAATCACGCCAGTATGCGGCTTGGCGCGATAACCCACCAGATCGGTGTCGGGCAATTGCAGATCGACCGAAAAGCCCAGCCCGTCCTGAATCACGGCGGGACCATCGACTAGGGGTGAGTCGCTGTGCAGTGCGATCAGTTCCGCGTCGCTGAGCACGGCTTGTCCCTGACGAAAGCGAATCTGGTTGAGCCGCATTCCCGGGCGTACCAGCACTGAGAATGAGCGCGGGCAAATCTCGGCATAAAGAGGGCCGGTATAGCCTGCGGGGACGCGGTCAAATTCAGTCCCGCCATCGGTAATGGTGCGGGTCAGCAGGTCCAGCCGTCCGGTTGAGCTTTTGGCGTTGGCCACAGCCGTCACGTTTTCGGGCAGGGCCAGCGATTCCATCAGAGGAACCAGATAGACGCAGCCTTTTTCCAGAACCGCCCCGTCCGTGATGTCGATGCGGTGCATCTCGAATTCGGACAGCCGTTCCGCGACCGATCGGGTTTCGCCCGCCAAGAATGATGCCCGGACACGGTAAGCTACTGTTCCCAATCGCAAATCCAAACTGGCAGGTTGTACTTGTGCCGGAATGATCTCGGGGCTGGCGGTGATTTCACCGCGCGCGATCATCGCCTCGATCTGCTGATTTGGGCAAACACCTGTCATTCCGATCCCCCCTGATGCCAGAGCGGGATCTGGCCTATTTGCCATAAACGTCGGTGTGATTTGGTCGGGCTAGCAGGACTCGAACCTGCGACCTTCCGTCCCCCAGACGGACGCGCTACCAGGCTGCGCCATAGCCCGACGTTGAGGTGTTCATAAAGACTTTCCCGGCAGGGGCAAGAGGAAATCATCGCCTTTTTTCTTATCCCGCCGTTCGGTTTTCGATGCGGTTGAGCACGGCGCGCAAGTCCTTTGCCACCGGAGCGATCTGTTTCAGCAGGTCGTCGTCGAAATCGGTGCGATTCCACGCTTGCGATGCGATTCCACCCAGCAGGGGGGCTTCGTCCAGAAATTCTGGTGTGGGCTTCGAAACAGCTGGCTGTGGCGAAGGTGCAGCAGGTTCCGCCTTTGGGACGTCTGCCGCAACAGGCGCGGCAGGCTTAGCCATGGGGGCAGACTCATCCAGATCCAGGTTGATCTGCTCATTTGACGCAGCCGGTTTGGATGCGAAGGGCACAACCACGTTGTCGCTGTGCTCAACCTCTGGCTTGGCAACCTCGTCCAATCCCTGCGAGAGCGAAGCAACATAGGACACACCCTGTTCGCGTAGGATACGCTGAACACCTTTGATGGTTATCCCATCCTCGTGCAGCAGTTTCTTGATTCCGCCCAGCAGGCGCATGTCGTTGGGCCGGTAATAGCGCCGCCCTCCGGCGCGTTTTACCGGTTTGACCTGACTGAAGCGGCTTTCCCAGAAACGCAGGACATGAGCCTGAACGCCCAGCCAGTCCGCAACTTCACTGATAGTGCGAAAGGCGTCGGGGGACTTGCTCATGACCGTGTCGTCCTGATCTTACTTGCGATTCCCTGCGGCGACGCGATCCTTCATCAGGTGCGACGGGCGGAACGTCAGAACCCGGCGGGGTTGAATCGGAACCTCTTCGCCGGTTTTGGGGTTGCGACCGATGCGGGCGGTCTTGTCCCGAACGCTGAACGTCCCGAACGACGAAATCTTCACCTGCTCACCGCGCACCAAGGCGTCGGACATGTGGTTCAGAACGCTTTCGACCAGCTGCGCACTTTCGTTGCGTGACAGGCCAACCTCACGAAAGACGGCCTCGCTCAGATCCATTCGGGTCAGTGTTTTATCGCCCATACCATTTCCCCTGTTGATACCGCAGAATACGGCGGGGGAAAATTCGCTGTCAATATCAATGAATTGCAAGTCTGTGTGTAAGCCGAATTGCGCCGGTTACCAGCGCAGAACAACCGCACCCCAAGCCAGACCACCGCCGATGGCCTCGGTCACGACCAGATCGCCTTGTTTGATCTGCCCGCGTTGTTTTCCGACAGACAGGGCAAGGGGAATCGACGCGGCTGAGGTGTTGCCGTGGTCTTGGACCGTGACAACAACATTATCCATCGGCAGGCCCATTTTCTTGGCGGTGCCCTGAATGATGCGGATATTGGCCTGATGTGGCACGATCCAGTCGACATCGGAACTGCCCAGGCCTGCGGATTCCAGTGCGGTTTCTGCAGTTTTCGTCAGTTTTTCAACAGCATGGCGGAAAACCTGATTGCCCTGCATGCGCAAATGACCGGTCGATTGAGTCGACACGCCGCCATCTACATAAAGCAGGTCCTTGTACCGACCGTCTGAATTGAGGTCAGTGGCCAGAATACCGCGATCCTGCGCAGTGCCTTCGCTCTCTTGCAGCTCCAGCACCAGCGCACCAGCGCCATCGCCAAACAGCACGCAGGTCGACCGGTCGGTCCAATCCATGATTCGCGAGAAGGTTTCGGCCCCGATGACCAGAACGCGTTTGGCCTGACCGGATACGATCAGGGCATTTGCATTGGTCAGCGCAAAAACGAATCCGGCGCAAACGGCCTGAACGTCAAAGGCGAACCCTTTGGTCATGCCCAGCTGCGCTTGCACCATGGTCGCGGCTGATGGAAAGGTCAGGTCAGCGGTCGAGGTTGCCACAATAATCGCGTCAATATCGTCCGCCGTCAGCCCCGCATCGGCCAGCGCGGCCTCGGCCGCCTTGGTGGCCAGATCAGATGTGGTTTCGTCTTCGGCAGCAAAGTGGCGGCGTTCGATACCCGAGCGGGTTCTGATCCACTCATCCGTTGTATCGAGCGTCTTTTCAAACTCGGAATTCGGAACGATGCGCTCTGGCAAATAATGTCCGACACCTACGACAACTGAACGGCCTGCCATGCTTGGGTACTGCCTTTTTTGTTATTCGCCGGCCTTTGGCGGCGTGTGGGCGGCATCTTGTGCAAGCTCGGCTGTCGATGCAACCCGTGCCGCCAATTTTTCGGCAAAGCCAGACTGGGCCAGGGTAAAGGCCAGTTTGACGGCTGCCGAGACTCCGGTGGCATCCGCGCCACCATGTGATTTGACCACGGTTCCGTTGAGGCCAAGGAAAACCCCGCCATTCACACGGCGCGGGTCGATACGCTTTTTCAGACGGTTCAGCGAGGTGATCGCCAGGACCGAGGCTAGGCGAGACAGCGGCGAATACTTGAACGCCTGACGCAACAGATCACCAATCAGGCTGGCTGTACCTTCGCCGGTTTTGATCGCGACGTTGCCGGTAAACCCATCGGTGATAATGACATCTGCCTTGTCACCGGGAATGTCGCTGCCTTCAACGAATCCGACAAAATCAAAATTCGCCTGCTCTGCGAATTCCGTGATCATCGCGTGCGCTTCTTTCAGTTCGGCGCGGCCCTTGTGTTCTTCGGTGCCTACGTTCAACAGGCCGATCCGGGGACGTTCCAATGCCATGCCGTTGCGCGCGTAAGAGGCACCCATCAGCGCATATTGCAGCAGATCCTTGGCGTCGGCCCGCACATCCGCGCCCACATCCAGCATCACGTTGAACCCCTGCGGGTTGCGCGAAGGCCACAGAATCGCGATTGCCGGGCGGTTAACCCCCGGCAATTTGCGTAGCCGCATCATCGACAATGCCATCAGTGCGCCGGTGTTGCCGCAGGACACGGCACCATGCGCATCACCTTGCCGCACCGATTCCAGCGTCGACCACATCGACGTCTGCTTGCCGCTGCGGACCACCTGGCTGGGCTTGTCCTCCATCGTGACCACATCGGGGCAATCACGAAAAACGACGCGCCCCTGCAGGACACGCCGTTTGGCAACAAGTTTGCGCAGCGTTTGCTCAGGACCGTGCAGGATGAACGCGATGTCGGGATTTACGCTTGCCGATTTGGTAATGCCCGCAACCACGGTCGCGGGCCCCGAGTCTCCGCCCATAGCGTCAACCGAGATGGTAATCCGTCCGGCCTGCGAGGGCTGTTCTGTCATGCCTTGCCTGCGCTTTTAAAGGCTTAGGCCGCGTCTTCGTCCAGGTCGATTTCGTCGGCCTGTGCGACGACTTCGCGGTCATCGTAGTGGCCGCAGGACGCGCAGACGTGGTGCGGGCGCTTCAGCTCGCCGCAGTTGGGGCATTCGTTCGGGTTTGCAGCAACCAGAGCGTCGTGTGCGCGGCGGTTGTTGCGACGCGACTTGGAAACTTTGTTCTGTTGGACGGCCATGGTCTCAACCTTTGTCTAACTAAGGGCCAACAGATTCGCTGTGGGCCGGGTTTCATTCTTCGTTTTTCTCGTGGTTTGACGCGCGTTTAGGGTACATGCCCCACGTTGTCCAACCCAAATTCCGATGAGCGCGCGAAAATACTGCGATTCTCGACATGTTCAAGCGATTTTTCTGAGGGCGTGCTATGACAGGAAAACAGACCTATGTCACTCGTCTTTTTTCAATGCATCCCGCAAACCGGCCAGACCGGCAAAGGGTTTGACGTCTTCGTCCGTCATGGCCTGTTTGCCCGGCTCGGTATAGTCGGCCTGTCCTAATTCCGCACCATCTTTGCGTGGGTATTGGGGCAGGGCCAGCGACAAGGCCTCGATCATCACAAGGGCCGGGTCGATCTCGGAACCCAGCTGTTCGGTTTCATCACCTTCAGGTATTTCAAATTCGGCTTCTTCGGGATAGGCCCAGTCGGCCACAAATACCCGAGAGACCGGAATGTCGATGCGCGTGGTCACAGGTTCCAACGTCACCACGCAAGGCTGAATAACAGTAGCCCCCAATTTCCCGGCAAGAATCCAATCCCGCTTGCCTTGTGCCCTAACGTCACCTGCAAAGCTGAGCTTGCGCAGGCCAAGCAGGCCCAATTCGTCCTTGATCGCCTCCAAGGCCTTGGTGTCTGGGCGCAAGTTAAAGGGGGTAGGTGCGTTCTGGGGCAGGTCGGCCACCCGCAGAGATGTCTGGTTGTTCATTCGTGACCCTTTCCTGTGTTGAACCGGGGCTGCGGTTTGATGTAAGCGGATAGGGTCCGTAACGGGCCAAGGCAAGAGGGTGTGAATGTTGAAGGTTGTGAACAGGTTGAAACCGGCGTCGAAAACGCTTGTCTTTGCGGCCTGTATGGCAGCAGCCGGTGCATGTACGCCGGTCTTCAAGAATCACGGATATATCCCGACACCCGAGGATCTGGCCGAGGTTAAAGTGGGTGTGGATACCCGCGACAGTGTGATCGAGGCGGTCGGAGCACCAAGTTCGTCCGGCGTGATCCGCGATTCCGGCTTTTACTACGTCCGGTCTCGCGTTCGCCATTACGGCCCGAAAAAACCCGAAGTCGTCTCGCGCGAGTTGGTAGCGATCAGTTTTGATGACCGGGGCGTGGTGCGGAACATCGAACGGTTCGGGCTTGAGGATGGAATCGTCGTTCCGCTGGATCGCCGGATCACCGAATCCAACATTCAGGGTCAGGGCTTTATCCGTCAGCTGTTGGGGAACATCGGCAACTTCAACCCGGCTAATATTCCGGGTGCAAGCCAGCAATAAAAAACTCAGCCTTGCAGTGGTCATCCGGCAGTCACACATTGTGTGATAGGGGCATGGCAAGAGGAAACGGGTCAGCAACCGTGGAGGATGCGACCATGGCACTATTGCTTCGTAAGGGGCGGTATCGCGTCCGACTGGCGCAATCGCCGCAAGACGTGGCGGCGGCACAACAGCTACGGATGCTGGCCTTTGGGACCGATAAACTAGATCAGGACTACTTCGACCCGGTCTGCGCTCATATTCTGGTCGAGGATACGCGGGCAGGCGGGTATCTGGTTTGCTGCTTCCGTATGCTGACCATGGCCGATGGTACTGATATCGGGCGCAGCTATTCGGCGCAGTTCTATGATCTTTCCGCGCTTGCAGGCTTTAAGGGTCGGATGGTCGAGATGGGGCGGTTCTGCGTCCATCCGGATTGGACAGACCCGGACATTCTGCGTGTCGCCTGGGGTGCGATGACGGCCTATGTGGATCAGAACAATGTCGAGATGCTGTTTGGCTGTTCCTCATTTGCCGGGACAGAGACCGAAGAGTATCTGGATGCATTCGCGATGCTAAAGCACCGGCATCTGGCTCCAAAACGCTGGTTGCCACGGGTGAAGGCGCCGGATGTATTCCGATTTGCTGCCCGTCTGCGCCGCAGGCCGGATGTGAAAAAGGCGATGCTGCGGATGCCGCCCTTGCTGCGGACTTATCTGATGATGGGCGGCTGGGTCAGCGATCATGCGGTGGTCGATCGTCACATGAACACGCTGCATGTGTTCACCGGGCTTGAGATCGGTGCGATTCCTCCTGCGCGGAAACGATTGTTGCGGGCCTTGGTCGGGTAATCGCCGTTGACGCCTTGGCCTTGCCGGTTTAGCTGGCGGGCATGGCGAGAATTCCTTTGTTGCAGATGTCCGGCATTTCCCTGACTTTCGGGGGCAATCCGGTGTTTTCCGAACTGGACCTTGTTGTTCAGCCGGGTGATCGCGTGGCCTTGGTGGGGCGGAACGGGTCGGGAAAGTCCACTCTGATGAAAGTAATGGCTGGTCTGGTTGAACCTGATCAGGGCGACATCGTGGTGCCCCCAGGGAAATCCGTCGGTTATATGGAGCAGGACCCCGGGATGGAAGGGTTTGCTACACTGGGTGACTATGCCTCCAGCGGGTTAGAGCCGGGCGAGTTGTACAAGGTTGAGCGCGCCGGCGAAGGGCTGAAGTTTGACCCGGATCGCGCAGTCGAGACCGCCTCGGGTGGTGAACGGCGGCGCGCGGCGCTGGCCAAGCTAATGGCCGAAGCCCCCGACCTGATGCTGCTGGACGAGCCAACCAACCATCTGGATATCGAAGCCATCGCGTGGCTTGAGCGTGAGTTGGGCGCAACGCGGGCCGCTTATGTGCTGATCTCGCACGACCGTGCTTTTCTACGCGCTTTGACACGCGCAACGCTGTGGATCGACCGCGGTATGGTGCGACGACAGGAACAGGGGTTCGATGCGTTCGAAACCTGGCGCGACAAGGTCTGGGATGAGGAAGATCAGCAGCGGCACAAGCTGAACCGCCTGATTAAGTCCGAGGCGAAATGGGCCGTTGAAGGCATCAGCGCACGGCGCAAACGCAATCAGGGCCGGGTGCGGGCCTTGCAGGCGTTGCGGGCCGAAAAGGCGGCACAGATCAAACGTCAGGGCTCGGCTGCGATGACGCTTGAGGTGGGGCCAAAGTCCGGAAGAAAGGTGATTGAAGCCAAGGGTTTGTCCAAGTCTTTTGATGCACAGCAGATCGTACGGAACTTTGATCTGTTGGTGCAGCGCGGTGATCGGGTGGCATTTGTCGGACCCAATGGCGTTGGCAAGACGACCCTGCTGAAGATGCTGCTGGGGCAAGAACAACCGGATGAGGGTTCGGTCTCATTGGGTACCAATCTTGAGGTTGCGGTATTCGATCAGACCCGCGCGCAACTGGACCCGGAAATGAGCCTGTGGGACAGCCTGACCGGCGATCCCGAGATGCGAGTCTCCGGCAAGGCCGATCAGGTCATGGTCGGCGGCCAACCCAAGCATGTGGTCGGTTATCTCAAGGAATTCCTGTTTGACGAGCGGCAGGCCCGAGCGGCGGTTAAATCCCTATCGGGTGGTGAAAAAGCCCGTTTGCTGCTGGCTAAACTGATGGCCAAATCCTCGAACCTATTGGTGCTGGACGAACCAACCAACGATCTGGACGTCGAGACGTTGGACCTGTTGCAGGAACTGCTGGATGATTATGACGGCACCGTTCTGCTGGTCAGCCACGACCGCGATTTTCTGGATCGCGTCGCCACCACAACCATCGCGATGGAGGGCAATGGCCGAGCCACCGTTTATGCAGGTGGGTGGTCGGACTACATTGCACAGCGAGGCGACGTAGCGGAAAAGAAGATAGAAAAAACAAAAATTTCAAAGCCGAAGATAAAGCAGGAAAGCCAGCCGAAATCGGGCCTTTCGTTCTCGGAAAAACACCGGCTCGAAAAACTGCCCGCCGAAATCGCCCGGCTTGAGGCCGAAATTGGCAAGCTCGAAGAACTTATGTCCGATCCTGAACTGTTCACCCGCGAACCGGTCAAGTTCCAAAAGGCGACCGAAGCGTTGGTTGAGCGGCAGGAAAAGCTGGCAGCGGCCGAGAATGAGTGGCTGATGCTTGAAGAAAAGGCCGAGGGCACCTAGGGGCGGCTAAGCAGGCGGGCAGGGTTCCCAACAACCGTTTCGTCGGCGCCGACGTCTTTGGTCACGACGCTGCCCGCGCCGATGGTGGCATTGTCGCCGATGGTGATGCCGGGCGTCAGGATGGCTCCTCCGCCCACCCAGACATTCCGCCCAATCGTCACCGGCAAGCCAATTTCCAGACCCTGCGCACGTTCAACCGGGTCTTTGGCATGTTGGGCGCAATATATCTGAACGTGCGGACCGAACATTGTGCCGTCTCCGATCCGCACGGGCGCGGTGTCCAGGACCACGCAGCCTGCGTTGAAATAGACCCGATTGCCTAAGTGGATATTCAGTCCGTAGGCGCAGTGGAACGAAGCCTCAATAAAGCAATCCGATCCGATGCTGGCGAACAGTGCCCGTAACTCTGGTGCCATCGCGCCGCGCGTATCAGGGGGACAGGTGTTGTGGGCATGAACCGCACGCCGGGCCTGCGCACGCAAGGCATCCAGTTCCGGATCCAGACAGCAATACCATTGTCCGACCTGCATCTTTTCCCGTTCAGTCATGAAACAGACCTAACGCATTCGCAGGGCACCGTCGATGCGGATGACCTCTCCGTTCAGGTAGCCCATCTCAACGATGAAACCGGCCAGCCGCCCGTATTCGCGCGGGTCCCCCAGACGGGCTGGGTTGGGGACATCGGCGGCCAGTTGTTGCTGCACCTCTTCGGGCAGTCCAGCTAGCATCGGGGTCATGAAGATACCGGGGGCGATGGCCATCACTCGAATCCCGGTCGAAGCCAGATCGCGTGCCATCGGCAGGGTCATCCCCACCACTCCGCCTTTCGAGGCCGCATAGGCTGCTTGCCCCTTTTGCCCGTCAAAGGCCGCGATTGAGGCGGTGTTGATGATCACACCTCGCCCGCTGTCAGGCTCGGGATCGTTCTTTGCCAATTCAGCCGCGGCCAGGCGCGAGACGTTGAATGTGCCGACCAAGTTGATGTCGATGGTGCGTTGAAAGGCGTCCAGAGGGTGGGGCCCGGCCTTGCCTACCGTCTTGATGCCATAGGCGATCCCGGCGCAGTTCACGGTTGCCGTGATCCGGCCCATCTTGTCCATCGCTTGTCCGATGGCCGCAGCGACCGACGCCTCGTTCGTCACGTCCGTTTCAGCAAAATGCCCGCCAATTTCGTCCGCGACCTGAGCGCCTCGTTCGGTGTCGCGATCCAGAATGGTGACCTGCGCGCCGTGTTCGGCAAAGTAGCGTGCCGTTGCCTCGCCCAGCCCCGAGGCACCCCCAGTGATGATCGCGGATGTGGTGGACAATTGCATGGCGGATGCCTCCTGTGAGGATATGAACATTTGTTCAGTTAATCCGAGGATTAAGAAGATGTCCACAATCCAGGCGTGATTTTTCAAAGTTCTAAGCTGTTTCTCAAGGCTTTCTCAGATGATCTTTAACTGTACTTAATGCTCAAGTCTCAAATCGGAACTCACGAAATTGACGCGTCGAGGGGGCGCTGAACAAGGAGACTAGCGGTATGAGTAAGAGTTTGAAGGTTGGAATTCCTGTGCTGGTGGCAGCGCCTTTTCTAACCGTGATGATGGCAAGCAGTGCCATGGCTGCACCAGAAGTGTGCAACTGGAAAACAGCGCGGGATGCGGCGAATCGTGGGGATTATCAAGCGCTGTGTGATTGTCAGCAAGTGACGCCCAGCTTTTTAGAGCGTCTTCAAAAGCGATCGGATTTCACGACCACACTGCGCAATACAACGGCCCAATGCCCGGGATTGGCTGCACTGCTGACCGATCAGCCGACTGGGTCGATTGGTACGTCCGGAACACCGGGCGAGGCGCGTAGCAATGATCAGTTTGCCGAACTCGGTTCAGATAACGGAAATAACCCGGGCTCTGGTGGCGGAGGAGGTGGCAGCAATCCTGGTGACGGCGGTGATCCCGGTAATGGCGGTGGTGATCCGGGTGAAGGCGGTGATCCCGGTGATGGCGGTGGTGATCCGGGTGACGGTGGCGATCCCGGTAATGGCGGCGGCAACGGTGGTAACAACGGCGGCGGCAATGGTGGTAACAACGGCGGCGGCAACGGCGGGAACAACGGCGGCGGCAACGGTGGTAACAACGGCGGCGGCAACGGCGGGAACAACGGCGGCCCTGGTAACGGCAATGGAAATAACGGGAACTCCGGCAATGGCGGTGGCAACAATGGTGGCTCCGGCCCCGGCACCGGTAACGGTGGCGGCAATAACGGAAACGGCAATGGCTCTGGCAATGGCGGGGGCGGTCACGGCAATGGCGGTAACAATGGCGGCGGCCACGGCGGTGGTAAAGGTGGCGACGGTAAAGGTGGCCACGGTGGCGGCAAAGGTGGCGACGGCAAAGGTGGCGGCAAAGGCGGTCACGGTGGCGGCAAAGGTGGTAAACGCTAACCGCGCCTGCGCGTATACCTAATACGTTATCGAAAAAGAAAACGGCCACCCAATGGGGTGGCCGTTATTTGTATTGTGAAAAGTTATGATCAGCCCAGCTGCACCAGCGCGTGTCGCTTTTTACCCGCGCTCAGCTTGATCGGAGACGACAGCGCACCCGCGTCGATCATTAGCCCTGCGTCGGTCAACGGCGCGTCATCCAGCTTGGCACCGTTTTCGGCTATCAGACGTTTGGCCTCTTTCCCCGATTTAGCCAGACCCGATTTCACGATCACCTGCACAATTGACATGCCGTCGCCCAGCTCATCCGCGCTGAGGGTCAGGGTCGGAAGGTCTCCGCCCACACCGCCCCGTTCGAAAACTTCGCGCGCAGTGGCTTCGGCGGTCGCCGCAGCCTGAGCGCCGTGGGCCAGGGTGGTCACTTCGTTAGCTAGGCGGATCTTGGCCTCGTTGATCTCGGAACCCTGCAGGGCGCCCAAACGGTCACACTCATCCACCGGCATTTCGGTATAGAGCTTCAGGAACCGACCCACGTCCGCATCGGTCGTGTTGCGCCAGAATTGCCAGAACTCATAAGGAGAGCGCATGTCGGCATTAAGCCACACCGCACCGTCCTGAGATTTGCCCATCTTCTTGCCGTCGCTGGTGGTCAGCAGCGGCGAGGTCAGGCCATAGATCTCGTGATCCAGCACGCGGCGGGTCAGGTCGATACCGTTGACGATGTTGCCCCACTGATCCGAACCACCCATCTGCAGAACGCAACCATAGCGGCGGTTCAGCTCAAGGAAGTCATAGGCCTGCAGGATCATGTAGTTGAACTCAAGGAAGCTTAGCGATTGCTCGCGATCCAGCCGCGATTTCACGGACTCAAACGACAGCATCCGGTTGACCGAGAAATGCCGCCCGATGTCGCGCAGGAAATCGAGGTAGTTCAGGTCGTCCAGCCACTCGGCATTGTTCAGCATCAGCGCCTTGTTTTCGGCGCCACTGTCATAGTCGATATAGGCCGAGAACACCTTTTTGATGCCCGCGATGTTCTCGTCGATCTGTTCGGGGCCCAGCAAGGGGCGTTCGTCCGCGCGGAACGACGGATCGCCCACCTTGGTGGTGCCGCCGCCCATCAGGGTGATCGGCTGGTGGCCGGTTTTCTGGAACCAGCGCAGCATCATGATCTGGATCAGGCTGCCCACATGCAACGACTTGGCCGTCGCATCAAAGCCGATATAAGCCGGCTTGCATCCACTGATCAGCGCTTCGTCAAGGCCCTGATAATCGGTGCAGTCGGCGAGAAAGCCGCGCTCGATCATCGTGGCGATGAAATCCGATTTGGGATGGTAGGTCATATCGTGCCTTTTGGGTTGATGTTGCGGGGCACTGTATAGGCGGCGCGTCAGGCAAGGAAAAGCCACCATTTCCAAGAAAACGCGGGCTGTGTCAGCTTTTGACAGGCGGAAGGCGGAAGGCGTAGAGCATCGCGATCAGGTTCAACGCGGCCAGCGCGACGATCGGGGTAATCGGATCGTGCCAATGCGCCACTGCACCCAGAATGGCAGCAAAGACCATACCGATCAGACCTGCGCTGACATCGCCCAGGGCGACCAGATAGGGGCGCTCCTTTTCTGAGGTCTTTTCGATAATATAAAGGTACCGGCCATAGATAACACCATTTCCGCCCAGCGAAAGCAGCAGGATGACCAGAGCATAGGCCCAGACGTATTGCGCGTAGCCCAGATAGGTGAAGGCCAGAGCGAGAACCGCGGATAGTGTCGAAATAAGACAGCCCAGCCACATCACCGGCTTTACCGAAATCCGTCCACTGAGCCAGCCCCACAGGATTGACCCCAGAACCATGCCCAGACTGGCCGCCATCACGAAATAGCTGAGCGAATGTTTTGTGCCGGTGTGAAAGGTCGCCGCGTGGATCGTATAGAATGGCATGGCCAATTCCACCGAGACAAAGATCAGGCGTGCAGTTAGAAACTTGCGATACCACTTGTACGCCATACCGGTTTTGAACCCGGTCATCAGTTCGGTCAGTGGTTTGGGTTTGCTTTTGGGGGGCGGTGCGTGGGCCTGTTCTTCTTCCAGCAGGCGGACACCGGCAAAACTGACGCCAGAGGCGAACATGGCGACAACGCCGCACCACAGGACGACGATGTGGCGCTGCATCGGCTGGTCCGAGGCCAGCAGGTCGCGCGTCATCCAGACGACTAGGATCGCCAGAATGCCCGAGATCGTGGCCTGCGCAAACACCATCCGATTGCGTTTCGCCTCGGGCACCGAGATGCCGTATATCTGGCTGGTGCCCAGGCTGGTGATCCCCTGGCACAGTCCCATAACAACCGAAGTCGTCAGAAACAGAAGAACGATCAGAAGGTTGGGCAGGTTTGTTGCGAACAATGCGACGACGGCCAGAATAGAGGCAGTCAGGATATTTGGCACGTAAACCGCCAGCTTCGCACGGGTCACGCGGTTGATGAACGGAGACATGAAAATCTCGGCAATCAGGCGCGATCCGGTCACGAAGGGCAGCAACAGACCGGCGAAAAACGTCGGGGCTCCCAAAGCCAGATACAGGAACGGCAAGACCAGATTGGGATTGACCAACTGCCCACCAATCGTGGCCAGTGATCCCGACCAAAAGATCAGCTGGTAATTGCGCCCTTGGGTGGGTTTGTTGGGGCTCTGTGTGTCCGTCATGGTCGTCCGTTCAGGGTGCAGATGACCGCAATGGTTACTCAGGCCACGCGCGCGTGCAACTGTTGCGTTTCGCGAATTGTGGTCACAGGCGCGCAGGTTGAGCTAAAAATGCGCATGGACAGCGCGAAGTGACTTGCGCAGCGGGGCATCGAACAGGCATTTTGAGCGCCATAAAACAAGATAATTGAGGTGAGCGTGAACCGGGCCATCAGGAAAGGCGGGCCGATCAAAGCCCTGGGTGCGATGTCTGGCACATCGCTGGACGGTGTGGATGCTGCCGTGGTGGAGACCGACGGGCGTCAAATCATCGGCTTTGGCCCAAGCGGTTATCGCGCTTATACCGAGGCCGAGCGCACAGATCTGCGCGCGGCGCTGGGTCAGTGGCACGGCCCGGATGTGGACAGGGCGGCTGAATTGGTCACAATTGCGCATGCCGAGGCGCTCTCGGAATTTGAAGAGATCGACCTGATCGGCTTTCACGGACAGACCCTGGCACATGAACCGCATGGTCGGGGCACGTTGCAGGTGGGCGACGGCAAAGGACTGGCGCAGGCACTGGGCGTGCCGGTGGTCTGGGATTTCCGCAGTGACGATGTGGCGATGGGCGGAGAGGGCGCACCGTTGGCGCCGTTCTTCCACTTTGCCTGCGCCAAATGGATCGGTGCATCTCAGCCGCTGTGTTTCCTGAACCTTGGCGGGGTAGGAAATCTGACCTATGTGGACCCCAGTTTTGACGGCCCGGAAGCACCCGGGGCCTTGCTGGCCTTTGACACCGGCCCTGCCAATGCGCCCGTTGATGATCTGATGCAGGCGCGTCTGGGTCTGCCGATGGACCGCGACGGCGCAGTCGCGCGTGGCGGCACCGTCGAGATGGGTGCGTTGGAACTGTTTTTGGCCGAGCCCTATTTTGCCCGGATGCCCCCCAAATCCTTGGACCGTAACGACTTTGCCGAGATGATCCGGCTGGTTCAGGAATTAAGCGACACTGACGCCGTGGCCACTCTGACCGGTATGTGTGCCGCAGGTGTTGTGCAGGGGATGGAACATTGCCCCAAATCGCCCTCGCGCCTTTTGGTCACCGGTGGTGGACGGCGCAACCCGGTGCTGATGGAGATGCTGCGCGTCGCGCTGGACTGCCCGGTTGAGCCGGTCGAGGCGGTGGGGCTGAATGGCGACATGCTCGAAGCACAGGCCTTCGCCTATCTCGCGGTACGCGTGGCGCGGGGGTTGCCGACATCTTGTCCCGGAACAACCGGGGTTAAAGCTCTTGTCGGGGGTGGAGTTGTCAGTACGGTTTCGATGGGTGCCGCTGGCTGAAGGGAAATTGGTGGAAACTTAGATATAAGGTTTTCGGGTCGCTCGGCAGCAAAATTTGCATTCGATGTCGCATGCAGACAAACCCAAGTCTGAATATTGGCTATCCTCGCTCTTTATGAGCAAGGAAGGCGTTTACCAGAATCTACTGCAACAAGCTCGGGATGCATATGTCAGCCATCCCCAGATGACGTCTTTCGCACCGTTTCCAGATGACATTCAAAGGCAGGAGATTGCGCCATATCATCTCCCGTGTGGCGACGTGTTGCGGCAGAAGGCGGGGCTGGTATCACAAACCTATGCTCACCTGCAGGATGCGATCGTAAACGCAGCACCTTACGCGGTTTGGCGAGAAACCTACAAACACACAGATATCGGCGATCGTTTCCTGAAAAATTTTGGATGTTATTCCATCGTCGGAGCAGGAGGGCCGTTCTCATCGAACAAACTCTGGCTTTGGATTGTTCACATGCCGCCTCAGCTTTACTATCCGTCGCATCATCATCCGGCAGAAGAAATGTACATGGTGATTTCGGGAACTGGAGTGTTCAAGCGCGAGGGCTGTCCGAGTGAAACCCTCGGCGAAGGCGGCACTGTGTTTCACGAAAGCAATCAGCCGCATGCAATGGAAACACAGGACGATCCGGTTTTGTGCCTTGTGGCCTGGCGCAACCGTTTCGATACGCCTCCTGTCCTGACCCCATCCGATTGAACAGTTGGATCGGGGTGACGTTGTCCAGCTTTTTTGTCGGAGGTCAAAGGGCCACTGGAAGATGGATCTTCACTTCAGAGACTTGATGTAATCCTGTGTGAAATCGGAATACCCGTCTGAAGTTGATTTCAGATATGCTTGGGTCCGATCGTGCAGAGCCGGCAATTGGTGAAACGGCACGTTAGGAAAGGCGTGGTGCTCGGCGTGGTATGGCATGTTCCACGCCAGAAAGCGGACGATGCGGTTGGTGAAGGTGGTCCGAGAGTTTTCAAGCATATTGGCGACCGGGGGGCACAAGCCATGCTCGGCCAGTAGATAGAGGCGCAAGACGGGTTGAGCGATAAGCACCGGCAATAGCCATAACCAAAACAGCGCCGATGAATAGATCAGGCTGAAACCGCTTACGATGTAGAGCCCCAGCAACAGCCGCGCCTCAATACGCATGGCGCGGTGTTGGCGGGCAGGCAGGTAGGGGGCGTCGATCCGGCTAAAGGCGTTTTGCACCAGAACCTTTGCCATCCCGCTCCAATACGGCCAACCACTGAGGTAAATCAGCAGGTCCCGCCAATTGCCAGGTCGTGGTTTGCCACCCAACTCGGGGTCTTTTTCAGGGTGGTTGGTCCATTTGTGATGCGCCAGATGGAAATATCGAAACCAGGTAAAGGGCAGGGCGATAGGGATAGAAACCAGATGCCCGATGACATCATTCAGCCAGCCGGAGCGAAACGGCGTCTTGTGCGTGCATTCGTGGCTGAGCGTGAACAGAAAGACCAAAAGGACGCCCTGATGAAGGATCAGCAAGGGCCAGAGAGGAACCCTCAATGCGATACAGGCAGATGTACCCGCGAGTAACGCGCCATACATTGCCAAATGCCTAAGCCCAGCCGCGTCAGATCTTTGCTGCAGGCTATCCTTCGCCTCAGCTGGGATCGACGCTATGAGGGCGCGATGATCCATGGCTTACCCGCGCGCGATATCGAATTCCGGTTCGGCCAGAACGAAGCCGTCGAATTCGAACCCGGGTGAGACGGTGCAACTGACGAGTGTGTACTCTCCGGTCGATTGCGCCGATTGCCAATGGTTCTTGGGCACAATCACTTGCGGCGCGCCTTTGGTCAGGTCGGGGGTCAGCAGGTGGTCGGTGGCCGGGCCGTCATCCGTGGCGCTGAGGGAAAGGGTCAGCGGTGCCCCGGCATGGTACAGCCAAATCTCGGTTGCATCCACGCTGTGCCAGTGGCTGTGCTCACCCGCCTGCAGCAGGAAATAGATACAAGTGCCGGTAGCGCGGCCTTCGTTGTCTGCCCGCCAGGTCTCGCGGAACCAACCGCCCTCGGGATGACGCTGCAGTTGCAGGTGGTCGATGATTTCTTGCGCGGTCATAGGGGCCTCTTGCTTGGTTAGGGCGATTATGCATGCGGGCTTGCAATCCGCTATGGTATTTACGTGTATCCAACATATGTTTGCGGCATGACCCTGAATATCCCGTTTGACAACAGCTACGCCCGCCTTCCCGATACGTTTTTCGCGCGACAGGCACCGGTCCCGGTACGTGCCCCGCGTTTGATTGCGTTTAATGAAGATCTGGCCCGAGTGCTGGGTGTTACTCCGGGCGATGTTCAGGAGATGGCTGAGGTTTTCGCCGGGAATACTCTGCCTGATGGGGCCGAGCCGATCGCGCAGCTTTATTCCGGGCATCAGTTTGGTTCCTACAACCCGCAGCTTGGCGATGGGCGCGCGGTGTTGTTGGGAGAGACGGTTGGATCCGACGGCGTTCGGCGGGACATACAATTGAAGGGCTCGGGGCAGACGCCGTTCAGCCGCCAGGGCGATGGTCGCGCTTGGCTGGGGCCGGTGCTGCGTGAATATGTGGTGTCCGAGGCGATGCATGCGCTGGGCATCCCAACCACCCGTGCGCTGGCTGCGGTTGAGACCGGAGAGGTTGTTTTACGCGAAGGTCCAATGCCGGGTGCAGTGCTGACCCGCGTAGCGCAAAGCCATCTGCGTGTGGGGACATTTCAGGTGTTCGCGGCGCGGGGGCAGGTCGAGAACCTGAAACAGCTGACCGAATATGCCATCACCCGACACTACCCGCAGGCGGAAGGGCCCATGGGTCTGCTGTGCGCAGTTAGGGATGCTCAGGCGAGACTGATTGCGCAATGGATGAGCGTGGGGTTTATCCATGGGGTGATGAACACCGATAACTTCTCGATCGCCGGAGAAACCATCGACTATGGGCCTTGTGCCTTCATGGATAGCTATCACCCGAACACGGTCTACAGTTCGATCGACCGGATGGGGCGATATGCTTATTCTAACCAACCGGACATCGCCGTGTGGAATCTGGCGCAATTAGCGACCTCTTTGATCCAGCAGGTCGAGGAGCCCGAAGCCGCCGTTCAAGAGGCCACTGAGATCGTGCATGCAATGCCCGGACTGATCCAGCAGGAATGGCTGACCCGGTTCCGCGCCAAGATCGGTTTGGCCACCGAAGATGAAGGTGACGAGGCACTGATCACCGATTTGCTGACCCGAATGGCGCACAACAGTGCCGATTTCACCAATACCTTCCGAGCGCTGAGCAATGACAAGGCTCGCGATCAGTTCCTAAATCCCGAAGCCTATGATGAATGGGCCGGTGGCTGGCAGGCGCGGCTGGCTCGCGAAAAAGACCCGCAGGCTGTGATGAACACCGCCAACCCGGCCTTTATCCCGCGTAACCACCGGGTCGAGCAGATGATACAGGCTGCTGTCCATGGCGATTTCGCCCCGTTCCATCGGTTGAACGCGACGCTTTCCCGTGCCTATGAGGATCAACCCGACATGATCGACCTGACACACCCACCGACCGAAAACGAAGTGGTTCACGCGACGTTCTGCGGGACATAGAGGCCATTACTAAACTGAACGCCGCTGTTTTGTGCAGTCGAAGAAGTATTCTCAAGAACACAACACCAAGCGACTTACCATCAACTCAGAATGCTGCATAATAGGCGCATCAGGGGGAACTGCAGATAAAATCAGTTTTGTTTCAGGGAGCATAAAATGCGCTACTCCTTTTTGTTGGAAGACGCGGACGGCGTGTCTTATTTCGAAGATCGCGAGATTGATTTCGAACTCAAAACCTTTGCCCCACCAGCCGCGCCATTTCTGGTCTCCAAAGAGGTTGATGCCGCGCGTATCGCGTTCCTGACATTGCCTGCGGGTTGGAAAGGGGTTCAGCATCGATCCCCGAAACCTCAACTTGCGACGGTTCTGTTTGGTACGTTTCGTGTTCAGGCAGGCTCGGGCGAAATACGTGACTTTAAAACGGGTGACTTGTTTTGGGCCGAAGATGTCACGGGATCGGGTCATGCCTCGTCCGCTGAAGGGGGTGAACCCGTGAATTTGATGATTACGCAATTCCAATAGCGGACGGATGGCCGAGTAACATTTAATGCCTAACACGGAATGTAAATGACCCAACTCTCAACCCTGCGCATCGCCAGCTATAACATTCAGAAATGCGTGGGCCTGGATTTTCGGCGGCAACCGCAGCGCATCATGCAGGTCATCGACAGCATGCAGGCCGATATCGTGGTGTTGCAAGAGGCTGACAAGCGCCTGCCGCCACGACCGGCGGCGTTGCCACATTTCATGCTGGATGAGGCCGGCTGGCAGATCGTCGATCTGGGCGGAGCGGGCAGTTTGGGCTGGCATGGAAACGCTGTGATCTGGCGCGGGGATTCGATCCGCGTTCGGCAGACCGGGCACCATGACCTGCCGGGGCTGGAGCCGCGGGGGGCCGTGCGTGTGGAGTTCGATACCCAAATCGGGCCGCTGCGCGTGATGGGGATGCATCTGGGGCTGCTGCCAGCGTCCCGGCGGCAGCAGATTACGCACATCCGGCGCTTTGACGACGATCTGGACAACATGCCCACCGTCTGGGCCGGGGATTTCAACGAATGGTCGCGCCAGCCCGTGTTGGACCATCTGGCCCCGGATATGCGCTTTCTGGCGCCGGTTCCAAGCTTCCCGGCCGCACAGCCCTTGGGGGCGCTGGACCGCATCGCGCTGGGCGCTGGCCTTGAAGCGGTTGTCCACGGGGTGCATGACGCACGGCCTGCGCATATTGCATCCGACCACCTGCCGATCTGGGCCGACCTGCGACGGGTGGCCTAGGATGCAATTCCCCTGTGGCGCGATCCGCGCAGACGTACTAAGACAGAATCCCGAACTACTCTGAGGGTCACTAATGTCCGACACGATCATCGCCCGTTGCGAAGCAAAAGGTCTGCGCATGACGGGACAGCGCCGCACAATCGCGCAAGTTCTGCAGCAAAGCGACGATCATCCGGATGTCGAAGAGCTTTATGCTCGTGCCTCGAAAGTGGATTCGGGGATATCGATCGCAACGGTCTATCGCACCGTCAAACTGTTCGAAGAGGCAGGAATTCTCGACCGTCTGGAGTTTGGTGACGGGCGCGCGCGATATGAGGATGCCGAGCGGGATCACCATGACCACCTGATAGATATGCAATCGGGCAAGGTGATCGAATTTGTCGACCCCGAGATTGAGGTGCTGCAGGAAAAAATCGCGGCCAAGCTTGGGTATAAGCTGAAAGGTCACCGGCTGGAATTGTACGGCGTGCCGCTGGAACAGGACTGATCCATCACAAAACGCGAACGTCAGGCGCACGGGAATTCATGCTTTTCAGGCGGATAATGCTTGCCTGAACGCGCTTCTTGCGATTTTGCTGAGAAAAGCGGCATTGGGGCCGCAGGATTCAACGGACACGGTCATGAACAACGTACACGGCATTTTGCTGGTCGTCGGCGCTATGGCGGCCTTTGCGCTTGAGGATATGTTCATCAAGCTTTTGTCGGTGACTGTACCGACCGGCCAGATCATGGTTGTTCTGGGGTTGGTTTGCGGCTTGGTGTTCGCCCTGTTGGCGTTTGTGACGCGCAAACGCATCTTTGATCCCTTGGCGTGGCGTCCCTTGCCTTTGGCACGCGCCGGGACCGAGATGGTGGGCGCTTTGACATTCGTGACCGCGCTGTCGTTGGTGGAACTTTCCACAGTGGCCGCCGTGTTCCAGGCGATGCCTTTGGCCGTCACCATGGGCGCTGCGCTGTTTCTGGGCGAGCATGTCGGCTGGCGCCGGTGGAGCGCGATCGGCTTGGGCTTTATCGGCGTTCTGATGATTATTCGACCGGGGCTCGAAGGGTTCCAGCCCGAGTCGCTGTTTGTCGTGGCAACCGTGATCGCCATCGCCGCGCGAGACCTGATCACACGCAAACTGGACAGCCGGGTCGCGTCGTCCGTTGTCGCGTTGCAGGCTTATTTTGCAGTGGCCGTCTCGGGCATGGCGCTGATGTTGTTTATGGCGCAGCCCGTTGTCGCGCTGGAATCTGCGCAGATCGGCCCTTATCTGGGAGCAATCGGATTTGGTGTGTTGGGATATTATGGCATCGTGACAGCCATGCGGATCGGAGAGGCTTCGGCCCTGACACCGTTCCGCTACACCCGGCTGATCTTCTCGATCGCAGCGGGGATGCTGATGTTCGGCGAACGCCCCGACCTGATGACTCTGGCTGGGGCCACGTTGATTATGGGGTCGGGCATGTACACCTTTATACGCGAACGCCGCTTGGCCCGTGAATTGGCTGTCGCGGCCTGACGGATCGTCGCACGTTGGCGCAAACAGATAATTGTTAGCCCTAAAGAGTAAAGAATGTGCGTGTTAGCGATAACATGACAGGTTTACTTTTCACCCGGTGATGATATGAGGCGTGCAACTGATTGCAGCCATAGGAACGGGCCTCATGAGCACCATCATCGACATCCACGCACGCGAAATTCTGGACAGCCGGGGCAACCCAACCGTTGAGGTGGACGTGATTCTGGAAGACGGCACCATGGGCCGCGCAGCTGTGCCCTCGGGCGCGTCGACCGGCGCTTATGAGGCGGTGGAGAAGCGTGACGGTGACAAGGCGCGCTACATGGGTAAAGGCGTTCTGCAAGCTGTCGCTGCTGTAAACGGTGAGATTGCCGAGGAACTGGTTGGTTTTGACGCTACCGAGCAGGTCGCCATCGACGGCGCGATGATCGAACTGGACGGAACCGAGAACAAGGGCCGACTGGGCGCGAACGCCATTTTGGGCGTCTCGCTGGCCACTGCCAAGGCCGCAGCCGATTTCACCACGCAGCCGCTCTATCGCTATGTCGGCGGTACTTCGGCCCGCGTCCTGCCCGTACCGATGATGAACATCATCAACGGTGGCGAGCACGCGGACAACCCGATCGACATTCAGGAATTCATGATCATGCCAACAGCGGCCGCGAATATCCGCGAAGCCGTGCGCATGGGGTCCGAAGTTTTCCACACTCTCAAGCGCGAGTTGTCGGCAGCCGGTCTGGCCACCGGCGTGGGCGACGAGGGCGGCTTTGCCCCCAACATCGCATCCACCCGCGAAGCACTGGATTTCATCCTGCAAGCCATAGAAAAAGCGGGCTACAAACCGGGTGAGGAAATCCACCTGGCGCTGGATTGCGCGGCCACCGAATATTACCGCGATGGTAAATACGTGCTTTCGGGCGAGAAGATCTCGCTGACTTCGGAAGAAAACGCCGAGTATCTGGCGACGCTAGTGAATGACTACCCGATCATCTCGATCGAAGACGGCATGTCGGAAGATGACTGGGATGGCTGGAAGGCGCTGACAGATGCCATCGGTGACAAGGTTCAGCTGGTGGGCGACGACCTGTTCGTGACCAACCCCGAACGTCTGGCCGAGGGGATCGACCGTGGTTGCGCCAACTCGATGCTGGTCAAGGTGAATCAGATCGGTTCGTTGACCGAAACCCTACGCGCCGTCGATATGGCGCATCGCGCGGGTTATACCAACGTGATGTCGCACCGCTCGGGCGAAACCGAGGACGCCACCATTGCCGATCTGGCCGTGGCGACCAATTGCGGTCAGATCAAGACTGGTTCGCTGGCGCGGTCAGACCGGTTGGCCAAGTATAACCAGCTGATCCGCATCGAGGAATCGCTGGGCGAGGTTGCCGAATACGCAGGGGCTTCGATCCTGAAACGCTGAGTGCTACTCTGATCCTCAAACCTATCCTGAGGATCAGCGGTTGCTTAGCATAATAGAACCCAGAACGCCGGACCACTTTGATGCGGTCCGGCGTTTGTGTTGGGAATATCGCGATTTCCTGCTTACGCTGGATGAGAAATCGCAGCGTATCGTTCAAACCATTTATTCGCAGGACAAGTATGCCCGCGTGATGGACGCGATCGAGGTCGAACACAGCCCACCAAACGGTGGCGTGTGTCTGGCGTTGATAGACAATCAACCCGTTGGATGTGGCATGTTCCATACGATTGAACCGGGCGTGGCCGAGATCAAACGCGTATTCGTCAGGGACAGCGCCCGTGGCACAGGGGCAGGTCGGGCTATCATGCTGTCTTTGATCCAGAAATGCCGCGATCAAGGGTTTGACCTGATCCGCATGGACACCGGCAAACCCTTGCAAACAGCGACCCGCCTTTACCTTTCGATGGGCTTCCGCCTGCGTGAGGCATACGCCGAGATTCCGGAAATCGCAGAGGGTCATCTGCTATTTTTTGAGATGAATTTGCGCTGAACAGACCAGAATGAGTTTTTGGTAGGATTTTTCTGCGCCGCGTTCTCGTTGTTAACAAATGGAAAAAGCTTAACCCGGAAAAAATTCCGACATAATTCACGTTATGTGTGAACTTTTTCCTATTTGTCTCAATTTGAGCTGATCTATTGTGCCTGCATTACAGAAAAGGGGGCACACCATGACTGGTTCGAAATTCCTTCTCGTAGTGTCAGTAGTCAGCACGGTATTTTTGGCGGCCTGCTCAGGGCCGGGTACATATCCGGTAACGGGGATGCAGGCGTCATCCACTGACCCGGTGATGGATATGGACATTCCTGGATTCGATATGGGGGTTGAGGCGCGCTAAAGCGGCTTGCTCATCAGTACATAGCGGTCACGTGGTTTGAAACCGGTGCGCAGATACAGTCTTTGCGTGGCTTCATTGGTCCGGTCGACCTCAAGGTGCAATGCGGTCAATCCTGCCCCGGCAAGGGCTTTGGGCAGGTCCAGCAGGACTTCGGTGGCGATCCCGCGACCACGAACTGCGGGGCGGATGTAAATCTCGTCGACAAAACCGTCCATACCGCCAAATTCGACCGACCACCCGAAGGTCAGCACGATATAGCCCAGCGGTGCACGACCGGGGCCGATCAGATAGACACAGCCGTGGGGGATACCCTCAAGCAAAGGGGCAAGCGCTTCGCGCCGTTGATCGGCGTCCTGTTGAATGCCGGCCTCTGCATGAAAGGCAGAGACCAGCGCCATCAGGCGATCCAGATCTTCGGGACGGGCGAGTTTCAGCGCGGCGCTCATAGGCGGGCCAGCCTTTCTGTTAGCAGGTCAAAGAATCCATCGGCGTCGATTTCTCCCATGAACATGGCATTGGGTGGGTGATCCGTCACGCGCCACCAGTCGGCAACAGTCATTCCTAGGGTCAGGTCGGATTGTGTTTCGATCTGCACGTTGATGTGACGGCCCGAAAACAATTCAGGTCGGATCAGGTAAGCTGTCACGCAGGGGTCGTGCAGAGGTGCGCCCTCCGAACCGTATTTTTCAGTGTCGTAGCGTTCGAAAAATTCCGTCATCTCGGCGACGGCATGGCCGACTTTGCTGTCCAACGCGTGGAAGGCTTCGTTGCGGTGTTTTGTGACCAACGCATCGTGGGTGACATCCAACGGCATTACAACAATTTGAATCCCAGATTTAAACACAATTTCAGCAGCTTCCGGGTCGACGTAAATGTTGAATTCAGCGGCTGGAGTGTAATTGCCAACCTCGAAATACGCGCCTCCCATCAGGACGATTTCTTGCACCCGGCCGACAATATCGGGCGCTTTCTGAAAGGCCGTGGCGATATTGGTCAATGGCCCCAGTGGGCAAAGCGTCACTGTCCCCGGTTCTTGCGTACGAAGGGTGTCGATGATGAAATCGACAGCGTGCCCTTCAGCCAATGGCATTTCCGGATCGGGTAGAACAGGCCCGTCCAGCCCGGTCTTGCCATGTACGTGTTCTGCCGTCACCAAGTCGCGCTTCAGCGGGCGATCGCATCCGGCATAGACGGGGATATGCGTGTGTCCAGCCAGCTCACACACGATCCGAGCGTTCTTGGCCGTCAGCTCTAACGGTACATTTCCGGCAACGGCGGTGATGCCTATCACGTCAATCTCTTCGGGGCTGGCCAGCGCCAGCAGTATGGCGACGGCGTCGTCCTGACCGGGGTCGGTGTCGATGATGATTTTGCGCGGTGCCATTCTGTGCCTCCGTGGTCTTGAAGCGCGGACACTCGCAAGTGTCACCACACTTGTCCAGCGGTTTCAGGCGTCGGTCGCGGCGTCCACAGGCGGGAGTTTGCCTTTGGCGCGGTGTTCCTCGATCTTCACTTCGTCCCACAGCGCATCCATCTCGGCCAGATCACTTTGTGATGGCGTTTTGCCGCGCGCGGCCAGGCGCGCCTCGACCTGTTCAAAGCGGCGGGTGAACTTTGCGTTGGTACGGCGTAGGGCGGCCTCGGGTTCGATTCCTAGGTGACGACCAAGATTGACCATCACGAACAGTAGATCGCCAAATTCATCTTCAAGCGCATCGGCATCCTTGCTGTTGCGGGCCTCTTCCAACTCAGCCGCTTCTTCGGTGATCTTGGCCAGCACATGGCTGGCGTCGGGCCAATCGAATCCCACACGCGCCGCGCGTTTTTGCAGCTTATGGGCGCGCAGCAGCGCGGGCAGATTCGCGGCCACACCATCCAAAGCACCTTTCTGTTCCTTGCCCGCACGCTCGGCCGCCTTGATGGTTTCCCAGTCCACGGTTTGTTGTTCAGCGGACTTGTCGCGGGATTCGTCGCCGAACACATGCGGGTGGCGGTCGACCATCTTGTCCGACATGGTGCGGACCACGTCCTGAAAGGTGAAATGCCCAGCCTCTTCAGCCATTTGTGCGTGGAAAACGGATTGGAACAGCAAGTCACCCAACTCGCCCTTCAGCTCGTCATATGCGTTGCGTTCGATGGCGTCCGCGACCTCATAGGCCTCTTCGATCGTGTAAGGGGCGATGGTGGCGAAATCCTGTTCGATATCCCACGGGCAGCCTGATTCCGGGTCACGGAGGCGGCGCATGATTTCCAGCAAACGCTCGATACCAGCATCGCTGTCGTGGATCAGAGGATTTTCGGCCATTGCGAACCCTTTCGTTCCGGTGTCAGATGCATCCATTCCGCAGTCAGGATCAGGAGTCCACCCCAGATGCCCGTCGTCAACCGAATTGCCGATTTCTCTGCCGATATGGCCGCATGGCGCCAGCACCTGCATTCGATCCCCGAACTTGAGTTCGAATGCCACGAAACATCTGCTTTCGTCGCCGACCGACTGCGCGAGTTCGGCGTGGATGAACTGCATGATGGCATCGCCAAGACCGGCATTGTGGCGATCATCAACGGGCAGGGTGAGGGGCCGACGATCGGCTTGCGCGCCGATATGGACGCGTTGCCGATCCCCGAGGAGACGGGCGTGCCTTACGCTTCCAGGAATCCCGGCAAAATGCATGCTTGCGGTCATGACGGACACACGACGATGCTGTTGGGTGCGGCGCGCTATCTGGCCGAAACACGGAATTTTCGCGGTCGCGTGGCGCTTATCTTTCAACCCGCCGAAGAAGAGGGCGGCGGTGCCGGTGTCATGGTCGAAGAGGGGATCATGGACCGGTTCAACATCTCTCAGGTCTACGCGCTGCACAATGCGCCCGGATTTGTCGAAGGGTCGTTCTATACCACGCCGGGGCCGATCATGGCGGCGGTGGACACGTTCGAGGTGCATATTCAGGGTGTCGGAGGCCACGGGGCCATGCCGCATGAGACCCGCGATCCGGTGATGGCGGCCTGCGGCATCGCGCAGGCGATCCAGACTATTGTCAGCCGTAACCACTATGCGCTGGATGATCTGGTGGTCTCGGTCACGCAAATCCACACGGGAACGGTGAACAATGTGATCCCTGATACGGCCTTCATCAACGGTACAGTCCGGACGTTTGACCCCGCTGTTCAGAAGATGGTGATAGAGCGGATGGAACAGATCGTGCAGGGACAGGCGACCTCGTATGGGGTCACTGCGCGGCTGGACTATGAAAAGAACTATCCCGCCACGATCAACGACGCCGACAAGGCCGGGTTCGCAGCCGACGTCGCGCGCGATATTTCCGGCGAAGACCGGGTAACTGCCAATGCCGGGCGTGAGATGGGGGCCGAGGATTTTTCCTATATGTTACAGGCACGTCCCGGCGCATATCTGTTCCTGGGGCAGGGTGAGGGCGCAGGGCTGCACCACCCCAAATACAACTTCAATGACGAGATCGCGCCGGTTGGTGCCTCGTTTTTTGCACGGATCGTCGAAAAGGCGCAGCCTTTGGGCTGATGAGGGGAAGACATGGCACTGGAAGACGCAAAAAATCAGGTGGATGAGGCATTCACCAATCCGGACCTCAAAGGGTTATCGTTCGAAAACACGTTCGGCGGCGCGACGTCGTTCCTGCGGCGGCTCTATACCAAAGAGTTGAAGGGCGTAGATATCGCCGTAACCGGGGTGCCGTTCGATCAGGCCGTGACCAACCGTCCTGGAACCCGCCTTGGCCCCCGCGCGATCCGCGAGGCCAGCGCGCTGCAATCGCCGGATGCGCCCTATGGCTGGCCCTTCGATGCGCTCAGCGAATTGGCGATCGTGGATTACGGTGACATGGCCTACGACTACGCCAATATCCCAGCCTTTCCCGATACGTTGACGGATCATATCCGTACTATTCTGGCGGCTGACGTAGCCTCGGTTTCGTTGGGCGGAGATCATTATATCAGCTTTCCGATTCTAAAAGCCTATGCCGAGAAATATGGGCCGATGTCGTTGCTGCAATTCGATGCGCATACGGACACCTGGGCCGATGACGACATGTCCCGCGTTGATCACGGAACAATGTTCTACAAGGCGGTTAAATCGGGGATCGTAGATCCGAAACGCTCGGTTCAGGTAGGGATCCGCACCACAAATGAGGACATGCTAGGTGTCAACATTATTGACGCGCGTGAGGTGTACGAATCCGGCCCCGCCGCCGTGGCGCAAAAGATCAAGGGTATTCTGGGCGACAGCCCCGTCTATCTGAGCTTTGATATCGACGGGTTGGACCCGGCCTTTGCCCCCGGCACCGGCACGCCTGTTTGGGGTGGTCTGACCTCGATCCAGACCCAGATCATCTTGCGCGACATCGCCGGGATCAACATCAAGGGCGGGGACGTGGTCGAGGTCTCTCCGCCATACGACACATCTGGCGCAACCGCGATTGCCGGGGCGCATGTTGCGACGCAGATCATTTGTCTTTTGGGGTGGAACAAGTTGGTCACGGATTAACCAATGGGGCTTAACCATTGGTTAGCCATCTTTCCGGTATCAGGTAAACCAAAAGACCGGACGGGAGAATGACGGCCATGACAGAGTTTAACCAACCCATCAGCGGCAATGATCTGGCGCGGTTTTCGGGACCGAATACGTTTATGCGCCTGCCGCAAGTAGATTCGCTGGCCGGGCTGGACGTGGCGGTGCTGGGGATTCCCATGGACATCGGCACCTCGTGGCGGTCGGGGACGCGGTTTGGTCCTAAGCAGATCCGTAGCGAAAGCGCGATGATCCGGCCATACAATATGGCCACGTTTGCGGCCCCGTTCGATAGCCTGCAAGTCGCGGATATCGGCGATCTGGCGATCAACACCTTCTCGCTGGCGGACAGTTTGAAGATCATCAAGGAAAGCTATGACGCGATTCTGGCGCAAGGCGTGACGCCGGTGGCAATGGGGGGCGATCATTCGATCACCTTGCCCATCCTGCGCGCGATTGCGGCCAAGCATGGCCCGGTGGCTTTGGTTCATGTCGATGCCCATGCGGATGTGAATGATGAGATGTTCGGAGAAAAGGAAACGCATGGCACTGTTTTCCGCCGGGCCTACGAAGAGGGGCTGATCGTCCCCGATAAAACCTTTCAGATCGGTATTCGCGGTTCGGGCTACGCCGCGTCGGATTTTACCGAGGCTAAGGGTTGGGGCTTCCGTCAATTCCCAGCCTGGGATCTATGGCAACAGAACTTAACCGAGATTGGAGCGCAGATCCGCAAAACGGTCGGCGATCACCCAGTTTACATTTCGTACGATATCGACAGCCTGGACCCGTCTTTTGCCCCAGGCACCGGCACGCCAGAGATCGGAGGTCTGACCACGCCGCAAGCGCTGCAACTGATCCACGCGCTAGGTGGGATGAAAGTAGTGGGGTGTGATCTGGTCGAAGTCTCGCCACCTTATGACCCCACGGGGAACACGGCACTGACGGCCGCCAACCTGCTGTTCGAGATGCTGTGCATTCTGCCAGGCGTGACGTCGCGATAGGGGCAGCAATCTCTTGCACGGCCTGCCGATCCGAATATCTTTCGTAAAAAGAACAGGTTCGGAATGAAGAAAATGGTGTTTTGGCTGATTGTCGGTCTGGTGGTGTTGCTCGATGCCTACATCCGGCTGGCACCTTCTGACCCTTTGCATTGGCATCAGGCACCAAAGGCTGAGGTAGACCGCGACTTTGATGGGGGCGTTCTGCGTGTGGTTGAAACCGGTCCGGGAGGTTTGGCTCGGCTTGACGCTATTGCCCGCGTGTCACCACGCACCACCGTTCTGGCTGGCTCAGTCGCAGAAGGGATGATCACCTATATCACCCGCAGCAAAATGTTCGGCTTTCCAGATTACACGACGGCCCTGCAGGATGGGAACACTTTGCGCGTTTATGGACGTTTAAGATTTGGCCGGCGAGATTTCGGGGTAAATCGAAACCGAGTTGATGGGTGGCTGGCTGCTTTGCAGCCTTGACGACAAACAGCCCTCTTGCACCTCGCGCCACATGGGGACGTTCAGGGACATCTGGCATTGTGCTGTAAACATGCGGCCGTCCACCTGCAGGCAGATCATCTCACCCAATTCGATGCGCGTGCCGGATTTGTCGGTGCAATAGCAGTCCTGTACTTTGCCTCCGGGACCTACCACATCGGCCATAGCGGGGGCCGCAAACAGCAAAATAACAAGTGTTAAACGTGTCATAGTGTCAGCTTAGCACAGGGTCGGCCCTTGACCAAAGCGCCGGATTAAGAGACACCGCGCGGATGATCCCCGAAGAACGCCTTGAACAGATAACCCAGCGATTCCAGTATCTCGAAGCTGCCATGGCCGATGGCGCCTCGGGTGGAGATATTGCGGCCTTGGCCAAGGAATACTCGGATCTGAAGCCGGTGGTCGATCAGATCATGGCGTGGCGTCAACTAGTCGATGATCTGGCCGAGGCAGAAACGATGCTGGCTGATCCGGACATGAAGGAGCTGGCCGAAGAGGAAATCCCCGAGCTTCAAGCCCGCATCCCTCAGGCCGAACAGGCCCTGCAACTGGCGTTGTTGCCGCGGGACAAGGCTGATGCACGTCCGGCGATGCTGGAAATCCGACCCGGCACGGGTGGGGATGAGGCCGCATTGTTCGCGGGCGACCTGCTGCGCATGTATCAACGCTATGCTGAAGCACGCGGTTGGCAGTTTGAGATCATCGAAGAGCAAGCTTCGGATCTGGGCGGCATCAAAGAGGTGGTGGCCCATATCAAGGGCGACAATGTCTTCGCCCGCATGAAATACGAATCCGGTGTACACCGGGTGCAGCGAGTGCCCGAAACCGAAAGCGGCGGGCGCATTCACACCTCGGCAGCGACCGTAGCGGTTCTGCCCGAGGCCGAGGACGTAGATATCCAGATTGATGCCAATGACATCCGCATTGATACGATGCGCAGTTCGGGTGCGGGTGGCCAGCACGTGAATACCACCGACTCGGCAGTGCGGATCACGCATCTTCCCACTGGTCTGGTGGTAACGAGCTCCGAGAAATCGCAGCACCGTAACCGCGAAATTGCGATGCAGGTGTTGAAAACACGCCTTTATGATCTTGAGCGACAGCGGATCGACAGCGAACGGTCGGCTGATCGCGCAAGTCAGGTGGGCTCAGGCGACCGGTCAGAACGCATCAGGACCTATAACTTTCCACAGGGCCGCATGACCGATCATCGCATCAACCTGACGCTCTACAAGCTGGATCAGGTGATGCAGGGCGATCTGGATGAGGTGATCGACGCGCTGACCGCAGATGATCAGGCCCGGCTGTTGGCCGAGATGGCGCAATGATTGCGGCGCTGACAGCTGCCCAGGCCATGGTTGCCGCCACCGCGCGCCTACGCGCCGCAGGAGTGGACGACCCGGCACGCGATGCGCGGGTTCTGCTGGCCCATGCTGCACGAATCGAGGCCAGCCGAGTCACTTTGATCGCGCCCGAGGAATTGTCGCCCGAGATCGCCGAACGCTATGATACCCTGATCTCATTGCGGGCCATTCGCATACCTGTTTCGCATCTGTTGGGCGAGCGTGAATTTTATGGGCGGCGGTTCCGTGTCAGCCCGGATGTGTTGGACCCGCGCCCCGAAACCGAGACGTTGATTGAGGCGGCGCTGAGCGAGCCGTTCGATCATGTTCTGGACTTGGGCACAGGATCGGGTTGTATCCTGATCACTCTGTTGGCTGAGCGCACAAGTGCGTCAGGCATCGGTGCAGACCTGAGTGAAGCCGCTTGTTTGCAGGCTAGCGCGAATGCGGTGCAGCATCAGGTGCAGAGCAGGGTTGAGATTGTTCATTCGGACTGGTTTGAAGACATTGAAGGGCTTTATGATCTGATTGTTTCCAACCCGCCTTATATATCGCTGGCTGAGATGCAGGATTTGTCCCCTGAAGTGCGTGAGCATGAACCGCGCATGGCGCTGACGGATGAGGGGGACGGGCTTGGCGCTTACCGGCACATCGCCGCCTCGACCCCGGATTTTCTGATGCCGGGCGGACGCATTCTGGTTGAGATCGGGCCGACACAGGGTCAGAGCGTCACAGCCTTGTTTCAAGCGGCCGGGTTGGTCGATGCGCGGGTGATCCCCGATCTGGATGGCCGTGATCGTGTCGTTGTCGCCAGAATGCCGTAAATTAGACATCAGGTGAGGCTGAAATGCGCCGATCAATGTAAAAAACCTGCGATTTTTTGGACAAACCTCTTGTCTGTAGGCGCTGGACATGCTTACTCAGAGATAGTCGGAGAGGTTGACGCTGTTTTCAGCGGGCCCCTGACGCCAAGCCCAAAAAAGTCGACATCGCGTGACGGCTAATGCCTTTGAGCAGTGCAGGACGCGACTTGATCGGCACCGAATGACAAGGCTGACGTAAAGTACGATGAGATCTTCCAAATCCCGCTCGCGGGCCAAAAATAACCGCAATCGCCCTTCTGGCGGCAACGTTGTTAACCGGGTTTTCGACAGCTCGGGTCCCGAAGGCAAGGTGCGCGGTACGCCCCAGCAGATCATTGATAAATACAACCAGTTGGCGCGCGACGCCCAGCTTTCGAACGACCGTGTGGCAGCTGAGAACTTTCAGCAGCATGCCGAGCATTATCTGCGCCTGCTCAGCGAAGCGCAGCGAGAAATCGAAGCACGCCGGGAAGAGCAGGAGCGCCAGAACCGTGAACGCCAGGCCGAGCGTGATCGCGAACGCGCCGAGCGTCAGGAACGCGAAGCTGCCCGTCAAGCCGACCCTGCCGAGGCACCGCAACCTGATGTGATGGACTTCGGAGCCGAAGCGTCCGCACCCGAATCTGGACTGGTTGAGACCCCGGAAAGCAAGGATGCCGCTCCGACAGCCGAGTCGGCCGAAAAACCTGAAAAGAAAGAAAAGCCCGCGCGTCGACCGCGTGCGCGCAAGCCCAAGGTCGCACCGGCAGAGAATGCGCCCAAAACGGATGGGGATGCGCCTGAAGCGGCGGAATAAATACTGACATAGAGTGTGTAAAAGCCCCGGGATGATCCGGGGCTTTTTCCTTTTACTCTCAGCCTTTTTTGACTTCACGCGCCAAGGCGCAGAAGGCCTCGAGCGGGACCTGTTCAGCGCGTTCGGTGGGTTGAATGCCAGCCGCCAACAGACGGTCTTCAATATTCGGTGCGACACCTTTCAAAGATGCGCGCAGCATCTTCCGGCGCTGATTAAAGGCCGCTGCGACTACACGTGACAGGGTAGCTGCATCAGCGGGATAACGCGGTTCGGGTAGGGCTGTCAGGTGGACCACTGCACTTGAGACTTTGGGGGGTGGGGTAAACGCGCCGGGTGGCAGCGACATGGCGATCCGCGCCTCGGCCCGCCATTGGGCGAGGATAGCGAGGCGTCCATAGGCCTTGCTGCCGGGTTGAGCGACGATGCGCTCGGCCACTTCGCGCTGGAACATCAGGGTCAGGCTTTGCCAAAAAGGCGGCCATTCGGGCGGAGTCAGCCAGCGAACCAGCAATTCAGTACCGACGTTATAGGGCAGGTTAGCCGCGATACGGATCGGCGGGGTTAGATGAACCAGCGGGTCGATCTCAAGCGCGTCGCCGTTGATCACTTCAAGCCGACCAGGGTATGCGGAGGCGATATCGTTCAGGGCCGCGATACAACGGGTGTCCTTCTCCACGGCCACGACCTTGCGCGCGCCTTCGGACAACAGCCCGCGAGTCAGACCGCCGGGACCAGGGCCGATTTCCAGCACGTCACAATCAGACAGGTCTCCGGCCTGACGGGCGATCTTGGCTGTCAGGTTCAGATCCAGCAAGAAGTTCTGACCCAGAGATTTGCGGGCCGAAAGCTGGTGTGTCGCGATGACCTCGCGCAGAGGAGGTAGATTGTCGATTGCGCTCATGATCCGGTTTCCATAGCGCGGAGTGCGCCGACGACGAGGTATTTTCAGCCAACTGAAGGGTCAAGCGCATTGTGCCATGCGTTGGGCCAGTTTCAGTGCCTCGATCAGGCTGGTGGGGGTGGCGATGCCTTGGCCCGCAATATCCATCGCGGTGCCGTGATCGGGAGAGGTGCGGATAAAGGGCAGGCCTAGCGTCACGTTTACGCCACGGTCAAAATCCAGTGTTTTTATCGGGATCAGCGCCTGATCGTGATACATCGCAATTGCCACGTCATAGCGAGCCCGGGCGGCTGCGTGGAACATCGTATCCGCCGGATGTGGGCCGGTGACGGTATAACTGTCACCGGGCAAGTCAGCTATCAAGGGGGCGATCCAATCCAGTTCCTCGTGCCCCATCTTGCCGCCTTCACCTGCGTGCGGGTTGAGGCCAGCGATGGCTATACGGGGATGCGCGATGCCGAACTGGTTACGCAAGCCTTCGGCAGTGACCGTGATGGTGTCGCGCAGCAAGTCTGGGGTCAGGGTCGAAGGCACCTCGGACAGCGCGATATGGATAGTTGCGGGCACCACACGCAATTGCGCACTGGCCAGCATCATGATCACACGGTCCCGGCCTGCTAGAGCGGCCAGAAATTCGGTATGTCCAGGGTAGGCGAAACCGGCTCCGTCGATCAGAGCCTTTTTGTGAATCGGTGCGGTGCACAGAGCCGAAGCCGCACCGGACTGCACCAGCGAAACACCCTGTTCAATGGCGGCGATAACCGAAGGCGCGTTGGCTGGATCGGGTTGACCTGGAACATTGGGTGCAGGGAAGTCCAGTTGTAGGACCGGCAGTGCCGTGGCACTGACATCCATGGCGTCAGATGGGTCAGAGATGCGTACGACAGGGGTATCAGACGGCAAATGGGCTGTATCGCCGATATAGAAGAATGGGCAGGTGTCGCGCAGTTCAGACCACGCTTTTGCTGCGATTTCCGGGCCTATTCCGGCCGGGTCACCGCAGCTGAGCGCGATCGGTTGTGTCATTGCTCGACAATGTCAGCTTCGGCGCGCAACTGCGCCACCAGGCTGTTCGCAAAAGCGCCAAGGCGTTGTTGTGTCAGTGCGTTGGCAACGTCGACACGTGTTGTCTCTTCCCCCAGATCACGGGTGCGGGTGCAAAGCATCAGAAACATCAGGGTCTGGCCGTTGTTGCGGGTCAGTGTCGTTGACACTTCGTTGAGGTCGAGCTTGGCAAGTTCCAACGCGACGTCGCGCGGAATCTCGTTTGGGCTGGCCTGAATCCGCTGCAGAACTTCTGGTGGCTGGTCCTTAGCAATGCCATAGAGGTCATCGCAAGTATCGATTTCTTCCCTGAGCTTGGCTGCCCTCGCAAGAGTGTCGGCGCTGCGGCCACCGGCCAGGTTGTAGATTGCGTAGTCGATCTCGGAATAGTTGGGGGCACTGGTCGCGACCTCACGCAGACCACGCATCTGGAAAAGTGCAATAGCGTTAGGCAACGACAGCGGCTGAGTGATATCGCCATTTTCCAGACCGAGAATCACCGGTTGCAGTGCAGGGGGCAGGCTGGTGAGATTCAGCCAATCTAGCCGCCCGCCATTGTTACGTGTGGCGGCTGCTGAATATTGTGTGGCTGCAGCAGAGAACGAGTCAAAGCCCTGCAGTTGGGCAATCTCTTGTGCCAGAAGATCGGCTTGGGCCACTGTTTGCTGGTTCACCGGAATGATGATCTCGGATAGCAGCACCTGCAGGCCACCGCCGCCGGCTTGACCAAGGGCTCGGTTGATCTCTTCTTCTGATGGACGCGCCTGTGACAGGAAGCGCGCGCTGACATAATCGTTCCATGAAACCTGATCAGCCACGAAATCCCGAACTGTTTCACGATCAACACCTTGATCAGCAAGCAACTGCAGGAACTGGTCCGTTGACAATTGCCCACGCGCGGCAAATTCGTCGATACCGACTTGAATGTCTTCGGGGGCGGCTTCAATTCCAGCTTCGCGCATAGCCTGACGGCGCAATCTTTCATCGATTAGGGCATCGCGTACTTCGGCCTCGGTTGCGCCCGGGGCACCCAGAGCAGTCAGGAACTGTTGTCGCTGTGAAAGCTCGTACCAAGTAATGATATCCTGATTGACCTTTATCGCTGGTGAAAACAGGCTTTGCGCATCGGCTTGTGGCGACGTCAATGCCAGCGAAGCCCCAATAAGCACTGGGGCGACCGGTTTAAGCCAACCGGAGCGGAGGAAACTGGTGAAACCTGAAATCAACTGCATCTTCTCTTGTACTGTTGGCCGCCACTATTAACGGAATAACCCGTCAGGGCTACGGTAAAGCCGAATTCTGTCGAAGGCTCAATACTTGATGATGAGGTAAAGCGCCTGCTGACGTTCATGTTAACTTGAACGCATTCATTCTGATATGTGACACCCATCCCAAAGCGGATCGGTTCGGATTCGCTTAGGTCATAGCGTGCAGCGGCCCGTGTATTCCAGTTCTGATCCACCCGGTAACGTCCCGTCAACAGGACCTCAGATATCTCTTCTTCGATCTGCTCGACTGGGTCTGGCTCTTGCCAACCATAGCTTCCGGCAAAGCCAACCCTGCGCTGCTGCCAGCCAACGCGCAGTTCGGCCTTGGAAAAGCTGAAATCGCTGTTCAGCAATCCGCGGCCAGCTAAAAGCCAACCGTTGTTGGTTTGAATCTGACCGGCCAGCAACAGGTCCGACGATGTGCCCTGCAGGCCCGAGGTCAAATTGAAATTGGGATCTGCATCAGCACGAAAAACCTGACCAATCGTGGCAAGGGCCCGCCAATTCCCGGCCGCGTAGCGGGACCAGTTTAGGCCAACAACACCGGTCAGGCCGTCTTCGCGCCGGTCCGGGGCCGGAAATCGGGACAGCGACAATAAGTTGCCCTGATCGAATTCCTGAAAGGTGCTTTCGTCATTTGGTACGTCTTCATCTGAAACATGGGTCCAGCCGATCTGTGCAATCGGCTCCAATACCTGGATCGCGCCCGATGACTCGCGCCTGCGCAAAGGATAACGCAGAGTCAAAGCGACACGCGGCGTGGTTCGGGTAACGTTATCGGGAAATTCACTGTCATGACGGATATTGAACGTATCAACCGAAGCGCCAACACGCGCCTCGGCTCGAAGGCCCGATGCAAGGGTCCAGTTGCGCAACCATTCCGCATCGAAAGTGGCACGTGCCACATCGCGCCCCACGATATCCTCATCACTGGTTCGTTCATGCGAGTGGGCGACAAAGCCCAGTCGAACTTCGCCACCTAAGGAAGTGGGGAACAGGCGTTTTTGATAATAAAGGTCAAAGACCCGCGACGGGATTTCATCCTGATCCTCGCTGTCACGCAGGGTTTCATAGTGAATAAAACTAGTACGGAACGCCGTATCGCGCTTGATCCGCTCTAACGCTACTTCGCTGCGTAGCCGGTCTAGGTCAGGCAAGCCATAGTCGGTTAGGTAAGAATCGTCCGTTGTGGTCTGAAGGTTGAACAGGAACCGGTAGCCGTCATTGAGGTTGAACCAGCCATTGGCAAACAGGTAGCCTCGATCCTCACCTGGCTGCAGATCATCGCGGGTAAAGGCACCATCTAGTTGAATGCGACCATTCTTGAAGGCCTGACGATAGCGAAGCCCGAGGGTTTTGGTCTTGGGCGAGACATAGGGCGTGAGTGTCAGGTCCTTATGGTCACCCAGCTTGATGAAATATGGCACTCGCACGCCGGTACCCAATTGCGTGGTGGTACGTATCGACGGCACCAGGAACCCAGTGGCCCTGTCCAATGTTGGATCCGGCAGACGCAGATAGGGGAAATAAAATACCGGTACGTCAAGTACCCGAAGTTGAGCCCCTTCAAAGTAGAGTTGCCGCTCCAGTTGATCGTGGGTGACCTTGCGCGCGCGGATTTGCCAGATCGGTGGTTTCCCGTTTGCGCAGACATGGCATGAAGTGGCCGAAACTTTGCTAAGCTGCGTGTACCTGCCAGCCGCGCGTGTGGCCTGAACCGATGCGATCTGCACCTGCTGGTCAAATACCATTCTAGCACCAATCAGCAGGCCGTTCTGAATGCCGTCATCCAGTTCGGCCGAATCCGCAAGTGTCGTCGTGTCACCGGCTTGATCGATACGAATCGGGCCCTCCAGCGTCAGCGCGCCGGTTTCCTGATCATAGGTGATACGGTCGGCGGTGACTTTGACGTCGCCCTGAAAGGCTTCGACATTGCCTTCGGCCACCAGCAGACGTTCAGGTGTAATGAAGATCTTGTCAGCCACCAGCAGGGCAGGTTGGTCCTCCTGTTGGGTATCCTGCGTTGGGCCGGGCGAGGACTGGTTTTGGGCTGCCGCACCGGTCGTCATCGCCAGAGCAACAGCGCCGGACATCAAAAGACTGGATATGAGTCGCATCAGCCATCCTCCGCGTGGAGCAGAAGGCCTAGGGACAAAAGAATGGCTGCAAAAGGCGGAGCCCAAGCCGCGACTAAGATAGGCAATTGACCGTTTTCCCCGAGTATTTGGGCAAAGTTTCGTATGAAGTAGATCGAGAACCCCAAAAGCACCGCAGACAAAATCGCGATGCCGGTGCCGCCAAAGCGAACGTGGCGCATGGTAAAGGCCGCACCGATCATAACCATCGCCATCAGAAAGAGGGGGCGCGCAAGTTGTACCTGCAGCCAGACCTCATATTGCTTGGTGGAAAACCCTGCTTCGCGGAGATCGCGTATCAGTTGTGGCAGGTCGTAGACCGACACCGAATCCTGATGGCCCAGCGTGTCCAGAATGCGCTGGCGCGTCAGCGTAGTGGGGAGTTCGAAGCGGCGGTATGTTTTTGCTGTGGCTTCGGGGTTCACGTCATCGGCCAAAGACCAGATCTTAGCGTTGAACAGAACCCATGATCCGTTCGACAGTTGCGCCCGGCTGGCGCTGATTTGTTGCGTCGGCTTGCCGTCAGACATAAATGTGACGATCGTGACACCGGTCAGTTCCAACGGATCTAAACTGTTGGTACCGCGGGCGTGAATGACCGATTGCCCATTTGCCGAGCCCTGCCGCAGCCACAGCCCTTCGCTGGTAATCGAAAATGCGGAATTGCTCCTGTCCTTGTAGGCGTCGGACAGGCGACGGTATTCCTCGGACGTGGCTGCGGTGATTGGATTCAGCAAGGCAACCGCCAGAGTGCCGATAATCAGTGCCAATGCGATCGGTGCCAGCAGCGCCCTGATACCGGACCGCCCAATGGCGCGCGTCACAACCAGTTCGGAACTACGGGCCAGCCCGACGAACAATGCGATGGTGGCCAGTATGACCAGCAGGGGCAGCATTTCGCTGATGGCAGCGGGCGAGTTCAGCAAAGTCAGGTGCAGCAAGGTACCAAAAGACAGGTTCTCAGTACTGAACCGGCGGGACTGCTCGACCAGGTCAATCAGAATCAATAGCGTCAGAAAGATGCCGCCGATGACCAGAAAGCTTTGCATGAACCGGCGGGCAAAATAGCGGTCGAGGATCACGACAGTGCCTCCACCTGGAGCAGAGTGCAGGGCAAACTGGCAATAAAAAGGCCAGAATCACTTTCGTCTGCGCGGATGCGCGACGGCATATGCCTGCCCTGTCTCGCCAATTCGTTCTCCCCCGATCCTGTCGGATTTTTTTCGGCACTGTAATGCAATTGGCGCGCGGGGAAAACTGCTATCTGGTCAAGCTGCGCAGCGCGAGCTAGGTCTTGGGGAACAGATTTTGAGGAGTTTGCAATGAGCAGTCTTGTATCGATCCGGTTTCAGCCCTTTGACGCGGATGCAATGGCACAGGCCGAAGGTCGAGTGGCGGTGATCATCCCCACTGACGGCAAGATGAGCCCCGCCGTACGCCGGGCCAACCGCCTGACACGTGGCGCCGTCGCGCGCTTGGTGGAAAGTCCCCGGTTCGAAAAAGTAAAGACGGGCGACGTGATCTCGATGGCCTGGCCCGCTGGCATGGTGGCAGAGGCACTGGATATCGTGATCCTGCCCCGCCGCCCAGATGCAGCCGAGGCGCGCAAGGCCGGTGCGGCGCTTGCCAAATTGGCGGGCGGCAAGGACGTGCTGGTGATGGCTGGCAATCAGGTTCGGGCCGAGGATCTGGCTATGGGCATCGCACTGCGCAGCTATGATTTCGACGTCCATAAGACCAAGGAGTCCGAAGAATCCGGCACCGTCACCATCAGCCATCAGAAGGCCGATGAGGTCGAGGCCGCGTTCGCCCCGCAATATGCCGTCGCGGACGGTGTGCGGATGACTCGCGACTTGACCAACGAACCCGCAAACGTTCTGACCACCACCGAATTTGCGGACCGGCTTGTCGAAATGAAAGAACTGGGTCTTGAGGTCGAGGTTCTGGATGAGGACCAACTGGCCGAACTGGGGATGCGCACGCTGCTGAGCGTTGGGCAGGGCTCGGACAGCCCCTCGAAGGTCGTAGTGATGCAGTGGAATGGTGGCGACAAGGACGACGCGCCGCTGGCACTGATCGGCAAGGGCGTTGTGTTCGACACCGGTGGTATCTCGCTGAAGCCGGCCGGTGGCATGGAAGACATGACCATGGACATGGGCGGTGCTGGGGTCGTTGCGGGCACCATGCGCGCGCTGGCCAAGCGTAAGGCCAAGGCCAATGTTGTGGGTCTGGTTGGACTGGTTGAGAACATGCCCTCTGGCAACGCCACGCGCCCCGGCGATGTGGTCAAGTCGATGAAGGGTGACACGGTTGAAATCATTAACACCGACGCCGAGGGCCGTTTGGTTCTGTGCGATGTGATGTGGTACACGCAGGAACGTTTCAAGCCAGTAGGCATGATCGATCTGGCCACCCTGACGGGCGCGATCATCATTGGTCTGGGGCATGAGAATGCAGGCGTGTTTTCGAACAATGACACGTTCTGCGATGCCTTCCTGAAATCGGCCAAGGCCGAGGACGAGGGCGCGTGGCGCATGCCACTGGGCGAAGGCTATGACAAGCTGCTGAAGTCGCGAATTGCCGACATGAAAAACGTAGGCGGCCGTGCGGCAGGTTCGGTCACTGCAGCGCAGTTCCTACAGCGGTTCGTCAAAGAAGATGTGCCATGGATTCACCTGGATATTGCGGGTGTAGCATCGGTGTCGTCGGAAACATCCTATGCGCCCAAGGGGGCAACCGGTTGGGGCGTTCGCGCGCTGAGTCGTCTGGTGCAGGATCACTTCGAGTAATCCGATGGGCGCCGTCTATTTCTACCACCTGACCCGACAACCTCTGGAACACACCTTGCCGGTGCTGCTGGACAAGGCACGACAGGCCGGGTGGAAGATTGCCGTGCGGGGCACCGATCCCGCACGGATGGACTGGCTGGATGAAAAGCTGTGGCTGGGGCCCGAGGACGGATTCCTGCCACATGGGCGCGAGGGTGGGCCGCATGACGCGTCGCAGCCCGTGCTGCTGACGACCGTGCCAGAGGCCGCCAATGAACCGGCCTGTGTAATGGCTGTGGATGGTGCACCGGTGGACCCATCTGAAGTGGCGGCACTAGAGCGGGTCTGCATCCTGTTCGACGGCAATGATGATCTGGCGGTCCAGCAGGCGCGGGCTCAATGGAAGGCTCTGACCGGTGCAGGATGTACTGCGCAATACTGGTCCGAGGAATCGGGGCGGTGGGAGAAGAAGGCCGAGGCGTAAGGCTAAGACTTCGAAGGAACTTTCAGGAGGGCAGCAGATGGAAACGAAACCGCTGGGCCGTACGGGAATAATGGTGACAGATCTGTGCCTGGGTACAATGACCTTCGGCACGCAAACGTCCGAGGCGGAAGGCCATCGGCAGATGGACATGGCACTGGCGGCGGGGATTAATTTCGTTGATACGGCCGAGATGTATCCGGTGAACCCAATTTCGAAAGAAACCGTTGGCCTAACCGAAGCCATTCTGGGTAATTGGAACGTGGCCAACCCGTCGCGTCGCAGCGATTACGTGCTGGCGACCAAGCATTCCGGGGCAGGGTTCGCCCATGTCCGCGACGGCGCGCCGATTACGGGTCAGACGATCCCCGAGGCGATCGAAGGGTCACTGCGGCGGCTGCGTACGGATTACATTGATCTATACCAGTTTCACTGGCCGAACCGGGGCAGTTACATGTTCCGTCAAAACTGGAACTACTCTCCCTCGGGGCACAACACCAACGAAGTTCTGGACAACATGCAGGATTGTCTTGAGGCCCTGCAGGCACAGGTCGCCAAGGGTAATATCCGCGCCTTTGGCCTGTCCAATGAAAGCGCATGGGGTACGGCGCAATGGCTGAGGATAGCCGAGCAGATAGGCGCACCACGCGTAGCCTCGGTGCAGAATGAGTATTCGATACTGTGTCGACACTTCGATACCGATATGGCGGAGCTTAGCGTGCACGAAGATGTGGGACTGATGGCTTTTTCGCCCTTGGGGGCAGGGTTTTTGACCGGCAAGTATCAGGGCGGGGTGGTGCCCGAGGGCTCGCGCATGTCGCTGGTGGCCGAGATGGGTGGGCGAACCGGTCCGCGCGTGTTCGAGGCAGTGGAGGCTTATCTGGAGATCGCCGAGCGGCATGGGCTGGACCCGGTGCATATGGCGCTGGCCTGGTGCCGGACGCGGCCCTTCATGATGTCGGCCATATTTGGCGCGACCTCGGCGACTCAGTTGGAACATATTCTAGCCGGTAAAGGTGGGCGGCTGTCTGATGAGGTCGTGGCTGAAATAGCTCAGGCTCATCGCGCGCATCCGATGCCGTTTTAGGGGGGGGCGCCGAGATTTTTTAGCTATATGAAGGAAATTCGGTCAGTGATGGGTCGGGTGGATGCGTTCTTGCCTCAAATCACGGGCGGACAGGCCGTGCGCCGTTCGGAACGCACGGGCAAAGCTGGATTGTGAGGCAAAACCAGTGGCAAGCGCCACATCCATCAGCGACATGTCGGTGTCAGTGACCAGACGGCGGGCCTCGGCCAGGCGCAATTGCAGGTAGTGGTCTTGGGGCGTCGTGTTCAGGCGCAGGCGGAATTGCTGCTGCAGAGTGCGGGGGCTGGTGCCCAGTGTCTCGGCGATATCTGCCAGTGGCAGCGGCTCGTCCAGCGAGGATTCCATCAAGGTGTTGGCCTTGGCCGTCAGCGCCGTATGGCGATGTGGGGCCCCGGTCCGGCTTTGCGGTTTTGTCGGTTCCGGCGCGCCGTCGTAGAGGAACAGGCCTGAGACCCGCGCGGCAAAGCCTGCACCGTGGCGCGCGGCAATAATGTGCAACATCATCTCAACCGCTGGGATCGCACCACCCGAAGTCAGGCGATTGCCAGATACGGTGAAACGATCGGGGCGAACGTCAACATCGGGGAAACGGGTGGCGAAATTGTCCAAATCTTCCCAGTGGGTTGTGGCAGCGTGCCCGTCCAACAAGCCAGCTTCGGCCAACAGCCACGGGCCGCCGTCTATGCCAGCCATGGTGGCACCGGTCCCGGCGATGCGGCGCAGGCCGGCCAACAGGTTGGGCGTGGCATGGCGGGCCAGCTGGAACCCGGCCACAACGATCATCAGATCGCAGCTTTGCAGCCGTGCCAGCGGAACACCCGGCACATTCAGCGCGCTGGTCAGCATTGCGGGCTCTGCTGTGGCTGTCACATAATCCCAATCGAAAGCGGGACGATCCGCCAGCCGGTTGGCCGCGCGCATCGGATCGACCGCCGAGGCGAAGCTGAGCGTGTTGCATTCGTCCAGAACCAGCACGGCCGTTTTCAGGGCGCGATGTTCGGGCTGAAGTATATTTTTTGCGGATTTCATCAAGTTCGATTCGCATTCTGGCAAGTGTTTCTACAAGGCTGCGTCAGAGTCGCACGCAACGCAAATCGGAATCCGGGGAGAAGCCTGGGGAAAACTCATGGCAAATCCGGGTATAACTTGGGGAAAACACGATGCCTCTGGAAATGAACCGCGAAGTCTTCATCACTTGCGCCGTCACCGGATCAGGCGGAACGCAGGATCGCAGCCCGCATGTGCCGCGTTCGCCGAAGCAAATTGCCGAAAGTGCGATCGCAGCAGCCAAGGCCGGGGCGGCGGTGGTGCATTGCCATGTTCGTGACCCCGAAACCGGCGCGCCCAGCCGTCGTCTGGACCTGTATCGCGAGGTGACTGACCGCATTCGCGAGGCCGAGGTCGACGTCGTTCTGAACCTGACCGCCGGGATGGGCGGGGACATGGTGTTTGGCCCAACCGAATCTCCGCTGCCGCTGCGCGAGGACGGGACTGATATGATCGGTGCAGCCGCGCGGGTCGAACATGTAGCAGAATGCCTGCCCGAGATCTGCACGCTGGACTGCGGCACCATGAACTTTGCCGAGGCCGATTACGTCATGACCAACACGCCGGGCATGCTGCAGGCGATGGGTCGGATGATGACGCACCTGGGAGTGAAGCCCGAGATCGAGGCGTTTGACACCGGACATCTTTGGTTTGCCAAGCAATTGGTGAAGGACGGTGTGTTGGACAGCCCGGCTCTGGTGCAGTTGTGCATGGGTGTACCATGGGGCGCGCCGGACGATCTGAACACCTTCATGGCGATGGTCAACAACGTGCCCGATGACTGGACGTTCAGCGCGTTTGCTCTGGGTCGCAATCAGATGGCTTATGTGGGGGCTTCAGTGCTGGCGGGCGGCAACGTGCGCGTCGGTCTTGAGGACAACCTGTGGCTGGACAAGGGCGTGCTGGCCGAAAACTGGCAGCTTGTTGAACGCGCCGGAACCATCATCGAGAATATGGGCGCACGGGTAATCGGTGCGCAGGAAGTGCGTGACAAGTTGGGGCTGGTGAAACGGGCGCCGGTTTCGAAATAACTCAGGGTAGGGTTGAGACAAGCTCCCAATCCTTTGGGTTATTTCGACAAATGAAAACTGTGAGTTTGTAGGCGAGAAATGATGAAAACAGCGGCGATTATTGGCGGCGGTGTAATCGGCGGCGGTTGGGCTGCGCGGTTCTTGTTGAACGGTTGGAACGTCCGGGTGTTCGACCCGGACCCCGAGGCCGAGCGCAAGATTGGTGAGGTTCTGGACAATGCGCGTCGTTCCTTGCCGGGGCTGAGCGATGTGCCATTGCCTGCCGAGGGGGGGATGACCTTCCACGAGGATTTGGCTGAGGCCGTACAGGGTGCGGCGTGGATTCAGGAAAGCGTGCCGGAACGGTTGGATCTTAAACTGAAGGTCTACAAGGGGTTGCAAGAGGCTTGTGATCCAGATGCGATCATAGGCTCCTCGACTAGTGGCTTTAAACCGTCCGAATTGCAGGAGGGTGCGCTGAGGCCCGAGCAGATCGTGGTGACGCACCCGTTCAATCCGGTCTATCTGCTGCCGCTGATTGAATTGGTGCCGACTGATAAGAACTCGCCTGAGATGGTTGCCAGGGCTCAAGAGTTGCTGAAATCCGTTGGGTTCTTCCCGCTGCACGTCAAAAAGGAAATCGACGCGCATATCGCTGACCGATTTCTTGAAGCAGTCTGGCGCGAGGCACTATGGCTGGTCAAAGACGGCATCGCCACGACCGAAGAGATCGACGAAGCAATCCGCATGGGCTTTGGCATCCGCTGGGCGCAGATGGGATTGTTTGAAACCTATCGCGTGGCCGGTGGCGAGGCCGGGATGCGGCATTTCATGGCTCAGTTCGGGCCTGCGCTGAAATGGCCATGGACCAAGCTGATGGACGTGCCAGACTTTACCGATGAATTGGTCGACTTGATCGCAGATCAGTCGGACGCGCAGTCGGGTATGCACTCAATCCGAGAACTGGAGCGTATCCGCGACAATAATCTTGTGGGCATGATGCGAGCGCTCAAGGCGCAGAATTACGGTGCGGGGGCGGTGCTGAACCAGCATGATGCACTGTTGAAGCCGGGCGCGTTGCCAACGCTGGAACAGGCGGACATAAGCCAGCCGATCCTGACCTTGTCCCGCGCGGTGCCGTTGGACTGGACTGATTACAACGGCCACATGAATGAGGCGAAGTATGTCGAGGCCTTTGCCGCCGCGACCGACCGGTTCATGGAGATCATCGGCTGTGATGCAGATTACATCGCCTCGGGTGGCAGCTATTTCACCGCTGAAAACCACATCCGCTACGTCGACGAAGCGCATGCAGGTGCAAAGATCGAAGTGCGCACGCAGATGCTGTTGGGGCAGGGCAAGAAATTGCACGTGTTCCACAGCATGTATGAGGGCGACAAACTGCTGGCCACGGGTGAAAGCTTCTTGCTGCATGTCAGCCTTGAAACCCGCCGTCCCAGTGCACCGTCGCCGGAAATCGAGGCTGCCATGGCGCGGATCGCCGAGGCGCAGGCCGGGTTGCCCTATCCCGAAGGCGCGGGTGCTGCGATCCGGAAACCCGCATGACCGGGCGCGTTCTGATAACGGCTGGCGCGTCGGGCGTTGGCCGCGCCATGGCCGAGGCCTTCGACGCCGCAGGTGCGCAGGTGTGGGTGGCGGATGTGGACAAATCCACGTTGGCAGAATGTCCGGCACATTGGCAGCAGTCGACAGTGGATGTAGCGGACGAAACCGCTGTGGTCGCTCTGTTCGCAGAGATTGAGGCCAGATGGGGGGGATTGGACACGCTCTGTGCAAACGCAGGTGTGGCAGGCCCTACCGCTTTGGTTGAAGACATTGCTCTTGATGACTGGCGGTTCTGCCTTTCCGTTAATCTTGAGGGCGCGTTTTTGTGCGCGAAATACGCGACACCGATCTTCAAGCGGCAACGCAGCGGGGCAGTCGTGATTACGTCTTCAACCGCTGGGCAATTTGGCTACCCCAATCGGGCGCCCTATGCGGCCGCGAAGTGGGGCGTGATCGGGCTTGGCAAAACGCTGGCGATGGAACTTGGGTCACACGGCGTTCGGTGTAACGTCATCTGCCCTGGCGCGGTCGAAGGTCCTCGGATGGAAGGTGTGCTGGCGCGCGAAGCTGCCGCCAAGGGCATGACGCGGGATCAGGTCTATGACGGCTACGCCGCAGGCACCTCGATGGGCCGGTTTGTTGAAGGCCACGACATCGCGAATATGGCTGTATTCCTAGCCTCGGATGCGGCCCGGCTGGTGTCGGGGCAGGTCATTGCGGTGGATGGCCACACGGTGAACCCTGATCCGAAAATCTAGATCGCTTCAGGAAATACGCGAAAGCCCAATGCCCTGCGCGCCTGGCGCTTTTGGGGCATTGGTGAGCGGCATGGGGCAGGGATCTTCTGATCCGTTGAAATCAGCCCTGATTTGGCCCACGGATTTGGCGAATGGTCTGGCGGACTGCCTGCCAGTCCTGTGCTTCCTGTTTATTCCCGGCGGCCTCGCATTCGCGCATCTTTTGCGCGGCTTCCGCCTCGGCCCGGTCGCCGTGAACGGTATAAAGAGCCCGTGCGTATTGAGCGGTCTGTAGTGCGTCCATTCCTGTCGTCCTCCGTCTGTGATCGGAATACCCGAAGGTTCGCGCCGAATGACGATAGCACAAGACGGGTGCCGGTGCACCTTAGTGATCGCAAATCTGCGTGCGTAGCTTTCTGAGGTGCTCCGAGAAGTCGCGGGCTGTCAGGTCAGCTTCGCGCACCAGACGGTCGAAATGGCGCGTAAATGTCTCGATCCGATCACGGTCACGGAAAGCCATATAGTGGCTGCCAGCGTAGAATACGCAGAGCAGGGGCCCGAAGATCGTGACCGGAGCGGAATAAAGCCGTTTGGCATCAAACAGATAGATCCTGAGGCGCGGATAGAGTTGTTCACAGATTTCAAGCAGATGGTCGATCTGTTCCAATCGGATTTTGGGGCATAGCCCTTCGTAGTAGCCACGCGCATGAGCAAAACTGTCGATTTCATACAGCGGCATGGCGATTTCATAATCGGATTGCGCACTGCGCATCCACATCAGCCGGTCAGCCGAGGCGCCAATAGCCTGATCCGCCGTCCGCCCCAGATGCGGGGCATATTCCCACTCCAGCACTGCCCGGGTCTTTAACATGTCGGGCAAAGTCGCTGGAACGTAACGGATTTTGTACCCTGCAGCCTCTTGGTGCCATTCGAAAATTCGCTCATCCACCAATGCGCGCGGCGCTTCGGTCATGGTCAGCGAACTGGCCAACAATTCCGCGGCGCTTTCGGGGCGGTCAGACAGGCTCAGTAGCCAGTCCGCAGATACTCCCAAGGCCGAGGCGCAACTTCCGACCACATGAGCGTTCGGCAATCGTGCGCCCTCATCCGTCAACAGCTGTGATACGGTCGAACGATCCACGCCGATATCACGCGCCAGCGCGCTTTGGCTGACGTGTTGTTCCTCCATCGCGCGGGCAAGGCGCGTGCGAAACTGTGATGCTCGGTCTCGCTTGTCGATTTTTTCCTGCATGTGTTTTCAAATATCACAGATGATGAGTTTTGTTAATCATATTCAGAATTTTCAACGGATGCCGTGACCCTTAATTTTGAAGACATAACAATAATATGGGTGACGGAATGGAAACACGACGTAGATCAGTCGTGAAAGCTGTATTGTGGAATGCGATGGGCCTGCTGGTGATGACGCTGGTCGGGTTGATCGCAACCGGGTCAGCAGCTGTGGGCGGGACACTGGCGATTGTGAATACGGCCATCGGCTTGACGATGTACGTTATTTACGAGCGCGTCTGGGCCAAAATCGCGTGGGGCCGCAATGTCTAGGCCCAGATCACCTGAGTGGGGCACTCTGGCCCTGATCCTAGCCTGCTATGGGGCGTGGCTGGCGGTGATTTTCCTGTTGCCGCTCTGGCTGGCGATCCCGGCGATGGGGTTGGTTTCCGCGCTACATTCCTCGTTGACGCATGAGGCGCTGCACGGTCACCCGTTTCGTACAAAATGGCTAAACGAGGCGCTGATGGCGCTGCCTCTGACCTTGTTCATCCCGTATCAAAGGTTCCGCGACCTGCATCTGGCGCATCACCGGGATGAGACGCTGACCGACCCTTATGACGACCCCGAAACGAACTACCTGGACCCGCAGGTCTGGGGAGCTTTGGCGGGGTGGCAGCGGTGGTTGCTGTCTGTGAACAACACTTTGTTGGGGCGAATGGTTGTGGGTCCGGCGATTGGCCAATTCATTTTCACGCGGGATGAACTGCGCGGTGCTTTGCGTGGAGGCCGGGGTATTTTGCGGGCCTGGGCATTGCATCTCGTCGGGGTAGCCTTGGTTTTGTGGGTGGTTGGACATTCGGCAATGCCAATTTGGGCCTATATACTATCGGCTTATATCGGTCTGGGGTTGGTGAAGATCCGTACTTTCCTAGAGCATCGCGCACATGAGAATCCGCAGGCCCGCACCGTGATTATCGAAGACCGCGGATTGTTGGCTTTTCTGTTTCTTAACAATAACCTGCACGTGGTTCATCACATGAACCCAAGTGCGCCGTGGTACCGGCTGCCTGCGCTGTACCGAGCGGGTAAAGTTCAGTTTCAGGCCCGGAACGAGGCCTATGTCTACCGCTCATACGCTCAGGTTTTCCGAGCGCACTTCTGGCGGGCCAAGGATCCGGTGGCACATCCTCTCTGGCCAAAGCATTGATTTGACGACAAAAGGGGTCCATGAGTTTATGGATTCCCGTCACAATCGCCGCCGCCTCGTTCCAGACAGTGCGGTTTATGCTGCAAAAATCGCTCAGCACCGTAAAGCTGACTGCGGCCGGCGCGACCTTTGCCCGGTTCGCTTACTCCATGCCGCTGGCGATAATCGGGTTGCTTGTGGCACTGCAGATGACTGGGTTCAGCTTACCGCCGCTGACGGGATGGTTCTGGATATACGCTGTCATCGGCGGGACGTCGCAAATTCTGGCAACGATCTGTGTGGTTGCACTATTTAAGCAGCGAAATTTTGCGGTCGGGATCACCTTTAAGAAAACCGAAGTCATTCAAACCGCCATTGTCGGTTTCCTGGTGCTGGGCGACCAAGTCTCGAACGGCGGGCTGGTTGCGATCTTGCTGGGGCTGATGGCGGTACTTCTGCTGTCCAAATCACCTGAGGTCGAAAGCGCATGGTGGAAACACCTGACCAACCGCGCTTCGCGTCTTGGGCTGGGGTCGGGTGTGCTGTTTGCCTTTTCCGCAGTCAGCTATCGCGGGGCTTCGCTGGAATTGGGTGATATCGACGCGTGGTTTCGCGCCCTGATCACCTTGGCCGTGGTGGTAACGTTCCAGTTCCTAAGTATGGCAGTGTGGCTGCTGTGGCGTGACCGGGCAGAACTGCGTGCGGTGTGGCAGACACGACGGACCGGAGTATTCGTCGGCCTGACCAGTTTGGGCGGATCGTTCTGCTGGTTCTTTGCGTTCACCTTACAGAACGCAGCCTATGTCAAAGCGTTGGGGCAGGTCGAGCTGTTGCTCAGCCTGTTCGCGTCGATCCTGTTTTTCCACGAGACCATCACCCGGCGTGAGATCGCCGGGATGACGTTGTTGGGCGTATCGATCTTGGCGCTGGTGCTAGCAATTTAACCGGCGCGGCGTTCGTCAAAGCTGAGGGCGATAAAGCTGGGCAGGTGATCGCCCATGCCCACAACCGCCGGGCCACCGTCGTCGCGACGGCCACGACCTTTGGGTTCTTTGTCCCTTTTGCGGTCGCTCTTTTTGGGGTCGGTCTTTTTCTCGTCCGACTTGGCTTTTTTCTCGCGCTTGGGCGCCTCGTCCTTGGGTTCTTCCTTGACCGGGTTATCCAGTCGCGGAATTTCCTTTTGGATCAGCTTTTCGATTGCATCCAGCGCCTTTTCATCGCGGCCTGAGCAGATCGTGACGGCCTTGCCCTCACGCCCGGCGCGACCGGTTCGGCCGATGCGGTGCACGTAATCCTCGGCATGGCCTGGAACGTCGAAATTGAACACGTGGCTGACCGAAGGAATATCCAGACCACGCGCGGCCACGTCAGAGGCAACCAGCAGGCGCAGCGAGCCATCGCGGAACCCGTCCAGTGTTTTCATTCGCTGCGATTGATCCAAATCGCCGTGAATGGCGGCGGCGTTATAGCCGTATTTCTTCAGAGACTTGGCGCAGATATCCACGTCTGTCTTGCGGTTGCAGAAGATGATCGCATTTGTGCACTTGTCGCCTTCGGCGTCGATCAGCGAACGCAAAACCTTGCGCTTGGCGCTGGCCTCACGGTCGCGGCGACCACCTTTGAACATGACCACGCCCTGTTCAATAGTCTCCGACGCGGTGGCCTGTCGGGCAACCTCGATCCGGGCCGGAGCGGACAGGAAAGTGTCGGTGATACGTTCGATCTCAGACGCCATAGTGGCCGAGAAGAACAGCGTCTGGCGAGTGAACGGTGTCAGCGAGAAGATGCGTTCGATATCTGGGATAAAGCCCATATCCAGCATCCTGTCGGCTTCATCCACCACCATGATCTGCACGCCGGTCAGCAGCAGCTTGCCGCGTTCGAAGTGGTCCAGCAGGCGACCTGGCGTGGCGATCAGAACGTCAACGCCACGGTCGATCAGTGCTTCCTGCTCTTTAAAGCTTACACCACCGATCAGCAGCGCTTTGGTCAGTTTCAGGTGTTTAGAGTAGGTGTCGAAATTCTCGGCCACTTGCGCGGCCAGTTCCCGAGTTGGGCACAGCACCAGCGAACGTGGCATGCGCGCCCGCGCGCGGCCCCGTGCCAACAAGGTGATCATCGGCAGGGTAAAGCTGGCCGTTTTGCCGGTGCCGGTCTGGGCGATCCCAAGAACATCACGCCCTTCCAATGCGGGCGGAATCGCGCCCTCCTGAATCGGGGTGGGGGTTTCGTATCCGGCTTCCTCAATAGCCTTGAGGACCTTCGGGTTCAGGTTCAGTTCGTTGAATTTTGTCATGTAAGTCCGGTTCAAGCGGACACTAGACCTGGCCCGCGCGTCAAAGGTTTGCCGGGCCCGGATGGCCATACGCTGCATTGCGCATTTTCGGCTTGAAGGGGGACATAACAAAAACACCGGGCATGGTCAAATGAAGACCTCTTAAGGGATGTCATCGTGTCCGTATTGCGGATTTCTCGCAACAATTCAGTGACTTCTGGGGAAGTGTTTCCGAGCTTTGTCATCCAAATCCAGTGGCCGATGCCGGAGCAGACCCTGTTGTTGCAAGCGGGCGCGTACGTCGGGGTCAGTGCCGCTGATTTCATCGAAAAAGGCGCGCAGACCTTCCATTCCACTTTCGGTCTCGATCCAGCTGAGTAGTTCGTTCATGTTCATGCCGCCACGTTCGCGCGGTACATTCAGCGACATTCCAGGCTGATATGAGCCACGCGCCAGGCGGAACCTCAAGTGCGTCTGCCAATGTTTCCAATCTGGGGCGTGCCGGTGGCACAACTCCAATCCGGGCAGTTCGAATTTGCAGGATAAGAGCTTTTTGTTCTGGAATAGATTGTGGATGCGAAAGTTCAAATTCTCCATTCCGGTGCGAACGATCAGCTTGCCCTGCAAATGGCTGAAGAACCCGCCCTGAACAAAGGCGCCATAGTTCGGGTACAGCGATTGAACAAGTGCGTCGCGCTGTGGACCTTTAGGGATGTGAGCCTTGAACAGGTCTTCAGCATCGGCCACCACCTCAATGGGGCGGACACGCACGGCAGGGATGTGTTCGGGAGTATCGGTCAGTTGCTGGGGTATGGGGCGATCCGTCCACAGGAACTCGTCCACGTCGATATGGGCCAGCCAATCTAAATCGGTTTTGCGATAGGTAAAGGATGCATTCGCGGTCTGACGGTTCTGATGCCGTTCGGGCCGCTCGCGCTTGCGGCTGGTCCAGAACGCATCGTCACAGGTGTGAACGTCGACCTTTGGGTGCCGAACCAAGACGTCGAAGGCATCGGGGTTGGGTTCGTCCAGATGGATGTACATCCGGTCGACCCCGAGATCGAGATGATAGGCTACAAACCGCAGGATATCCGGGGCAGGACCCCGAACCGTCGAGACAATGCCCCAAGTCGGTTGCTTATCTGCCATGTATGGCCCTCGGGCCGATCACACCATCATCTCTTTCGTCGCCGTCAGGTTCAGCTCAGGGTAATCGCGCACGACCCGGTCGATGTCCCACTGAAGGCGCGTCAGATAGACGATGTCGCCGTCATGATCATGGGCGATGTGCTGTTTGTTGGCGTTGACGAACTTGTCGACCTCGGCCTTGTCGCCACTGACCCAACGGGCGGATGTGAACTGAGACGCCTCGAACCGGACGGGCAGACCGTATTCCATCTCGATCCGGCTGGCGAGCACTTCGAATTGCAGCGCGCCGACGACGCCCACGATAAAGCCCGAACCGATCGAGGGTTTGAACACCTTAGCGGCACCTTCTTCGGCAAACTGCATAAGGGCTTTTTCCAGATGTTTGGCTTTCAACGGATCACCTGCGCGGACGGTTTGCAGCAGCTCCGGCGCGAAGGAGGGGATGCCGGTTACACGCAACGCTTCACCTTCGGTCAGTGTATCGCCAATGCGCAGCTGGCCGTGGTTGGGGATGCCGATGATGTCTCCGGCCCATGCCTCTTCGGCGAGTTCCCTGTCCGATGCGAGGAAAAGCACAGGGTTCGAAATTGCCATCGGTTTTTTCGACCGCACATGGGTCAGTTTCATGCCGCGTTTGAAGTGGCCCGAGGCCATGCGCACGAATGCCACCCGGTCGCGGTGCTTGGGGTCCATATTTGCCTGAACCTTGAAGACAAACCCGGCGACCTTCTTCTCATCGGGTGCGATTTGGCGTGGTTGTGCAGACTGAATCTGCGGCTGTGGGCCATAGGCGCCGATACCTTCCATCAGCTCTTTGACCCCGAACGAGTTGATCGCTGAGCCGAACCAGATCGGGGTCATGTGCCCCTCAAGCACGGCCTGCGGGTCCAGCGCGGGCAGCAGTTCGCGCGCCATCTCGACCTCTTCCAGCAACTTGTCCAGCAGATGCTCGGGCACGTGTTCTGCCAGTTTCGGATCGTCTAAACCATTGATTTCGATACTTTCGGCGACCTTGTTGCGGTCTGCTCGGTCCATCAGTTCCAGCCGATCGCGAAGCATGTCATAGCAGCCGATGAAATCCCGGCCTACGCCAATAGGCCACGCCGCAGGGGTGACATCGATGGCCAACATCTCCTGAATTTCGTCAATGATCTCGAACGTATCGCGGCTTTCGCGGTCCATCTTGTTACAGAAGGTCAGGATCGGCAGATCACGCAGACGGCAGACCTCGAACAATTTCTGTGTCTGGCTTTCTACACCCTTCGCGCCGTCGATCACCATTACAGCGGCGTCCACTGCAGTCAGTGTGCGATAGGTATCTTCCGAGAAGTCGCTGTGACCGGGCGTGTCCACCAGATTGAACCGGAAATCCCCATAGTCGAAGGACATGGCCGAGGCGGAGACCGAAATACCGCGATCTTTCTCCATCTGCATAAAGTCCGAGCGCGTCCGCCGCGCCTCGCCTTTGGCACGCACTTGACCTGCCATCTGAATCGCACCCCCGTACAACAGAAACTTTTCAGTCAGCGTCGTCTTGCCCGCATCCGGGTGCGAGATGATGGCGAATGTCCTGCGCCGAGCGATCTCGGGCGGCAATACGGGTTGGTTCGAGGCGGTATCAAGCATGAACGCGCATATATGCGGGGAATTCTGCCGAAGCAAGACAAAGGGGCTGTTCAGAATCGTGAAGCTATGCCAATAAGAACATATAGAGAACAAATAATGGAGAGGACCAATGAATTTGAAAGAAATCGCGGACGAACTGGTGGCTGGTTGCCGAGAGGATCGGGCCAAGGAGAATCTGGCAAAGCTGTATGCGCCGGATGCTGTTTCAGTTGAGGCGCAAGAGATGGAAGGAATGGGTCGCGAGACTCATGGCGTCGATGGCATCCGCGGTAAGCACGAGTGGTGGGAAGGCGCGCATGAGGTCTCAGGCGCATCCGTCAGTGAGCCTTATCTGCATGGTGACGACCGCTTTGCCGTAATCTTCGAGGTGCAGGGCAAGGTGAAGGAAAGCGGCGAGACATTCGATATGAAAGAGGTTGGTATCTACCACGTCGCCAACGGAAAAATCGTGCGGGAAGAGTTCTTTTACTAACTCGTTTTGACTTCTGGTCTTCCCCGTCTGGCCGGTGCTAGACATGCGGGCAACAACAGATGGGGAGGATCCGATGGATCTGGGAATTCAGGGAAAACGCGCGCTGGTTTGTGCCAGCAGCAAAGGTCTGGGTCTGGGCTGTGCAGAGGCACTGGCCGAGGCGGGCGTTGATCTGGTGATGAACGCCCGCGGGGCCGAAGCGCTGGAAGCCGAGGCCGCCCGTTTGCGATCCGAGTATAATGTGGACGTGCAAACCGTGGCCTGCGATGTGACCTCGGCCGACGGTCAGACGCAGGTAATTGAGGCTGCGCAGGGCGTTGATATCCTTGTGACAAATGCCGGTGGCCCCCCGCCGGGTTTGTGGTCGGATTGGGATCGGGATGATTTCATCAAGGCGCTAGACGCCAACATGCTGACGCCGATTGCGTTCATGAAAGCGCTGCTGCCGGGGATGATCGACAAGGAATGGGGCCGGGTAGTGAACATTACCTCACAATCCGTACGCTCTCCGATTGCAGCACTGGGCTTGTCGAATGCGGCCCGAACCGGGTTAACCGGGTATGTGGCGGGCACGTCCCGGCAGGTTGCGCAATATGGCGTTAATATCAACAACCTGCTTCCGGGTATTCATGATACGGACCGGGCGTTGTCACTGGATGGCGGTGTCTCGAAACAACAGGGTATCTCACTGGACGAAGCCCGTGCCGCGCGCTCGGCAACGATTCCGGCGCGCCGGTACGGCACGCGGCAGGAATTCGGGGCGGCCTGCGCATTTCTGTGTTCCCAGCATGCAGGCTTCATGGTCGGGCAGAACATTCTGCTGGACGGTGGTGCAGGCAATATGACGATGTAACTATGTCTCAGGGGTATTCGCTAAAGGATCAGTTGTTTAACGCGGAAAAGACCCGTTATCTGACGGGCTTGTTCTCGGATGTCGATCCATCCTTTGATGGAGAGTCATTCGAGGAGCAGGTCATGTCGCGGCTGCCGAACCTTGAGTTGAAAGAGCGCATGGCCTGGATCGCCAAGTGCTTGCAAGAAGCGATACCTGGAGAGCTGCCGACCATCGCGCCGATCCTTCTGCGTGCTCTGCCACCGCCTTTGGATCCGACCAAAACGGATGATGACTTCGGAGATTTCATCTTTGCACCTTTGGGGGATTGGGTCGTCGCTGTGGGTTTGGATCATCCTGATCTTGCCCTGGACGTACTCGAAGAGTTGACCCAGCGGTTTTCGATGGAATGGGCCATTCGTCCCTTCCTCAACCGTCACCAGGATCAGGTGTTGGCGAGGATGGAGGATTGGTGCGGGCATGACAGCTATCACGTGCGTCGTCTGGTCAGCGAAGGTACGCGGCCTCGACTGCCTTGGGGGCAGGCGGTTGGGTTGGAATTGACCGATCCGATGCCGTTGTTGGACCAGTTGCATAAGGATCCGACACGCTATGTCACGCGGTCTGTGGCGAACCATTTGAATGACATCACTAAGAAAGACCCCAAGCTTGTGCTGGATCGGTTGCAGGATTGGTCCCGGACCGGGAAACAAGATCAGGACGAACTGAGTTGGATGACCTCACATACCTTGCGAGGGCTGGTGAAGGCGGGTCATCCGGATGCCATGAAGATGTTGGGCTTTGATCCCGAGGCCAAAGTAACCGCGAGTGTGCAGGTGAATCAGGAGGCCAGGATTGGCGGTGCGCTTGAGTTTGATGTCACGCTAAATGGGACAGGGGATCAGCCTGTTCTGATCGACTATATTGTTCACTTTCAACGGCCTGGCGGAAAAACCTCAGCCAAAGTGCACAAGTTGAAGCAGACGACCTTGCGCGACGGCGCGCTAAGCCTAACCAAGAAACACAAGCTGAAGGGCAACGCGACCACGTTCAAACTGGTCCCCGGTGCGCATCAGTTGGATATTCAGGTAAACGGGCGGGTTCGCGCCTCAGTCAATTTCGAACTGTTGGGCTAGGCCTCACGCTTTTGTCAAATTTGGCAGCAGCGGTTGCATAGACGGCGGTGCTGCATTAGCTGCCAAGTAGCCAGCGAGGAAAGGGTAGCTGCGATGAAGCATGAATCAGTGCAGAATTACTATGGCGAGGTCCTGCAGGGCAGCGCGGATTTGCAAACCAACGCGTGCTGCACACCCGACGATATGCCGGACCATGTTAAAAAGATCCTCTCGAAAATTCATGACGAAGTGTTGACGCGTTACTATGGCTGCGGCCTGATTGCGCCGTTGGATCTGGAAGGGATGAGCATCCTCGATCTGGGCTGCGGGGCAGGCCGTGACGTATACGCCCTGTCCGCGATGGTGGGTGAAAAGGGCCGGGTGGTTGGGGTCGACATGACTCCGGAACAGCTGGACGTCGCCCGCGCGCATCAGGATTTCCACGCGCAGGCTTTCGGTCACTCAGCCAGCAACGTCGAATTCCATCATGGCTACATCGAAAAGCTGGATGAACTGGATCTGGAGCCCGGTTCCTTCGACATCATCGTCTCAAACTGTGTGATTAACCTGGCCACGGATAAAGAGGCTGTTCTGCGCGGTGCCCATCGTCTTTTGAAAGAAGGTGGCGAGATGTATTTCTCGGACGTCTACGCCGACCGCCGTGTGCCGCAGGCCATGGCCGAGGATGAGGTGCTCTACGGCGAATGCCTGTCAGGTGCGTTGTATTGGAATGACTTCCTGTCGATTTCGCGGAAGACTGGCTTCGGCGATCCGCGCCGCGTCACGCACCGTCCGCTAACCATTGAGAACTCAGTGCTTGAGGAGCGTGTTGCGCCGCTTAAGTTCCTGTCTGCCACTTATCGTTTGTTCAAATTGTCCGCGCTTGAGCCCGCTTGCGAAGACTACGGTCAGGCCGTGACCTACAAAGGCACCATCCCGCACGCGCCGCATCTGTTCGAACTGGATGATCACCACGCGATCGAGACCGGCAAGGTTTTCCCGGTCTGTGGCAACACATGGATGATGCTAAAAGACACGCGTTTTGCGCGACATTTCGACTTTATCGGCGATTTTTCGACCCATTATGGCATTTTCGACGGCTGTGGTGGCGAAAGCCCGTTCAAGGCCAACCGCGCGACCATCAGCGCGGCCACGAGTGAGACTGCCTCGGGCGGTTGCTGCTGATCGCTTGCGCCTGACGGGTGGGGTTGCTATCCCCGCCCAAGCCCGGGATTTTGATCGGGAAAAGGCAACGAGGCCCATCGGTGACAATAGACGCAACTCCTCCTCGTCTGGAAATTCGCAATCTGATCGCACGGTACGAAGGGCGGGTTGTTGTTGACGACGTTTCTTTGACGGTTGAAGCCGGGAAGGTGACCTGTCTGCTGGGGCCGTCGGGATGTGGCAAGTCGACCACGTTGCGCATGATTGCCGGGGTTGAGATGCAGGAATCCGGTGAGATTTATGTGGACGGCAAGCTGATCTGCGACACCGTGTTTCGCGTTCCGCCCGAACGCCGCGAGATCGGCCTGATGTTTCAAGATTTCGCCCTGTTCCCGCATCTGAGCGTTGCCGACAATGTGTCCTTTGGCCTGACGGGGCACAAAGAGGAAAAGCGCGCGCGTGTCGACGAGCTGCTGCGCAAGGTTGATCTTACCCGTTTCATTGACAAATTCCCGCATCACCTTTCTGGGGGCGAGCAACAACGCGTTGCTCTGGCCCGTGCGCTGGCCCCACGTCCGCGGATCATGTTGATGGACGAACCGTTTTCGGGCCTCGACAACCGCCTGCGCGACGGTATCCGGGATGAGACGCTGGCGATCCTCAAGGAAGAGGATGCCGCCGTCGTGCTAGTGACCCACGAGCCCGAAGAGGCGATGCGCATGGCCGATGAGATCGCCCTGATGCGACGCGGTAAGATCGTGCAACAAGGTGCGCCGTATAACGTCTATACTCGTCCAGCCGACAAGGCTGCAGTCGCATTTTTTAGTGATATCAATGTGTTGCAAGCTCAGGTTAATGGTGCATTGGCGGATACTCCGTTTGGACAGTTTCTGGCGCCAGGTGTTCCGGACGGCACGGATGTTGAAATCGTGTTCCGTCCCCAGCACGTGCGATTGGACTTTGACCGCAACGGCAAGGGCCCGCTACCAACGGCAACCGATGGGGTGGCAGCCCGCGGTACGGTCGAGAGGGCACGGTTTCTGGGTAACGAGAGCCTGGTTGAGTTCCGCATGGACCATGACGGCTCGGTCTTGAAAGCCACGGTGCCGAATGTCTTTGTCCCCAATCCGGGGCGCGTCATGTGGCTGACCATTCGCCGGGACCGATGCTTTGTTTATCCGGTTTAGGGACTAAAAACGCAGTTTTGACCAAAGTGGTGCGCGAAAGCCGCAGATTGCGTGCGTGCTTTGCTTGCCGCCACGCGGGGGCGGGTCTATCAAGGGCAAAACGCTGCGGTGGATGGGGCAAATGCGTATTCTTCTGACCAATGATGACGGTATCAACGCGCCGGGCCTGATCACGCTTGAGGCGATCGCCGCCGATTTGGCCGGATCTGACGGTGAAGTCTGGGTGGTTGCGCCTGCGTTCGAGCAATCGGGCGTTGGCCATTGCATCAGCTATACCCATCCGATGATGGTCGCCAAACTGGGTGATCAGCGTTTCGCTGCCGAGGGCTCGCCCGCTGATTGTGTTCTGGCCGGTCTGCATGATGTGATGAAGGATGCGCCGCCCGATCTGGTGTTGTCTGGTGTGAACCGGGGCAATAACTCGGCGGAAAACACACTTTATTCGGGCACTGTCGGTGGTGCGATGGAGGCCGCATTGCAGGGCATCCCGGCTATCGCTCTGTCGCAGTATTTTGGCCCGCGTAATCTGGGGCTCGACGATCCGTTCGAGGCTGCTACCCGGTACGGCGCTGATCTGGTGCGGAAAATCCTGGACGCAACTCCGGCAGAGCAGGGCGATTACCGTCTGTTCTACAATGTCAATTTCCCACCCGTGCCGGCGGATGAAGTACTGGGCACCAAGATTGCCCCGCAAGGTTATCGCCGCGACACGCACTTCTCGGTCGAGCCGCATAGTTCTCCGTCAGGGCGGCGGTTCCTGTGGATCAAAGGCGGGTACCAACATAACCCAACCGCGCCGGGCACGGATGCTGCGGTCAATCTGGCGGGCTATATCTCGGTCACCCCAATGCGCGCGGATCTGACTGCGCATGACGCGCTTGTGGCACTGAAGACAATCGAATGACCGGACCAGATCCCGAAACAATTATGCAGTTCCTGTTTGCCCTGCGATCGCGTGGGGTGACTGATGCCCGCGTGCTGGCCGCGATGGAGCAGGTTGATCGAGGTCAGTTTGTCAAAGGTCTGTTCGCTGAGCGTGCTTATGAGGATACGCCACTGCCGATTGCCTGCGGGCAGACGATCAGCCAGCCGTCTGTTGTTGGGCTGATGACACAGGCACTGGACGTGCGTCCGCGGGATACGGTGTTAGAGGTCGGCACAGGCTCGGGCTATCAGGCGGCAATCCTGTCCAAGCTGGCGCGCCGGGTCTATACGGTCGAACGCCACAAGCGGCTGGTGCGCGAAACTGGTGCGCTGTTCCGTGAGTTGGGTCTGACCAATATCACTGCGATGTTGTCGGATGGCTCCTTTGGTCTTTCCGAACAGGCGCCGTTTGACAGGATTATCGTGACTGCTGCAGCAGAAGACCCTCCAGGGCCGCTCTTGGCGCAGCTGAAAATCGGCGGTATCATGGTGCTGCCGGTGGGACAGTCGGATGCGGTTCAAACCTTGATCCGGGTCAGACGGACCGAGACTGGTCTGGACTATGACGAATTGTTGCCCGTTCGTTTCGTGCCCTTGTTAGAAGGGCTTGGCAGGGACGGGGCGTAAAAGAATATTCTGTAACACGCGCCGGAACCCCGGAAAACACGGGCAGGCGCTGAGGACGGTAAGATGAGAGCAGTTTCCAAATCAGCGATGCTCCGCTGCGCAACAGGTGTGGCGGTTTTGGCGATTCTGGCTGGGTGCGAAGGCCCGCTGGACTATGATCTGCGCGGGCAGGTCGGCGGGTTTTCGACCGCCGATGCCGCGCGCGGGGTTACAACGAACCGGCCAGCACCGGATGCGCGGGGGGTCATCACCTATCCGAATTACCAGGTGGCCGTTGCGCGTCGTGGCGATACGGTTGCCTCGGTTGCCGCCCGCGTCGGGTTACCCGAGGGAGAGTTGGCTGTGTTCAACGGCCTCAAGCCGACCGATCAATTGCGCGATGGCGAGGTGATCGCCCTGCCGCGCACGGTAAGTTCGGCTAGCTCGGTTGATATCGCCACGATCGCCGGTACCGCGATTGATGAGGCTCCGGCAGATGGTTCAGTCCGGACGTCAACGCTAGCCCCGGCCCAGCCTGCGCCTGCAACGGCCCCGGCGGCATCGGGGCCCGAGCCGATCCGCCACCAGGTCAAACGCGGCGAGACGGCATATACAATCGCGCGGCTTTATGATGTGCCCGTGGATGCGCTGGCCGAGTGGAACGGGCTGGGACCGGACTTTACCGTGCGCGAAGATCAGTTCCTGCTGATCCCGATCAAGAACCAGCCCGCGCCGCAACAAGCGGCTGTGCCTGCCACCAACGTGACGCAACCGGGGCAGGGTTCGCCCACACCGACACCTCCAAGCGCAACCCAGCCGCTGCCGGACGAAGTTATCGAACCCGCCCCGCCTGCACCTGATGTAACGGCTGAGGCGCCGACCAGCCAAAGCAGTTCAGCCTTGGGGTTGCCGGTTACGGGGACGATCATTCGAACCTATGACAAAGGCAAGAATGAAGGGATCGACATCGCCGGGTCGCCGGGAACCGCTGTGAAGGCAGCAGAGGCCGGGACCGTAGCTGCAATCACCGCAGATGCGGATCAGGTGCCGATCATCGTGGTCAAGCACAACAGTGACCTGCTGACCGTCTATGCGAATGTCGACAAGATCACGGTTAAAAAAGGCGATCGCGTCCGTCGAGGAGAGCGGATCGCCTCCTTGCGGGGTGGGGACAATTCCTATGTCCATTTCGAGGTGCGCAAAGGTTTTGAATCCGTCGACCCGGAACCTTACCTTAAGTGATGACAATGGCCCGTTTCGGGCCATACATCTTACAGCCGAATTCAGGCGTGCGGTTCGAAGTCGTCTAGCGTTTTCCCCGGTTCGTCGGCGAAGATTTCCGGCAGGGGTGAGACGGAATCAATCAGGTCGATGCGGAACACGCGGAACCCTTCGCGCAATTCGCACCATGCGGTCAGGGTCCAGACGCGGCCCCAGTACTCCATATGAAGAGGGCGAATGGTGCGGTCTGTCAGAACGCCGTCTATACGACGATAAGACAGGTGCAATTTCTGCCGGGTTTTGATCGCGGACCGAATCGGAGCCATATGCGCCAGCCCCCGCGCAGCGTCGGCAAAGGGGTATACGGCGAATTTCCACGTGTCCGCCTCGGCCACGACCTGGGTGGGCAGTACAGCGTCAATCTTGTCGGCCAGGGTTTCTGCGGCGGCCTTCAGATCGGGGTCTGCGGCCTCGGCCACGATGGCCATGCCGAGGTTCAGCGCTTCAAGCTCGGCCGGGGTCAGGTTCAGCGGGGGCAGGGTGATCTGTTCACGCACCATGTATCCCACGCCGCGCTCGCCTTCGACCGGAACGCCTGAGGCGACCAGAGTATCCATATCGCGATAGATCGTGCGAACCGACACTTCAAGCCGATCCGCAATATCCTGCGCGCGGTGCAGTTTGCCGTCGCGCAGGATCTGGATGATGTCGAACAGACGATCAGAGCGGCGCATGACACGCCGCCCAGACCGCTTTTATGCGGTCATGTTCCATAGCACATTCTCGTGGCGCATCTGGACGCTTTCAGGGTTGATGGCGGCCATCATGCCAGCGGCACACTCTTGTTGCGGAAATTGTGCGGCTGCGTCCTGCGCGGCCTTCATATTCGTCCAGATGACGTAATCGGTCCAGCGGCCATCTTCACCCTGGCTCAACTGACGGTGGGCAAAGCCAGGGGCCGAGCGGACGAACGCCTCGGACGCTTGGCTAAGTTTCACAAACTCTTCCGGTGTAGTCCCGTTGGCGAGGGTGAATGTGACGATTTCAGCAACATGGGTCATTTGAATCTCCGTTGACCAGGTTTCGATGCCCTGTTCCTAATGCCGTGCAACTGACATAAACCTGTCAGTTGGATTTTACCAGCCCACAAAAAATGCGTGATCGGAACAAATTTGAACGCGGAATCGATCTGACGCACTTTTGCCACGGGCTTTGCAGGCGTAGACACAGACCCAGATCACATTCCCGGCGCATTGCGCCGATGTACAAGGAGAAGAGACATGCTTAACAATATCGGCCTTCCCGGTCTGCTGCTGATCGCCGTTGTGGTGCTGGTGCTGTTTGGCCGCGGTAAAATCAGCTCATTGATGGGTGAAGTGGGCAAGGGCATCACCTCGTTCAAGAAGGGCGTCAAAGAAGGCGCGGACGAACTGGAGCAGGATGCTGCCGAAGTGGCCAAGGACGTCACGCCCGAGACCGACAAAGACAAGGCCTAAGCGCAGATGTTTGATCTGGGCTGGACCGAGCTTCTGGTCATCGGCATCGTTGCCCTGATCGTTGTGGGGCCAAAGGACCTGCCGGTGCTGTTTCGCAATGTAGGCCGTTGGGTCGGCAAGGCCCGTGGCATGGCGCGAGAATTCAGCAGCGCCATGAACGAGGCTGCGGATCAGGCGGGTGTGAACGAGATCAAGAAGGGTCTCAACGCGGCGGCGAACCCCGTCAGCACCGCCATGGACAGCGTTAATGAGGCGGCGCGAGACGTTGCCAAAAGCATTGATCCCACTAAGTTCGATCCCGACAGCGAAACCGGCAAGCTGGCCGCGGAACGGGCTGAACAGGCCAAAAAGATTCAGGCCTCAACCGCGCGTGCCGCGGCTGAACGCAAGGCCAAAGAAGCGGCGGATGCGCTGGCCAAGGCCGAAGAGGCCGAGGCCGCGCTGAAGACTGAAAGCAAGACATGACAAAGACCGACGAGATCGAAGACAGCTCGGCCCCATTGATCGAGCATCTGGCGGAACTTCGCACGCGGCTGATCCACTGCGTCGTGGCATTTCTGGTCGGGATGATCATCTGTTTCACTGTGGCCACGCCGCTCTTCAACTTCCTAACGAACCCTCTGTGCGAAGTTCTGGCCGAACGCGGGCAGGATTGCGGGCTGATCTTCATCTCGCCGCAGGAAGGGTTCTTTGTTGCCATCAAGGTTTCGCTGTTGGGCGGCTTTATTCTGGCCTTTCCCTATATCGGGATGCAGATGTGGCGGTTTGTGGCACCGGGTCTCTACCGGTCCGAGAAGAACGCGTTCCTGCCGTTCATGCTGGCGTCGCCTTTCATGTTCCTGCTGGGTGCAAGCTTTGCATTCTATGTCGTCACACCGTTGGCCTATGACTTTTTCCTGGGGTTCCAGCAATTTGGCGCTGAAGGTGAGGCCGTGGTCGAAGGTGCAACTGCGGCTCCGCTAAGCGTGGTGTTCCAGGGTTCGGCGCAGGAATACCTGAACCTGACGATCAAGTTCATCGTGGCCTTTGGCCTGTGTTTCCAACTGCCCGTTCTGTTGACCCTGATGGGCAAGGCGGGGTTGGTTACAGCCGAAGGGTTGGGTTCCGTGCGGAAATATGCGGTGGTTGCCATTTTGGTGCTTGCTGCATTGGTAACACCTCCGGACGTGATCACGCAGGTCATCCTGTTTGTAGTGGTCTACGGGCTGTATGAAATATCCATTTTCCTCGTCGCACGGGTCGAGAAAAAGCGCGAGGAGCAACTGCGCGCTGACGGCTACTATGATGATGAAGAAGAAGCCGACGAAGAGATAGTGCGGGAAGAAGACGGCAAGTAACCCCGCTGAAAACAATGAAACAGGCGCGCTCGTTCGGCGCGCCTTTTTCGTGTCTGGCCCTTGTTGCGCTGCTTCGAACATGGTTTGAACCCCGCAAGACATGACGCCGGAGGCCCCAATGGACGACAAAGCTCTGAACCGTATCGCCGACGCGCTGGAGCGGATGGCACCAGCCCCTCTGGCCGCGCCCGATTTCGCGGCGGCCCCGGCATTTGTTTGGCATGTTGAACCGGATCGGTTGGAGCCCGTCGCGCAGGTCAACCGCGTCGATCTGGATTTGTTGGTCGGCATCAACCGGTCTCGCGACACGTTGCTGGACAACACTCGCCGCTTTGCCGCTGGGTTCAAAGCCAACAACGCGCTGTTGTGGGGCGCGCGGGGGATGGGCAAATCCAGCCTTGTCAAGGCTGTCCACGGCACGTTGCAGGATGAATACCCGGACCTGAAGCTGGTAGAGCTCCAGCGCGAGGATATGGGCTCGGTCGCGCGTTTGCTGAACCACCTCCGGGCCGCGCCGCACCGGTTCATCCTCTTCTGTGATGACCTGTCTTTTAGCCACGATGACCAGCACTACAAATCGCTCAAGGCAGTGCTAGACGGGGGTATCGAGGGGCGTCCGGAAAACGTCGTGTTCTATGCCACGTCAAACCGCCGCCACTTGATGCCACGCGACATGATCGAGAATGAACGTTCCAGCGCGATCAACCCGTCCGAGGCGGTCGAAGAAAAAGTATCATTGTCTGATCGATTTGGCCTTTGGTTGGGCTTCCATCCCTGCGATCAGGACGAGTATCTTGCGATGATCGACCGCTATTGTGGTGCGTACGGCGTGTCAGTTGACGCCGAAACCTTGCGTGCCGAAGCCATCGAATGGCAGGCGACACGCGGCGCTCGTTCAGGCCGCGTTGCGTGGCAATTCTTCGTCGATCTGGCTGGGCGGAACGGCGTGCATATCGCCTAACCCGCCCGCTTCACTTGGCAATAATATCTCCGCCGGAGGCATGGCCCATAGGGCCATTCCTAGAGCAAAGACAAAATCCGTGCGGCTTCGTCTGCCGTGCTGGTCAGGGCATCGCGGTCTTCACCGGGATGGAACCGCGCGCGCACGGCGGTTGGCATTGGGGCAGGCTCGACAATAGAAACCCGAGGACCGGTGCGCTCGGTCTCAAGCGCCCAGCTGCGCGCCAGTGCCATCTGTGCACCTTTAGTCGCGCCATATATGCCATAGAACTTCTGACCTGCCTTGGGATCGTCAAAGAACACGGCATGGCCGGTTTCGCCCAGCAAAGGGGCGATATAGGGGATCAGAACTGACGTGGCCGTAGCGTTGGTATTTACGGCCTTTGTCCACTCTTTCGGGTCTATGAAATGCGTGGGCGTCAGGGCCGAAGTGTGGACGGCCGTGTGCAGCCACAGGTCCACCTTGCCCCAGCGGTCATGAATGCCCCGGCACAGGGTCGCCATGGCGTTCGGGTCGGCGATGTCCATCGGCGCCAGTGTTGCCGCTCCGCCTTTGGCCTGAATGCGGTCATCCAGCTCTTCCAGCCCGCCAGTGGTGCGGGCGACGGCGACGATGTGATATTCGGGTGCCAGTGCCTCGGCCAGGGCAGCGCCCAACCCACGAGAGGCCCCGGTGATGAGGGCTATTTTGGTCTGATCGGTCATGATAGCGGTTTGAACCCCTGCACGCAGGGCGTCAAGCCGGTTTAACTGCCGGGGATGACGATCCGCTTGGTCCGGCCGCTTTGTCGCAGCATCACGCCTTCAGCATCAATCGCAACCACAGTACCCGAGGACACGCGGCTGCCCAGTTTCACCTCTTTGACACGCCCCGACGACATGCGCATCAGGGCCCGCATATCCGATTTCGGGCCAAACACCCCAAGAACGGACAAAGAGCTTTTGTTCAGCGCGCCCTTTTGCGTGGCCGCACTTTTGACAGTGGCGTTTGACATGGATTCCGGCCCGGCCGCAGCGACCCGACCCCTTGTTTTGAGTGGTTTCCAGCGGGCTACCAAACCGGGTCGCGAAGGAAAACCCCGATTGGTCAGTCGCCACCAGATGGGATTTCGCACCTCGGCGAAGCCCTTGCGATTGCAATTTCTTCATCGAAGGGTTGTGGCGGAAATCTACCTATTCAGTCCGGCAGTCAGGCAAAAAAAGACCCGCATCGCGTCTGCGACACGGGTCAATGAAATGTCGATTCGGGGTAAAACCTAGCCCGAGGCCAGTTTCGCGCTGTTCCACGATCCGCCGGGAACCTGCATGTCTTCGCGTTTCTTGCTGACCCGAGTGCTGTTTTCGAGACTGTCCAGATAGTCATCGCTGACACTGCCGGTGATGTAGTTGCCATCGAAGCAGGAACAGTCAAACGCCTCGATCTCAGGATTGCCTTCTTTGGCCGCCCAGATCAGATCGTCGAGATCCTGATAGAACAGGGCGTCGGCTCCGACCTCTTGGCGGATTTCTTCGATGTCTTTGCCGTTGGCGATCAACTCATGCTTGGTGGGCATGTCGATGCCATAAACGTTAGGGAATTTGACCGGCGGAGAGGCGCTGGCGATGAATACTTTCTTGGCACCGGCATCACGGCACATCTGCACGATTTTCTTGATCGTGTTGCCCCGGACGATTGAATCGTCGATCAACAGCACGTTGTGGTCTCTGAACTCCAACGGCACGGCGTTCAGCTTGCGTCGCACGGATTTCTGACGCTCTTCCTGGCCGGGCATGATGAAAGTTCGACCGACATAGCGGTTTTTCACCAGACCTTCGCGGTAGGGAATGCCCGTGGCTTTGGCAACTTCAAGCGCAACAGGTCGGGCACTGTCGGGCACGGGGATGATGCGGTCGATCTCAAGCCCGGCGGCTTCAATTTGACGGGCCAGCGTTTGACCCATGCGCATCTGCGTCTTGTAGACCGAGACACCGTCCAGCAGCGAATCCGGGCGGGCCAAATAGACATATTCAAAAATACACGGTGTTAGTTGACCTTCGACCGCCTGGAAGGTGTGCATGTTGCCATCCAGATCAATCAGGATCGCCTCACCGGGTTTCAGATCGCGCAGCTTTTCAAACCCGTTGATGCCAAAGGCCACATCCTCAGAGGCAAAGGCGTAATCATCGCCATCTCCGTCCACATCGCGCTTGGCAACGGACAAGGGGCGGATGCCATAGGGGTCGCGGAAGGCCAGCATACCAACGCCTGCGACCAGACAGATCACCGAATAGGCGCCCTGAATCCGCTCCATCGTCATCTTCACACCCGCAAAGATATTGCGGATCGGCTCGGCATTGCCGTTGACCTTGATCGCGTCGGCCACCTTGTCGGCCAGCACGTTCAGCAGGATTTCCGAGTCCGATGTGGTGCGCAGGTGGCGGCTATATTTGGCGGTTACCTTCTCGCGCTGTTCAGCGGTGTTGGTGATGTTGCCGTTGTGGACCAGATAGATGCCGTACGGGGCATTCACGAAAAAGGGCTGTGCTTCCGACGCGCTGAGCGAACCGGCGGTCGGATACCGCACATGGCCCATGCCGATCTTGCCCATAAGGGTTTCGGCGTCTTGGGCGTTGAACACATCCTTGACCAGGCCATTTGCCTTTTTTTCGCGGAAGTATTCGCCGTTGTAAGTCACGATCCCCGAGGCATCCTGACCCCGGTGCTGCAGCATCAGCAGCCCGTCATAGATTTCCGCAAAGACATCATGCGTCCTGCTTGCGATCCCCAAAATCCCACACATGTACGGGCTCCAATTTCTATGACGGTTTGATTAGCGGTGATGAGCGGAATGTCTGCACTGCGGTGCAAATGCACAGAGTCGTCGACCAAGCTGATGGTGCAAACGCGCTGTCGTCATAAGGGTAAGCGCGAAAGAAAACAGGTACAGCAAGATCGGTCGCTCCGATTCCATGTCAGTTCGGCCTCCACATAATGCTTAAAGGGGGCTGTGTCATCAAAGGATCACAATTGTTATTTCCCAAAGGTGGATTTTGCCGAATGAGGTATCAAAAGGTGACATATGCGCAGGCTTGTGCTGTCATAATACGTGTAACGAGTTTTCCCGTTAGCCGGGATGTAAATTGGAACAGAGCCATGTGGGAACACAAGCAAGGAAGAAAAAAGGAAGAGCCGGTTAAGCGCCGGTGCCATCGTTGCCGTGGCATGGGCCGATCACCGTGCCCGATTTGCAATGGCTCAGGAGAGGTAGTCAAAAGCCGCGATATCCACGGCGCACCTATTATGGGCCGCTGTGAAGGGTGCTTTGGCCTGAAGAATACCAGGTGCACAGTCTGCGGCGGAGAAGGTTTCTTAACCGAATATGTCTGACGGTTAGGTAAGGAAAAAGCCCGGTCAGTGCCGGGCTTTCTTTTATTCGGTTGTTGCTGGTGCCGTGGTTTCCGAGGCTTCTGGCGCTTCGGTACCGGCGCCGCAGCTTGCCACCAGCTCTTCATATTGTTGGGTGACCCAACCCAGCCATTGCTCGGGGTTTTGTTCCTCGATGCGGTCGCTGAACTGTTCGAACACTTTGGCAGAACGGCTTTCGTCGACCATTGTATAGGATTGGCCAGTCATCACTGTATCATAGACAAAGAAGGCGATAGCCACCAACAAGATGCCGCGCGCGATGCCGAAGAAAAAGCCAAGTGCCTGATCCAGACCGCCAATGGCAGAGCGCTGCACGATCGACGAAAACAGTGGTGTAAAGATACTGACCACGATCAGAGCGATTGCGAACACGGCGGCAAAACCGGTGATTACCGACAATTCGCAGCTGTCGCGCAGGAAATCCCCGACGACTGGGATTTCTTTCACCAGCGGCACAGCCTGGGGTGCGAAAATAAAGGCCAGAACGGCGGCTGCGACCCAGCCTGCGATGGCCAAAACCTCACGTAAGAATCCTCGTGAATAGGCCAGCAGGCCCGACACGACGATGATCAGGGCAACCACCCCGTCGATAATTGTAAAACCTTCCATGGCCCTCGCCCGTAATTTTTTCTGCCCCTCAAGGCGTTACCTTAACCTGCTCCGAAGGTTTCGCCAACAAACCCCACCAAATCAGAGGGTCGGGTGAGTGTCAGACCTGCCACAGTGCCGGTTTTACCACCCGCCGGAGCGATTGCTGATGTGAAACCAAGTTTTTGCGCTTCTTTCAACCTGTTTTCGGTCTGAGGGGCCGGTCTAAGTGCCCCGGATAACGAGATTTCTCCGAAAACCACTGTATCTGCGGGCAGGGCTGTGTCTTCGCGGGCACTTAGCAGGGCTGCGGCCACAGCAAGGTCGGCAGCAGGTTCACTGACCTTCATCCCACCGGCCACGTTCAGATAGACATCGAGTCCCGCAAAGGGAACGCCGCATCGAGCCTCAAGCACTGCAAGGATCATTGCAAGTCGTCCGCTGTCCCATCCCACGACGGTGCGGCGGGGTTGAGAATGGGGCGACGGAGCAACCAAAGCCTGCAATTCAACCAATACAGGGCGGGTGCCTTCGATCCCCGCAAAAACCGCCGAGCCGGGGCTGGGTGTGCCGCGTTCCGACAGGAACAAGGCCGAAGGGTTGGTGACCTGTGCCAAGCCTTTGCCGGTCATCTCAAAAACACCGATCTCATCGGCGGGGCCAAACCGGTTTTTGACGGCGCGTAGGATGCGAAACTGGTGGCCGCGTTCGCCTTCGAAGTAGAGGACCGTATCGACCATATGTTCGACCACCCGGGGGCCGGCAATCTGGCCCTCCTTGGTGACGTGACCAACCATGACAATCGACACACCGTGTCGTTTCGCAAATGTGGTCAATTCATGCGCGGCTGCCCTGACTTGTGATACCGAACCGGGTGCGCTGTCCACGTTGTCGGCCCACATGGTCTGAATCGAGTCGATGATTGCAAGGCCGGGTTTTTCAGCCTCAAGCGTTGTCAGGATGTTGCGCAGATTAGTCTCGGCAGCCAGTTGCACCGGCGCATCTTCTAACCCAAGCCGACGGGCACGCATTCGAACCTGAGCGCTGGCTTCCTCGCCCGAGATATAAATGGTTTTCACACCAGCGCGGGAAAAACGGGCCGCAGCCTGAAGCAGAAGGGTGGATTTGCCGATGCCGGGGTCGCCGCCCACCAGCAGGGCCGAAGCCGGGACAAGGCCACCGCCCAGTACACGGTCGAGCTCTTCAACTCCGCACAGCGTGCGGGGCGGAGGTGTTTCTTCGGTCGACAGATCGGTGAGTGCGATGGACTGGCCGCGTTTGCTGCCCAAGGATTTCTTGGCGGGGCCTGCCGAAAGGGGGACGTCTTGCGTGATCGTGTTCCATTCACCGCATGCGTCGCAACGCCCGGACCAGCGCGAATGTGACGCGCCACAGGCCGAGCAGGAGAAAGTCGTTTTTGCCATGCGGCCTTGGTGCCCGAGGACGGGCGGTTCTTCAAGCCCTTGCAGGGCTTTCATCTCCGCCGGTGGGGCGCCGCGTCCTCAGGTCCGATGGGCCGTCGTTCGCGGCGAGGCGCTGAAGCGCCTATTCCGCCGCGCGAGGCGGGGACATTGCGACCACGCTGGATGCTTTGTTCGTGCTGTCCTTGGGAGGAGTTTGCAACTGTGCTGACAATTCGGGCAACAGCTCGAACAGCTCATCGCGCAAACGGGCCAATTGCGATTTGGCGATGGTTTCCTCCATCTCGACATCGCGGGTCCATTGGCGCAGCTCGTTTTGGATCACCTGAGCTTCTTCGAGACGTTTCTGGAACAGTTCGATCTCTTCCTGGCGCTGTTGCAGGAAGGACCGTGCGCGATTGATCCGGACATCGCCGTAGGTTTCGGCCAGTTCATGACTGATCTGACTCATTTGGGCGGCCAATTCCAGGATTTCGGGTTCGAGTTTTTGCAGGTCGGGATGCTGGCGCAGAAAGGCCATGCGTTCTTTCACCGCGTCAAATTCGGACGACATCATGAACAGACCAGCGCGATCTGCGGCATGGGCCATTTGATAGGCGTCAGAGATGTCATGCATGTTCAGCGCGAATTTGCGGTGATTGTTTTCCAGGGCCATCATTCGTGCGTTGGCCGGCAGATAGAACGCGAGCATGAGAATCAGTACGGTCAAACCGATCTGAATAAACATCCCGGCATCCGTCACCGGGCCGCCACCGAATCCGGCTTGCATTGAGAGCCAGGGTAAGACGCCTAATGCGGATAAAAGCGTGGCTGAAACAGCGAAAAGGGCTGCCGCGCATATGAGGAAAAAAGTCAGTCTTAAAAAGGCATTCTGAAATTGCAATGTTATGTTGTGGAGGGCAGTCATGTTCGACGAACTCCTTCTAGAACCGGTACACACCAGGCCCAAGCGGAGAGCATCCAAAACACACAGATTGATCCGCTACGGACCCGAAACTACAAATTGTCACTGCTCGAAATATAAAGATGATACTCAGATGAGTGTTTTCAATCAATTACATCTGATTATTTCGTGATCTGCGTGTCATCTCGGTAATATAGCCCAGTGCGATCGAGGCCAAAATGCAGGATGTGAACAGATACAGACCCCATGCGGTTTCGATGGTCGCATACGAGATGCCCTTGGCCAGAGTGATATAAAGCGCGATCAGGAAGATGTCGGCCATGGCCAGTTTGCCGAGGATGTTCAGGGCGGGTTGGACGCGGGCGTCCAGCAGATCCCATTGGACCAGAGCGGTGCCGATGGTTTTGATGTAAGGGGCAAACAGGGCGAAGATGGTGACGATCAGTGCCAGGAAGACGTCTGATTTCCACAGGGACTGCAGGCCGGTGATGACACTGATTTCGCTGAGGCCGAAGATCGGCAGTAGCCCCGCGCGCATCAGGGGGGCGAACCACGCGATGGGGTAGAGGATCAGAAGGGAGAGGGTGGCGAGGCGGAGGGTCATTGGCTCCATCGAAGTTCACGGTGGCACATTACCATTGGGCTTAAATGTCTTTAGTTGAGCTTCTCTTCTTCGAGTTTCCTCGTTTTAGCTGAAAAAACTCCCAGAACATATAAAGAACAGCAAGTGGAAGGACGACTACTAGGGCAAAATCGGCTTGCGTTGAATAAGCAGATTCATAGTAGCTGTCGGCGAAAAGAAACCTCCAGACAATAACTGGCGAGCAACAAGCGAGCAAACGAAGTGGAACCGAATAGTAGGTCACAAACTCTCTTGCCAGTAATAGAAACGTCTTCAAGTTCTTGTTCCTCTGAAATTCATTTCTTTAGTCTTTGCAGGGCGCGAGGAAGTGAAGAGAATGAAGCACTAGACTCGCAGTTTACAAAACAAGTTTCAGTAGAAAACGGATTACAATCTTTTAAGCGCACATTGCGCCATCACCGCACTGCCTCAATCGGCCCCTCTGCACTGCCGCTGATGAACTGCTCCACATAGGGATCACCTGACGCGTCCATCTGGCTGACCGGGCCGGTCCACTGGATGACGCCTCCGTGCAGCATGGCCACGTTGTCGGCAATCGCACGGACCGAGCTCATGTCGTGGGTAATGGTCATCGCGGTGGCTCCCATCTCGGTCACGATCTCGCGGATCAGGTCGTTGATGACACCGGACATGATCGGGTCCAGGCCGGTGGTGGGCTCGTCGAAGAAAATGATCTCGGGCTCGGCGGCGATGGCGCGGGCGAGGCCGACGCGTTTTTGCATCCCGCCTGACAGCTCGGAGGGGAACCGGTCGGCCACGTCGGATTTCAGACCAACGCGGCGCAGTTTCTCGATGGCGATCTCGCGTGCGTATTCCGGGGGGCGCTTCAACGGTCCGCGCAAGAGGCGGAATGAAACGTTCTGCCAGACGGGCAGCGAGTCAAACAGGGCCGCCCCCTGAAACAGCATCCCGAACCGGGCCAGAAACGCATCCCGGTCGCCCTTAGTGGCGTCTCTGTCATCCACAAAGATCATGCCGCTGTCGGGTTTGATCAGGCCAAGGATGCATTTCAGCGCCACCGATTTTCCTGTGCCCGAACCACCGATGATGACCATCGAGGTGCCCTTGGGGATCTCGAGGTTCATGCCCTGCAAAACCCGATTGTCGCCGAAGGCTTTTTGTACGTTCTCCATCCGGATCATAGCGAGAAGAACACCCCTGTCAGAATGAAGTTGGTGGCCAGAATCATGATGGCGGCAGATTCGACCGAGGATTTGGTGGCCCGGCCCACCCCCTGCGCGCCGCGGCCCGAATTCATGCCGTAAAAGCAACCCATCACAGCCGCGATCAGGCCGAAAGCTGCACCCTTGGCCAGTGATGACATGATGTCATGCGCCTCAAGGAAATTGACGGTGTTCAGCAGGTAAGTCGCGGGGTTGAAACCCAGATTTTGGGTGGCAACCACATAGCCGCCTGCGATGCCGATGACATCTCCAATTCCAACCAACAGCGGCACGGTGATCAAGGCGGCCAGAACGCGCGGGGCAGTCAGGTATTTCATCGGATGGGTGGACAGAGTGACCAAGGCGTCGATCTGCTCGGTCACTTTCATGGTGGCGATCTCGGCGGCGATGGATGAGGTCACGCGGGCCGCGATCATCAGGCCCACCAGCACGGGGCCAAGTTCGCGCACCATGCCGATGGCAACGATCTGGGGTACTACTGCCTCGGCGTTGAAACGGGCACCACCGGCGTAGATCTGCAGCGCCAGCGCGCCGCCGGTGAAAATGGCGGTCAGGCCGACAACGGGCAAAGACAGCCATCCGATATTCATCAAAGCAACAAGAAATTCCCGTGGGTAGTAAGGCGGACGAAAGATGTGCGAGATCGCATCAATCGAAAACAGCGCGACCTTGCCGAAAGTGGCAAACAGCGCCAGGACCGCGCGGCCCAACCCACCCAACAGAGAAAGAGGATTCATTCCACGTAACCCCGAGAATAGCGCGCGCCAAGCGATGTGAGGATTTCATACCCGATGGTGCCAGCAGCCTCGGCCAGATCATCGACTGTCTGGTGACCGTTCAGGATGCGCAGGCGCTCGGGGTCCTCGGGCAGGTCTGTGACGTCGACTGTGATCAGGTCCATCGAGATACGACCGACAACAGGGCAGGGTTTACCACCTGCAAAAGTATCGATGCCGCCACCTATGGCTCGGTGCAGGCCGTCTGCATAACCTGCGGCAACTGTCGCGATTCTGGATGGCCGTCGGGCGACCCAACTGCTGCCATAGCCCACAGATTCGCCGACTTCGACGACGCGCACCTGAATAACCGGCAAATCGGCGGTCACCACGGGTTTGGCGTCGGCAAATGGCATGCCGCCGTAAAGGCCAACACCTGGACGGCAGAAATCAAAGTGAAACTCCGGGCCCATCAATGTGCCCGCCGTCGCTGCCAAAGACCGTGGTGCGGTTACACCGTCGGTCATATCGCGGAAGGTCTTCAGCTGCTGGCGGTTCATCGGGTGGTCAGGTTCGTCAGAGCAGGCTAAATGCGAAATGATGACTTGTGGGTTCAAGCTCTCCATCTCAGACCTCAGCGCGGCCCATTCGGCGGGTTCGAGACCCAGACGATTCATGCCGCTGTCCAATTGAACACCGAAAGGGTGATCCGGCATTGCCTGTTGCAGGCGCTTGAACTGTTCCGGTGAATTGATCAAAGGGATCAGGTTGTCGGCAAAATGCAGGCCGTTGTCGCCTTCCATGAACCCCGAGAATACAAAGATCTGCGGTTCTGGGCCCACGGCTTGGCGCACGGCGGCACCTTCTTCTGCCGCGGCGACAAAGAATTTGCGAACGCCTTCTTCGGCCAGAGTCGCGGATACGGGTCCAGCGCCAAGGCCGTACGCGTCGGCTTTGACCACGGCGCCGGTCTCGACATTTGTTTTTGCATCCAACGCCCGCCAATTGCTGGCCAGCGCGTGAAGATTGATCGTTAAGCGTGCGGTACTCATGGTGCTGTTCATGACATTGGATTGCGGCAGGTCAAGGGGGTAGGCGGCAAATCTTGCGCATATCCCGGCATTCCTGCGCAGCTTCTGGCCTGTAACCTAAGGTCAACGCTAAATAAAAAGCCCCAAGTTGGGGTGGTCGAAGTCTCGCCATTGTGTCTGCCCTGTGTTCAACTGAGTGCCCAGAACGGGATCGTTGATGCAACTGAGAGGGGCTGCAATGCTATACCTGACAGCAGACTACCAAGCGCGGGTCGATGAACTGCCCGGTTTGTTTCTGGATGTTTTCACCGCCTCTGAGAGTGAGGCCGAAGGGCGCGCAGTGGCCGATTTGGTGGGTGATTTACTGCATTCCACACCCGACGGAGACTTGTTGGGTGTTATGGCGGTGGACGATGACGTGCTGACAGGCTGCATTTTGTTCTCGCGCCTCAAGTACGATCAGGACCCACGTCAGGTATTTCTGATGTCACCGGTGGCGGTGAAAACAGATAGGCAAAAGTCGGGCATCGGGCAAAAACTGATCGGGTTTGGACTGAACGAGTTGTGTGGACAAGGGGGTGATCTTGCAGTGACTTACGGCGACCCGGCCTACTACGAGAAGACTGGTTTTCAACCGATCACCATTGCGTTTGCACAACCGCCAATGCCGCTGAGCATGCCGCATGGATGGCTGGGGCAATCCCTGAATGGCAATGATGCGCCGCTGGCGGGTCCGTCTCGCTGTGTCCAAGCGTTCAACAGGCCCGAGCTTTGGTAGATCAGTAACCTTCGATCTGGCCGTCCTGCTGCCAGGGTTTGACCAGATTGCCGAAGCGGGTGAACTGCGCCTCAAACGATAGTTCGACCGTGCCGATGGGGCCGTGACGCTGCTTGCCGACGATAACCTCGGCCTTCGCGTGCAGGCGTTCCATGGCCTGCTTCCACTCTTCCATCTTTTCCAGCTCATGATCGCCGGGTTTTTCGCGTTCTTTGTAGTATTCTTCGCGGAATACGAACATCACCACGTCAGCGTCCTGTTCGATCGAGCCCGATTCCCGCAGGTCAGACAGTTGCGGGCGTTTGTCGTCGCGGCTTTCGACCTGACGCGAAAGCTGTGACAGAGCGATGACAGGGATGTTCAGCTCTTTTGCGATGGCCTTCATGCCCATAGAAATTTCAGCAATCTCATTGACCCGGTTATCGGCCATTCCGCGACATAGCTGCAGGTAGTCGATCACCAGCAGGTCCAGACCATGTGTCCGTTTCAATCGACGCGCGCGAGCGGCCAGCTGCGAGATCGGCAGGGCAGGTGTGTCGTCGATGAACAGGGGGCAAGCTTCCAGTTCTTTGGCCGCGTCGACAAAGCGGCGGAATTCTGATTCCGTCATATCGCCCTGACGGATCTTGTGGCTGGAAATCTCGGATGCTTCGGCCAGAACCCGACCCGCCAGCTGCTCGGCGCTCATCTCAAGTGAGAAGAACCCGACCACGCCGCCGTCAATCGCACCTTCGGTGCCGTCGGGCTTGGTGCCACGCTTATAGGCTTTGGCCACGTTGAACGCCACGTTGGTCGCCAATGAGGTTTTCCCCATCGACGGACGACCGGCCAGAATGATCAGGTCGGACGGGTGCAACCCGCCCAACTGTTTGTCCAAGTCGGCCAGACCGGTGGAAATACCTGCCATGCCGCCACCACGTTGATACGCTTCGTTGGTGACGTTGACGGCTTCTGTGACCGCCTTGAGGAAGGATTGAAATCCCTGTTCGGTCTGGCCCTGCTCGGATAACTGATAAAGTTGCTGCTCGGCCTCGACGATTTGTTCTTTGGGCTCGCTCGACACATCGACCCTTGCCGCCTTGTCCGAGATGTCCCGGCCTAGCCGGATCAGCTCGCGCCGAATGGCAAGGTCATAGATCATCTGGGCGTAGTCATGCACCGCGAAAGCACTGATCGAGGCCCCGGCCAGTTTCACCAGATAGGCCGGGCCACCCAGCTCCTTCAGACCTTCGTCCTCGGCCATGAAGGATTTCAGCGTTACGGGCGAGGCCAGCGCATTCTTGGCGATGCGATTGGCCGCAACTTCGTAGATTCGGGCATGGACCGGATCATAGAAATGCTCGGACCCGATAATCGAGGCCACCCGGTCGTACAGATCGTTGTTGGTGAGGATCGCACCCAGAAGCTGCTGCTCGGCTTCGATGGAGTGCGGCATGGTTTCGGCGTTCTGAATCTGCGCCGCTGCCTGCTCGATACTGCTTATCTCGTTCATTTTGTCCCCGCTGCCCTGTGGCAGTTCTAATCAATCAGACCCCAGTAGGGCCATCTGTAAATCTCTGAAGATAAGTCGCGTATAACTTGGCTTCAGCTTGGGATAACTTTGGACAACTCTGCCAAAAAATACCACGTCACGCAATATTTTGTGCAGCCGCACAACGGTTGCACAAGATGCAAGCTGTGTGGGGGCGATTCTGGGCAGAGTTACCCCCAGCTTATACACAGGCGTTTTATAAAGGTTTGTTGGCTTCCTGCCAGCCACGGGGGTCGTTCAGGAAAGCCTCAACACCGTCAAGTGTCTCTTGGTCAAAGGCTTTCTGGGCCTTGGCCTCGGCCAGAACATCCCACCAGGTGCAAAGCGAATGCAGCTTCACGCCATGATCGCCCAGCGTTTTCTCGGTCTCGGGGAAAATGCCATAGTAGAAGATCACCGCCGTATGCCCGCAGGTCGCGCCGGTTTCACGGATCGCATCTACAAAAGACAATTTCGAGCCGCCATCGGTGGTCAGGTCCTCGACCAACAATACGCGCTCGCCTTCGCTCATCGCGCCTTCGATACGGGCGTTGCGGCCATAGCCCTTTGGCTTTTTGCGAACGTACGTCATCGGCAGCGCCATACGCTCAGCGACCATGGCAGCGAACGGGATACCCGCGGTTTCACCGCCGGCGATGTTGTCGAACGCTTCGAACCCTGCATCGCGCATCACGGTAACCGTAAGGAAATCCATCAAAGTCGATCGGATGCGTGGGTATGAGATCAGCTTGCGGCAATCGATATAAGTCGGGCTAGGCAGGCCGCTCGCCAAAGTGAATGGTGCGCGCGAATTGAAGTGAACGGCCTTGATCTCCAGCAGCATCCGCGCAGTCAGGCGGGCGATTTCGGTGCTATCGGGGAAAGAACTGGGGATCATGGTGCAACCTCGGGACAAAATGACGTTGCGGGCTGATAGCCTGTCCATTGGGCCAGAGTCGAGAGGGCTGAGCCGCAAAAGAAAAGCGGACCCGCAAGAGGTCCGCTTAAGCCCTTACGGGCCGAGCGCGCTAAGGTGGGCTTAGCTGCTCATATCATAGGCCCGCTCGCCGTGCGCCGACAGATCAAGCCCGTTTGTTTCGGTCTCGGCATCTACGCGAAGCGGGGTGATAAGCGCAACCACCTTGATCAACACAAAAGTGACAACTGCCGTAAAGACACCTACGATCATCAGCCCGCCCAGTTGCGCGGTCCATGCGCCCAGTCCGAATACGGCGATCATGATGGTGCCAAAGATTCCACCCACACCGTGCACAGCAAAGACGTCCAGCGTGTCGTCGATCTTGAGGATATTGCGGATCACATTGACCGCTTCCTGACACAGCACGCCAGCAACCGCACCGATGATCAGCGCCTGCACCGGGTCAACATAACCCGAGGCCGGGGTGATCGAGGCCAAACCGGCGATTGTGCCGGTGACCAGACCCACCATCGAAGCCTTGCCGTATTTGATGCGCTCGTACAGCGCCCATGACAAAGAGGCTGTTGCGGCCGAAATATGCGTGACCGTCATCGCCATAGCGGCTCCACCGTCAGCGGCCAGCTGCGAACCGCCGTTGAAGCCGAACCAGCCGACCCATAGCATCGCGGCACCGATCATGACATATCCGGGGTTGTGCGGCGGTGTCGTGCGATTGCGGCGCGGCCCAAGCGCCACTGCGATGATCAGCGCGGCCAGACCGGCTGTTTCATGGACGACGATGCCGCCTGCAAAGTCACGCACTCCGATTTCTCCCAAGATACCACCATCGGTCAGCATGCCGCCGCCCCAGATCCAATGCACCACAGGGGCGTAACACAGTAACATCCACAGGCCCGAGAAGGTCAGGACGAAGCCAAACCCCACGCGTTCCACATAAGCTCCGACAATCAATGCGGGGGTGATGATGGCAAAGGTCATCTGGAAGGCAAAGAACAGAACCTCGGGCAGGGTGCCTGATAAGCTATCGGCGTCGACCCCGTTCAGAAACGCTTTGCCCAGCCCGCCCCATAGGCCCAATCCACCGTCGCCGAATGCAATCGAATAACCCGCGACTAGCCACAGGATGCTCATCAGACAGGCAATGCTGAAGCAGTGCATGAAGACACTCAGCACGTTGCGGGCGCGCACGAGGCCGCCATAAAACAGGGCCAGTCCCGGCAATGTCATGAACAGGACCAGAGCGGTTGCAACTATAATCCAGGCGGTATCGGCTCCATTCATCGGCCGGTCTCCTCTTTGCTTCTTTAACGTGCGTGACGGGCGTTGAAGCCGAGAGCGGGCGTGGAAAAAAGAGGCAGGCGTGGTTTTTAGCGCCTGTTTTTAGGGCTTTTGGCTAATCGGTGATTAAATGAGCGCCGTTTGGCGTTCGGTGCTTAAAAAATGATCAGCAATGGAATGGAGAATGGTGCGGGCTTGCAAGTGAAACCGATGCCTTCAAGGGAACGGTTGCCGGGGCAGCCAGCTTTTTGCCTGGTTAACTTCATCACGCCGGTTCAAAGGCGTTGTTGGTGTTTGAGTTCATTCGAAAACGGTGTGTAACTTAATGCGAATAGGATTTCGAGGTGCCTTTAGGTTTATGAATTAAGGCATTGATTTATCATTAATAAAGCATGATCTCGTGCGGCAATGCGCACGTTGTCTCGGCCCAACGGCCCAAACTCAACAGTCTCAGTCAGCGTGGGTCGACCCTTAACGGCCAACCCAAAACAGACTCGACCCTCGGGCTTGAACTCAGACCCTCCGGGGCCCGCGATGCCGGTAACGGAAACTGCAAGCCGCGCCTCGGAATGCGCCAAGGCACCCTCTGCCATTTCACGTGCGACCTGTTCTGAGACCGCTCCATGTGCGGCCAGCGTTGCGGCCCGAACACCTAGCATCTGCTGCTTTGCGGTGTTTGTATAAGTGACGAACCCGCGCTCGACCACGGCGGAACTGCCGGGGATATCGGTCAGGGCCGCCGCCACCATGCCGCCAGTACAGCTTTCGGCGGTGGCGATCATCACGCCCTGCGATTTGGCGCGGTGGAGGATATCGGCGACGGTCACAGGCCTAGAACTCCGTGTGAAATACCGGCGAGGATCAGAACACCGATCCCGGCAAGAACTCCGGCAATGACGTCATCCAGCATGACGCCCATCGCGTCGTTGCGCCGGTCGGCCCAGCCAACAGGGCCTGGTTTGGTGATATCGAACAGGCGAAACAGCACAAAGCCAGCAATCCACCCCGGCCACAGCGCTGTGATTTCAATTCCGTGAGCCCAGGACGGGTATGAAATCGCCCAGAGCGCGATGAATTGCCCGGCGACCTCATCGATGACAATTTCGGATGGGTCGTGATTGTCCTGACCAGCGGTCATCACGCGTGTGGCCCAGAGACCGCCAAAGAATGCGGCCAGCGTGGCGATTACCAACAGGGGAAAGCCTCCCAACGTGTGCAGAACCCACGCTAGGGGCAGGGCGACAAGAGACCCCCATGTGCCTGGCGCAGGCCGCAAATACCCGACACCACCAACAGTTCCGATCAGACGCGCGGCGGTCATGATTTCACCAAACAGGCTGTAGCCAATGAGGCAATCCCTTCGCTGCGACCGGTGAAACCTAGCCGTTCCGACGTGGTTGCCTTGACTGAGACCTGATCCGCGCGCAAATCCATAATCCGCGCCATTGCGTCCCGCATGGCGGGCGCATGGGGGCCGATTTTGGGATATTCGCAGACCAGCGTGCAATCGACATTCGAGATATTATATCCCATCTGCCCGGCCAGCTCGACCGCGTGACGCAGGAAGATCTCGCTGGCAGCACCCTTCCATTGTGGGTCCGAAGGAGGGAAATGTTGGCCGATATCACCCTGCGCCAGCGCTCCATAGATGGCGTCGGTGACCGCGTGCATCCCCACATCCGCGTCGGAATGGCCCTGCAGGCCACGGTCATGCGACACCTTCACACCACACAGGACCACGTGATCCCCGTCGCCAAACCGATGCACGTCGTACCCGTTGCCTAGCCTTACATCCATGTCCGTTCCCAATATGCGTTCTGCCCGGGCAAAATCCTCGGGCCGTGTGATTTTGATGTTGTCCGCATTGCCCGGCACTATGGCGACGTCCAGCCCTGCAGCGCGGGCAACCTCGACATCGTCTGCAGCGCCGCCGGGGTGGGCGGCGTGCGCCGAGACAATGGCGTCATAGAGAAAGCCCTGCGGTGTTTGCGCTGCAAACAGACCGGACCGGTCCTGCGTTCCTGTGACGACGGTCCCATCCCCAGTCCATAGTGCATCGGTGACCGCCAGCCCCGGTGCGGCTGCGGGGTGGGTTTCCAGCGCGTCCAACACTTGTTGAATGGACTGAATGTCAACGCAGGGTCGGGCGACGTCATGGATCAGAACGCGTTCTACCCCAAACGGTGAAAGCGCTGCGAGCCCGTTGCGAACTGATCCGGCTCGGTCACTGCCGCCCTTGGCAAGGATCAGATCGGTGCTTTCGAATTCGGCCCACGCGTCGCTGTCACCTTCGGACAGAACGAGCACGATATGGTCGACCTGTCCCCGAAAACGGTCGATGGTCCAATCCGCGACGCGACGCCCCGTCAAAGGACGCCACTGTTTCGGCATCCCCCCTCCGGCGCGCAGACCGCGTCCTGCGGCGACGATGATGGCGGCGGTAGTCATGGGGGCGTTCTCTCCGGTGGTTTGAGGCAATCTTTAGGGTGCGGTGAATGCAGAGGCAATCACCCACGTAAAGTTGCCTAAAAATTAGGCATGTGATGATTTAGCGGGCTTGATGGTCGCCATTTTATTGTTCATATGCGTTCAATTCGATATCAAAGCCGCAACTGCCCAAGGATTAAGCACGTTGACTCTGTTGCTCGCTGACAAAGCTCTGAACCCGCCGGTCTTGCTGGCACCGATGGCCGGAATCACCGACCGTCCGTTTCGCGATCTGGTGATGCGATTTGGCGCGGGCATGGTCGTGAGCGAGATGGTCGCCAGTCAAGAGATGGTGCAGGCCAAACCCGGTGTACGGGAGCGGGCCGAGCTGTCTGCGGATGTGGAAAACACTGCCGTTCAGCTGGCGGGACGCGAGGCACATTGGATGGCCGAAGCCGCCCGGCAAGTGGCTGATCGTGGGGCGCGGGTGATCGACATCAATATGGGTTGCCCGGCCAAGAAGGTGACAAACGGCTATTCTGGGTCGGCCTTGCTGAAAACGCCAGACCACGCGCTGACTTTGATCGAAGCGGTGGTCGAGGCCGTTGATTTGCCGGTGACTCTGAAAACCCGTTTGGGTTGGGATGACAACCTGCTGAATGCACCCGACGTGGCGCGGAGGGCGCAGGATGCAGGCATCTGCATGGTCACGATCCATGGCCGCACTCGCTGTCAGTTCTACAAAGGGAGTGCCGACTGGCGGGCGATCCGTGCGGTGAAAGAGGCGGTCTCGATCCCGGTTATCGCCAACGGGGATATCGTGGACACGGACGCCGCGCGCATTGCGTTGGACCAATCAGACGCAGATGGGGTGATGGTCGGACGCGGGGCGCAGGGCAAACCCTGGCTGCTGGCGCAGATTTGTCATGACCTTTATGGCGCAGTCGCGCCGGAAATTCCGACGGGTGAGGATCTGCTTGAAATGGTGCGGGCCCATTATCAGGCGATGCTTGGGTTCTATGGATCCGATCTGGGCCTGCGCGTCGCGCGGAAACATTTAGGCTGGTATATGGACGAGGCCGGCACGCCTGCGGCTTTGCGCCGTTCCGTTCTAACCACGCGCGACACAGACGAGGTGATGCGCCTACTGGGTGACGCTCTGGACGCAGATGCAGAGGCGGCCGCATGACCTCGGATCAGAACATCTGGACCTCATTGCCGGTTCCCGCCTTCATCATCAACGCCGAGGACCGGATTGCCGATGTGAATTCCGCGGGTGAAGGGTTTCTGAACGCATCGCGCAAAGCGGTGGTGGGACATCCGGTCTGGGACCAGATCGCCGTGGACGCCCCGCTGGAAGAAGCGTTCGAGCGTGCGCGCGAACAGGGCACGCCGCTATTCGTGAACGATGTGGATGCTGGGTCGGGCAACCGGGCACCGCTGCAATGCGCGCTGCAGATTGCCCCTCTGGTTGGGCATCCGGGGTCGATGATCATGATCATCTCACCGCGCGAGTTGGCCGGGCGGATGACCTTGGGCAATACAGTAAAATCGGCAGCGCAGTCGGCTATTGGCATGGCTGAAATGCTGGCGCATGAGATTAAGAACCCACTGGCCGGGATTACCGGGGCGGCGCAGCTTCTTAGCATGAATATCCCGCAGCAAGATCTTGAACTCACAGATCTAATCGTCGCTGAAAGTCGACGAATCGTGAAATTGCTGGAACAGGTCGAGCAATTCGGAAACCTGCAACAACCTGATTTCAAGCCGGTCAATATTCACGATGTTCTCGACCGCGCGCGGCGGTCGGCGCTGCTTGGGTTCGGCGCGCATATGAAAATCATTGAGGATTATGACCCCTCGCTACCGTTGGCCTATGGTGACCCCGATCAGTTTCTGCAGGTGGTGTTGAACCTGCTCAAGAATGCGTCGGAGGCGGCTGATCCCAAAGGCGGCACTATCCGGTTGCGCACCTATTTCGAACATTCCTTCCGGCTGCGCCGCAATGACGGTTCGGGCCATTCACTGCCGCTGCAGATCGAGATCATCGACGATGGTCCGGGCCTGCCCGAGAAGATCCGGGGCGATATTTTCGATCCCTTCGTGTCGGGCAAGGAAAACGGTACCGGCCTAGGACTGGCGCTGGTCAGCAAGATTATCTCGGACCATGACGGCTGGATTTCGGCCGACTCTGTGCCGGGCCGTACGGTGTTCCGCATCTCGCTGAGGCGGGCGCCAAAAGACGCAACGTAGAACAAGGAGAGCACCCGATGGATGGCACAGTACTGGTCGCAGATGACGACCGCACGATCCGCACCGTTCTGACGCAGGCCCTGACGCGGGCAGGGTGTAAAGTTCATGCGACCTCATCGTTGACCACGCTGATGCGTTGGGTTGGCGAGGGCAAGGGTGACGTGGTGATCTCGGACGTGGTCATGCCGGATGGTAATGGGCTGGAGATGCTGCCGAAAATAGCTGAGGACCGACCCGGGCTGCCTGTCATCGTGATCTCGGCCCAGAATACGATCATGACGGCGATTCAGGCGGCCGAGGCGGACGCCTATGACTACCTGCCCAAGCCCTTCGATTTACCCGATCTTATGAAGCGCACCGCGCGTGCGCTTGAACAGAAACAGCACGTGCAATCCGAAGCGGTCGAAGTTGCTGAAGATCGCCCCGAAGATCTGCCCCTTGTTGGGCGGACACCGGTGATGCAAGCGCTGTATCGGTTGGTGGCGCGGGTGATGAACACTGACCTGTCAGTGATGATTTCTGGTGAAAGTGGTACGGGTAAGTCTCTGATTGCGCGCGCTATTCACGATTTCTCGGACCGACGTACCTTGCCTTTTGTGACGGCTACCGCGGCTGATCTGCAAGATCTGGAAGGACCCGCGCGCATCATGGCGCGAGTGCGTGGCGGCACCCTGTTGATCGACGAGATCGCTGATATCGATGACGAATTGCAGGCCCGCATCGTACGCATGATGGACACGCCCGGCGACCACGTCCCGCGTTTTATGGCCACCAGCCAGTCGGATTTGACCGAAGCGATGGAAAATGGACGGGTGCGTCAGGACCTTTATTATCGCTTGTGTGGCGCGACGGTGCATGTGCCGTCCCTGCGCGAGCGGGTAGACGATATCATCTTGCTGACCGATCACTTCCTGGCACGCGAAGAGCGTGAGCATGGCGCTAAACGCTGGCTCAGCCCCGAGGCGGTGGAACTGGTTCGGCGTTATTCGTGGCCCGGTAATGTGCGGCAATTGGAGAATGCCGTTCGCCGCCTGAGCCTGACCAGCCGCACTGATGAGATCTCCAAGCCCGAGGTCGAGATGGTGCTGGGCAGCCAGCCCGAGGCTGAACCGATTCTGGGCGATGGCGAACGTGAGAAATTGTCGGCCTCAGTTGCCCGTCATTTGCGCCGATATTTTGACCTGCATGGTAATCTTTTGCCGCCTCCGGGCCTGTATCAGCGGATTTTGCGCGAAGTAGAAGCTCCGCTGATAGAGCAAGCTCTGGACGCAACCGGCGGAAATCAGGCGAAATGTGCGGATCTGCTTGGGATTAACCGGAATACGTTGCGGAAAAAAATTACAGATCTCGATATTCAGGTGACACGTCGACGCAAACTGATGTAATATCGCCACACAAATCGTGGCATCTGGGTTCACACCCGGCAAGGACCACGACATATGGCGGTACGTCGCGCAAGCGACACATCAGGATGAGGGCAGACGGTGGCAACCCGGGCACAGAGCGGGCCGATTCCAGCGATTAATCGGTGGCGGAAATCCCGAAAACTGCGCAACTTCGGCACTTTGGGGCTGGTTCTTCTGGGCCCCGCGCTGGCGTTGGCCACCTATCTTGTCATTGGTCCCTTTGATCTGGGGGCAACGGCCCCGACGCTGCGCCTGATCCTTCTGGCAGATTTGGTCTACGTGTTGGTCGTGGCCGCCCTGGTACTAGGGCAGGTCTTCAACCTGATTGCTGCGCGACGAGCGAAATCGGCCGGGTCACGTCTGCACCTTCGATTGATCGGCGCATTTACGCTGTTGGCTCTGGTGCCGACTGTGACCGTGGCGATCTTTGCAGGGCTGACGGTGAATATCGGTCTGGAAGGGTGGTTTTCGGATCGTGTGCGGCAGGTGGTTGGCTCATCTCTGACAGCTGCAGAGGCGTATGAGTTGGAACACAGGCAGGGCCTGACGCAAGACGCAACAATTCTGGCGCGGTACCTGGACAATGCGCGTAACCGGGACTTTTACATCTCTGACGCGGAGTTGCGTGAAGTTCTGGCACAGGGGCAGGCACAGATTCAGCGCGGCCTGCGCGAGGCTTATGTCATTGATGGCAGTGGCGAAATAAGATCGCGCGGGGATCGCTCTTATCTATTCGATTACGAGGCTCCTACGCCCGACCAAATGGTCGAGGCCATGAATGACGGCGTGGTGATCATTGCCGACTGGCAAAACAACGAATTCCGCGCGCTGGTGCCGTTGCAGGCCTATTTGGACCGGTTTCTATATGTCAGTCGTGAGGTGGACGGGCAGTTACTGACGCTGTTGGATGACACCAAAGAAACGGCGCAATTTTATCAACAGTTGGAAAGCGAACGGGGCAGGGTGCTGTTTGAGTTCGGCCTGTTGTATTTGGGTTTTGCGGTGATCCTGATTTTGGCGGCAATGTCGCTGGGCATGTGGTTCGCTGAGCGCCTCTCGCGCCCTGTGGGTCGGTTGACCACTGCTGCGCAACGAGTTGGTGCGGGCGACTTGAGCGTTCAGGTGATCGAAGAGGCCAGCGATGACGAAATCGCAATGTTAGGCCGTTATTTCAACCAGATGACGCGACAACTTAAAGGGCAACGCGACACTTTGCTGGAAAATACGCGCCATATCGAGCGCCGTCGGCGGTTGTTTGATTCGGTGCTCAGCTCGGTGACCTCGGGCGTGGTTGGCGTTGATCCGGATGGATGCGTGACATTCGTGAACCGTTCGGCTGAGCGGTTGTTGGACTGGACACGCGTGGATGAGCAGTTATCCATCGGCATCGCAGTGCCCGAATTTCTGCCGCTGTTTGAAAGCCTCAAGGAAAGTGGGCAAGAGGCCGTGCAGGGCGAGGTTAAAGTCACCCGCAAAGGTCAGCTTGAAAATCTGCTGGTCCGCATGGCCACGCGCCGTGGCGAAGATGGCGGGCTTGAGGGTTACGTGGTCGCCTTCGACGATGTGACCGATCTGGTCAGTGCACAACGGATGGCCGCCTGGGGCGACGTCGCGCGGCGGATCGCGCACGAGATCAAGAACCCGCTGACCCCGATCCAGCTGAGCGCTGAGCGCATTAAACGCAAATTCTCAAGGAAACTGAACGAAGAGGATTGCGACAGCCTTGAATCCATGACCGATGTGATTGTACGGCAGACAAACGACCTGCGGCGGATCGTGGATGAGTTTTCAAAATTCGCGCGGATGCCGGAACCGGAACGGCGCGAAGAAGACGTGGTCGGGCTGGTGCGCGAGGCGGTTTTGTTGCAGCAAGCCGGTCAGCCGGACGTTCAGATCGACGCGGCCCTACCGGATCAACCGATTCTGGCGGATGTGGATGCCACAATGCTGAATCAAGCACTTACCAACCTAATCAAGAATGCTGGTGAGGCCATTGAAACTTTGAAACAAAAAGACCCACCAGAAAACCTGAAACCACAGATCAAGGTGGACGTGATCAGCGATGACGCGGGTACGGTTATTACCATCGCTGACAACGGCATCGGCCTGCCCGAGGACCGGGCGCGGCTGTTCGAGCCGTATGTGACGACACGGGATGAAGGCACAGGTTTGGGCCTGCCCATCGTCAAGAAGATTATCGAAGAACACGGCGGAGCGCTCACTTTGGAAGATGCGCCCGTCTTTGACGGACAGGACCATTTTGGTGCAATGGCCGTGATCCGTTTACCGGGGGGTAATCTCTCTCCGACCGCAGCGCCACAGAAGCAGGCAATTCATACAAACAAACTGAAAGCAGGCCAAAGATGAGCGACATTCTGATCGTAGATGACGAACGCGATATTCGCGAACTGGTGTCCGACATTCTGGAGGACGAAGGCTATTCAACCCGGCTGGCTGGCAACTCGGACGAGTGCATGGCTGAGATCAATTCCGAGCCGCCAGGACTGTTGATACTGGATATCTGGCTGAAAGACAGCCGTATGGACGGGATCGACATTCTAAAGGCGGTTAAACGCGACAACCCGGACGTTCCGGTGGTGATTATTTCGGGCCACGGGAACATTGAAATCGCCGTGGCGGCAATCAAACAGGGGGCGTATGACTTTATCGAAAAGCCCTTTAATATAGACCAGTTGATGGTGGTTATCCGTCGTGCGATGGAAACTTCGCGCCTGCGTCGCGAGAATGCCTCGCTGAAACGCAAAGAGGTCACCAATTCCGACATGATCGGCAAGTCCGCATCATTCCGTGCGATGCAAAGCCAGTTGGACAAGGTGACCAAATCGAACGGTCGCGTGATGCTCAGTGGCCCGGCCGGATCGGGCAAGGAAATCGCCGCACGGTATATCCACGCCCATTCGAACCGCGCCAATGCCCCCTTTGTGACCGTGAATTGTGCCGGGATCGAGCCTGAGCGCGTCGAAGAAGTTTTGTTCGGCCGCGAGTCCTCGGAACGCGGAATCGAATCCGGCCTGCTGGAAGAGGCCCATGGTGGTGTAGTCTATTTCGACGAAGTGGCCGATATGCCGCTGGGCACGCAGTCCAAGATTTTGCGCGTGCTAGTCGATCAGCAATTCCAACGTGTTGGCGGATCGGACAAGGTGCGAGTTGATCTGAGGGTGATCTCTTCCACCAATCGTGATCTCGAAACGGAAATCGCTGCCGACCGTTTTCGCGAAGAACTGTATCACCGACTGAACGTGGTGCCGATTGCAGTACCGTCGCTGGAAGAACGGCGCGAGGATATCCCGGTTTTGGCGCAGCACTTTATCGAGATGTGCAATGAATCGCAGGGCCTTGCGATGCGCGAAATCTCGGAAGAGGCGGTTGCGCTGTTACAGACTATGACGTGGCCGGGCAACGTGCGTCAGCTCAAAAACCTTATCGAACGTGTGCTGATCCTGGGCGATGACTCGGGGCCGATCGAGGCCAAAGAACTGCCCGCAGAAGAAGAAAAGACCGACGACTCGGGTCGGGTGGTGCTGTCGGGGGCCCTGGCGACATTGCCCCTGCGCGAAGCACGCGAGGCGTTCGAGCGGGAATACCTGCTGACCCAAATTAACCGCTTTGGCGGCAATATCAGCCGCACTGCCAGCTTTGTCGGGATGGAGCGCAGCGCGCTACACCGCAAGCTGAAATCGCTGGGCGTCGTGACCTCGAACAAATCTGGTGCGCGGGTGGCGCAAATTGATGAACCGGAACCGGCGGAATAATCCGCCGGGCCACTATCCGGACTGGCCGGGTGTGATGATCTGAAACGACCCATTGTCGAATTTCACATAGCAGGATTGGGTGCCCAGCGGCGGCAGTGTCGTTGTTGGTATGGCTGGCACCTGAGATTTCACGTTCTGCTTGCAGGGTGGCAGACTAATCGGGCGAAACCCTTTTTTGGCCATGCATTGAGCCTCAACCTGATTGCGCAGTCCTTGATTGACATCGACGGTGTAAACCCGGCCGGGCTGCCACCAGCCGGGCGAGCGGTAACAGCGCCCCCGACCATCGCAATAAGTGCGTCCGGGCCAGTAAGTGGGCGGGTTTTGACGTATTTGATTGGCCACCGGAACTTCTTCCAGCGCCTTAACTTGGCATTGGGTGGTTTCGGTCTGCAGGCGCGATACGCTCTCACCCTCACGGTAATACAATGCAAGCGGGCCGTCGCACGCGGACAGGACCATCAATGGAAAAAGCAATCGAAGCACTGATTTCATAGGCTTATCTTGCCCCAGCTTCGCCAGCATGACAATTCAATTGACCGCTTTGGGGGCATCTGTCATTCAAAGATTTCAGGCAGAAGGGCCAAAAACATGAAGGTCATCATTTGCGGTGCAGGTCAGGTGGGTTGGCAGATTGCACGGCACCTTTCGGGCGAACTGAACGACGTAACAGTAGTGGATAACAACCCCGATCTGGTGCGCCGCGCGACTGAGACACTGGATGTGCAGGGGATAGCGGGATTTGCCAGCTATCCGGATGTATTGGAACGGGCGGGGGCCCGCGACGCTGACATGATCATCGCAGCCACCCATTCGGACGAGGTGAACATGGTCACCTGTCAGATGGCGCATTCTATATTCTCGATCCAGCGCAAGATCGCGCGCCTGCGGTCGAAATCCTATCTTGAGGCGATCCATTCGGACCTGTTCCGGCGCGATCACTTGCCCATCGATGTGGTGATCAGCCCCGAGCGCGAGGTGGCCGCTGCCGCCATGCGCCGCCTGTCCGCTCCTTCGGCGTTTGATACCGAGATGTTCATGGATGGCAAAGCGCAACTGCTTGGCATCCGCATCGAAGAAGACTGCCCCATCGTCAACACGCCCCTAAGGCAACTGACGGATCTGTTTTCAACACTCAGCTCGATTGTTGTAGGTGTACGGCGCAAGGGTAGCCTGTTTGCTCCGGAATCCGAGGATCAGCTGTTCGTCGGTGATGAATGCTATGTGTTTAGCAACGTTCAGGACGTTGACCGCACGATGGAGGTTTTCGGAAAGACCCAGAAGAAACAGGATCGCGTGGTGGTCGTGGGCGGAGGGAACGTCGGGCTCGAAGTTGCACGTACACTGGAAGAACGCGAAAGTCGGGTTCGCGCCAAGATCATCGAGCGGGACCGCCGCTGTGCCGAGTTGGCCGCCGAGTCGCTGGAACGAACGATTGTTCTGAACGGTGACGGGCTGGACGCGGCGCTGCTGCGCGAAGCCGGGATCGAACGCGCAGATGCCATGCTGGCGGTCACAGATGATGACCGGGCTAACATGCTGGCCGCCGTTCGCGCCAAGGCCGAAGGCTGCGCGTTGGCCATTGCGCTGATCAACGATCCCAGCATGGTGGCGCTGATGGGGCCACTGGGGATTGACGCCTATATCAATCCGCGCGCTACAACCGTCAGCTCGATCCTGCGCCATATTCGTCACGGGCGGGTGCGGCAGGTCTATTCCATAGGCGACGCCGAGGCCGAGGTGATCGAAGCTGAGGTGTTGTCGACTTCACCATTGGCCGGGCAAAAACTGCGCGATATCGACTTCCCTGAAGGCGTTTTGGTGGGCGCAGTGCGCAAGGGGGATGAGGTCCTGCGCCCCTCTGGTAGCTTGCGGATCGAGGAAAAAGACGTTGTGGCGATCTTTGCTATGGCCAAAGACGTGCCCGAGGTCGAACGGTTGCTACAGGTCTCGATCGATTTCTTCTGATGATACGCGCGCGAACTCAAAAGATCGGGCTAGTGCGGCGCTTGCCGCTGTTCCTACTGATCTGGGGGGTGTTTTCACTGTCGATGTGGATACCGGCAATCTATGCGCTGGCGCTGGATGACCATGACACGTCGCGGTCGTTCTTCTATTCCGGTTTGCTGGGTCTGTTTGTCGTGGCTTCGGTCGCGCTAGCCTCCTCGAATCGGGTGCCGCGTCGAGGAACGCTGGGGCAGCTGGCTGTATTGTTCGGTTGCTTTACTGTGCTGCCGTTGTTCCTAGCCATTCCACTGCATGATGCGTTGGGCAACACCACTTTACTGAACGCCTATTTTGATATGGTCAGCGCGCTGACGACCACGGGAGCAGACATTTTTCCAGACCCTGACCGCCTGACCGCTCCGCTGCATTTGTGGCGCGCGCTGGTGGGTTGGATGGGTGGTTTGTTGATGTGGATTTCGGCTGCCGCGATTCTGGCTCCGTTGTCGCTGGGTGGGTTCGAGGTGACCGCGCAAGGACAGCCCGGACGCCCGGTCACGGGTGTTGCGCAAAGCGAAAAGGTCGACCCGCGTGGGCGTCTGATCCGTGTGACCCGCACGCTGACGCCAGTTTATGCAGGGCTGACGGCGGTGATCTGGCTGCTGCTGTTGATCGCGGATGAACAGGGGCTGACCGCCATCTGCCATGCCATGTCTACCATGGCCACGTCGGGAATCTCTCCAGTTGGCGGGCTCGAGGGCGCGCAGGCTGGCCTCACGGGCGAGGCGATCATGTTCCTGTTCCTGTTCTTTGCCTTGTCCCGGCTGACCTTTTCCACCGATACCGCCACCACAGGGTTTTCTCGGTTGGACAAGGACCCGGAGTTTCGGATTGGCCTGCTGATTGTTCTTGCCGTTGCTACGCTTCTGTTTTTTCGTGTGTGGGCTGGAATCAACGAAGTCGGCGGGACGATGCGCCCGATTGAGGCGGTGCAGGTCTTTTGGGGCATGTTGTTCACGGCGCTGGCTTTCCTGACCACGGCTGGGTTTGAAAGCGCTAACTGGAACGATGCGCAGCAATTGTCCGGGCTGGGGACGCCAGGTCTGATCCTGATGGGGTTGGCCCTGATCGGCGGCGGTGTTGCTACGACGGCGGGTGGGGTCAAGCTGCTGCGGGTCTTTGCGCTGTACCTGAACGGTGCGCGCGAGATTGACCGGCTGATCTATCCTTCGTCGGTCAGCGGCGTGGGCGGTGGCAACCGGCGAATCCAAAGTGACGGCGCCTTTATCGCGTGGATCTTTTTGATGATGTTCGCGTTGACGGCAGCTCTGTTCAATCTGCTGTTGGCGATGATGGGGGCCGGGTTTGAACAGGCCATGGTCCTGACGGTCGCTGCGCTCAGCACGACGGGGCCGGTAATCGAACTGGCAACGGATATTCCTATTCGCCTGGTGGACCTGTCGCTTGGGGCCAAGCTGACGATGTGCGCCGCAATGGTAATCGGAAGGCTGGAAACTCTGGCGATCATCGCGCTGATCACGCCAACCCTCTGGCGGGACTGAGATTCAACACAAATCGAAAGACTGATTTTTCATCTGGAAACTCAGTTAATCCCACTCCATACTCAGCCAGAGGGAGCGCGTTGGTCCGCAGCGCGTAGCAAGAACAATGGCGAGATAACAAAATATGGCTTCTGACAGACAGAATCTGCAGGACGCGTTCCTGAACAATGTACGGAAAGCAAAGGTCCCGGTCACAATTTTCCTGATCAACGGTGTGAAATTGCAGGGTGTGATCACCTGGTTCGATAACTTCTGTGTGCTGCTGCGCCGCGACGGACAGTCGCAGCTGGTCTATAAGCATGCGATTTCGACCATCATGCCGTCGCAACCGATCAGCTTGTATGAGGGCGAAGACGCCTCTTGATGGAACATGACAGGACGCAGACCCGCGCTTGGGTTCTGCATCCGGAAATCAAATCAGATGAACAGCGCCGCGTTCCCGGACCAGCGCTGGAAGAGGCGGTGGCACTGGCCGCCGCTTTGCCGGATCTGGATGTGATCGGGTCCGAAATCGTGCGCCTGCAACGTGCCCAGCCGGGGCTGTTGTTCGGCAGCGGCAAGATCAATGAGCTGGCTGAGCGGCTTCATGACAATGAGATCGAACTGGTTCTGATCGACGGGCCGGTATCGCCTGTGCAGCAACGCAATCTAGAGAAGGCGTGGAAGGTTAAAATCCTGGACCGAACCGGCCTGATCCTTGAAATTTTCAGCGACCGCGCGCGCACCCGCGAAGGTGTGCTGCAGGTCGAAATGGCCGCGCTTAGCTATCAACGGACCCGGTTGGTGCGGGCATGGACGCACCTGGAGCGTCAGCGGGGCGGATTGGGATTTGTCGGTGGTCCGGGTGAAACCCAGATTGAGGCTGATCGCCGCGCTATTGATGAACAGTTGGTGCGTCTGCGGCGGCAATTGCAAAAGGTCGTAAAAACTCGCACGCTACACCGTGCTGCCCGCGCCAAGGTGCCGTATCCGATTGTGGCTTTGGTGGGCTATACGAACGCCGGTAAATCCACACTGTTCAACCGCCTAACCGGGGCCGAGGTGATGGCTAAGGACATGTTGTTCGCCACACTTGACCCAACCATGCGCCGGGTCGAACTGCCTGATGGCTCCGAGGTGATCCTGTCAGACACTGTGGGTTTCATCTCGAATTTGCCGACCGAACTGGTTGCGGCCTTCCGGGCGACACTCGAAGAGGTGCTGGGCGCAGATATCGTGGTCCATGTGCGCGACATCAGCCACGAGGATACCGAAGCACAAGCGCAGGATGTCGAGGCGATTTTAACCTCACTGGGTGTAGACGAAGAGCGCCCCCGGCTAGAGGTGTGGAACAAGATTGATCTTCTGAACGATGAAGAACGTGAAGCGGCTTTTAAGCGGGCGGATCGCGACCCATCGATTTTCGCTATCTCGGCGGTGACCGGTGAAGGGGTCGAACCTCTGCTGGCTGAGATCGCTACCAAGTTGCAGGGCGCGCGTCACCAAGAGACATTGTCTTTGGATTTTGCCGAGGGTAACAAGCGCGCATGGCTGTTTCGACAGGACGTGGTGCGGTCTGAAAAGCAGACCGAAGTCGGGTTTGAAATCACCGTTTTGTGGACCGATAGGCAGGCCGCGCAATTCGCCGGACTTTAAGCGTCAGGTGCCGTCTATCTGACGCTGCATATCTTCTACGTCGAACCAGCCTTGTGAAGAGAGGACTTTATGGTCCTCGTTCAGGTCCCATTCTTCCCATCCCCGCGTCAGGACGTGGTTTCCGGTCTTGGTGTGATGGCCTTCGAAGGTCCAGACAAAGATGGCATGAGAACCGGCCCATCGCATCATGTCGCAGCGCAGTTCAAGATCGGGAAAGTCTGATTGAAATCCACGGGCCATCTCGGCGATTGCGGCACGACCTATCAGAGGGTCAGCTCGATTCATGGACATCTGCCCGTCGGCGGCAAAAAAACTGGCGACAGCATCGTGGTCGCCCGAGCTCCACGCGATTGCATAGTCGCGCGCAAGATTGTTCAACCTATCCCGAATACTCGCCATTTGTGCCCCCAGTCCCACCTAATCCGCCCGCAGATCGTATGCGAAAAGGGTACTCGGCGTCCACGGCAGTGGCCATCAGGGGGCAAGGTCTTGCCGAGACAGCGGAAATCAGCGCGGGATCAGATTGGTCACACCAACTGCGGCGGCGCGCGCCAGATCAATGTCCAGTGACATCGGGATATACTCGCCCCGGCGCCATAGCTGTGCCTGATCGTCATAATAGCGCGACAGGAAGTGGCCCGACTGGCCGGTTGCCGTGATAAATACCGAGCTGTCAGGATCGGCAAAATCATACACACCGCGATAGCCCGCGCCGTGCACGTTCTGAAACGGGTCTCTGCCTTCGCCAGAGGTACGCCCGCGCAGCAGGGTGTTGTCGCCGCCGCTGGTGGATTGCCGGATGTTGACGAAGAACCGCAGGACCGGAACTTTGCCCAATACGGGGTGGTCATGCGTGGCCTGATGCGCATCGCCCCAGCGCAGGGATTGCAACGCGGTGCCATAGTTTTCAGAGATCCAGATCAGCGCGTCATCCAATGCTAAACGCGCCATGTCGGTACAGGTTTCAGAGGGTGCGCTTTGGCGAACATCACACCAGATCGAGGCACCGTCGATATCGCGGTAGACACGCTCGATGAACAGCGGCTCGACATGCTTGTATTCAGCAGCCAGCGGTCCTAGCTCGTCCGAGATTAGACGAATTTGCAGCGCCCGTAACCACGCGGCGTAGATCAGCGGTTCGGGCAGATGCTCGTTCATCTCACCATTCCATTCGGCCAGCAGCGAAAGGGCAATCTGGCGCTGACGTTCCAGGGTGCCCTCGGGGGCGGATGCGCCGGTAAACCAAAGGTCCGCGCCGATCAAAGGCAGCAACGAGCGGGCGGTAAAGCTGACTGTATCCAGTTGTGCTTCGATAAAGCTGTCGCGTGTGTGGACTTCGCGCGATTGCATCAGGCGCTCCCAGCGTTGCACGCGCTGAGTGTCGCCCCATTCATACGAGACATGTAGGGGAAAGGGCCGGTCGATGATCTTGTTGTTGGTGTTGCCCAGAATGCCACCGGCGGGGGCCACGAATTCCGGATTGTCGGCATAGGGCAGGCGTCCTTGCCATAGATTTTCGGCCAACCAGCCTGGCGTCGGGATGCGGCCCCGGCTTTGGTTGCGCAGATCTCGTTTGGGCATCGCACCAATCAGCTTCAGGCCGATCGTGTCCTTATCGACCAGCGACAGGTTTTGCGAGGGCGAAATGAACAGCTCGCCCGCATCAATCGCCTCTCGAACAGTGTCAGCATTCATCAGCGCCATCGACGCCGTCATCGAAGTGTCTCGCGGGCTGAGCGCCGTCCAGGACAGCGAGGCGACATGACCAGGAGGCGTGATCGTTTCCAGATTGTAATGACTGCCGGGCAGCACCGGGCCGTTTTCCGTCCAACGCAGGGTCAGAGTGATGGGGGCTTCGTCCTTGATCTCGATGATCGAGGGGCGGGTGCGGAATTTTTTGTACCCATCCGGCGACAGATATTCCTCGGAGTTGTCGGGGTTAAGTTGCTCGATGTGTATGTCTTGGTCATCCAGATAGGACGAAGTCAGACCCCAGCCCAGACGGTCGCTGCGTCCAGTCATAACGGCGGGAACACCGGGGATAGTTGCGCCTATCACGCCGCTTTTGGCCAGTTCCAGCCGCGCCAGATACCAGACACCGGGGGCGGTGAACCCCAGATGCGGGTCATTGGCCAGCAACGTTCCACCACTCGCTGAGCGTGAGGGGGCAGCGGTCCAGGCGTTGGATGCCCCGGCTAATCCGCGCTTAGGGAAAGGTGACAGCGGTGTGTCGGGCATTGGTGTACCGCGGGCATAACGGGGCAACCCAGGAAACAGGGCGGCATATTCGGGCAGGGCGGCAATGCCGGCACCCGGAACATTCGGCAAAATATCGGACAGCCGCGCCGGATCGTTCAGCATCAACGAGGTACGGGCGCGCAGCACCTCGTCCTCAAGATGGCCGGATAGTTGCAAACCCATCAGCTTGATCACAGCAATGCTATCGCCCGGTTGCCACGGCGATACAGGCGCATTGAACAGAAACATCTCGGGCGCGCCGCGGCCCAGGGCGGCTTCGTTGATCTCGTCCAGCCGCGCGTTCACCCCGGCGGCATAGGCGCGCAATGCGGCCTTGGTGTAATCATCCTGCGCTTCGACCGAGCGGTGCGCCAGACCGTACAGGTCAAACCGGCGCAACAGCTTGTCGATACTGACGGTGCGGGCCCCGAATATTTCGGACAGGCGCCCTTGCGCAGTTCGGCGCATGACAGTCATCTGCCACAGCCGGTCCTGCGCATGTGCATAGCCTAGTCCAAAGAACACATCCGGGTCATTTTCGGCCAGGATATGCGGAACATTGGCGGTATCGCGGATGATCTCGACCGGGGCGCTCACCCCCCGAACTTCGACTGTTTGATTGTAGTCGGGCAGGGACTGACTGGCGAGGAAATACACCAGTGCCACAGCAGCCAAAGCCAGCAGGATCAGACCCGTTGTAATACGCACGAGCCAGCGAAACACAAATCCCATCTGCGGCCTTCAATCCTGATGCAATTCCAATTGCGGCCAGACTAGTGGATGGCCGGACTGACCGAAAGAGGAACAGCCCGGGAATATTCATGTTAACAGCGCTATAAATGAAAAACCCCGCCACAACTGAGAGCCTGCGGCGGGGACCAATAGAGGGGAGAGTGGTAGCCCGAAGTTATGGAATGATCCGTGTGTATTTGGTACCTTCGACCGTCGCGCCGAATTTCAAACCGGCTTGTCCGAATACGACCGCCAACACCGGAGAACGCAGAGTCGTTGTGTCCGTGGATAGGGAGTTTCCAGTTGCATCAACCACATAGCCAATATCGGCACCGGCGGTCCATCCGCTGGATCGGCGAAAATCGTTTAGCGCATCCTGCGTCATGAAGAACAGGACATGTGCATATTGCTGTGCGCCAATTTGCAGGCCGGCGGTTCCGGAAATTGCAGAATAGTAATCAACCGTTGCGCCCTGAATGCGCAAGGCGCCCTGACCGTAAGCGCCACCAAAGAAGATTAATCCGGCGTCGGTGATCAGTGGCATGACCAACATACCGTTGGCTTTGTTCGCGATCTCAATCGTGTTGGGATACTTCGCATACATCTCGGCAAGTGTGGCATCGACGCGGGCGTCGATGGTGGCGGCGTTGGAATTGCCGACGCCGTTGCCGCAAGCTGCGGTTACCGTCAATCCGGCCATGCCAAAGGCAAAGCCACGACGGCTTAGTCGGGGTGCATTGGAACTGCTCATGTTTTTTTCTCTGTATTACTGCCTGATATGTCGGGTGTTCCCGATCTTATGTGCAAGAATACGCCGATTGCTTCGCTGTGTCACGGGAAAGCTGAGTGACGGCAGATCACAATCGGCGAAAAATTGCGACAATTAGGGGTATTAGCCTTGCAGGATGCGCGCGACCTGAGGGGCGAAATAGGTGAGGATGCCGTCACAGCCTGCGCGTTTGAAGGCCAAAAGGCTTTCCAGCATCGCCTTCTCGCCGTCGATCCAATCATTCTGGGCGGCAGCCTGAATCATCGCGTATTCACCCGACACTTGATAGGCATATGTGGGCGCGCCGAAGGTATCCTTCACCCTGCGGCAGATATCCAGATAAGGCATGCCGGGCTTGATCATCACCATATCCGCGCCCTCGGTCAGATCCCGTTCGATCAGGCGTAAGGCCTCGTTCGAGTTGGCCGGATCCATCTGATAGGTTTTCTTGTCACCCGTCAGCGCGCCCGAAGCGCCCACCGCATCGCGGAACGGTCCATAGAAGGCGCTGGCGTATTTCGCAGCATAGCTGAGGATCATCACGTTCTGATGCCCTGCTGATTCCAGTGCGCGGCGCATTTCGCCGATCCGGCCATCCATCATATCAGAGGGGCCAATGATATCCGCACCTGCCTCGGCCTGCGCAAGCGTCATCTTGACCAACGCCTCGATCGTCTGGTCGTTCACAATTTCGCCATCGACGACATAGCCGTCGTGACCATTGATGTTGTACGGGTCCAATGCCACATCGGTCATCACCGCAATATCTGGGGCTGCGGCCTTGATGGCGCGAATGGCGCGATTCGACAGGTTTTCTGGATTCCAAGCCTCGGCGCAATCTTCAGTTTTCAGGCTGGGATCGGTGTAGGGAAAGATGCAGATTGCCGGGATTCCCAACGCCTGCGCCTCAACCGCGGCCTTGGCGATCAGGTCGACCGAACGGCGCATCACACCTGGCATCGATGGCACGGGCTCTTCCACGCCTTCGCCGTCACGCGCAAATACCGGCCAGATCAGATCATCCGTGGTCAGCGTATTTTCCCGGACGAGGCCACGCACGGCCTGCGATTGGCGCGCCCGGCGGAAACGGGTCAGGGGATAGGGGGCGATGGTCGGCTTCATGTCGCGCTCTCCTTGAATATTCTCGCATTGGGTGGCATGAATTCCACGTGGTCTCAAGGGTAACGATGGTCGCGCCTGCGCAGAGAAGGCCCCAAAGGACAGTGAACAAAGGGCTGACGCTTGGACTTATACTCTTCGCTTTTCGAAATCATCGACATGCGCAGCTTTTCGAATCTGTGGTATTGGATTGGGTTGGCTGTGTTGTGGTCGTCGGCAAGCCATTGGAGTATGGGTATACCCTACGATCTACTGGTGCGCGCCCGTCGTGTCGGAGGGCAGGCTGAGCGTGATTTTCTGGATATCGTGCGGATCAACAGCAATCGGATTCTGTATATCGTTGATGTGTCTGGTCTGGCCATTCTGGGGCTGTGCTGTTTCATCTTCACGGGCTTGGCGACGCTGGGGTTCTATTATGGGGTCGAATTTGCGCAGGCCGTGTTCTTGTTACTATTCCCGGTCTGTATTGTGATGTTGATCAACATTTCGGCGGCGCGAAAGTTGCGGGCGGGAGACGGGACGCTGGAATTTACCGGCAAAATTTTGACCCGCTGCCGGATCTATACACAGATCATCGGCATGATTTCGATCTTGATCACGTCGCTTTGGGGCATGTACCAGAACTTTTCGATCGGTGTTCTGGGGTAGGAAATTCGGAAAGGCGAGGCAATGACGGCTCCGAACCACGTAACTGTCGGCGGCGCCCCCGAGGGGTTTGACGCGCAGCTTGTCCTGAACGAGATCGCGCGTTCGGGCGGGCCGGTTTGTCATGTTGCGCGCGATGATAAGCGGATGGAGGCGATGCGAGCGGCACTCGCCTTTTTTGCCCCCGACATGCCGGTGTTCGTCTTTCCCGGCTGGGATTGCCTTCCGTATGACCGGGTGTCGCCCAATGCGGATATCGCTGCGGCACGGGTGGCGACACTGGCCGCGCTGGTGCATCAGATGCCCGAACGGTTTGTGCTGTTGACCACGCTGAATGCTGCAACCCAGCGCGTTCCGGCACGCGATGTTCTGCGTGAGGCCGCATTTACCGCGCGGGTCAACCACCGCGTTGACGAAACCGCATTGCGGAATTTTCTGGTGCGCATGGGGTTCACGCAAAGCCCGACGGTGATGGAGCCCGGAGACTATGCGATCCGCGGCGGCATTATCGACATTTTTCCTCCGGGCGAATCCGGTCCGGTTCGTCTCGATCTGTTCGGTGATGTTCTGGATGGTGCACGCCGCTTCGATCCAGTGTCGCAGCGTACGACCGAAAAGTTGGACATGGTCGAGCTGGCTCCGGTGTCCGAAGTCATTCTGGATGACGCCGCTATCACACGTTTCCGCCAGAACTATCGCATCGAATTCGGTGCGGCTGGCACCGACGATCCGCTATACGAGGCGGTCAGCGCCGGTCGCAAACATCAAGGCGTCGAACACTGGCTGCCGTTCTTCCATGAAAAGCTGGAAACGCTGTTCGACTATCTGCCGGGGGCCACGATCTCGCTGGACGATCAGGTCACGCCCGCGCGGTTGGCCCGTTGGGATTCGATTGAGGATCAGTACGAAACCCGGCGACTGGCATTGGAAAACCGATCACGGATGGACACGGTGTATAAGCCGACGCCGCCCGGTTTGCTGTATCTCGACGATGCCGCGTGGGAACAGGCTGTGGGTGATCTGCGGGTGATGCAGTTCAGCCCTCTGCCGCAGGCCAGCGGCCCGGGCGTAATCGATGCGGGCGGGCGGATCGGACGGAATTTCGCCCCCGAACGGCAGCAGGAAAGCATCAGCCTGTTTGGTGCGCTTGCCAGCCATATCACGGACAAATTGACCAAGGGCGCAGTACTGATTGCGTCTTACTCTGAAGGTGCGCGTGAACGTCTGACCGGATTGATCGAGGACGAAGGCCTGGCCGAGGCGATCCCCGTCACCAACGGCACTCGCATTGGCAAGCGTGGCCTGCATCTGGCGGTTTGGGCGTTGGAACATGGGTTCGAAACGCCAGGCCTGACGGTAATTGCTGAACAAGACGTTCTGGGCGATCGTCTGATCCGCCAACCCAAGAAACGCCGCAAGGCCGAGAATTTCTTAACCGAAACCCAATCGCTGTCCCCCGGCGATCTGGTGGTGCATGTCGATCACGGCATTGGTCGCTATCAGGGGATGGAGGTCGTCACGGCGGCGGGTGCGGCCCATGAATGCCTGTTGTTGGAATATGCCGAACAATCCAAATTGTACCTGCCGGTCGAAAACATCGAGTTGCTGTCGAAATACGGCCACGACGAAGGTCTTCTGGACCGTTTGGGTGGCGGCGCGTGGCAGGCCAAGAAGGCCAAACTGAAAGAGCGCATCCGCGAGATGGCGGATAAGCTGATCCGCATTGCGGCGGAGCGCGCCTTGCGCAAGGCTCCGGTCATGGACCCGCCGCCCCACGCGTGGGAGGAGTTCAGCGCGCGCTTTCCGTATCAGGAAACCGACGACCAGCTGCGCGCGATTTCCGAGGTGATGGAAGACATGCACTCGGGCGCACCTATGGATCGCCTGATCTGCGGCGACGTGGGCTTTGGTAAGACCGAGGTCGCCATGCGCGCCGCTTTTGTCGCCGCAATGTCGGGCGTGCAGGTGGCCGTTGTGGCACCTACGACGCTGCTGGCGCGACAGCACGCGGCATCGTTTAAGGAAAGGTTCCGGGGGTTCCCGTTAGAGGTTCGGCAGTTGTCTCGTTTCGTCTCAGCCAAAGAGGCGCAACAGACCCGCGATGGATTGGCCCGCGGCACGGTGGATATTGTGATCGGCACCCATGCGCTGCTGGCTAAGGGGGTCCGGTTCAACAACCTCGGACTGCTGGTCATTGATGAGGAACAGCACTTTGGCGTTGGTCACAAAGAACGTCTGAAGCAGCTTCGTTCAGACATCCATGTGCTGACCCTGACCGCAACGCCGATCCCGCGGACGTTGCAATTGTCGCTGACCGGTGTGCGTGACCTGTCGATCATCGGCACGCCACCCATCGACCGCCTGGCCATCCGCACTTATGTCAGCGAGTTCGATGCCGTTACCATCCGCGAGGCGCTGCTACGCGAACATTATCGCGGCGGGCAGAGTTTCTATGTGGTCCCACGCATCTCGGATCTGCCCGAGATTGAGGAGTTCCTTAAGCAACAGCTGCCGGAACTGACCTATGTAGTGGCCCACGGGCAGATGGCAGCGGGTGAGCTCGATGATCGGATGAACGCGTTTTACGACGGCAAGTACGACGTGCTGCTGGCGACGACGATTGTAGAAAGCGGATTGGATATCCCGACCGCGAACACGATGGTTGTGCATCGCGCGGATATGTTTGGCCTAGCGCAATTGTACCAAATCCGGGGACGAGTGGGGCGGTCGAAGACCCGCGCCTATGCCTATCTAACCACCAAGCCACGTCAGCGGCTGACCGCAACGGCCGAGAAACGCCTGCGGGTTCTGGGCTCTCTCGATACGCTGGGGGCCGGGTTCACGTTAGCCTCGCAGGACCTGGACATTCGCGGAGCGGGTAATCTGCTGGGCGAGGAACAGTCCGGCCAGATGCGTGACGTGGGCTACGAGCTTTACCAATCCATGCTGGAAGAGGCGATTGCCAAGATCAAAGCCGGTGAGATGGAGGGGCTTAGCGATGCCGACGACCAATGGGCGCCGCAGATCAATCTGGGCGTGCCGGTTCTGATCCCAGAGGATTACGTACCCGATCTGGACGTGCGTCTGGGTCTGTACCGCCGCTTGTCCTCGCTCTCGACCAAGGTGGAATTGGAAGGTTTTGCGGCTGAGCTGATTGACCGGTTTGGGGCTCTGCCGAAAGAGGTAAACACCCTGATGCTGGTCGTGCGCATCAAGGCGATGTGCAAACGGGCGGGTATTGCCAAGCTGGACGGCGGGCCGAAAGGCGCGACGATCCAGTTCCACAATGACAAGTTCGCCTCACCCCAGGGGCTGGTCGAGTTCATCCAGAACCAGCGCGGACTGGCCAAGGTCAAGGACAACAAAATCGTCGTGCGCCGCGACTGGAAAAAGGACAGCGATAAGATCAAAGGGGCCTTTGCTATCGCCCGCGATCTGGCGGAAAAGGTTGTGGCCGAGAAGAAAAAGGCGAAGATTTAGTCTCCGCTGACAAAAGTACACAGCTGCCATTCGCCCGCGTCCGATTTCACGAAGGCGGCACGGTGGCCGGTCATAGGCCAAAGAAAGTCGGCGTGCATATAGCCTTGGGTGCCGTCTGTTAGCAGAACGCGCTGATACTCGGCACCATCGTGATAGTCGCGTATGATCGCGATCTCGTAGCTGATCAGGCCAAGAATGGGTGAGCTGCGGTCCGGTCTTTGACGCAGTGAAACATTCGTTCCCGTGACAAAGAATGCCAACTCCGGGTCCAGCGACGCTGGTAGGGTGATCTGCCATTGATGCGGCATCCAGAACTCGCCCTCTTCGTCGAAGTAGCCAGGCTGGGATAGGGTGTCTTCCAGATGGACCCAGTATTGCGCGCGTAACGCATCTGCGTTTTCGCGCTGTTCTTCTGACAAGGTTTCAGGGTCCCGGATCAGATTGGCGCGCAGTTCCTCGGGTCCGCCATCGCCGCTTTGGCTCAGGTAGATATCGGGGCACGCTGCCGTGACCACCGCGTCGGTGTCCCGTGCAATTACTTGAGCAAGTAACGCTTCGCGAAAGGCCACCAGCGTTTGGTCGCGGTCGGCCTGATCGACTGGAGGAAAGGATTGACGATCAGCAAGGGCGGGGCCGCAGAGCAGGGCGGCCAACAGAATGGCGTACTTCATTCAGCAGCTTTCATCGCGGCCTGAGCACAAAAACAGGATGCCCCGACGGCCCGATCGGCACGGGCCAAAGCAAGATCAAGGCGTTGTTTGATCTGAGTAATTTCAACACCTTCCCCGCGCGCCTTCAAGCAGTCATGCAGACCTTTGAGGCTCCAAACATTATCCGGATGGATCGAGGCTCGGCTGAGGGTGCCGCCCAGGCCAAGATCCTCGCGATAGACCGCTTCGGCCTCGGCCACATGGCCCTGTTCGAACAAAAGCGCTCCTAAGGCATGACGTGTTGGCTGCATCCAGCCCCATGGCTCATCATAGGGCAGGGTGTCATCCAACTCGACTGATCGGCGCAGATGAGCATAGGCGATGTCGTAGTTGCCCTTGCGGTATTCAATCTCTCCACTCAGCATTTCTCGGGCGATTTCAAGCAGATCGACAACGCGGTTGTTGTGCAGCAATCGCGTCTCGGGCACGCAGGCCTTGGCCGACAGGAACAGCTGCTCTTCAGCTTCGGCCTCGGCCACCTCACCTGTCGCAGCGTGGGCGATGGCGCGGGCGTAGTGGATGGTGGCAGTCAACGTGCGATAGAGGTTCGGGTCTTCGGGCAGTTCCAGCGCCTTGGCTTCCTCCCACCGGCCAAAGCGGATCAAGATATGCGGCCCCATGGACATGTAGCTTTCGAAGTAATCCGCCATGGGTGGGCTTTCGATGCGCAACATCTCTTCGGGGGTGGTGTCCCACAGACCCTGATTGGCACGAAGGGCCGGTTCCATCTGACCCAGGAACAACGCGCCATAGATGGCGAAATGGTAATTGTGCTGGCGATAGCCAGTGTAAATGTTGAACGCGCCTTCGCGTTCGTAATACTTCAGGTCGGCGACGGTGGCCTTCTCGTTCCAATAAACGACGTTGTGGTAATGGCCGCACAGCACGTCGATATGGGTGGGCATATGCACCAGATGGCCCGCATCGGGCACCAACGTGCGCAGAACATCCCCTGCTTTCAATGCCTTTTCCGGGGTCGGAGACATCTCCATCAGATGAACATATAGGTGGAGCAGGCCCGGATGGGACATGGCCGCCGGGTCGTTGGCCATCGCATCTTCTAGCGCTTTCTGCGCCTCAAGCGTGGCGGCACCTTCGGCGGGTTGGCCGGTTTTCAAATCCCACATTTGCCAGGGGGTCAGGTTCAGCAATGACTCGACATAGATTGTACGCAGGTCCAGATGGTCGGGTTGTTCGGCAAAGGTCGTGCGCATGGCGTCTACAAAATCGTGGTTCCAGCCGTTCATGTCCGGAATCGGATCGCGCTGAGGGTAGCGCGCAGGCAAGGCGCGGATCAGCGCCTGTTCGACTGGGGTGCAGGTCTCCAGCAGGGCAAGTGCCTGCTGCGTCGCGTCATAAGCTTGCGCCAGCGCTTTCTGCTGGCCACGCTCGTCGCGTAAATCCCAAGGCAGGTTGTAATTCGGGCCAGCTGCGTATGCTATGCCCCAATAGGCCATGGCGCAATCTGGGTCATGTTCGGCAGCGCGCTGGAAACAGACAACGGCCTCGTCATGGTTATAGCCATAGGTCCAGACCAATCCCCGGTCGAACCACAGCTGCGCTTCGGCTGAGGTTGTACTGACCGAACAAGAATGTGTGCCCAGATCGTAATACTCGGTCATAGAAAATCTCCCCTCGGATCGGGGAAATGTTAGCGTGATTCACTCGGGCTGCACAGGTCAGGCAGGCAGTCTGTTTTCGATCCGGCCCATATGAAGCATCAACCCGAAGCCGGTCATGCTCATGACCAGAATGCCGGTGGTCAGCGGATATAGTGAACCATCGAACAATTGCCCGATCGGTGCAGCGATGGCAGCAGCGAGAATGGTCGAGAACGCACCGATGACCGACGCTGCCATGCCGGCGATATGCCCCATCGGCTCCATTGCGATGGCGTTCAGATTGCCCATCGTCATGCCAGCCATGAAGAAGATCGAGGTCTGCCAGAAGACGAACACCGCAAAGTTCAGGTTGGCCGAAAGTGGCATCATGTTCAGGGTGATCACGCCAATTGTGACGGCGATCTGCGCGCCGAGGGCCCAAGTTACAAGCCGCCGCATCCCCACGCGGATCACAAGCGCGGCGTTCAACAGGCTGGCAGATCCCGCCATCAGTGCCACAAAGCCGAACCAAAACGGGAAGCTGTCGGCACTGTTATGGATAACGTCATAAACTGGCTGCACCATTGTCAGCATAGTGAACAGCATGCCCAGGCAAAGGGTCTGCACGAAGATTGATACCCGTACTGTGGGGTGGGTGAACATCTCGCGCGCGGCCGCGGCCATCAATGGCAGGCGCAGTGGGCGACGGTTCTCGGGCTTTAGCGATTCCGGCAGGCGCAGGCCCAGCCAAATCACGGTGATAACCGAGAACAGAATGAACGAGACGAAGATGCCGCGCCATCCCGCGATGGCAATCATTCCGGCCCCCAGCATCGGGGCGACGGCGGGCACCAGCGTAAAGATCATCATGGCGATTGATACGATCCGCGCCATTTCCCGGCCCGAGTACAAATCCCGGATGATCGCCATGGCCACCACGCGTGGCGCAGCACAGCCGATGCCCTGAGCCACCCGTGCGAATAGCAGCAGTTCCAGCGAAGAACTGGCCCAGGCCACTGCAGCTGAAACGATATACAAAGCCGAGCCGACATAGATCACCGGCTTGCGTCCAAACGCGTCGGACAGAGGGCCCACAAAGAATGTCCCGATGCCCATACCCAGTACAAATGAGGTCAAAATCAGCTGAGCGTCGTTGACATCATCGGGGCTGAGTTGCGCGCCGATTTCGGGCAAAGCAGGCAACATCGAGTCGATCGAAAACGCAATCGTCGCGAACATCATTGCGACTAGTGCGATGAACTCTCCCGAAGACATACGATTGGCCATTGCGCCCTCCTGACCGGATTGCGCTATCACGGCTTTTCAAATGGCGCTAGGGGTCAGTGCGCACAGGGTCCTGTGCTATTTTGCAGGGGAAGCCTCAATCTGAGACATGATCTCATTGATTACTTTTTCCCACATTTCAGGGGGTTGCGCACCAGGGACTGCGTGCTGGTTGGCCACGATGAAAGTTGGAACAGAATTCACACCCATCTGACGTGAATGGGTGTCGCGGGTGCGGATATCCTCGCGGTCGGCGTCGGATTTCAGCAGTTTTGACACCACTGCCGCGTCCATGCCGACACCATCGGCGATATCGGCCAAGACTTCGTGGTCGCCAATATCGCGACCCTGCACGAAATACGCATCGAATAAGGCGTCCACGACCGCATCCTGCTTGCCTTCAATCCCAGCCCAATGGATCAGGCGGTGGGCGTCCAGCGTGTTGGGCGTGCGTTTCATCCCTTCGAAATCTATGCTCAGCCCTGCGTTCTGCGCATGCTCAACCACCGGGGCATAGGCGCGCACGGCACCGTCCTTGCCACCGAATTTGCGTTCTAGATACTCGCGACGATCCATGCCTTCGCCCGGCATATCGGGGTTCAGTTGAAACGGATGCCATTCGATCACGAACGGGTGGTCCGGAATGGCGGCCAGCGCTTTGTCCAGATGGGTTTTGCCGATATAGCACCACGGGCAGATCGGGTCGGACATGATGTCGAGTTTGACGGTCTGGGTCATGGTGTATTCGCCTTGAAATAGGCCGGTAGCGCCCGGCGCAGGAGTTTGCCGTTGCCGCCGGTTGGCAGCTGGGGCAGGTGAATGAACGCGCGTGGCTGTTTGTATCGCGCCAGATTTGCCTCCACATAGGTTTGCAAAGCGGCCTCGTCCAGCTTTTCCGGCCCAGTATAGAAAGCGGCTATCACGAATGTGTCCTGTTTGACCTCAACCGCAGCCGCGCCCACTTGCGTGATGCCGGGGTATTTGGTCAGGGCAGCCTCAACTTCGACCGGGGACACGCGATAACCGCCTGCGTTCATCATATCGTCGTCGCGGCCTAGATAGGTGATCTGCCCGTCTATCGCCATTGCCCCTTGGTCGCCGGTTAGAAACCAGTCGCCCTGCATACGGGTCTCGGCCTCGTCCGGTGCGTTCAGATAAGTCAGCATCAGCCCGGGGTCTGATCGGTGGATAGCAATGGTACCCTCTTGGCCGTGCGGAACGGGCCCGTCCGGCCCCAAGATCGCTACGCGGCGGCCCGGCTGCGGTTGACCCAGAGCTTCACCCCGCGCCGGACGAGAAGGGCTGGATGAGATAAAGGTGGAACATTCGGACATTCCGTAGGCTTCGTACAATTCCGTCCCGGTCAGGTCTGTCCATTGGGCGTGCAGATGCCGTGACAGTTTTTCGCCCGCGCACAAGCCGTGGCGCAGGTCCGGCAGGTGCAGATCACCGGCGGATTTAAGAAGTTTGCGAAACACGCCCGGCGCGGCGGCAAAGATCGTTGCCCGATGTTGGCGTAACAGGGTTGGCAAATCTTCCGGGTCGGTGCCCGGTTCGGGGATCAATGCGGTCGCGCCGATGGTCCAGGGGTCCATCAGTCCGGTACCCAGCGTATAGGTCCAGTTGAACGCCCCGGCATGGCACAGGCGATCCCATCCCTGCAGACCGTACCAGCCGTCCACCATCATCTGACGCGCCCAAATGGCGCGATGGGCATGGGCAACAGCACGCGGTTTTCCCGAAGTCCCAGAGGTATAAACGATATAGGCAAGTCGGTCAGGGTCGCCGTATTGGAATTCAGCGGGCGGCAGGGCGCGCATCTGGGCTAGGTCATCCAGTGCAATCTGCATCGGATGCTCGGCACAGGCGACGGACGGGTCCCGCAGTATGGCTGCGGGATTCAGATCGGCGATCATGCGCGCGGTTTCGGGTTCGGTCAGTTGTGACGAGGTTGGAACCGGCACGATCCCGGCAGCTATGGCACCCAGATAGGCAATTGGAAAATCGACGGTGTTCCCCAGCCGCATCAGCGCAATGTCACCGGGTTTCAACCCAGACTCCAGCAAGCCGGTGGCAGTGCTCAGAATGGCTGATTTCAATGCGCCATAGGTCCAATCCTGTGCCCGGCCGCTGCCTAGAACCGACAAGCCGATCTTGTCCGCTTGGTCATCCGAACGACGCAGCACATGTGCGGCCAGATTGAAGGGGGCAGGGCAGGCCGTTGGCGGCCCCTGATCGAATACAGAAAGCATGACAACTGGCTATCGCGGCGCTTGGCGCGTTGCAAGCGGGACAGGCTGGCCCTATAGAGTTGCGCATGAGCACCAATGAACAGCCATCCCTGATCCGTATTGCCCGTGACTCGGGTGAGCATACCGATCTTGAACCGCTTGACCTGGGCGCGCGTGTGCGTCAGCTGCGTAAGGCGAGGAACTGGACGCTGGAGCAGGCGGCTTCGCAGGCGGGGCTTGCGCGCTCGACGCTGAGCAAGATCGAGAACGGGCAGATGTCGCCGACCTACGATGCGCTCAAGAAACTGGCGACCGGGTTAGAGATCTCGGTGCCGCAGCTGTTCACACCGCCGCAGCGCGATCAGGTGATCGGGCGTATGGCGATCACCCGCATGGGTGAAGGTGCCGCACATCCAACAGGTACCTACGAGCACGAGTTGCTCGCCGAAAACCTGACGAAAAAGCAGATGCTGCCTTATCGCGCCCGTGTTCGAGCGCGTTCAATGGATGAGTTTGACGGCTGGGTACGCCATGATGGCGAAGAATTCCTGTATGTGCTGACTGGGGTTGTAAAGCTGTATACTGAATTCTACGAACCTGTCGAAATGCGTCGTGGCGACAGCGCCTATTACGACGCCAGTATGGGGCACAACGTGATTTCCGTCAGTGACGAAGATGCGACGATCCTATGGGTAACGTCACTTGCTTAACGACCGGCTGAACTCGCGGTTCAACCCTTCGGTGAATAGAAAATCCTCAAGTTCTTCGTGGGCTTCGTTTACGGTCAGGTGGTGGCGTTCGGCCAGGTATGCTTCGAATCCTTTTCGATCTTTGCTCAGCCGCACCTTGTCCTGATCGCGTAGGTTCGGAAAACGCCGTTTGGCGCGGGAGTACATAGCGTCCCAGTCTTGCGTCAGGTCAGTCCAGTTCAACATCAGTCAGCTTCCGTAGTTCGGGTTTCACGGCTGCTCGGCCCTTACATCAGGGTACGGAGACGGCAGGAGTCGTCGCGCATGACAAAATGTCGCACCCTGGCAATGCTTACCTTAGGTCAAAAAGGCCCGTCACGCACGAAACGTAACGGGCCTACGGACCTGAGGTTTGAGTGAGTGGAGGCCGGTCCGCAAAATCCAGGTGTGACGCGCCGCATGGAAAGCTATCTAGCTAGATAATCAGAATTAATCTGGTCAAACAGCACGGTTAAATGCCAATAGGCTATATCGTTCAGACATGTTCAGTAAAGCCCCTTGTGGGTGTTTTTTTGATTTAAGCTGTAAATTGGAGGTTGTACAAATTGTGGCGAAACTTTGTTGAGGCATAACTAGATGTGGTGGGATTTAACCCATGTGCCGAAATCCGCCGAACGACGGTGCGAATTAGTGGGGCTTTCTTTCGGAAATAAACCTGCAGATGCACGAGATCGCCGCGACGACAACCTTGCAACCGATCAGGCTTGTAGTGGGGCTTATCTAATCACTCTTCGAACCACCAAACCTGCGGCATATACTCGGGACCATCGCCATAGATCGGTAGGGTCTGCGGTTGTTTCAGCTCCTTGGCGTGAGCGATGCGCCCGACGTCGAAATTCCAGATCGGAATGACATAGCGACCGGTGGTCAAAACCCTGTCAAGCGCGCGGGTGGCGGCCACGAAATCCTCATGGCTTTCCGAGGCCAGCATCGCATCAATCAGACCGTCCACGGCAGGTGAGGCAACGCCCATCAGGTTGCGCGTGCCCTGTGTATCGGCATTTTCGCTGCCCCAATACAGGCGCTGCTCATTGCCCGGCGATAGCGACAGCGCGCGGCGGATGAAGGTGATATCAAAATCCAATTCGGCGTTGCGGCCAGCGAACTGGGCGCTGTCTACTTGTTCGACATTGATTTTGATGCCCAAACGCTCAAGCGCGCGAGTGTAAATTTCGATGGCCGTCTGGCCCTCGCTGTCGCCCTGTTGAAGTAAAACGGTGATGGCGAAGTCCTGACCGTCCTCATTGCGCAACACACCGTCCTGAATGGTCCAGCCAGCCTCGGCCAGCAGTTTGTTGGCTTTGCGGATATTGGCGCGGTTACGGGCCGAGCCGTCGCTGACGGGCAGGGCATAGCCCTCAAGCGCGCCGGGCGGCAGGTCGTCGGCATAGGGCCGTAGCAATTCGGCGACGCGACCAGTAGCAGGGCCGGATTGCATGCCCAGATCGGAACCCGAGAAATACGAGGTGATCCGGGGCTGAGCGCCACCGGTGATCGTGTCGTTGATATATTCGAAATTGAACGCCAGCAGCATCGCCTCGCGGACGCGCCAGTCGTCAAAGGGGGCTTTGCGGGTGTTCATGACGAACCCGGTCATGCCCGAGGGCTTGCCGTGCGGGATCTCGGTCTTGACCACATCGCCGCGCTGGACGGCTGGGAAATTATACTGGGTGTTCCATTTGTCGGCGTTGAATTCGCGGACCGCGGTCAACTCACCGGCCTTGAACGCTTCGAACAGTACGGTGCCGTCGCCATAAAATTCGATCCGAATGTCATCCAGGTTCATGGTGCCGCGCCGGAACGGAATGTCAGCCCCCCAATAATCCGGGTTGCGGCGCAAATTCACAAAACGGCCTGCCTCATAGCTATCGACGACGTAAGGCCCCGATCCGATGGGAACGTCGTGCAGCGCGGCGTTGGCGAAATCCTTCCCTTCCCACTGCGCCTTTTGCAGAATTGGGCGCAGCCCAGCGATCAACGCCAATTCACGGTCGGGTTCGTTAAAGGTGATCCGCACCTTGCGCGGGCCTGTCTGTTCGATGCTATCGATCTTGCCCCACAACCCGCGATAGCGCAGGTGCCCTTCTGTGCCCAGCGTCTCATATGACCAGATCACATCGTCTACGGTCACTGGGTTGCCATCCGAAAACTCGGCATTTTCACGCAGCGTAAATTCGACCCAGGAGCGGTCCGGAGCAGTCTCAACTGATTCGGCTAACAACCCGTAAAGAGTGAAAGGTTCGTCCCAGGACCGGCCCATCAGGCTTTCGTGGGTCCAAAATCGCAATTGCCAGGGCGATGCACCTTTTTGCACAAACGGGTTCAAACTGTTAAAGCCGCCGGTATTTCCGAAAACGACTTTGCCGCCTTTGGGGGCCTCGGGGTTGGCATAGGGCAGAGACACAAAATCCGGTAGTAGGGCAGGGTCTCCGTACATAGCTATGCCATGCGCCGATTCTGCATAGGCAATCGTGACGGCAAAAACAGAGGTGATTCCCGCGATCACAGTGCGAACGGGACGTAGAAAATCGGGGCTCATTTTGGAAACAATCCTGCTCAGGCCTTATTTTGTTGGGATTCACCGTACCGATGATTTTTCTTATTATCAAACTTTTAGCTTGGACGAAGGCGGGGAATTGCGTATAAAGGTTGCACTGCTCGATAGGTTTCTTGCCTGTATGAAACCTGCCTCAATAACTTAACGCCCGCTTCGTGCGGGCGTTTTTTTTGGCAATTTCAACCCCGGATACAGAACCTAAATGTTTCCCCGTTTCCTTTGCACGTGCAGCATGGCACTGTGCGGCCAAAGCGGATGTTGAGGGAGAAAGCTCATGAGCGTGGCGGGAAAAACAGCGATCATCACTGGGTCGAATTCGGGGATCGGTTTGGGCGTTGCCCGTGAATTGGCCAAGGCCGGGGCCAACGTCGTTTTGAACTCGTTCACCGACCGGGATGAGGATCACGCGCTGGCCGCCGAGATTGCGCAGGAGACCGGAACCAACGCGCGGTACATCAAGGCGGACATGTCCAAGGGGGATGAATGCCGTGCTCTGATCGAAAAGGCGGGTGCTTGTGACATCCTGGTGAACAACGCGGGCATTCAACACGTTTCACCGATTGATCAGTTTCCGGTCGACAAATGGGATGCGATCATTGCGATCAACATGAACTCGGCCTACCACACCATGGCCGCTGCTTTGCCGATGATGCGCAAGGCCGGGTGGGGACGGATCGTTAATATCGCCTCGGCGCATGGGCTGACCGCGTCGCCTTTCAAAGCAGCGTATGTCGCTGCCAAACACGGTGTGGTCGGAATGACCAAAACCGTAGCGCTGGAAACCGCGCAGGAACCGATCACCTGCAACGCGATTTGCCCTGGCTACGTGCTCACGCCTTTGGTTGAAGCCCAAATCCCCGACACGATGAAGGAATACGGCATGAGCCGCGAGGATGTGATCAAGAATGTTATGCTGGAACGCCAACCTTCGAAAGCGTTTGCAACGGTCGAGCAACTTGGTGGCACTACAGTCTTTCTGTGTTCGGATGCTGCCGCGCAAATCACCGGGACAGCAATCTCGGTGGATGGGGGGTGGACGGCTCTGTAAAGAAAGGGGCGGGTCATGAAGCAGATCAATCTAGCCTTGCAAGGTGGCGGCGCGCATGGCGCTTTTACCTGGGGTGTACTGGACCGGCTGCTGGACGAGGATGATATTGAGGTCGCGGCCATTACCGGCACCTCGGCCGGGGCGCTGAACGGCGCGGCCTTCAAATCCGGTATGGTGCGTAATGGCCGTGACGGCGCGCGGGCCAGCCTTGATGGCCTGTGGGCGCGCATGGGGGCCGTGGGCGACATGCGCCTTGCCAACTGGATGCAGGCGATCGAACCTGCACAGATCGCGCATGCCATGGAGTATTCCCTGCCGTTCTCCGTGGGTGATGCGTGGTCGCGGCTGGTTTCGCCCTATGCTTACGGCCCGTTCTATCGCAATCCTTTGGAGCCGGTGGTGGACCGGTTCAATTTTGATGAAATCTGCGCCGACGAAGGGCCACGCCTATTCGTCTGTGCCACCTGTGTGCGCAGCGGCAAGATACGGGTCTTTACCGGGGGTGAGGTCTCGACAGATGCGATCCTGGCCTCGGCTTGCCTGCCGAACCTGTTTCAGGCGGTCGAGATTTTTGATCCCAAATCTGGAAGGACCGAAGCCTATTGGGATGGCGGCTATACTGGGAACCCGGCCCTGTACCCTTTGTTCAACACCGATCTTCCGGAAGATTTGGTGATCGTGAACATCAACCCGCTTGAGCGGGATGAGGTGCCGAAAACGCCGCAGCAAATCCAGAACAGGATCAATGAGATCAGCTTTAACTCATCCCTTTTCCGCGAGTTGCGCGCCATCAGCTTCGTGCAACGCTTGCTGGCCGAAGGCAAGCTGAAAGCGGGTGAGATGAGCCGAGTGCTGGTTCACATGATCGCAGATGACGCGCTGATGAATGATCTTTCGGTGGCAACCAAAACGGTGCCGAACCCGGTGGTTTTGCACAAGTTAAAAGAGGCCGGGCGAGCGGCCGCGCATCGGTTCCTATCGGACAACAAAGCCGATCTGGGTCAGCAGAGTACCGTAAACCTTCCGGAGATGTTCGGCTGATTATTCAGGCGGTTGCGTAGGGTCTTTGTCGTTGGGGTAAACCAATCCTGCCGAAATCACCAGCTTGGCCGCATCCTCGATGGACATGTCCAGCAGGATGACGTCCTCTTCGGGGAAGAACAGCAAAAAGCCCGAGGTTGGGTTTGGGGTCGTAGGGACAAAGACACTCAGCAATGCGCCACCCGTTTCCGCTCGCTCACTGACTTCGCCCCGCGCTGTGGTCGACACAAATCCGATGGCCCATATGCCGCGGCGGGGGTACTGGATCAGGCAGGCTTTTTCGAAGGACCGTTCGGTCTGCGCAAAAACCGTTTCGGAGATCTGTTTGATCCCAGAATAGACCGAGCGGACAACGGGCATCCGCTCTACCAGGCTTTCGGCGAACGAGATTAAGGACCGACCCAGAATACCCTTGGCAATCCAACCCACCAAAACAGTGAACGCCAGAAAGATGATGACACCAACGCCACGCGGGTTGATGCCCACGTATTGCTGGGGCTGGAACTGTTGCGGGATCAGCGGCAGGACAGCACTGTCGATCCAACCTACAACCGACCAGATTAGCCAGATCGTCAGCCAGACAGGCGCAATGACGACGATGCCCGTCAGAAAAGACGCGCGCAGCCGGGATAACAGGCCCGGTCTACGATGGGGTTCTTCATCAAACGGTGTGTTCATTGCGATCCTGAATGATTTGCCGATTTAATTAAGCAGTCCGGCGTCTTGGTACAATAGGTTAATCCTATGCGGTTTTGCTCAGCGCAATCGCGACACCAGCGGCAAGTCGGGCATTATTGCGCACCAGCGCAATGTTTGCGGTCAGCGAACGGCCCTCGGTTTGTTCGTAAATCCGCTGCAGCAAGTAAGGTGTGACGCCTTTGCCCGTGATACGATGCGTTTCTGCGTCGGCATGGGCCGAGGCGATGATTGGGGCCAGTTCCTCGGCCGGGATTTGATCGGCGGTCGGGATCGGGTTGGCGACCAGCTGACCTCCGGGCAGGCCAAGCGCCCGTCGGGTGGCGTGAGCTTTGGCGATGTCTTCAGCGCTGTCCAGGCGCAGGGGCGCGGCATAGGGAGATTTGGCAGACCAGAAGGCCGGGAACTCATCCTGACCATGCGCGATGACCGGAACACCCAGCGTTTCCAGCACTTCTAATGTCTTGGCGATATCTAAGATCGCCTTTGCGCCGGCTGCGACAACGGTAACCGGTGTTTGCGCCAGTTCATGCAGGTCAGCCGAAATGTCAAAAGTGGTCTCAGCCCCCTGATGCACACCTCCGATGCCGCCCGTGGCAAAAACCTCGATCCCGGCATAATGTGCGCCGATCATGGTGGCTGCGACCGTTGTGGCTCCAGTCCCGCCAGAGGCCATGCAAACGGGCATATCTGCGCGGGACACTTTGGCGACGCCATGGGCCTGACCCAGTGATTTCAACTGGTCAGATTCCAACCCCACATGCAGCTTGCCCTTGATCACCGCGATCGTAGCCGGAACCGCACCCGCATCGCGGATGTCCTGTTCAACCTGCGCCGCCACCTCGATGTTCTGAGGGTAGGGCATGCCGTGGGTGATGATGGTGCTTTCCAGCGCGACGATGGGCTGGCCCGCTTCTTTGGCGCCGCGGACTTCGGCGGAATATTGGATGTCGATCACAGCGGGGTTTCTCCGGAAACATAAGTTGCGGCGGCGTGCAGGGCGCGGCGCAGGGCTTCGTCACTGGACGCGCCGCTGGCCTCGGACGCGATATGCGCCGCCATGAAGGTATCCCCGGCACCGGTCACGCGTGTGACCAATACAGAGGGCGGTGTTTGGGTCAGTATTTCGTCAGCGTTGCCTACGGTGGCCGAGTTGCCGCCATCGGTGACCAGCACCCGCAGAGCGCCGCGATCCAGCAAGCCCTTGGCGGCGCTTTCAGAATCTGTGAATTCGCGTTGGCACAGGATGCCAGCCTCTTCGAGGTTCACATAAAGCGTGGCGCGGGCGTGTTTCAGGAAAGGCAACAAACGTTCGGCCTTGCCGGGCGAAGCCGGTGCCACGCGCAAGTCAGCACGCGCAAAGCCCGGGCTTTGGGCGATTTCCTCCAAAAGGGTCAGGGTCAGATTTCCATCCAGCGCGATTGGGCCCTGAAATGGAGTGTTCTCATACCCCAGCGGCCCGTGCATCAAAGGACGCAGGATTTTGGCACCGGCGGCCTCAAGCGAATGCGCGTCGGCAATCGCTGCGATCAGACCGTTGGCCCCTTCGACGGCCATGTATCTGTCCGTCGGCAAATCCTGCGAGCGGTAGATATGATCCGTCACCATGCCCAGCCGCGAGCAGGCATGAACTAACTCGTCCCCTTCGGGGTCGCGACCGATGGCCGTCAAAATGGTTGGGGTCATGCCGAACCGCACCAGTGTCATGGCAATATTCATGGCCACACCGCCGGGCAGGCGGGTGATCCGACCCGGCACGTCCGAGCCTTGCCGCATGGCGCTGGCGGAACGCCCGATTATGTCCCACAGGACCGAGCCAATACACAGGATTTCGCTGTTCTGAGTCATGCCCGTGTCATGCCGCAGCCCTGAGGTTGGTGCAAGGGTTAACGCTCACATCGCGTCGGTGAGGGCTTTCAACGCGGCAAGAGGGTCGTCCTGCGACCAGATCTCATCCCCGATGCCAAAGAAATCGGTGCAGGGGGTAAGGTCGCGGACCAAGTCGGGGGTCAAGCCGCCTTCGGCAACAACCGGAACCTCGATCATTTCCGACCACCACTGGAAGAGATCTTTTTCAGCTGTGGTCCCGTCGCCCAGCGTTGACGCGCCGACCGGACCAAAGGCGACATAATCCACGCCAGCCTCGCCAGCGGTCATGCCATCGTGGCTCGACGCGCCACAAAAGCTGCCAACGATGGCATCAGCGCCTAGCTCTTTGCGCGCGGCGCGCGCAGAACGCGCGGCGTCATCCAGATGTACACCGTCCAGCCCCAACCGTTGCGCCAGCAGAACGTGGTTCGAGATCACCAGTGCCACGTCGCGTGCATGGGCCACTTCGCGGCAAGCGTCAGCAGCGCGGGCGATGGCGTCTTCGTCGTTGCCCGCTAGCGCCAGCCGGATGCAGGCGATCTCGGCACAGTCCAGAACGCGGCCAAGCTGGTCGGGGAAGGCGCTCAACGAGATCGTTGGCGGGGTGATCAGGTAAATCTGCGGCTGCTCGGGGGTGTCCATTGGCGCGTCCTTCGCTTTCAGTCTTTGGCGCGGTTTAGCGGATTGTGCCGGGGAAGCAAACTTTTATGCCGGTTTAAGGCGCAAATGACCAATCTGATGCCTTGCCCTGCGCCAACGCGCCGATTACAGCAGGCCAAGTTTTCCGGAGACAACCATGCCCAGCGATAAATCCCAGCCCTCTTTTGTGCTCGTGCGCCCTCAGATGGGGGAAAACATCGGTGCCGCCGCGCGGGCGATGTGGAACTTCGGGCTGGACCGGATGCGGATCGTGGCACCGCGCGACGGCTGGCCCAATCCAAAGGCGGTGGCTATGTCCAGCGGGGCCGGCCGGTTGCTGGACGAGGCGCAGCTGTTCGATGATCTGGCCGGGGCGTTGTCCGACAGCACGTTTGTTTTTGCTACCACAGCGCGTCAGCGTGGGCTGACCAAGCCGGTCTACAGTCCCGAACGCGCGATGCAGATTGCAGCCGAGAAAGTCGCGGCCGGAGAAAAGGTCTCGGTCTTGTTCGGACCGGAGCGGGCAGGGTTGGAAAACGAAGATATCGCCAAGGCCAATGCCATCATCTCAGTTCCGGTGAACCCGGAATATGCCTCGCTGAACCTAGGACAGTGCGTGTTGCTGAACGCTTATGAGTGGATGCGCCAGACCGGCGATGTGGTGCACGAAGCCACTGATCTAGGCAAGGGTGACTGGGCCACGGGGATCGAGGTCGAAAAACTGGTCGAACATTACGAGGATCGGCTGGAAGAGGCAGGGTTCTTCTATCCGCCCGAAAAGGCCGAAGGCATGAAGACCAATCTGCGCAATCTGTGGTCGCGGATGCGGATGACCCGCGCCGATGTACAGATGCTGCACGGGATCATGCGTCAGATGGTCCGTTGGAAGGATAAGGGCTGAGGCTGGACCTTAGCCCCCCTTCACCCTAGCTTGCGACGAAATCCAAGGCACAAGAGGACAGCATGAGCGGTAAGCGCAGCATCTTCGAAGACGTCTCAGACACCGAAAAACAACAAGCCGTTCAACCGGGTATGATTGACCGGGGAAAAGGCGGCGCACGCGGGGCCATTCGCGTCTGGCTGATGATCCTGTTCGCGCTGGTCGTCGTCATGATCGCCGTGGGCGGCCTGACACGTCTGACCGATAGCGGGCTGTCGATCACCGAATGGCGTCCGATTACCGGAGCTATTCCGCCGATGACCGAGTCCGACTGGCAGGCCGAGTTCGACAAGTACAAACAGATCGACCAATGGCAAATCCAGAACCAATGGATGGAGCTGGATGACTTCAAAACCATCTACTGGTGGGAATGGGGTCATCGCCAATTGGGTCGGGTGATCGGTCTGGTCTGGGCGCTTGGATTCTTTGGCTTCCTGTTGGCGCGGAAAATACCGACCGGGTGGACCGGCAAGCTGTTGATCCCCGGCGTTTTGGGCGGAGTTCAGGGCGCGGTCGGCTGGTGGATGGTCGCCTCGGGCGTGACACAGGGCGAGGGGATGACAGCCGTCGCCAGCTATCGTCTGGCGGTCCATCTGGGGCTGGCCTTCGTGATACTGGGTTTCCTTGCCTGGTATATCTTTGAGCTAGGCCGAGAAGAGCGTGACCTGATGCAGGCCCGTCGCGCGAAAGAGGGTAAGCTGTTCTCACTGTCGACCGGCCTGATGCATTTCGCCTTTTTGCAGATCCTTATCGGCGCGCTTGTGGCAGGCATCGACGCCGGGCGATCTTTTACCGATTGGCCGCTGATCGGTGGGCAGTTATTGCCGCCCGACGCGACAATGCTTGAACCGATGTGGCGTAACTTCTTTGAAAGCCCCGGTCTGGTTCAGTTCATCCATCGATGTGCGGGCTACCTGCTGTTCATCTTTGGCATCATCGTGTGGCGCCGCGGTAGCACCAGCGCGCATACCCAAACTCGATTTGCCTTCAACGCAGCTTTTGCAGCGCTGTCGCTGCAGGTGGTGGTCGGGATTATGACGGTCATCTACGCAGCCCCTTGGCAGATCGCCATCTTCCACCAGTTCATGGCTGTCGTCGTCTGGACCTTGATCTTGCGTGCACGGTTCCTGACTGCCTACCCAATCGCCACCTCAATCCGCGGAGCGTAACCCCGATGACTGCCTATGACGACCTGATGGCCTTTCAACGCGAAACTTCGGCCCTCGGGCAGATCGCCGGGCGGCTGGGCTGGGATCAGGAAACGGTGATGCCGCGTGGCGCAGCTCCGCAACGGGCCGAGGAGATGGCTGCGATCGAAGCCGTTCTGCATGCCCGTCGCTCAGACCCGCGCGTGGCTGAATGGCTGGAGCAGGCCGATCCGCAAAACGATGTGGCCCGTGCTCAGTTGCGCGATATCCGCCGAACCTACGAGCGGACGGTCAAGGTGCCTGCCGATCTGGCCAAGGCTATCGCGCGCGTGACCTCAGCAGCGCAGGGAACGTGGGCGCAAGCCCGTGCAGACGAGAACGTCGCCACTTTTCTGCCGGTTCTCGAAGAAGTCGTTGCCCTCAAGCGTGAAGAAGGCGCAGCACTGGCGCAGGGTGGCGATGTCTATGATGCCATGGTCGAAGACTATGAGCCCTACACAACGGGCAAGCAGATCGCCGAGATTTTCGATCAGATGCGCCCGCGTCTTGTGGCTCTGCGCGCGGCTGTACTGGATAGACCTGCGCCTCAAGCTTTGACCGGTAAATACGATGAACAGATACAGATGCGCCTTTCGCAGAAACTGGCGACCACCTTTGGCTATGACCTGAATACGGGGCGCGTGGACAAGGCAGTACATCCGTTCAGCTCGGGCAGTGGTCTGGATGTGCGCATTACCACCCGAACAAGCGAGACCGACCCGTTCAACTGTTTCTATTCGACCATTCACGAAGTCGGCCACGCTGCGTACGAGCAGGGCATTAACCCGGCTTTTGCGCTTACTCCGCTGGGGCAGGGCGTTTCGATGGGTGTGCATGAAAGCCAAAGCCGCATCTATGAAAACCAACTGGGTCGTTCTCGTGCCTTTACCGAGTGGCTGTTCGAACAGATGGTGGACGCATTCGGTGATTTCGGTGTCGCGGATGCCGACGCTTTCTATGCCACGGTCAATGGCGTGCACAAAGGCTATATCCGGACCGAGGCGGACGAGGTGCAATACAACCTGCACATCATGCTGCGCTTTGATCTTGAACGCGCCTTAATGGCCGGCGATCTTCAGGTCAAAGATCTGGAGGCCGCGTGGAACGACCGGTTCAAGGCAGATTTCGGATATGCGGTCGACAAGCCATCGAACGGGTGTTTGCAGGACGTCCATTGGTCGGTCGGACTGTTTGGTTACTTCCCAACTTATTCACTGGGCAACGTTTACGCGGGGTGCCTCAATCAGGCGTTGCGCGCTGCGCTACCTGATCTGGATGCGCAATTGGCCGGCGGCGATACTTCGGGCGCAACAGGATGGCTGCGTGAAAATCTCCAGTGTCATGGTGGGCTCTACACTCCGCGCGAGACCATCCAGCGCGCCAGTGGGGTAGAACCGGGACCGGAACCTTTGTTGGCGTATTTGGAGCAAAAATTTGGTACGCTATACGGTCTTTGAACGCAAAATTTCCGGCGGTTTTTGTTCTCAGATGCGTGCCGCGTTGCAAGTTTTTTGCCTAAATAAGACTTTAGTAGTCGAGCATTGCTAATCAGGCAGAAGATAGATGGTCAGGTAGCACAAAAGCTGAAAGCCCCCCTGAACCATGTGGTTTTCTTCCAGGTCAAAATTCATGACCGTCTGGTCCGCCAGAAAAAAAGCGAGCCACAACCCTAGCGATACAATAAACGCTGCGTCGACTCTCTTTTGCCAACGATCCGTCTGGGAATAAGGGGTAAATGACGCGAGCGCAAAAAGCAGCGTCGATAGAAGCAACCACAGAATGATCCCAACAAATAGAAACACATCAACGGCCATAGAGGCACCAAACTGATCCAGCGTTTTTTGCAGAAACGGAAAGTTATGGCCGTCAAACCAAGGGGTTGAAGTCATCCCCAGTAGCTCTAGCCCGCCGATGAAATCGGTTAAAAACGCGAATGTCCACCACAGGAACCAAAAGATTACTAAACTTTGTTTGAAAAAAATGCGCATTGAAACGACCTCTTGAAACTACTGTTTCGAATAATCTTGGTCGTAGAATAACGAAATTTAGAAGATACAGAAATCAGCGCCAATTTGACCGTTGAAAGGGCAGATCGTCGATTGCTGAAATTCGGATCGATTTCTGCGCTAGCAGCTCAAAGGCCCCGGAACGCAAAGTTCTGGGGCCTTTGCCGCAATTTTATTCCTCGGCCTCTTCGTCGCCCTGATCCGCGATCCAAGCGACGCTGACGACCTCTTCGCCTTTGCCGGTGTTGAATACCTTCACGCCGCCCGCGCTGCGGGACCGGAACGAGATGCCGTCGACCGGCACTCGGATCGACTGACCCTTGGACGTGGCCAGCATGATCTGATCGTCGATCTCAACCGGGAAAGAGGCCACCAATTCACCACCGCGCATGGCCTTGTCCATGGCCGCAACGCCCATGCCGCCGCGTCCGCGGACCGGGTAGTCGTGGCTGGAGCTCAATTTGCCCGAACCGCCTGCCGTGATAGTCAGGATTAGGTTTTCGGCAGCTGACATTTCGGCGTAGCGTTCCTGACTGATGGTCGCCAGTGCATTGCCTTCTTCGTCGCCTGCCTCGGCCTCTTCTGTCAGCCCGGCCACCGCACGGCGCATTTTCAGATAGGCGGCGCGTTCATCCGATGTGGCCTTGAAGTGGCGGATCACCGACATGGAGACCACACGATCGCCGTTGGAAAGCCGGATGCCACGCACACCGGTCGATTTACGTCCTTTAAAGACCCGCACATCGGTGGTCTGGAAGCGGATCGCACGGCCCGAATTGGTGACCAGCATCACGTCATCGTCTTCCGAACAGATGCGCGCGTTCACCAGTTCCACGCCCTCGGGCAGATCCATTGCGATCTTGCCATTGCGTTTGACGTTGGTGAAATCGCTCAGCGCATTACGGCGCACGTCGCCGGCACTGGTGGCGAAGACAATCTGAAGGTCCTCCCATTCTTCATCCGGTACATCCACCGGCATGATCGCCGCGATGGAAACGCCGGTCGGAATCGGCAGGATGTTAACGATGGCCTTGCCTTTGCCAGTCCGACCGGATTGCGGCAGGCGCCATGTCTTGAGCTTGTAGACCATCCCGTCGGTGGTGAAGAACAACAGCTGTGTATGCGTGTTCGCAACAAAGAGGTTGGTAACTACATCCTCTTCTTTTGTCTGCATTCCGGACAGGCCCTTGCCGCCACGCTTTTGCGCGCGGAAATCGGCCAGCGGGGTCCGCTTGATGTAACCGCCTGAGGTGACGGTCACGACCATGTCTTCACGTTCAATCAGGTCCTCGTCTTCCATGTCGCCGGACCAGTCGACGATCTCGGTGCGACGGGGAACGGCGAACTGCTCGCGCACACTGCGCAGCTCATCGCCGATGATCGACATGATGCGTTCACGAGAGGACAGAATATCCAGGTATTCCTTGATCTTGGCGGCCAGTTCTTCAAGCTCGTCCGTGACCTCTTTGACACCTAGTTGGGTCAGGCGCTGCAGGCGTAGATCAAGGATGGCACGGGCCTGAACCTCGGTCAGGTTATAGGTGCCGTCGTCGTTCATCTTGGACAGAGGGTCGTCGATCAGGCGCAGATACCCTTCGATCTCGGATGCGGGCCAGCGACGGGTCATCAGCTTTTCACGCGCCTCGGCTGCGTCGGCGGATGACCGAATGGTGGCGACTACTTCGTCCACGTTGGAAACGGCCACGGCCAGGCCACACAGGATGTGGCTGCGTTCGCGCGCCTTGCGCAGGTCATACGCGGTACGGCGGGCAACAACATCCTCGCGGAAGTCGATGAATGACGTCAGGAACCGACGCAGAGTCAGCTGCTCAGGCCGGCCACCGTTCAGCGCCAGCATGTTGCAGCCGAAGGACGTTTGCATCGGCGAGAAGCGGTAAAGTTGGTTCAGGACCACCTCGGGTGTGGCATCGCGCTTCAGCTCGACCACGACGCGGACACCGTTACGGTCGGATTCATCCTGCACGTGGGCCACGCCTTCAATACGCTTTTCACGCACGGCTTCGGCGATCTTTTCGATCATCGCGGCCTTGTTTACCTGATAAGGGATCTCGTCGACGACGATAGCGTAACGATCCTTGCGCAGCTCTTCCACGCGGGTCTTAGCGCGAATGATGACGCTGCCGCGCCCCTCAAGATAAGCTTTACGCGCACCAGAACGTCCCAGCATGACGCCGCCAGTCGGGAAGTCGGGGCCAGGGACATACTCGATCAGCTGTTCTGAAGTCAGGTCCGGGTCGTCGATCAGTGCCAGCGTGGCGTCGACCACTTCACCCAGGTTGTGCGGTGGGATGTTGGTCGCCATGCCCACGGCGATACCACCGGCGCCGTTGACCAACATGTTCGGGAAACGGGCAGGCAGTACGGTGGGTTCTCGGTCCTTGCCGTCATAGTTGTCCTGGAAATCGACCGTCTCTTTTTCGATGTCGGCCAGCAGCGATGCGGCGGGCTTGTCCATCCGTACTTCGGTGTAGCGCATGGCCGCCGGGTTGTCGCCGTCCATCGAGCCAAAGTTGCCCTGACCATCCAGCAAAGGCAGAGACATCGAGAAGTCCTGTGCCATCCGCACCAGCGCGTCATAAATCGCGCTGTCGCCATGAGGGTGGTACTTACCCATCACGTCGCCAACCGGGCGGGCCGACTTGCGGTATGCCTTATCGTGAGTGTTACCCGTTTCATGCATCGCATACAGGATGCGGCGGTGAACCGGCTTCAGCCCGTCACGCAGATCGGGGATCGCGCGGGACACGATGACCGACATCGCATAGTCCAGATAGGACGTGCGCATCTCGGATTCGATGGACACCGTCGGGCCGTCATAGACTGGGCGTTCGGGCGGGGTTTCATCCATGTTTTCTGGGGTTTCTGGCGTATCGCTCACGTAAACTGCCCGTGTATTGTTCTGGGTCTATATCTTGTGGATGTACCTTATCAGACCCGGCACATAAGGTGCAAGCAAGCAACGGTTTTGCATGTGAAAAACCCCCGTAACACCTGAGTAACATATTGTTAACTAAGGGTTAGGTGATTTTTGTGTTACCCTGAAGAGACCTTGCAACAAAATTGGAGGTCTGCATGGAGCAAAGCGAAACCGAATTAATGCTCAAGGGGTACGGGCTGACGACGGCGGAGTTCTTCTACCACATGCCCGATTACATTCACGTTCTGAACACGTTCATCTGGCAGGATTACGACCTGGCGCCGGATCATCCGAAACTGTTCGATTTCATCGACTTCTGGCAGCGCGAGATTGATGGCCCGCTGCATTCGGTCCGGTTCACACATCGCAAGATGATCGCGCCCGGAGAATGGCGCAACATGGTTGGTGAATTCAGGGTAAATTGAATTTCCGACCGGTATTTTGGTCAGTAACGATTGAGACGCGTTAAATTTTTTGGTGCTTGGGTTATGGTGTCGACCAAATCATTGGTCACATACGGAATCGCTTTATGTCCCGAGCTTTGTTTTTCGCCGCTGCTTTGTTGATCAGCGGGCCAGCCGCCGCCGAGGGCGTCTTTGACAAAATCAAGAAAGGTGCTGCAAACACAGCCGACGCTGTCGGGCGTGGGGCCGAAACCGTGGGCAATACCATTGAGAAGGGTGCGGATGCGGTCGGGGGCACAATCGATTCTACTGCTGATCTTGTGACGAACGAGGCCACGCCGGAAGAGACGCGCGCCAAACTGGATATGATGGCCAGCGAGGTTCTTTCCCAGCTGTTGGCGGAAAATCCCGACGCGAAGACGCTTTACGATGTCAGCGCGGGCTACGCAGTGTTCGATTCACGCAAGGTTACGGTGTTTCCGGTTTCAGCCGGGTATGGGCGCGGGGTGGCCGTTTCAATGGATACGGGTCAGCACACTTATATGAACATGGGCACCGGTGGCGTGGGTGCCGCCGTAGGCATCGGCGGTTTCGAGACCAAGTTTGTGATTATGTTCGAAACCCCCGCCGATCTGCAGAAATTCATCGAGCATGGCTACGACGCCACGGCGGAAACCGGGGCCATGTATGGTGACGAGCGCAGCGGAGAAACCGTGCGGTTCACCGATGGCCGCTCGTTTTTTGTTCTCGGCAAGAAAGGTTGGCGTGTCTCGGCAGGAGCATCCGGTACAAAATTCTGGGAATCCCCCGAGTTGAACTGATCAGCCCGAACAACTGGCCCCGCCCAGAACGCAGAACTTGGCGCAATGAGGGTGGTTGAGGTGCACGTCCGCTTCGGCCTCAGCCAGAGTGTGGCCCATCTCGAATTCTGGCGCATAGGGCAGCAGTGTGCAGGCCAGAACCGCAGGGCGTACCGCACCCTTGCGCTTTACCACCATGCGGGCGCTGGCGCACATCACCGCATCGGGTGACTTGTCCAGGATCCCCCAGCAGGCGGTTGTGATCTCGGGCACCTCGACGGTGTCATCCATCTCAGGAAACAGAACCGTTTGGCCAGGGTTCTGGGCGTCAATGTCAAAGTCGTGCTGTTCGAAAAAAGCGGCATAGCCAGCGCGGCTTTCGGCGTCGGAATCACCCCAGACGGTGCGCCCGGCGACAGCCATGTTAAAACCGTTATCGCGCAACCATTCCATCCCAATCAGGGTCTTGGCAAAACTGCCTTTGCCGCGTTCTTCGTCATGCAGATCAGGGCGGTAGTGATCGACCGAGATTCGCAGGGTCAGCTTGTCGCCATATTCGCGCAGTAACTCCAGAAGTCCTTCGCGCACCTTGCGGCGCATCATCGGCTGCATGGCGTTTGTGAGAATCAGCACCTCATACCCGCGTTCCAGCGCGGCGTGGTTCATTTCGATCATTTCGGGGTTCATAAAAGGTTCACCCCCGGTGAACCCGATTTCCCGAACTGGCCAGTTGCGGGCCTCAATCTGATCCAGATAATCCCGCACCTCATCCGCTGTGATATAGACCAGCGCATCGTTGGTCGGGCTACTTGCGATATAGCAATTTACACATTCGATATTGCACAAGGTGCCAGTGTTGAACCAAAGCGTTTCAGGGTTGCTAAGCGCAACTGAAGCCCGCGTTTGCCCGTCAGCCGTCACCAATGTGTTTTCAAACTTGCCTATATTGGCGGCCTGAGAGGCATTGTCTTTCATTCCGGCATCCGGTTCTTTGAAGTCATGTTGCTGACTTAGCCTTTCGGACCGGGTTAGTTAAGGGTGTCACGGGCGACCTGACAGAGTTTTGATGATGGGAAAAAATCAAATTTGTTTGCGCTAACATTGGACATGCCCGCAGGGGTAAGGTAGGGGAAACGCATGGTTTCTCGTGTCATACCCGTCGACCCGTTCGATCTGGTCATATTTGGCAGTACCGGCGATCTTGCACAGCGCAAGATTCTGCCGGCCCTGTTCCGACGCTATTGTGCCGGACAGTGGCCCGAGGATGTTCAGATCATCGGTGCCGCACGGTCGAATCTGGATGGTGATGCGTTCCGCGACATCGTTTCACAGTCGCTGCGCACCCATGCGCCTGCGCAATGCCAGGACTCAGAGGCGCTGAATGCGTTTCTGAAGCGGGTCGACTATGTTGCGCTGGATGCGCTTTCTGATGAGGGGTGGGTCCAACTTGCCGCGAAACTCACCATTGATCGGGTGCGGGCGTTTTATTTCTCGGTCGGGCCGCGCTTGTTCGGGCCGCTGGCCGAGCGGATCAAGACCCATGATCTGGCGACGGCGCAGACGCGGGTTGTAATCGAAAAACCCTTTGGTCACGATCTGGGCAGTGCGCGGGCGTTGAATGCCACTCTGGCAGCGCATTTCTCCGAAGGGCAGATTTACCGGATCGACCATTATCTGGGAAAAGAAACCGTTCAGAACCTGATGGCCGTCCGTTTTGGCAACATGCTGTTTGAGCCGCTGTGGAACAGTCAGTATGTCGATCACATCCAGATCACGGTCGCCGAATCCGTCGGCATAGATGGGCGCGAGGAATATTATGAGCGCGCAGGCGCCATGCGAGATATGGTGCAGAACCACCTGATGCAGCTGCTTTGCCTGATTGCGATGGAGCCGCCAGCCAAGTTTGACCCCGACGCAGTGCGGGACGAAAAGCTCAAGGTGATCCGCGCGCTGGACCCGGTTGAACCACACCACATCGTGCGGGGCCAGTTCGAAGGCGGCCCAAATGGTCTGAGCTATCGTGATGCTGTCGGCAATCCGCGCTCGACCACGGAGAGTTATGTGGCCTTGCGGGCGCATGTCAGCAATTGGCGGTGGGCGGGCACTCCGTTTTATCTGCGCACAGGTAAACGGCTTGTGGCGCGGTCTTCGGTGATTAATGTGATGTTCAAGGACGCACCGCATTCGATCTTTGGGGCAGATGCAGGGCGGCACGCCAATGTTCTGTCGATCCGTCTACAGCCAAATGAAGGCATCACGCTGAAGGTGACGATCAAGGAACCGGGGCAGGGTGGGATGCGTCTGGTCGACGTGCCTCTGGATATGAGCTTCGCCGAGGCTTTGGGACCCGAAAATCAGGACCCGCCGGACGCTTACGAACGGCTGGTGATGGATGTGATCCGTGGCAACCAGACCCTGTTCATGCGTGGCGATGAAGTTGAGGCCGCCTGGGCCTGGACCGATCCGATCATTGCGGGCTGGCAGGCGCGTGGTGACGTGCCTAAACCTTATGAAAGCGGCAGTACTGGCCCCGGCGACGCCGAGCTGCTGATGAAACGAGACGGTCGCCGCTGGCAAGGGATAAACCCATGAATATACAGGACTACGCCGACCGGGATATGCTGGCCATTGACGTTGCAAACGTTCTGGCAGGCGAATTGGAATCTGCCTTGCTGCACCACGATATCGCCTCGTTGGCCGTCCCCGGAGGCACCACGCCTGGCCCAATGTTTGACGTTCTGTGCGCGGCAGATCTGGAATGGGACCGGGTGCGAGTTCTGCCCACAGATGAACGCTGTGTGCCGGGCGATCATGAACGTTCGAACGAGCGTCTGATCCGCGAGCGATTGCTGACCAATCGGGCTGCGGTTGCGCAATATATCCCTCTGTTCGTTCCGGGAAGGGAACCCGAGGATGTATTGCCCGAGATCGAAAGTCTGATCACTCCGATCCGGCCCTTGTCAGTGCTTGTGTTGGGGATGGGCGAAGACATGCACACCGCGTCTCTGTTCCCAGGCATGGACGGGCTTGAGGCCGCTTTGGACGGCCACGCGCGCCCGCTGGCAGTGGCGCGGACCGACGTTCAGCCTGAAGCCCGCATCACGTTGACTGCGCCCGTTTTGGATGGTGCCTTGTCGAAGCATCTGATCATTTTCGGGGATGCGAAACGCGACGCGTTGGAGCGGGCCATGTCTTTGCCGCCGGAAGAGGCCCCCATTGCAGCGGTGCTGAGCGGCATGACCGTACACTGGGCGGAGTAGACGCGATGCAACTTGAGACGCTCACAGCATTGGCTGCAGACCGAGAGGGGCAGTCCATCCTGGATTTGTTCCATAAGGATGCAAACCGGGCGCAGGGGTTTTCGGCCTCGACCGGTGATTTGCTGTTTGACTATTCGAAAACCCGGATAGACGCGGATATCCGTGACGCCTTGATCGGGCTTTGCGATGCGGCTGGGTTGGCCGAACGGCGCGATGCTATGTTCTCGGGTGTAAAGATCAACGAAACTGAAGGGCGCGCCGTGCTGCACACGGCGTTGCGCAATCTGGATGGCGGACCGGTCGAGGTCGACGGGCTGGACGTGATGCCCGACGTGTTGGATACGTTGCAGCGAATGCGAGTCTTTGCCGAAGAAGTGCGCGGGGGTGCAATTTCCGGGGTAGGGGGCAGCTTTACCGACGTGGTGAATATCGGCATTGGCGGTTCAGACCTTGGACCGGTGATGGCGACACACGCATTGGCCCCGTATCACGATGGTCCGAACCTGCACTATGTCTCGAACGTGGATGGCGCGCATATTGCGGACACGCTGCGCCTGCTAGATCCGACGCGGACATTGATCATCGTAGTGTCGAAAACTTTTAACACGATTGAGACGATGACCAACGCCCGCACCGCGCGCGCTTGGATGTTGGATGGTGGTGGCGATCCGGCAAAACAGTTCGCTGCTGTGTCCAGCGCGGTGGACAAGACCGAAACCTTTGGTATCCCCGATGAGCGTGTCTTCGGTTTCGCAGACTGGGTCGGTGGGCGATACTCGGTCTGGGGACCAGTGGGCTTGCCGGTGATGATCGCGGTCGGATCGAACGCCTTTGACGCGTTTCTGCTCGGCGGACAAGCGATGGACGTCCATTTCCGTGCCGCTGACTGGGTTGAGAATATGCCGGTGATGCTGGCCCTGGTCGGGGTTTGGCACCGTCAGGTTCTGGGATATTCCAGTCGCTCCGTTCTGCCCTATGAACAACGGCTGCTGCGTCTTCCCGCTTATTTCCAACAGCTTGAGATGGAGTCGAATGGTAAGTCGGTGGCGATGGATGGCAGTGCCTTAACCGTGCCCGCGGGTCCTGTGGTCTGGGGTGAGCCGGGCACCAATGGCCAGCACGCCTTTTACCAGCTGATCCATCAAGGCACCGATGTGATCCCTTGTGAATTCATGGTGGGCGCCGAAGGGCATGAGCCTGAGTTGACCCACCATCACCGTTTGCTGGTGGCTAATTGTCTGGCCCAGTCCGAGGCGTTGATGTGTGGCCGTTCACTGGACGAAGCGCGGCAACGCATGGCCGATCAGGGGCTGGAGGGGGATGAACTGGAACGTCAGGCCCGCCACCGCGTGTTCCCGGGAAACCGACCGTCCACAACCCTGATTTATCCGAAACTCACCCCATTTGTGTTGGGCCAAATTATTGCCTTGTACGAACATCGCGTATTTGTCGAAGGGGTTCTTCTGGGTATCAATTCGTTCGACCAATGGGGCGTGGAGCTGGGCAAGGAACTGGCAACCTCGCTGGGCCCGATTGTGGAGGGTGAAGAAGGCACCGACGGCAAGGATGGCTCGACCGCTTCACTTGTCGCCTATGCGCTGCGCCACCAGGATTGACGGTTAAATTTTAGCAACTGTCGCCACGACAGATCGCATTCTTTTATTGTCAGACAATTAAATGCTTGGCAGGCTCTACCTAGGGAAAAGCCATACCGCGCGATGCGTTTGCGGGCAGAAATGGCACCACCATAGGGAGGACGCCCATGCTGGGACAGATGATGACGCAGCCGCTGCTGATCTCGTCGCTGATAGATCATGCCGACCGCTTTCATGGTCAGACCGAGATTTATTCGGTCGAAACCGACGGCACAGTGAGCCATAGTAGTTGGTCACAAGTGGCTGGAAACGCGCGGAAACTGGCCTCGGCTTTGTCCAAGTTGGGGTTGGAGCCACAAGCGCGGATCGGAACGCTGGCCTGGAATAACCGGCGGCATCTTGAGATTTACTATGCCACTTCCGGTGCCGGGTTCGTCTGCCATACGGTCAACCCGCGCCTGTTTCCCGAACAGCTCACCTATATCATCAACCACGCGCAGGACCGGGTTCTTTTCTTTGACGCCACCTTTATTCCACTGGTCGCTGCCCTGCATGAGCATTTGCCAGAGGTTCAGCATTTCGTTCTGATGGGCCCCGGAAACGAAGACGCCATCGCTCAGATACCGGACGTTCAGTTCTACGATGATCTGATCGAGACCGGTGACGATAGTTTTGAATGGCCCAGCTTTGACGAAAACACCGCATCCGGCTTGTGTTATACGTCCGGCACGACCGGCAACCCAAAAGGGGTTCTGTACTCACATCGATCCACTGTACTTCACAGTTTTGGGTCGAACACGCGCGATGTCATCGGGTTTTCGGCGATGGATGTGGTGATGCCGGTGGTGCCAATGTTCCATGTAAACGCCTGGGGTTCGCCTTATGCCTGTGCAATGTCGGGGTCACGCATGGTGCTGCCAGGGCCTGGGTTGCATGGCGAGGCGCTGGTGAGCCTGATCGACACATACGGCGTCACCTTGGCCATGGGGGTGCCGACAATCTGGCAGGGTCTGCTGGCCCATGCCGAGCAATCCGGAAGCAAACTGGCCAGTCTGCAGAGAACGGTGATCGGCGGGGCCGCTTGCCCGCCCTCGATGATCGAAACTTTCCGCGAACTTTATGGCGTCGACACTGTTCACGCTTGGGGAATGAGCGAGATGAGTCCCTTAGGAACTGCGAACCAGCCACTGGCAAAACACTTTGATTTACCTCTGGAAGACCAGCACAAACTTAGGGAAAGTCAGGGACGGCCTTGCTATGGTGTCGATCTGAAGATCGTCGATGATGACGGCAATCACTTGCCACATGACGGTGAAACACAGGGCGATCTGTTGGTACGCGGACCTTGGGTATTGGATAGCTATTACCAGATGCAGGACGAAGAATTGCTGCAGGATGGCTGGTTCGCCACCGGTGATGTCGCCACGCTGGACCCTGATGGCTACATGACCATCCGCGACCGTTCCAAGGACATCATCAAATCCGGGGGCGAGTGGATCAGTTCCGTTGAATTGGAAAACATCGCCGTTGCTCACCCTAAACTGGCGACTGCAGCCGTTGTTGGCGTGCCGCATCCGAAATGGGACGAGCGCCCGCTTTTGGTGGCCGTCAGGGCGGAAGGAGAAGACCCGACCGAAGATGAGGTGCTGGCATTCTATGACGGTAAAATCGCCAAATGGCAGGTGCCGGACAAAGTGGTGTTTGTGGACGCCTTGCCACTGAATGCCACGGGTAAGGTTCTGAAACGCAATCTGCGGGCAGATTTCGAGAATGCCTTGAAGGGCTGAATTTAAAAAAATGGAATTGGCTCCGGCGGTAGGGATCGAACCTACGACCAATTGATTAACAGTCACATTTTCTGTGATTTTGTTGACCAAGTTTGGTCGCGTTTGGCCAAGTTTGACCTGATATTACCTAAGTAAGCCAATGTGTTAGCCAATTGACTACGGTTTTTTGACCACCTATGGCTAGGTAATGGCCCGTTTGTCGTGTCCCGGTTTTCGGGACACACGTCGGGACACAGGGGAACTGACATGAACAAACTGAAGGAAGCACTACCGGCTTCGGGCCGGGGATCGTGGCGGGACACTCAAACGCCCGGTCTGGAACTGGTCGGCAACCAGAACGGCGCAAGTTGGTATCTGCGACACAGGATCAACGGAAAGAGGGTGCGGGACACACTGGGACGCTGGCCCGCTCTGGACCTGTCTGCGGCCCGTAAAGCAGCGAAGATGACCATAGAGGCATCAGCGGTCAAAACGGCTGCTGGTGTCGATGTGGTGGCCGAAAGGAAGGCAAAGAAACGGCATCGGTCAACACTGATTGTTGAGGCCGCATTGTGCCGCTACAGGTCCGACCGGCTGGACAACTTGCGATCTGGGGCGCACGCGGAGTCGACCATCAGGAATGTATTTGGCCCGGTACTGAAGCACAGCCTAGGCGATCTGGACACCGACGATCTGCGCGATGTCCTGAAGGCCAAGAGGAAGACAGCACCAGCAACGGCTGACACGGCTTTGCGCTATGCTCGACCGTTCTGGCGATGGATCGCGGATGAACGTCTGGGTGACAATCTCCTGATCGACATGAAGGCACCACAGACCAACAAACGAGAACGCACCCTGTCGCTGCTGGAACTGGGCAAGGTGGTCGTCGCCTTGGAAGACATGGATGATGTTGGCGCACTGGTTGCCCGTGCTCTGATCGCTTCACCCGGTCGGTTGAAAGAGGTGGCGCACATGCGGTTAGACGAGTTGGAAGGGGATGTATGGTTGTTGCCCCACGACCGGAACAAGTCGGGATCGACCCACCGGATACCGTTGAACAAGTATGCGCTGGAAGCCATCGAAGCGGGCAGGGCGAGGAACACCGGATCGCCCTATGTGTTCGAAGGTCGAACAGGTCGGACGCCGTTTAGTGGCTGGTCGAAGATGAAAGACCGGCTGGACGAATCCAGCGGTGTTTCCGATTGGGTCTGGCACGATCTCCGCCGGACCTTTGCCACGATCTGCGCGGATCGTGGTGTCGATCCTCTTATTGCCGACCGGTGCCTGAACCACGTGGGATCATCTAGCATGTCCACCGTCGCCCGTATCTATCAACGCTCAGAGTTTTTCGATCAGAGGCGCGAGGCACTGGCGGTCTGGGATCAAGCGATTCGGGACGTTGCGGCTCGTGTCAGGGCGCAAAACGTGGTCAGCCTGACCGGCTAGAAAAATATACATTTAACATAATGCATGGGCGCATCGGTCTAAGTGACTGGTGCGCTTTTCTTATTCAGGATGCTTGCATATAGCTTTTTGACTATAAGAAAATATAACGTTTTCAATATGTTGACTCCATTACCCCGTTCGGGCCTGTTTGTCTTGTCACAAGCAGAAAGGAGTCTGTGATGAATACTTACAAACTCGACCCGTGGCCGACCTTCGCACCGTTGGCGGAACACGCGAACACGCTGTCTCAGCATCTTTACGGGGTTGGTCCGAAAACGATTTCCCGTTGGCCCGTAGATCAGCCGGTCGTCACCCACAAACGTCAACCTATGACCGTCGATGTCTGGGCGATTGCCGTTGCCCGGTTGCCCGAAGCGGCACGCGATCAAGCCCTGATGCACCTGCCCAAAGCATTTGTCGAAGCGATCCGCGACAAGCTGCCTTCAGCTATTGAGGCGAACGAAGCCGCGTAAGCAATCCCCGCCCGATGCTGGGCCAATCGGGATGACGGGATCACTGCGCCCAAAGGAACTGACAATGAATACACCAATTGAGAATGCCCTACTGAAAGCCCAGGGCGAGGTTCACTACAGAGCGACCCGTTTGGAACAGTACGGCGGCTGGCACAATGAGCAGCTTTTTAAAGAGGCCGTTAGCCGCCTTGAAGAACTGGAAGCGAAACGCACCGCACGGGTGGTGGCCGATGCTTTCAACGATCTTGGCATCAGCATGGAAGCAACTACGCCACACAATCAGTGGGATGAAATTGCTGATCGTGTCGCAGGACATCCGCTTCTTAAAGAAGACCGACAACAGGCCGCATCCTTGGTCAAATGGTGCCGCGCACAAGCCGCCTAAACCAAAACGGGCGACCTAAGCCGCCCGTCCCGATAACCACCCGATGCGCCATCGCCAAACACCGCACCGGGCTATCAACTCAGAAAGAGATACTATGAAAAAGCGCATCGTTGAAGCACTGGATAGGGTGCTGGATCAGAGCATGACCGTAGAGCAGGAAATCAGCGAAAAATATCCAGCTCTGCCCGACTGCGAAATTGGCTATCCCAATTACGGATCGAACGTCGAATTGGATAACTGCATGGGTTATCTGGACCGGTACAACTGGTTGCTGGTCAGTCTCCTTTTTACGACCCGCAACGAAATGATCACAGCTGAGCAAGCACGCGAACGATTGCTGGCAATCAAGCCTGTGCCGGTTCGGTATGGCGACAGTGAAGACGCCATTCTGGCCGCTGATACGTTGCAATACGTACAGCAGCGGATCGCCAGTTTGCAGAAGGAACTGGTGTCGTAACAGTCCTTTAAGTTTTCGGCACGGTCTTAACTGAAAGAACGAAGGTATTGTTCCTGCGTAACATCCGGCCTGTCATGGCGACGGTTGCGGATGAAAAAAGCCCCGGCCCGTCATGGGCCAGGGCGGATCAGAAGAACGAAACCCTAACGCCAAAAAGGGGTCGCCATGACCAAACATACACCACTTGGAAAACCTCAGCAAACATGGGTGCGTGCGTTCAGCCGCAGCCCGTTGTCCGATCCGTCGCAGTGCGTCATGGGTCAGATGCCACAAACGGCCCATCTGGCGCATGGCACGTTTGCGATGACCGTACGGGCCGAAGACATTCGCGCGGTCATGCCACCGTTCCAGCCGCAGTGTGAGGGCTATCTGGTGATCACCGTCAAAGGAATAAAGGGTCGCAACCTGATGGCCCTGCGTGACGAACTGGTAAAAGTCTTTCCAACACTGGCGGCAACCTATCCATGAACTTTATCAAACCCGGCGACATAGCTCCGACCGATTACGTGACTCCGACGATCCACCAGCTAGACCCGCAGTCGATGGAAATTCTGACACATCCACCCGGCCTTGTGGGGGCGCTTACCGACTTCGGGGCGCAGCGGTCCATGCGGTTGACCCGTTTGCCTGCTCTGGCAGGCGCGTTGGCGGCTGTTAGCGCACTTTCGGGCCGCAAGTACGTCGTGGACGGTTACGGGATGCGCACCAGCCTTGGATTGCAGACCATGTGCGTGGCCGAGTCCGGCGTCGGTAAAGACGTTATGTTCGAAGTCAGCAGTGAAGTGGCCGATGCGTCCGGTGATGTTTTCAGCATGGCACATCCAGCATCCGTTGCCGGTCTGCACAACTTGCTGGCCGAACATCCGACTTTGCTTTGGCGTGTCGATGAGTTTGGCAGGTACCTGGAAGTCGCCACCAAACAAACGGGCCATGACTGGCAGTTGTTGACCAAGATGATGGAATTGCACACCAGCTTCATGAAGACTTGGGGCAAGCGTGCCTATTCGGACAGCGGCAAGAATTTGGCACCGGTCACCCACCCGTTGATGGTCGGTCTGTTCGCCACCACACCGGCGCAGTTTCTTCGCGCAATGGATCGCGGAACGGTCGTTGACGGTCTACTGGGTCGGATGCTGGTTTTGCGTGTGACCGACAAGGTGGAAGCTAAGCCGCTGGGAAGTCGTGTGTGGGTACCAATGCCGGATGATGTGACCAAGGCGACCCAGAATGTCGCGACGATTCTGGCACCGTCACAAGGCGGCGTGCAGGGGATCGACGGTCACCGCATGTGGCCGGTTCATTTCCAGCCAGCCGCGTACGACATGCTGCAACCGATCTTTGACGATGTGGATAATCGTGGCGTTGACGAACTGGAACGGACGCTGTGGCGTCGGTCGTTCGAACAGATCATCCGAATTGCTGGTGTCGTTGCGTTGGGTGAAGCCGCGATGGTAGGAACCGCTTGGAACGTTCAGATCACACCAACGACGCTGCAATGGGCTTATTCGCTGGTTACTCACAGCATCGTTGGAATGATGCCGGATATAAAAGACAACGCAGCGGACACCGATCTGGAACGGCTACAGAACGCAATCCTCAGCGCGTTGAAGAAACACATGGCTGAAACTGGTGACACAACAGTTAAGAAAACAGCGTTGATTAAACGTCTGAAAGGACGCAGCAGATCGTATCGTGACGTGAAGGACGCCATAGAAAGTCTGGTGGAAAGTGGGACACTGTTGGTGTCGCTGAAAATGATTAACGAACGTGGTGTGGAATTTATAACGCTCAATGGGGAATGATTGGATACTTGTGGGACAAGCCGTGTCCCCACGGTTAAACACATGAAAACTTGCAATATATATACATAATAGGGACAGTTTTTTTTATTATTACTTATCTTTCTTTTTCTTTTAATTGGCGATCTGTACGTTCTTTCTCGCTCGTTCTAAGCACGCATCCCCCTGTCCCCATAGGGTTCCAACTCCGGGCATATATCCATCCAGCTATACCCCAGTTGCTCTAGTCTCACGGCAGTAGCACCAGCCATCAACAGACCCCAACAACCAGCCACCAACCAACGAAGACCCAGCGGTCAAGAAGGGTATAGAACGTATCATATAGGTGCGCTGTGGTAGGAGTGTTCCTGATGTGTGTTTGGTTGAAGCTGATCTACTGTAACAGGTTGTGATAGTACGTGACGCACTGACCGTGGCGACCGTGGCTGTCAAACGTCGGGCGGGGGGCGGATTCGTTCGTAGGAATGAAACCATCCACCGCGCTTTGGAAGTGATTCCGTTACGGCCCTGCAAATCTCAGTTGGTGGAATCGGTCTGTTGCAAGTTGTTACAGACCCCCAAACAGCCGTCCAAACACGTGCCATTTACGCCCGATCAGAACGATTTATAAAAACTATGGTGAAAACGTAGTACGATAAGCTAATATTATGGCGACTCGCGCCGACCCACACGCGCCAAGGGGGATAACTGTGACCGACAGCACCGCCAGCGACTACCAGAAACGTAAATCCGTAGAGAACGCCGACGCGATCCACGATTGGCCCGACGAAGCGGGGGAATGCGCCGAAGACAGTTGGTCGATCTATCGCAAGAACCAAGATTACCGTGCGTACGACGACTGGACCGACAGCGACCTGATCGAACTGGCCCGCATGTCCCGGCTGCAAGCCATCGCAGTCGATCTTCAGAACCAATTGGACGATGAGGGCTTTGTGATCCTTGGCGGCAAATCCGGCAAGACGCCAATTGAAAACCCGGCTGGTCGCGCCCTGTCCACGGTCAATGGCAGCATCAACAGCATCGCCCGCCGTCTGGGCCTGACCAGCGCAAGCCGTGGCGACCGTGCCAGCCGATCCAACCGCGCCGCGCAGCAGCGCGATGCGGCCAAAACCACCAGCTATCAGGAAGACGATGAGTATTCAGGTCAGGCGTTGATGTGACAAAGCGTAAGAGGCCACCAAAGCATGTCCGCGAAGCAAAGACCGCCAACAGTTACACAGGCCGCATTCAGTCGAGCAAAGGCCGAATACGCAGCAGCCCTGCGGGGAATGTGCGAGACCTGCACCCAGATCGTAACGCGGGTAAACGTGACGTACCTGCCACCACCCGACGCGGCTGACTTCGACCCGGAATACCTTTTGTGCCGCTGTCAGTCCTGCTTACGGCGCGGACGAACCGAACTGATCAAAATACGGTTGGTCGATGCCTACATTGCTTGAACAGTTCGCCGCAGCCGAAAACGCCGCAATGCGGGAAGTCATGCGGGATGATCGCGGCGTCAAGGGCATTCGGCCCAATCGGTTGACTCAGGGGTTCAGCCAGAAAGACCGTGCGATCATCCAGCGGGCCAAACAACTTTGCGCGGGATGCGGTACACTGTGCCAACCAACCAACGTGTACCATTATCGCGGGGATCGGATGTGCAGCCAGCAGTGTCTGGACGATGTGAAACGCTGGAACCGCTGGACCAGATCAGACAAAATTTGACGCCACCTGGTAACTACATCTGGTAGCATATAGCCAAAATCCTATAACCTAACATATTGATTTATTTCGTTTATGTACGACTCAAAATCTAGACAGACACCATATGTGGGGTCCATGCTGTCGGCAACCTGAGAAGGACCGACGCGATGGCAGTACACCAACATACCGCGACCAGAGCCGTTAATTCGGTGGTCAAAAGCGTCGGCCACACCCGCCAACAACTCGACTCCGCATCCCGTGCCGAACAGGACGGCATCCAAGGCGCGTTCGAACAGCGGATCAAGGCAACTGCCAAATTCAAACACGATCAGGATCGCGCACAACGGGCCATTGATGACACCAGAGCGGCGTCAGTCCGGTTTCAAAAAGCAGCCATGATCCTGCGATCCGATACGGTCTATTGCAACTTGCAAGAGACACGATCCGGTGGTGTTTCTAGCAAGTTGCGAGAAACACGATCCGGTACGGTGCAAAACGGCAATGCGATTGCCGATACCCTGCTCCAACGGTGCGCCGATCTGGTGCGGATGAATTCCCATTCGACTGGGAATTTGGCCGACCAACTGGACGCCATAGCCAAGACAGCCAACGACGCAGCGGATCGGGCCGAAGATCGGCTGAATGGGGCCGAAGACGATCTGCGGGTAACCGACGCGATGGCGGATTATCTGGCGGCACTGGCCAAGCATTCATTCGACAAAAGCAACCCAGCCGTACGCGCCAAGCACCGTGACTACATGGCGTGGAAAACCGTAGCGAGGAAACGCGCATGACAAACCCTTTCCGTAACAGCGGTGACAACCCGTACGACCGCCCGCTGGTCGGTGGCAAGTTGCAACAGACCGGCGCACCGACGCAATCGGATCACGCGGTCCTGTACGACGCAGCGGCCAAGACAGCCAGCCCAGCCGGTGCTGCACTGATCGAAGCCATGATGGCGCAGCTACGGGCCGAACAGGCCAAGCAACAGGACGCCACGGCCCGTGTGATCGCCAAAACGATCCGGCCATTGCTGGACCGCATCGACACGCTGGAAAAGGCGTTGGATGTGAAGCGCGATAACATCGCCAAGTCGGTCCAGCGTGAGATTGATCAATTCATGGGCGACGACGCGCCATTGGACGAAGCCACGCTGGAACGCATGGCCGACCAGCACCGCAAGTCTATGCGTGAACGGGGGATTGGCTGATGGGAATGCCCAGCAGAATTATGCACGACATGCCGCACGCGATCCGGTCCAAGCTGGTCAAAGAAGCGGCCCTGTTCCGTCTGGCTGGCCACGACAGCCAAACCGCAAAGGAAATGGCGAAAACGAAAGTCCGCCAGTTCTACACCGAACGCGGCAAGGATTTCGTCCGCGATCATCCAACATGGGCTGACCTGTTCCGCAAGACAGCGGCCAAACAACTGGGGAGTCTGGACCTATGAACGCAGCAATGAGCAACACCACCCGCCGCCGTGACAGCGACGACAAAGCGGCCCAAATTCTGATGCAAGAGACCAAGGCCGCAGCGTTCGATGACGCACTGGCCACGGCCAAAGATGCGCCACGGATCGCCCGCGAACACGCAGCCCTGAAGGCGGAAAACGCGGCCCTGAAGGCGCAGGCGGATCGGCCCGTATCCGTAACGGTTACGCAACCCAAACCGGCAACGGTCAAAGGGACCGTGAAGGTGCCGAAGACCACCGACATTGCCTTTGCCAAGGCCACGGCCCATTTCAGCCAACGCCAGATCGAACAGGTGGCTAATGATCTGTTCCCCGGCGAACCCGGCAAGCTGCAACGGAAAGCTGCGACAGCACCGGCCAGCACGGTTGATGCGGGTTTTGGTGCGGAACTGGTAACGCACGATGTCGGTCCATGGGTCGAAGAACTGCGGCCCGTGTCGGTTTATGCCGCTATGGCCGCTGGTGGCGTTCCGTTGCCAATGGCTGATCTGTCCAGCCTGACAATGCCGACCAACCCCGGCACAGGCGACATCAGCGGGTCTTTCGTTGGCGAGAAAGGCACGATCCCGGTCAAATCGGGCGTGGTCGGATCGGTCACGTTCCACCGGCTGAAAATGGCCGTGCTGTCGGTCTTCACGAACGAATTGCGCGACACCAGCACACCCAGCATCGAGTCGGTGATCCGCAGAAATGTGGTGGCTGATGCGGCTGAAATGCTGGACGTATATTTCCTGAACCCAGCCAACGCAGCCGTGCCGGGTATCCGCCCCGCAAGCCCGTGGAACGGTGCCGCCAATCAACCGTCCGCTGGTACCGGTCTGGACAACGTGATCGCGGATATTGCGTATCTGACCGGCGTGATCACCGCAACGCGACCGCGCAACCCGGTCCTGATCATGGACAACATGCGGGCGCAGCGGCTGCGTATGATGCGCGAAGCCGGGGTGTTCCTGTTCCGTGACGAAGTGGAACGGGGCGAACTGTTCGGCTTACCGTTGATCATCAGCGCGACGGTACCGACCGACCATATTTTCGTGATTGATCTGGCCGACTTTGCGTCGTTCCTGCCTGCGCCCGAAATCGACACCAGCGGATCGGCCACGGTCGTTTTGGCCGATGACGCAGAACCCGCACCGCAGATGCTAGATGAAAACGCCGTGAATGACACGGGCGGGTCGATCCAAGTGTCCGACGCGGCTGGAACCGTACCCGCAACCAAAGTGGTCAGTTCGTTCCAGATCAACGCCACCGTTCTGCGGATGGTCCAGCCCATTGCGCACGGAATGCTGCGGGCCGGAAAGGCTGCGTATGTCGCGGGGGTTGCTTGGTAAGATGTTCGAACCCGTCGCAAACGTACCGAACCTGTTGCTGGCCATTGATCGTGATGGTCAGCACCGGCTGTGCGCAGCCGTACAGGACCGCCGAAGCCGCGAAATCGTGGCCACAGCGGTGGAACGTCATGTCACGCTGCACAAGCCGCGTACGGACGTTCTGGCCGATCAGGTGGCTGCTGCACTGGCACCGTTCATGGCGCGGCTGGATCAGGAAGGGTTCGCAGTATGATTTTTACAGACCCGAACGGGCTGAAGGGCATCCGCCAAAGCCGATATGATGCCGGTCTGCTGACCAACGATTACAGCAAAACCCCAACACCGCCCAACAACGACAACCTGTTCCAGCCCCGGCACGACAAGACCACAAGAACGGATTTGGACGATGGACAGTGATCTGACACCGAGAGGAAGGAGCCTAAAGGATGCCCTTTGATATTTCGAAGCCTAAGCGCAAACCCGAAGACCTGAAAAAGCTGGTGCGGGTCGGGTTGATCAACAAAATGGTCAAGATTTTGGGCCGTGAACTGGACGAACGCGAACTGGTACTGCTGGACAACGCGCTAGAGGATTGGGAACCGCCCAAATGAACAAACTGGTCTGTTCCATTTCATCCCCTGGTTAAAACCCATTACGCGGTGCTATGGCCTCGCTTGCGGTACTACTTTCTATCCAACTCGCAAAGCCTTGGGTCGGAGTTGGCCGTGCGTCGCCGGTCATGTGTTTCGCTATTGTTTTTGGGCGTGAATTTCGTAGCCTTCAGAAGTCTGGCTGCACTAACTTTTGGCACCCAGAATTGTTGTATCGACCTTTCCAAAGCACATGGCTACAGTTAGCATAAAGCAGTGCTACTGCAGTATTTTTCCTTCAAAAAAATAGGCAAAAAAATGAAGCCAGATGATCTTAAACACAGCGCATTCTCGGAGGTGTTAGAGAAAAACTACCCGGATCGCGCACCGGATTTTGCCAAAAGGTTCTTGAAGTGGTTTTTAGAGAGTATTTTCCGTTTGGACGAATTTGAAACAGACGACGCTTGCGTGGATGCGAAGCATGACAAAGGTGTGGATGCTATCTATGTCGACAACGTTTCCGAAGTCGTGTTCGTGGTCCAGTCGAAAACAAAGTCCAACGACAAAGCGACGCTTGGAGACACTGAACTAAAAGATTTTTATGGAACACTTGCGCAGTTCGATGACGGTGAAAAAATCAAGAAACTTGCTGAGGAAACAAGTAACCAACGCCTCAAGCAAGCGATCGCCAGAAACGAAGTGGCTGAAAAAGTCGAGGCGGGATACGATGTCCAAGGTGTTTTTATCACCAACGTGGCCGCCAACGATGATGCTGAAACATACTTGGATAAAGTCGAAGGCATCGACCTGTACGATGCGGTTGAAATTGCTCGGGACTATGTCGATCTTGAGATTGACGGCGGAATATCCAAGAAATTTATGTTCGACATCTCTGATAGTGACGTTATCGAGTATGATGCTGGAGGTGCCGCCACTAGGATTTTTCTCGCTCCCGCCCTTAATTTAACAAAGATGGAAGGAATCTCTGACGGCGTTCTTTTTGAACAGAATGTGCGTCTTTCCTTAGGGAATACAAAGGTTAACAAGAGTATTAAGTCCAGCATTCGGCAAAAGGCTGAACACGGAAACTTCCCTCTGTACCACAATGGCATCAACGTGCTTTGTGGCGAAATTCTGGACGAGGATGATCAATCCTTAACCGTCCAGGACTATGTAGTGGTGAACGGTGCTCAAAGTCTAACTTCGCTTTTGTCAGAGCGGGCAAAAATTACGGACGATCTGAAAATCCTTGTCAAACTAATTGAGGTAAAGGGCAATTCTGCGCTTTCTCAAAAAATCACAAGAAACAGCAACAACCAGAACGCCATTAAAGCGAGAGATTTAAAGTCAAACCACAATATTCAGCAGCGTCTAAAGGCGGAAATCGACAAGATAAGCGGCGGCGATGTCGCGTATGAGATCAAACAAGGTGAAAAGAACAAAGGTAAAGAGGTAGTAACGAATGAGGCTGCCGGTCTCGTGTTGCTGGCTGGAGACCTTGAGCAGCCTTGGAATTGTCACCAGAAATACAAGATTATGGACGATCTGCATTCCGACATATTCGGAAGGCCAAATGTCACTGGTTCACGCGTTCTCGCATTATGGCGGTGCTTTCAATCCGTCAGTGAGGCTTTGGGCGAGTTAGATAACCAGTCTTTCGCGAACTACACCCTGACGAAGTATTTTTTGTTCTTTGCCGTCATGGAAATCATAAAGGGTGACCCAGATGGCTCGAAGCTACTAAAGGGAATTGATCAGATAGTGGAAAAAGGGAAGATCGATGAATTTGCTCAAGGTGTAGGCGAGTTTTCTGTGGATGCGGCCATTGATCTGAATGCAGAGATAGCACCCGAAGATGACGAGTATTTCGACTACAAAAACTTGTTAAAAAGCCAAAAGTGGTGCCGAGAAATGTCCGCCAAACTTTTGGCGCAGCACAAGAAAGATGCGCGACGAGGTAAAGCGGAAACTGTGGCTGACATTTTCGGGGAATTGTTGAAGTAGGTTTATCTTCTGGGTCGAAGTCAAAGGTGCGGACTACGGGCTTCGGCTGCAGTTCCGTACCTTACTTCCAACATGCATAACAATACCCAGCACGAACTACCCTCGCCCTAGCTTCCGGCGTCTCTAAATAACGGTACCGGCTACCTGAATATCGGCGGCAGTCTAGGGCATGCCCGGCAGCCATTGAGGCCGCCCTTGTGTCCTCGCCATCCACATAGCAAACGCCCACCCAGCGGTCATAGGTGCGTTCACCGTTCAACTTGCGCGTGGCGGTCTCGCCGCGAAGGTGAAGCGTGCTTGAAGCTACTAATCTCCGCTCCGGCTCACCTTTATTGTTGTCCTCTGTCGAATGCGAATAGAAGCATGCCCAAACTGCCCGTTAGCGAGTCTTCGCCGCACTCCCGGTGGCTCTAGATGGCGATACTTACCACGAGAAAACTCCGGCAAATCTAAAGCCAATCCTTGTTTAATTAACTCTGCACCAATGTCTCGACCGTCTGGTAGATAGCATGTTCCCACAAGTCGATCGTAAGACCTTTCACCATCAAGTTCTGCGGTAATTGTTTGCCCCTTACAAATTTCGACCATCGCCCATTTGGACTTTTGGCCATAAGGCATGTCCAATTCCGGAGCATCGATTCCAGCCAAACGAATTTTTGTTCCATTTATCCGGATAGTGTCCCCATCTATCACATAGGCACGCCCTTGCAGCATCATGCTCTTTGGCATTGCCGGTATCGAGTATTTTGGCTTGTGGATGGGGCGTCTATTGTTAGGTCGAATTACTGGCTTCAGAGTTGATCGCCGATTGTTAGGTCGAATTACAGGCTTTGGGGAAGTTCTTCTCCGACGAGAGCGACCTACTGCACGGCCTATCGAGCGACCTATAGAGCGGCTTGATCCAGTGACCTTAATTAAAAATCCGCCAAAAATAACGGCCAAGACAACTAGTTCCATTGTTCCCAAAACCCTTCCACGAAGCGGATGAAGCAGGTTGTTTGATTAGGGTGTTTTTGGGTCAAATTGCTTTCGGTTCACGGCCAATAGCTTTTTAATTTCCGCCAAAAACAATGATATACAGATCAATCACTTTGCCGCTCTGGGAAGTCTTAATCCGAATTGAGGTTCGTACCGTGGTTCAGCAACACCCAGGGTAATCAACCAAGTCATGGATGCTGGCTTTGATGTTTGGTTCGTCTAGAGAACTGACACCCGCTGAACTGGGGTGGGGTACCGGCCATTGATCCACTTAGCCAATAACCCCGTAACACACTTGCCCCATTTCGTCTGGGCAGTCCCATGACCAGACGAAATCCCCGCGTTGCCCATCATCCCAGATTAGGGCGGCGCGGGGAACTTTGATCCAACCCATGATCCCTGTCGTAACTAAAGTACCCCAAACTGCGACCCGCGTTGTTCAACTGGTTTCCCTCCGAACAATGCGCGTTTTTTGGGGATGAGGGGGTAACGAGTTTTCTGTCACCAGTGGCCGACCGGACCTTTTAATTCTGGTTCGGTCGGTAACGCATGATCTGGCGGTTCCACGCCATGCTTTTCCAGCCATTCCAGAACTTCACCCCACTGGGTTTGGATGCTGGGTGCGCTGCGGTATTCATGCAGCGATTCTAGTCGGCAGCGTAGATCATACGGAATTGTTCGCGGCCATTTCTTCATGACACGATGTTCTAATTTTGTTCCAAATAATGTCAACTGGCATTAGGCAGCAAAAGATTGACTTAAAATCACAAGCCAAGTCTACACCGAAGCCCGATTTCACGGTTTACCAAAATGGAGTAACATAATGCTTTTCATTAACATTGCGCGGATTTCCGGTTGGGTTGGTTTGGCTTACGCAGTGCTTTTATTTGTGTCCGCACAAGACATACTGAGCCAGAACCCGGATTTGATTGAAGACGCAAGTTATATGACAAAAAAAGTCATTAACCCAATCGTTGGCGTGGTTGCCACTTCGATCTTATTGGGTGCTGTAGGTGAAATTGGAAAGTTGGTTGCTGGGTCTAACAAGCAACCAACTGACTGATCATAATCTGGTCGCCGGAAAGAAGCTGACCGGCTTAGCCACAACGCGCCCAGTTTACCGCGCCATCGTAAAATTCCAGGCCATTAGTGCCAATAACTGATGGAGTGTGAACGACAAGTGCATTCCCTCGCAGCATGACACTCTTTTCATAAGGCAATGAAACCGCATCATTTGATCAATTGACTTCTTGTCATTCTAGGCAAGTGTTTGGAGTACCCTTGGCTACGACTTCTTGCCAATTCGGACCGAGAGTGGCACGAGCATCAATCGCGTTTGCTGCCTCAGGGTCATTTGCTTTAAACATTACTGCAACAAGTGCAGCATCTTGTGTACCGCCATAGATAGGTGTGGCCGTGGTGTAACCAGAATAGCTTCCTGTGTTACCCCAAGTGTTTATTGTGCCAGTTGTATTGTAGTTGGCTCCAACAACTCGAACATTGTTTTGTGCGTCCATTCCGGCGATGTAGTACTTGTCGTAACCCAATCTAATAGTTTCGACCGCCGCCATTCGAGCTACCAGCTTCCTTGCGCCGGACGAACCACATGCTGGTGCAGCACTTACATCGATACGGACTATGTTTTGAGCAAGTTGCGTGGTGGTGGAGGAAGCACAGGCACTGAGAAGCGTGAGCAGCGACAACCCGACAAGGCAACTGGTGAACTTCATTTAATTTTTCCCTTATTTTTCGTAGGTTGTTTAACATTCCTACAATCTGATTGATTGCGAATATTGACTAAATTTTGACGATTTTTCGCAGGAACGATACAAACGGTCTTTCAGGCTGATGTGCTATCTAAAAATGTCAATTTGATACTTTTTTGCAACTGAAAAAACGATGAGAACAATCAGCATTGTGAGAAAACTGAAAGCGAAAATTGTGACTAATTTCTATGCCTCATGCACTGACCGCCACAAGTGGCCGACAAGGTACATGTTGCCACCCAGACCCGATGACCGCGTCACAGTTGCCTGCGGACCCTGTCGTTATGGTTTCTGGTTAGTTTCATTCCAGTGGCGTTGCTGCGGTGATGAGTCGGGACACACGTCGGGACACGATCCAAACACACCCCGCGTAGGTGTGTCCCAAGTGGGTTTTAAGTCATTGTAACTTAGTGGTATTTGGCTCCGGCGGTAGGGATCGAACCTACGACCAATTGATTAACAGTCAACTGCTCTACCGCTGAGCTACGCCGGAACGGTTCGCGCCGTATAGCAATCCGTTTCTGTGGCGTCCAGAGGGGGCGAAAGATTTTTCGACGAAAAATCCTGCGCCAAAATCCCTACTCTGACAGGCTCTGACGATAGTTACGATTGTAGGGAAGATTTGGCTCCGGCGGTAGGGATCGAACCTACGACCAATTGATTAACAGTCAACTGCTCTACCGCTGAGCTACGCCGGAACTGAGGGCCGTATAACAATCCCAATTTTTGCCGTCCAGAGGGGAATTCGACGTTTTCGCAAAAAAGTTCTGGCGACTCAGGATTGCCTGCTGAACCGGGCGTCGGCAGACAATTTTCCTTCGGGCGCGACCTGCGATTTTCCAACCAGATCAATAAGGTGGGCAAAAACGTTTCTTTCTGCAGCAGGCAGCAATGCGGCTGGTGTGTCCACATAGATCCGCTTGGCCAAGTCATGGGCTGTGCCGGGGTGATCCTCAAGCGCTGAGAGAATCTGCGCTTCGCGAGTCAGGCGATGTTTGATCAGCCAGTCCAGCCGCGCCGTGGGGTCGGTAATGGGCGCGCCGTGTCCAGCGTGAAAGACCGTCCAGTCGCGTGATCGAAGGCGATGGCAGGCCGACATGAAATCCGTCAGATCTCCATCAGGAGGTGAGACCAGAGAGCTGGCCCAACCCATGACGTGATCGCCGGTGAAACAGACTTGGTCCCAGCCAAGGGCAATGTGGTTGCCCAAATGGCCGGGTGTGTGAATCACTTCAAGCTGCCAGTCATCGCCGGTGATCAGCGCGCCATCAGGCAGTTCGATATCAGGGCGAAAGGTGGTGTCGATTCCTTCGCCACCGCCCGCAAGCCCACCATCGGCCAGTTGGGTCATCACTGCGCTGCGCCCGGCCTCGGATCCACCAAAGGCCAGAATGGGGGCGCCGGTTCGATCTGCCAAAGGCCGTGCAAGCGGTGAGTGATCCAGATGGCTGTGGGTGACGATGATGTGGCTGATCCGTTGATCTGGCTGTACCGCGGCCAGAATCGCATCCAAATGCCCATCGCTGAGTGGTCCCGGGTCGATCACGGCCAGTTCGCCCGTACCCAACAGATACGTGTTGGTCCCACGATAGGTCATGGGCGACGGGTTCGGTGCCAAAACCCGCCGCAATCCCGGCTGCAGCTCAACCGCCGGACCCGCGGGCGGGTTGAATTCGTCAGGCGCCTGCATTCTGTGCTCTTTCTCTTGTCGTAACAGCCCGTTAGGTTTAGCGCATGTCCACGCTATGGCTCAAACACTATATGCCGCGCAGCCTATATGTACGTGCTGCGCTGATACTGGTCCTGCCGGTGGTTGTCGTATTGCTGGTGGTGGGGGTCGCGTTCCTGCAAAAGCACTTGGAAGACGTCACCGCGCAAATGACTCGGGCCGCCTCGCGCGAGGTGACCTTGGTAACCGATGTCATGGACGGATCGGAAACGCAGCAGCAGGCGCTGGCGGCTGTTCGACCTGATTTACAGGCGCTCGAGATGAAAGCCCGGTTTCTGGGCATCAACGAAAAGCCAATGATCGGCTCTCGTCGCTGGTATGACTTCATCGCGCCGCGTGTCGAAACCGATTTACGGACGTTGCTGCCGAATCTGTCGGCTGTTGCTTTGCCGAGCGGACAAGAAGCCCGGCTGTACCTGCAGACGGATCTGGGGGTTTTACAACTGACCTTTGACCGCCGTCGCCTGTCTCCGGTGGCGCCGCATCAGCTGATTGTAACGATGTTGTTCTTTGCGGTGGTTATGACCACGATTTCTTTCCTGTATATGCGCAACCAACTGCGCCCGATCACACGTCTGGCCGAGGCTGCGCAAGCATTTGGTCGGGGCAGAGTGGTGCCTTATTCCCCCGGTGGGGCCATCGAAGTACGCGCGGCGGGAAGTGCGTTTCTAGACATGCGGGCGCGTATCGAGCGTCAGATGGAACAGCGCACTATGATGTTGTCGGGGGTCAGCCACGATTTGCGCACTCCGTTGACGCGTCTGAAGCTTGGCTTGTCGATGCTGCCCGAGGAAGAAGCCGCCCCTTTGCAGCAAGATGTTGATGAGATGCAATTGCTGCTGGATGCGTTCCTTGAATTCTCGCGCGGGGCCGCCGAAGGAGCACCGGAAGCAGTCGATCCCAAAGTGCTGTTGGAACAAATCGTCAAAGATGCTCGCCGGGCGGGGCATGAGGCCGAATTAATCTCGATTGAGGGGGAAGGGACGGCAATGCTACGCCCTACCGCTATACGGCGCGCAGTGGAAAACCTGATTGGCAACGCCATGCGGTATGGGAAACGCGCTGATGTCAGCCTGTCCGTCACGCCCAAGTCCCTGCGTATCCGGGTCGAGGATGACGGGCCGGGAATTCCGCCCGAAGAGCGGGCGGAGGCGGTCAAGCCATTCTCGCGCTTGGATCCGGCGCGCAATCAGAATCAGGGCAGCGGCGTAGGGCTGGGCCTTGCCATCGTCTCAGATATCGCACGGGCACATGGGGGCGTGGTCCGTCTAAGCAAGAGTGAGCGTTTGGGCGGCCTTTGCGCCGACATCATCATCGGACGCTAAGGTGCTGACCGGTACATGCGCTGCATCACCAGCGGGGTCAGGTACATCGGGATTTGGTAGGCGCCGATGAACACCATGATTGGTGCGGTAACTTCGGGCGCCAAGGCAACAAAGAACAACGCGATATTTCGATTGCCCGCGATCAGGGACACAGCGGTCGCCGTAGCTGCGGGCATGCGAAAACGGGTCAAGCGGAAACAAATGACCTGCACACCGAGATTGGCCACGCAGGCGAAGGTGATCCAGAGCAGCGCGCGTAACGGCTCGGTCAGGATGACCTCGCTGACCGAGGGCATTAGGCCGATGACAAAGAGGGCCAGGGTGATATTGGCGAGGCCCTCAAGCGCGCTTTCTGTTGAAGGTGACGGGGCTCGTAACAGTGTTCTTCGGATGATAACCGCTGTTGCGGTTACCAGTAGGATCGTGGCCAGAAGTTTGGCGGCGGCCCAAAGCACCGTGCCGAACCCGCCCAGCTGCGGCGCAAGCCAGAACACTGGGGCAATGGTCAGTGGCAGCAACGCGGTGCCGATGACCAGAAGGCGGAGCGCGTATTCAGACGGGTGCCCCATCATTCTGCACATATTCGGGCTACCTGCAATCGAGGGAGCGGCGGTCATGACCAGCAGCGCAAACACTGCCGGGCTGTCCAGCCATCCGCCCACGGCACCTACACCCAGAACTATCAGGGGCAATACGAGTTGCAGGCCAAGAACCACCCCGATGACGCGGTGTAGGTCACGCAGAGATCCGAAGATGCGCGCCGGGTCCATTCGCAGTACGGTGACGAACAGCAATAGCACAACCATTGGCGGCAGCAGGGGCCGCATCGGCTGCGCCAGCCATGGCAGCAGCAGCCCCGATAAAAGGCCCGCCAGCAGAACATAGGGTCCGTGGCGGGCAGCGATGTGCAGCGGGTTCAACGGCTACCCGGCGGGACTTTGCCGCAGGTTATCTGGCAGCCAGGTGGCAAGTTCCGGGAACCAGATCAGGACGAAAACCATTACCACCATGATCAGGAACATCGGGATCGCTGCGCGGGCGATATAGCTCATCTCATGATTGGTCATGCCCTGCATCACGAACAGGTTGAACCCAATAGGTGGCGTGATTTGCGCCATCTCGACCACGACGACGATGAAGATGCCGAACCAGATAAGGTCGATCCCTGCATCACGGATCATCGGCTCGACCACGGCCATGGTCAAAACAACCGAGGAAATCCCGTCCAAAAAACACCCAAGGATGATGTAGAACACGAGCAGTACCATCAGCAGTTCGAACCGTGTCAGCTCCCATCCGGCAATCAGGTCAGCCAGACCGCGCGGCAGGCCGGTAAAGCCCATCGACAGCGAAAGGAAGGCCGCGCCCGCAAGGATCAACGCGATCATTGCGCTGGTTCGGGTTGCTCCCATCAGGCTTTCGGTGAACGTCTTCCAGTTCAACGACCCCTGACCAGCGGCGAGCAAAAGTCCTCCGATCACGCCAAATGCGGCGGCCTCGGTCGCGGTGGCATAGCCCAAATACATCGAACCGATGACAACGACGATCAACAGGATCACCGGCAGCAAAAAGCGTGAGTTCTTGATCTTCTCGGCAAACGTCAGTTTGTTTTCCTGGTTCGGGTTCCAGTCTTTGCCGATCTTGGAATAGATCGCGACATAACCCATGAACATGCAGGCCAGAACCAGACCCGGCAGGATGCCTGCAAAGAACAGCTTGGTGATCGATTCATTGATGGTAACGCCATAGACGATCAGCGTCAGCGAGGGCGGGATCATCAGGCCCAGTGTCGCCGCACCGGTCAGGGTGCCGATAATCATGCGCTCGGGATAGTTCCGCTTGCGCAGTTCAGGGATCGACATCTTGCCAACTGTAGTCAACGTGGCAGCGGACGAGCCCGATACGGCAGCGAATACCGTGCAGCCAACGATATTGGTATGCACCAGACCACCGGGCAGGGGGGCCATCCACGGGGAAAGCCCCTTGAACATGTCCTCGGACAATCGCGTTCGGTACAGGATTTCGCCCATCCAGATGAACATTGGCAGCGCTGTCAGCGTCCACGAGGATGATGCTGACCAGATCGTGGTGATCATGACGTCGCCGACGGGGCGTGTGGTGAAAAGCTCCATCCCGACCCAGGCGACGCCCATCAGGGCAAGCCCGACCCAGACACCGGTGCCCAGTAAGGTGAACAGAACAAAGAGGAAGAGGATTATGATTGATGCGTTTTCCATGCTCTCACTCTCCGTGGCTTTGATCGGCAAGATCGCGGGTGATGCGGTGATCGCCGCGGAATATCACGTGGATCAGGTGGTCTGTCAGGGCGATGGCCAGAATGACAGCACCGATCAGCATGGCCGACTGCGGTATCCAAAGCGCGGTTTTGTCCTGCCCCTGACTGATGTCGTTAAATTTCCAGCTCCAATAGACAAAGCGGTAGGCGTACCAGCAGAAATACCACATGACCGCAGTGCCGATGCCAAAACACCAGATTTCCAGCACCCGCCGGAACTTTTCAGGCACTGCATTCAACAGGATCGACACGCGGATATGGCTGCCTCGGTTCAACGCGTTAGCAAAGGCCAGGAACGAGGCCGCGGCCATCGCATATCCCGCGTAGTCGGGCGCGCCTGGGAAAACTTCGCCCGTCCAGCGGGCCAGCATCTGCACCACGATCAGAACCAGTATGGCGATCAGGCTTAACGCCGCCAGCACGCCTGCTGCCAGATAGATGAAATCCAGTACGGACCGAAGCCCTCGTAATGCTGCCATACTGTCCCCGCTTTTCTTATGGTTGGATAGAGAACGGGCGGCAGATGGCTGCCGCCCGCACGCGCAGTGTTATTGCTGTGCGTTGAAGGCGTCGACGATGGCCTTGCCTTCGTCCCCGGCGGCCTCAAGCCATTCATTGGTCATGGTGACGCCGATCTCTTTCAGCTCGTTCGTCATCTGCTCGGAGGCCGGACCAACGGTCATGCCACCATCACGCAAACCCTGCAAAGTGAAACCGGTGTATTCCTTGGCGCGCCAGTTACCTGCGTATTCCGCCAGCTCGGCACAGCCCTTGATCACGTTCTTGTTCGCGTCAGAAACGCCACCCCAGACATCCGAGTTCACCATCACGTAGTTACGCGGCAGCCAGGCATCCACTTCGTAGAAATAGTTCAAGCTTTCCCATACTTTACGGTCATACCCAGTAGAGCCCGAAGACACCATAGAATCGGCAACGCCAGTGGCAAAGGCCTGACTGATTTCAGCCGCTTCGATGGTCACCGGCAGCATGCCTGTCAGCTCGGCCAGGCGTGACGTGGCGTTGTTGTACGAGCGGAACTTGATGCCTTTCATATCGGCGACCGAGTTCACCTCGTCTTTGAAATACAGCCCTTGCGGCGGCCAAGGCACCGCGTAAAGCAGCGTCAGGTTCTGTTCAGCCAGAAGTTTCTCGATCGAGGGTTTTGCAGCGTCCCACAGCTTGGCGCTGTCGTCGAAAGATGTGGCCAGGAAGGGGATTGAATCAAATCCGAACAGCGCGTTTTCATTCTGATGGCCGGACAGCAGGCGCTCACCAATCGGGGCTTGACCAGTCTGAATGGCACGTTTGATGTCGCCGCCCTTAAACAGCGAGCCCGAGGGGTGGGTAACAATCTCGATCTCACCGCCTGTACCTGTTGTCACGCATTTGGCGAACTCAGCGCCGGTGGCCGAATGGAAGTTCGAGGCCGAATAGGCCATCGGCATGTCCCATTTCTCGGCCGCGACCGGCATGGCTGCGGCGGCGGTCAGTGCGGTTGCTGTCAGAAGGCTCGTTAATTTTTTCATTTTGGTCTCCCAGTTGGTGTTGGTCATGCCGGTGTTGATCACCGGCTGTATTAATTCGCGTATCGTGACGGGGCGTAGACGCCCATGTCCGTGTTCGGGGTTCTGCCCGCGATCATTTGCGCCAATAGACGCCCGGTTTTGGGCCCGCCTGTCAGGCCGATGTGATGGTGGCCAAAGCCCAAATACGCGCCGTTAATGCCCGGAACCTCACCGATTACCGGGATCGAGTCTGCGGGCGCGGGACGGTGCCCCATCCATTCCACTTCATCCTTCCATGTCACGCCGGGAAAGGCCGCCCGGGCATTTTTGCGCATCAGTTCGAACGGCGCCTTCGAAGGCGGCGCGTCCAGCCCGCCAAACTCGACGATCCCGGCCAGACGGATACGGCCCTCCATCGGGGTGGCGACGAATTTGCCTGATGCCACCATAACCGGACTTTTCGGCATTGCGGAAGGTTCCACTAATTCAAGATGATACCCGCGTTCGGTTTCCAGCGGAACAGAAACACCCAGTTTGTCGGCCAAGGGCCCGGACCAGACACCCGCAGTGACAATCGCGGTATCACAGGCAATGGTTTCACCACTCGCCCGTACGCCGGTAACGTGGCCATTGTCGCGCACGACGTCATCGACTGCCGCGCAGATGATTCTGCCGCCATTGGCTTCGACATAAGCAGCTAAGTCTTTCACATACCGCCCCGGATCTGTGATATGCCCGTGATCGGACAGCCTTGCGGCGAAACCAATTTCCTTGCTGAAGATCGGGTCGTAGGCATGAAAAGCTTCGCCCTCTAATTCTTCCCATTCGAAGCCATGCTTGCGCCGGATACCCCAGCCCAGTGCATCGCCTTCGAAATGCTGTCGGTTTTCGTAGAGGAACAAATAATCCGAAGGTGTAAGCCATTTCTCGGCCCCGGTGCCTTGGGCCAGTGCCTGGTGGTCGTTCAGGCTGTCGCCGACAATGGGTGCTAGTGCGGCAGCAATTCGTTCCACGTCGTCTACGTTTGCGTGCTTCAGGTATCGCATCAGCCACGGCAACAGTTTGGGCACATACCCCCATTTCAAGAACAGAGGTTGGGATGGATCAAACAGCATTCTCGGGGCCTTTTGCAGCAGCCCCGGCACCGTAACGGGAATGATTGAACAAGACGCTAGAACCCCACCATTGCCGTGCGAAGTGCCCTCGCCAGGCCCTGCCTTGTCGATCAATATAACGTCATGCCCGTCGCGTTGCAGCCAGACCGCCGCCGACACACCGACAATGCCAGTGCCGATGATGGCTATGGTCTTGCGTTCGCTCATGCGGCCACCGCCTTGGCCACGGCATAGCGGTTCAGCTTAGCCAGATCCGGACGACCGCCCAATCCGGGCGTGTCAGGCACGATGACTTGCCCGTTCTGTACCTGGAAGGGGTCTTCCAAAATATCCTCTTTCAGGAAGTAAGAGGCCTGGTAGAACTCGCATCCCAGCGTGATTTCGGGCGTCGCGGCAATCATGTGGGTTCCGGCCAAATGCGCCAGCCCAGCCTCGAACATATCGCCACCATAAGCGCTGAGCCCATGTGCAGCCGCGATACGGGCGACGGTCTGACCCCGGCTAAGTCCGCCGGACTTCATGATCTTGACCGAGACGCCATCGCAGATGCCTTCACGTGCCGCGCGTTCCATATCTTCGGGCCCGAACACACTTTCGTCGGCCAGCAGGGGTAGGTCGATCTGGTCTCGCAGCTTGGTCATCATCCCAAAATGATGCGCCCGGACGGGTTGTTCGATGAAGTCCGGATTGAACTGCGCCACATCACGCACCTGTGCGGGGGCGTCTTCGATGGACAGGCCTTGGTTATAGTCGACGCGCACCGAAAACTCGGTGCAATGTTGCGCCAGATGTTCCAGCCGCATGATGTCGAACGCATGGTCCTTGAACCCGGTCTTTAGCTTGACGATGCGAACGCCATCTTCGCGCAGTTGCTCAAGCAGCGCGATGTCCTGCCCGAAATCCGGGTTGGCGATCGAGCAGCTCAGCGGGATCGAGTCCCGACATTTGCCGCCCAACAATGCCCAGACCGGCACGTCACTGATGCGCCCGGTTAGGTCCAGCAAGGCGGCTTCCAGCGCGGCCTTGGCCTCGGTGCAATGCGCGACGGCATAGGCGGCTTTGGCCGTGATTCCAGCCCGGTCAGCTACCCGCGCGCCAACAACCAGCGGACGGATATAGCGGTCCAGCGCGGCGAAGGTTGCTTCGGGTGTTCCTGTGAAGACCGACCAGGGCGACGCCTCGCCGAAGCCTTGCGATCCGTCCTCAGACGTCAACCGCAGAATTACGACTTCGCAACTGCCCTCGACCGATCCGATCCCATGGTCGCGCCGCGAGGTAACGGGCAATTCAAGATGCCAGAGGTCAAATCCGGTGATGGTCTGGTTCAAGTCGGTCATTGGTCCTCCGGTCGTTAGGGGAACCGTGCCGTGATGGCTATATCATTTCAAATACTATGTTATAGCAAGGGTATCAGAAAAAATGATGAGGATGGTCTGATGTCCCTTCGGTTCCGGCAATTGCAAGCGTTTCACGCGATAATGGAGACGGGAACGGTGACTGGGGCCGCCTCGGTTCTGGGGATATCGCAACCTGGCATCAGCAATCTTCTGGCTCAGTTGGAGCGCGAAGCCCGTCTGCCGCTGTTCGAGCGGAATAAAGGCCGTTTGTTGCCCACCCCCGAAGCCGATTTGCTGTATCGCGAGGTGGACACGGTTGTGCGGGGCCTTGACCACGTGGCGCAGGCGGTGACGGATTTGCAGAACAAACATCCCGGTCAGCTACAGGTCGCCGCGCCACACATGCTGTCCTTTGGCTTCATTCCACGGGAAATCGCGCGTTTTGCGGCCAGCCGCCCCAATCTATCGGTCAGTTTTCAATCGCAATATTCGTCGAAGATTCAGGAATGGGTTATCTCGGGTCTGTTCGAAGTGGGCATTGTCGAAATGCCGATCCTGCACGACACGCTCAATGCTCAGGTGTTCCGCTTTGAAACTCTGGCCACGTTTCCCGAAGACAGCCATCTGGCCCAATACGACGTGATGACCCCGGATCTGCTTGAGAACGAGCCCTTTATCGTGATGGGCCCCGAACATCAGACCTATCGCGGGACTCGGGATGTCTTTCAGGCGGCGAACCGGACGTGGCGCACGCAGATTCACACGCATCTGTCCGAAAACCTGTTGAGCTTTGTCAAACAGGGGATGGGGGTCGCGGTGATCGACCCCTTTACTGTCGCCTTTGATGCCGAAAGCGGATACCAGACCCGCCCATTCCGGCCAGCGGTGACTTTGGAGCTGGCGATCATCACCGCCAAAGGGCGTCCTTTGTCAACCATCGGGCGAGAATTTTTGGACCAGTTGAAACCCGCGATGGCGTCCTTTTCCACCATGGCGAATGACGGCAGCGACAGTGTTTGAATTCGGGCCGAATACCAAGCATGCAGTTTTGCCTATTGACCTTTAACCGCTCTGTGCAAACTCTGCGCGCGTCGCCTCGTTTTGGATGGCGAAGAAATCCCTGCAGAAAATACCCGGATAACAAGAGGTTTGAGGAATGATCGCAACAGGTGGAAAATCGGTTTACGGCGCATCGGTGGGTATCCTGATGCTGGACGCTCGCTTTCCCCGCATTCCCGGCGACATGGGCAACGCGTTGACCTGGCCATTTCCGGTGCACTACCGCATCGTTCGGAATGCCTCGCCCGATTTGGTGGTGCGACGCGGGGCCGCTGGCATGCTGGACGCCTTTGTCGATGCTGCAAGAGATTTGGTTGATGAGGGTGTCGACGGGATCACCACCAATTGCGGGTTTCTGTCGCTGTTTCAAAAAGAACTGTCCGAGGCGGTCCCGGTGCCCGTTGTCACATCCTCGCTGATGCAGGTCGAAATGGTGAACCGGATATTGCCAGCAGGCAAACGGGCAGGGGTGCTGACCATCTCGGCCTCGACCCTGACCGAGGCCCATCTGCGCAGCGCACAGGTGCCCGAGGGCACGCCCATCGGCTCGACCGAAGGCGGGCAGGAGTTCACGTGCGCGATCCTGGACAACGAACTGACGCTGGACGTGGACAGAGCCCGCGCCGACAATGTCGAGGCCGCCTTGGCGATGAAAGAGGCCCATCCCGATCTCGGCGCGCTGGTGTTGGAATGTACCAACATGTGCCCCTACGCAGCTGATATTCAAACGGCGACGGGGCTGCCGGTGTATTCTATCGTCTCTCTGGTCAGCTGGTTTCAGGCCGGGCTGCGCCCGCCGGTTTATTGAGCGGTTAATGCAGACTGGCGACCGACCTTAGTATCGAAACCTTCGGTGGATCGCGGGTGTGCAGTGGATCAAACGGTGATTTCCCAGCGACATTGACAAGATGTGGCTGCACCATCACTCGAAACCATACGTTATATGGCGCCAGAGTTGGCCAAGATTTAGTTACTAAACTTTAGGCGAGCTAAGACTTCATTAATGGAATCGACAAATGGGCTGCACGTTAGCGAGACAACCTGAGTGTGATGGCCGCTAACATAAGTTTGGGTAAAGAATCCTTCCCACTCATCGGAAAGGCATTTCTTAAGATAAAGTTGATCGTTGCCTTTGTAATTGATCAAGAACTTATCGAGTGAAACTTCGCTGTACGTGGTTCGGTATTCAGCGCCATTGGTTATTCGGGAAATCCCCTTGAAGCTGCTCGCTGGGAAAGGTTCTTCAATCAGAACATTTGTTCGGTCGGGCTCGCCCAGATAAATCTCAATGCCGTGCTCCAAGTCGTGCGTGAAATCGAAGTTGAATACCGTGCCAGACGAAAATCCTTCACTGTGAATATCGATTGAGACGCTGTGTTCCTCGCTGGTTGGAACGAACTTGCTTGTCAGGACCTTACAGATCATGCGGCCCGTGATTGCATCTTCTTGGGCAAACGATTGGGAACCCGAAAAGGCGACTAGAAAGGCAAGGATGGCTTTCATTTCGATTACCTCCTCCTGCAATCACACTACTTTAAAATCGGCATGAAGTCACCAGACAGCTCCAAGCGGAGAACTTTGAAATCCTCCGTTTCGATAACTGGCAGGTGGAATAGTGCGCATGGGCAAAGTTTTGCGGGTTGAAGCTGAAGTTGCTTAGGTGATCGACACTTGAATCGTCCCTACTGTTTTGAATTCGTAAGGCTCTCGCCTCGCACCCCATTGAGGAAATGTGAGCTAATCTGCCCGAGGCATTAGGTGTTCGGTCACAGTTTTTTAGGAAAAAAGCGGTTTTTGGTAGGCCCGGCAGGACTTGAACCCGCAACCAAAGCGTTATGAGCGCTCTGCTCTAACCAATTGAGCTACAGGCCCGCCTGAGCGCTTTGAGTATCACGGTGAACAGCCGCGTCAAGCCTGACCGTTGCAACAGGACGCACAATCGAATAACCCGCGCGGGAACCATTCAAAAGGGGCTGGCCATGACGACGGGCAAGAACGGAATCACCTATGCCGATGCAGGCGTTGATATTGATGCGGGGAACGCTCTGGTCGACCGGATCAAGCCAGCGGCCAAGCGCACCAACCGCTCGGGCGTGATGAGCGGTCTGGGCGGGTTTGGTGCCTTGTTCGATCTGAAAGACGCCGGATATCAGGACCCGATTCTTGTGGGCGCGACCGACGGTGTTGGAACCAAGCTGCGGATCGCCATTGATACCGGCGTGGTTGACGGCGTGGGCATTGATCTGGTGGCGATGTGCGTCAATGACCTGATCTGTCAGGGGGCCGAGCCGCTTTTCTTCCTCGATTATTTTGCCACCGGCAAGCTAGACACCGACACCGCCGCTCGGATCATCGAAGGTATTGCCGAGGGCTGTGTACTGTCCGGCTGCGCTCTGATCGGCGGTGAGACGGCCGAGATGCCGGGCATGTACCCAGATGGCGATTTCGATCTGGCCGGGTTCTCGGTTGGCGCGATGGAACGTGGGGCGCATCTGCCCGCCGACGTTCAGAAGGGCGATGTGTTGCTTGGTTTGGCCTCGAACGGTGTGCATTCCAACGGCTATTCACTGGTGCGCAAGCTGGTTGAGATCTCGGGTCTGGGATGGGATGCGGCGTCGCCCTTTGGTAACGGGTTGCTGGGTGAGGCGCTGCTGACACCGACGCGCCTGTATGTAAAACCGGCGTTGCAGGCGATCCGGGCAGGGGGCGTACATGCGCTGGCCCATATCACCGGCGGCGGTCTGACCGAAAACCTGCCGCGCGTGTTGCCCGAGGGACTAGGCGCTGAAATCGACCTGAACGCTTGGGACTTGCCACCCGTCTTCCGTTGGATGGCTGAAACCGGTGGAATCGTCGAAGCCGAGATGCTGAAGACCTTCAACTGTGGTATCGGCATGATTGTCGTCTGTGCTGAGGATCGCGCTGATGAACTGGCCGCGTTGCTGGCAGAGGCTGGGGAAACGGTTGCCCGCATGGGCACCGTGACCGACACGCCCGGCGTGGCCTATTCGGGTCAACTCCTGTGAGCCACAAACGCGTCGCCATCTTGATCTCAGGGGGTGGGTCCAACATGGTGTCGCTGGCCGACAGCATGGTCGGGGACCACCCGGCGCGCGCCTGTCTGGTCCTGTCGAATGACGCCGAGGCTGGCGGACTGAAAAAGGCCGCCGACCGGGGCATCCCGACGGCCGCAGTGGATCATCGTCCGTTCAAAGGGGACCGCGCCGCGTTTGAGGCCGAACTGCTGAAACCTTTGGAAGAGGCACAGCCGGACATCGTTTGCCTCGCTGGGTTTATGCGCGTTCTAACCGGTGATTTCGTTTCGCGTTTTCAGGGGCGGATGCTGAATATCCATCCGTCGTTGCTGCCGAAATACAAAGGTCTGTACACCCATGCCCGCGCGATCGAGGCCGGGGATGCGGAACATGGATGCTCGGTTCACGAGGTCACGGCAGCATTGGATGACGGCCCCATCCTAGGACAGGCGCGGGTTAACGTAGAAGCTGGTGACACGCCTGACGCATTGGCTGCTCGTGTGTTGGTTTGGGAACATAAACTTTACCCAGCAGTGTTGCGCCGTTACGCCAGTGGCGACCGGACTCCGGTGTTGCTGCCCTGAAGGTCCCAGGATGATTTACACGCGCGTCAAATTCGGCCTATGGTCCGCAATACGGTTGGGTATGGCAAAGAAATGACGGCCCGCCGCACAGAACAAGAGCAAGAACAGCACCGCGCATGAAAACCCTGACAACGACGCAAGAGCTGGCCGATTTCTGCAAGGCCGCGGCGGAATATGACTATGTCACCGTAGATACCGAGTTTCTGCGCGAACGGACCTATTATTCAAAACTCTGCTTGGTGCAACTGGCCGTTCCTTCCGACGACGAAGACAGCGCCGTTCTGGTCGATCCGCTGGCTGACGGTTTGTCACTGGATCCGCTTTATGAGCTATTCGGCAACGAAGAAGTGGTCAAGGTATTCCACGCAGCGCGCCAGGACCTTGAGATTTTTTGGGTCGAAGCAAACGTCTTCCCTAAACCGTTGTTTGACACGCAGGTTGCAGCGATGGTCTGCGGCTTTGGCGAGCAGGTTGGGTACGAAACGTTAGTGCGCAAAATTTGCAAGCAGGGAGTCGACAAGACCTCTCGCTTTACCGATTGGTCCCGGCGTCCGCTGTCCGAGGCACAAAAGACCTATGCGCTGGCCGATGTTACTCATCTGCGCCAGATTTATGAATACCTCGCAGCGCAGTTGAAAAAGACGCAGCGCAACCATTGGGTGGCCGAAGAGTTGCGTACGCTGACCCAGCCCGCGACCTATGACATTCGTCCCGAAGATGCGTGGAAACGGGTGAAAACCCGGACGAACTCGGCCAAGTTTCTTGCCGTTGTGCGGGAATTGGCGCGGTTTCGCGAGGCTTACGCTCAGGATAACAATGTGCCGCGCAGCCGTGTGTTCAAGGATGACGCGTTGATCGAACTGGCCTCGACCAAGCCCAAATCGCCTTCGGATCTGGGCGGCTCACGCCTGTTGCTGCGCGAGGCGCGCAAGGGCGCGATTGCAGATGGAATTCTGGCTGCCGTCAAGAAAGGGGTGAATTGCCCGGCGGATCAATTGCCACGCGTCGACAACAGCCGAGACAAGATGAAGGTGAACCCGGCGCTAGCGGATTTGTTGCGGGTTCTGCTGAAGTCGAAAACCGAAAGCTCAGGCGTGGCGGCCAAACTGATCGCCACCAGTTCGGAATTGGATCAGATCGCAGCGGGTGAGCGGGAACTGCCCGCGATGTCAGGTTGGCGGTTCGAAGTGTTCGGCGAGGATGCCCTGAAACTGTGCGAAGGTAAGATCGCGCTGGCCGCCATGGGCCAAAACGTCAAGGTTGTGTCGCTGTAAGACCAATTAACGCCGCCGCGATTCCAACGCGTTCTGCTGCCCGACGACCCGTACCAGACGGGTGCTTTGCAGGTCATCCTTACTAATATTGATGGCATCAGACACCATGCGGGACCGCTCAGTTCCAGTATTGGTGGCCCGCTCAGGGTAGGTTACTCGGAAAGTGAATTCCAAAACGCCGTTTTTCTCGTTTTCTTCGCTTTCCACGCGAACTAATCGGGCGTCATATGCTCCTTGTCGGATTGCCGTACCCGAGGCGTAGACGATTGCACCGTTCGGAGTCGGTTCAATCCTCAATTCATCAATTTTGGCGATCGGAACACTGGTATCTTCGGGGGTCGGTCTGGAGAGCAGGCCGCCGCCTTCCCTTGTTTCGGGCACTAGCGCGTTGGCATCATAGGCCGCCGTTTCCGGTGGAGGGGCTGGGGTGCTGGAGCCGAACCAGTTGGACGGGTTCACCCGAGATTCGCGCCAGCTGTTGCAGGCAGAAAGGGTCAGGGTGGCGACCAGGAGAAAAGTAAACGATTTTTGCATGGTCCCAACGTCCAGAGCAGTAAGTCCTGCAATGGGTTATCTCAATTTCTGCTGCTTGAAAAGCCACGCAGGGGGGTGGACAGGCATAGATCAGAGGCATAGTTCACAATTGTGAATGCAATGAAAGGACCGCCGCGTCATGGCAACGCCTGCCTTTGAAGAGATCGTCGAGGATTTCGTGTTTCTGGAGGACTGGGAAGACCGGTACCGCCACGTCATCGACCAGGGCAAAGCGATGGAACCGCTGGACGACGCGCTGAAAGTACCGGCCACCAAGGTCCATGGCTGCGCCAGCCAAGTTTGGCTGCACCCGATCATCGAAAATCAGATCTTCCGGTTTGACGGTGACAGTGACGCGCTGATCGTGCGCGGTCTGATCGCTGTCCTGCGATCTCTGTACAACGGGCTGCCCGTCAGCGAAGTTCCCAAGGTTGATGCGGGTGGCGAGCTGGCGCGGCTGGGTCTGCACGATCACCTGTCCGCACAGCGGTCGAACGGGTTGCGGGCAATGATTGAACGCATCCGCGAAGTGGCACAGGAAAACGCCTGAGGTTAATCAGCCTTTCGGCTTGCGGTTCGCCCAATCGGTCAGGGTGTTTTCCAGATCGCCATAGCCGGTCAGGCGACGTTCAAATTCCAAACCCATCCGCTCGGCGCATTCTCGGGCGCGGGCCGTCAGGTCCGGGTCGTCGATTTGCGCCTGATAGACCAGCTTGGTGTAGTTGCCGAAATACATATCAAGCAGCTCAGGGTGCCGATCCAGCCCTAAGGGTTTCCACACAAAGGCATCGAACTGCCGGGCCAAAAAATCGGTTAGATAGAAGGCGGTGGTTTCTTCGTCGCCATGGGCTTCGAAAGCCTGATTTCCTTCAAAGAATGAATAGCAGTGGGGGCCTTTGACCATCTCGACGTTCAGTTCTTCGCAGGCTTGTTGCAGCAGGCCGCCAGTGCCGCAATCGGCGTAGACGACAAATATCTGGTCATAGTGGTCGCGGTGTTTGGCAACGGCCTCGCGTACCGCCGGAATGATCTTGTCAGGCTGGATGTGAAAAATCGCAGGCAGGCAAGTCAACGCCATGTGATCCCAACCATTGCGTTGCTTCAGATCCAGAATCTCGCGTGCAAGCGCGCCACAGGCCAATAGCAGGATGCGCCCTTGTTCATCGGATTCGTAACCCTTGGTCGTCAGACTGGTATCGTCTGGCAATTTATCCTGCTGCATTGGGTGCCCCTCGGAATTTATGCGACAGTCAGTGTAACAAAAAAGGCCGCCCGAATACCGGACGGCCCCAGAACATTCTTAGCGTCCGGTTAACCGGCCAGTTGGTTGTGCTTGCGCGAGACGAAATCCTTAGCGGTTTCAACCGCAACAGCCGCGTCGCGGCAGTAAGCGTCTGCGCCGATGGCTTTGCCGAATTCTTCGTTCAGCGGCGCGCCGCCTACCAGAACGATATAGTCTTCGCGCTTACCTTGTTCGACCAGCGTGTCGATCACAACTTTCATATAAGGCATAGTCGTGGTCAGCAGGGCTGACATACCCAGAATGTCGGGCTCTTCGGTCTCTAGCGCTTCCAGATAGTTCTCAACCGGGTTGTTGATGCCGATATCGACCACTTCGAATCCGGCGCCTTCCATCATCATCGACACAAGGTTTTTGCCGATGTCGTGGATGTCGCCTTTGACGGTGCCGATCACCATTTTACCGACGCGTGGTGCACCGGTTTCGGCCAACAGCGGCTTGAGGATAAACATGCCGCCTTTCATGGCGTTTGCGGCCAGCAGAACCTCGGGCACGAACAGGATACCGTCGCGGAAGTCGTGGCCAACGATGGTCATACCACCGACCAAAGCCTTGGTCAGAATGTCGTAAGGTGTCCATCCGCGTTCCAGCAGGATATTCACACCTTCTTCGATTTCTTCTTTCAGGCCGTCATAAAGATCGTCGAACATCTGTTCGACAAGTTCGTCGTCGTTCAGTTCGGACAGGACGATGTCTTCTTCATCAGACATGGGGCGTTTCCCTGAGCTGTGCGGGCCATTGGCCCGTGGTGGCATTTTTCCCGTTTTGGCCAAAACGTCGCAGTTTGACTGTGACGATTGCGACCTCAGTCGTTTCGAGACCGACCTATACGGTAAATTTTCGCATCACTCGACAGAATTATCTGCAAGATGATCCTGCATCTGGTTCATTTTTTTGGTGGATGCCCATGTCGCCGGAAACAACGCAGAATCAATCGGTAGGCTTGTAGGTTCGTTGGATTGGCGATATACCCCATAGCCGGAACATAACAGGAACAAAAGATGAAAACCTCGCATATCCGAGGCCGTGGAGTCGCCACTAATGCAGCTGGACGGTTCGAGCAATTCGATACCGTTTCTTGCGATGACGGGTGGGATATCGAGGAGGACCTACCACCATTGCGCACCGATGTGCGGGGTGAAGTCGCACGCAGCCTGATCACTTACAACCGTTCGCCCGACTTGCCGTTTGATCGCTCGATCAACCCGTATCGCGGGTGTGAACACGGCTGTGTCTATTGTTTTGCCCGACCCACCCATGCCTATCTTGGTTTGTCGCCGGGACTGGATTTCGAAACCCGATTGATCGCGCGTCCGAATGCGGCTGATATCCTGCGCAAGGAGCTGTCAGCCAAAGGGTACAAGGTCGCGCCCATTGCCTTGGGCACCAACACGGACCCATATCAGCCGATTGAGAAAACCCTTTCGATTACAAGGGGCTGCCTCTCGGTTTTGCAAGAATTCAACCATCCCATCGCCATCGTCACCAAGGGGGCTTTGATCGAGCGGGACTTAGACATTCTGGCCCCGATGGCTCAGCAGGGTTTGGTACGGGTTGGGATTTCTTTGACCACTTTGGATGCTGATCTTTCCCGGCGGATGGAACCACGCGCGCCGTCCCCTCAGCGTCGATTGACCATCATGCGCCGTCTCACCGGCATGGGCGTGCCTGTGCGTGTCATGACGTCTCCGGTGGTGCCCGGTTTGACGGATCATGAGCTGGAACATTTGCTTGAGGCGGGGCGCGAGGCGGGTGCGGATGCGGCCAGCTGGATCATGCTACGCCTGCCGCGCGAGGTCTCGGCCTTGTGGCAGGAATGGTTGAAAGATCATGAACCCGCGCGGGCGGAAAGGATCATGTCCAAGTTGCGCGAAATGCACGGGGGCAGGGACTATGATCCGCGTTGGGGTCACCGAATGCGGGGCGAGGGCGAATATGCGGGGTTGATCGCCAACCGGTTTGCATTGGCGGTCAAACGTCTGGGTCTTGCAACGCGGACGCCACCCTTGCGATGCGACCTGTTCACCCGCCCGGCCCAGATTGGTGACCAGCTGAGTCTTTTGTAACAAAAAAAGCCCCGGAGGTTGGTCCGGGGCTTTGATGTTTCTGTGCAGCGATCAGCGGTTTTCGATATCCACATAGTCGCGCATGGTTTCGCCCAGATACAGCTGACGCGGACGACCAATCTTGTTCTGAGGATCGGCGATCATCTCTTTCCATTGGCTAACCCAGCCAACTGTGCGCGACAGGGCAAAGATCGGGGTAAACATCGAGGTCGGGAAGCCCATCGCCTCTAGAATGATGCCCGAATAGAAGTCGACATTCGGGAAGAGTTTCTTCTCGGCGAAATACGGATCTTCCAGCGCTTCTCTCTCAAGCTCTTTGGCGACCTGCAGTTTCGGGTTGTCTTCAACACCCAGCAGGTCCAGCACTTCGTCGGCCGACTGCTTCATCACCTTGGCGCGCGGGTCAAAGTTCTTATAGACGCGGTGACCAAAGCCCATCAGGCGGAACGGATCGTCCTTGTCCTTAGCGCGGGCAATGTATTCAGGGATGCGATCCACTGAACCGATTTCTTCCAGCATCTCCAGACACGCTTGGTTTGCGCCACCGTGGGCCGGACCCCAGAGGCAAGCGATGCCGGCAGCGATACAGGCGAACGGGTTCGCACCAGAAGACGAGGCCAGACGCACGGTCGAAGTCGACGCGTTCTGTTCGTGATCCGCGTGCAGGGTAAAGATCCGGTCCATCGCGCGGCTGAGGATCGGATTGACCTCATATTCTTCGGCCGGAACGCTAAAGCACATGCGCAGGAAGTTCGAGGCATAGTCCAGGTCATTGCGCGGATACACGAAGGGCTGACCGGTGTGATATTTGTAGGCCCATGCCGCGATCGTCGGCATCTTCGCGATCAGGCGGTGCGAAGCAATCTCGCGCTGACGTGGATCATGAATATCCGTCGAGTCATGGTAGAACGCTGACATCGCACCAACGACGCCGACCATAATCGCCATTGGATGCGCATCGCGACGGAAGCCGCGATAGAAATACTGCATCTGCTCGTGCATCATGGTGTGGCGGGTGATCGTGGTCTCGAACTTTTCCAGATCTTTTGCGACCGGCAGCTCTCCGTACAGCAGCAGATAGCACACTTCGAGGAAGTGCGATTTCTCGGCCAGCTGGTCAATCGGATAGCCACGGTGCAGTAGCTCGCCCTTGTCGCCGTCGATATAGGTTATGGTGCTGTCGCAGCTGGCTGTCGATGTGAAGCCAGGATCATAGGTAAACACACCCGCATCACTGTACAGCTTGCGAATGTCGATTACATCCGGGCCAACGGTTGGCGAGTAAACCGGCAACTCGTAATTTTCACCATGTACGGAAAGAGTGGCTGTTTTTTGGCTGTCGGTCATTGTTGTCCCTTCTTCGTTCATGGGCATGCCGAAAGAACGGCCTGCGCGCGGTCTGCGGTCACACACCAATGCGTTGACCGGTCGTAACGGAGCAGCGTTACCTGAACATTAAGTCAGGATTAGTTTGCTGCGTCGGAGAGCCGCGCCAGGGTTTCTTCGCGCCCCAGCACAAGCATCATGTCAAACACCGAAGGAGTTACCGCTCGACCCGCCAAAGCCGCCCGCAAGGGCCCAGCCAGCTTGCCGAACTTAATACCTTTCGCCTCAGCAAAGGCGTTGAGGGCTTCCTCCAGTTCGTTCCGCAACCAGCTAGCATTTTGCACGTGCGGCGTCAATTCACTTAGTATACCGTCGGATACAGTTTGCAGCGCTTTTGCCGCTTTCTCATCCGGTTCAACAGGGCGGGAAATCAGCGCAAAATGAGCTTTTTCAAGCAATTCCGGGAATGTTCGGGCCCGATCCTTGAGACAATACATCGCGCGTTCCAGATCACTGGATTGTGTCTGGGTGAGAGCTGGAAGGCCTGCCGCATTTAGGTAGCCTTCGATTTCATGCCGCAATGCAGCATCATCTGAAACCGCAATATGCTGCCCGCAGAGATTTTCGAGTTTTTTCAAGTCAAAGCGAGCAGGGCTTTTGCCGATTCCGTCTAGATCAAACCACTCTTTGGCTTGATCGTCGGTAAAAAACTCATCATCGCCATGGCTCCAGCCCAGACGCGCCAGATAGTTTCGCATACCAGCGGCCGGATAGCCCATAGCCTGATATTCCTGCGCGCCCAACGCACCGTGACGTTTCGATAGTTTCTTACCGTCCGGCCCGTGAATCAGAGGGATATGCGCCCACACCGGAACGTCCCAGCCCATCGCTTCATAGATCATCATCTGCCGCGCTGCGTTGTTCAGGTGATCGTCGCCCCGGATCACATGGGTCACGCCCATATCGTGATCGTCCACTACTACGGCTAGCATATAGACAGGCGTGCCGTCTGAGCGCAGCAGGACCATATCGTCCAACTGATCGTTGCGTATGGTCACGTCGCCTTGTACCTGATCGCGGATTACAGTGGCGCCATCCTGCGGTGCCCTAATGCGGATGACACACGGTGTGTCGGGATGTGTTGCCGGGTCGGCGTCACGCCAGGGGCTGCGGAACAGAGTGGATTTACCTTCGGCCTTTGCCTGTTCGCGGAATGCCGCGATCTCATCCTGCGTCGAAAAGCACTTATAGGCTTTACCTTCGGCTAGCAATTGATGCGCGACCTCGGCGTGGCGTTCGGCGCCTTCGAACTGGCTGATCACATGACCATCATGATCAAGACCCAGCCAAGCCATGCCTTGTAGAATGGCCGCTGTCGCTTCGGGTGTTGAGCGCTCGCGATCCGTGTCCTCGATCCGCAGCAGGAATTTACCGCCGCGTCCACGGGCATAGAGCCAGTTGAACAACGCAGTGCGGGCGCCGCCGATATGCAAAAAACCGGTGGGCGAGGGGGCGAAACGGGTGACGACCTGATCGGACATTGTGTGGATTAACCTTTTGGTAACCGTGTCTGGCATAGTTTGGCGTCTGTCTAACGAGCCCGAAGGACGGGGGCAACCATGCGTGTTCTGGCACGGGTCGACGCCGCTTTGCTGAACCAGACAGGGTATTTGTTTCAGTGGTCTCCGATTTGTCTGGCAATTGGCATCGGCCTTTATTTCAGCCTTCGGTTTGAACCGGAATGGCAAGTCTATGCTTGCCTTCTGTTGGCGGTCGTAATTTTGGTCTGGATCGTGCGCGCGCGGCGCAATGGTTGGGCTGCGTTGGCAATTGGGAGCGCACTGATCGCAGCCGGATTCATACTGGCCGGTGCGCGGGCCCACTCGGTCGCAGAGCCGGTCATGTCCTGGCGGTATTACGGCCCGATCGAGGGGCGGGTCGTAGCCATGGATCGCTCTGCGTCGGACGCGTTGCGGGTCACGCTGGATCGGGTTCGCATGGGGGATGTGCCCGCAGACCGCAGGCCGCAGCGCGTCCGGCTTTCGCTGCATGGCGGCTCGGCCTCATTGTTGCCAGGTCAAAAGATTATGACAACGGGGCATCTGTCCCCGCCGCAAGGGCCTGTCGAGCCCGGTGGATTTGATTTCCGCCGTCATGCTTGGTTTCAAGGTTTGGGGGCGGTGGGCTACACCCGGGTGCCGGTGATGACTATAGCGCCTGCAACCGACGCGACCGAGGGGGTTCGGATTACTGCCTTGCGGATGGCCATCTCGGAAAGGGTTCGCGCAATTCTGCCCGGTGAAATCGGTGGATTTGCAGCCGCGGTCACAACCGGAGATCGCAGTGGCATGGGGCAAGAGACGCTGAAATCCTTGCGCGCGTCGAATCTTGCGCACTTGCTGGCGATTTCTGGCCTTCACATGGGGCTGTTGACGGGGTTTGTATTTCTCGTTTTTCGGCTGGGCCTGTCCGCCATTCCTGCAGTTGCTCTAAGGCTGCCCATCCGCAAGCTGGCGGCGATATTTGCCCTGATCGCGGCGATCATCTACCTGATGTTGTCTGGAGGGAATGTTGCTACGGAGCGGGCATTTGTAATGGCCAGCGTTATGTTGGGCGCGATCCTGATAGACCGCCGCGCAATTTCCCTGCGAGCAGTGGCAGTGGCCGCGTTGATCGTAATGGTCTTGCGACCTGAATCTTTGTTGAGCCCTGGATTCCAGATGTCCTTTGCCGCAACTACGGCCCTTGTGGCGGTGTTTGGTTGGTTGCGGGACTATGGACCGATGCCCGGTCCGAAATGGTTGAAAGCCGTGACGGGGTTGCTGCTGTCGTCGGCCCTTGCCGGGCTCGCGACCGCTCCGATAGGGGCGGCCCATTTCAACACGATGTCGCACTATGGCTTGCTGGCCAACATGCTTTCGGTTCCGGTGATGGGAACAATAGTGGTGCCCGCCGCCTTTGTCGCGGCATTGCTGAGCCCCTTCGGACTCGAGGCTGTAGCATTGAAAGTCATGGGATTGGGGTTGGAGTGGATCCTGATCGTTTCGGACCGGGTGTCGTCCTTAAATGGCGCGCAGGGTTATGTGGTCAGCCCGCCGCATTATGTACTGCCCATGTTTGCGCTGGGGGCCTTGTGGTTGGCACTGTGGCAGGGCCGCGTGAAATGTATTGGGATCATTCCAGTTGTAACGGCGTTTCTGATGTGGGGCCAGGAGCATAGGCCGGAGATTTTGATTGCGGAATCAGGCGGCCTGGTAGGTGTCATGACTGAAAACGGCCGAGCGTTGAGCAAGGAAAGAGGCAGCGGTTTTATTGCCACTGTGTGGTTGGAAAATGACGGGGACGGGGTCGATCAGACAAAGGCCGCCAGCCGTTGGCCTGACGGCGTGAATATGGTTCAGCGTTATGTCTGGCGGGGCAAGGAACTGATTCATATCACCGGAAAACGCGCGGCTAAGGGTTTTGAAGAATGCCAACAAAACCAGATCGTAGTGTCTGCTGTTGATCTGGACCTGAACGGAGACTGCGGTCTGTTTGATCCCAATCGCCTGAAAGAGACTGGTAGCCTGGCTTTGTCAAAAGGTGGTATAACAACCAGCCGAGAAACGATCGGTCATCGCTTGTGGTCCCCGGTCATAACCGAGAACCGCAATGTCAAAGTGGATCAATAACTGCGGATCAATCCGACCAACCGCCCTTGCACCTTAACCTTGTCTTCGGGCAGAACGCGGGTTTCGTAGGCTGGGTTCGCAGCCTCTAGCGCTATGGCATTGCCGCGGCGGAAAAAGCGTTTAAGGGTAGCTTCCTGATCTTCGACCAATGCCACAACAATATCGCCATTGTCGGCCACTCTAGTCTCGCGGATCACCACGACATCGCCGTCATTGATACCGGCGTCGATCATCGAATCTCCGCGGACCTCAAGCGCATAGTGCTCTCCTTTGCCAGAAACCATGCTTCCCGGTACCGCGACACGGTGCGAAACGTGGCTGATCGCCTCAATCGGCACACCAGCCGCGATGCGGCCCATAACGGGAAGCTCCAAAGCATCCACGGTAACAGGTTCAAAATTCGCCGGGCGCGGGCCGTCGGGCCTATCACCCTCAATCACGCGGGGTTTGAAGGCGGCTGTTGGTTCGCCACCAAGGCTTTCGGGAAGCTTCACGATCTCAATCGCGCGTGCCCGGTGGGCGAGGCGGCGGATAAAGCCGCGTTCCTCCAGTGCAGTGATCAGGCGATGGATGCCGGATTTCGATCGTAAATCCAACGCGGCCTTCATTTCGTCGAAACTAGGCGGAACACCGTCCGCCTGAACGCGTTTGTGGATGAATTCCAACAAATCCAACTGTTTCTTGGTCAGCATTGCTCACACCTCGTCGGTCATGCGTTTTCTTTTGTTCTACGCATGTTCACGTTTTGTGTCAACGGATTTGAACGCGACCTAAATCGGCAGGTACAGAACGTCATCCCCTGCAGGGCGTGCCGGATCATGTGGTTCGCGGACCAACAGCGCGTTGGCTTGCGCCAGAACGCTAAGAAGCGAGCTGTCCTGATCGGAACAGGCGCGAATGCCATCGTCACTGAGAATGGCGCGCATATAATGTTCGCGTGGACCATTTTTGCTAACTGGTTCGGCCAGCTTGGCGCGCTGGAACGGGGATAAATTATGCTCGATGCCTAACATGCGGCGCATCATAGGGATTAGAAAGAGATACCCGCAAACCATTGCACTCACAGGGTTTCCTGGTAGGCCAACCATCGCTGCCTCACCCAATCGACCTGCCATCAGAGGTTTGCCAGGGCGCATGCGGATTTTGTAGAACGACCGCTCCAACCCCAATTTTTGCGAGACGTCAGCGACCAGATCGTATTCCCCAACCGAGGCACCACCTATTGTCACGACCAGATCAGAACCTTCAGTTAACCCAAACGCCGTTTCAAGCGATGAAACGGTATCGCGTGCAATCGGCAGAACGCGAACATGAGCGCCTGCGTTTTCTAACATCGCTTTCAGGCCAAACGTGTTCGAGGCAATGATCTGATCCGGGCCAGGTGTCTCGCCCGGCATCACCAACTCATCTCCGGTCGAGATCAACGCGACCACGGGTTTACGTCTGACAGGCACTACTGCGATGTTCATCGCCGCGAGAAGTGCGACGTCTTCAGGGCGCAGCATGCGTGGAGCGGTGATTTTGGTTCCGACAGTGAAGTCGGCACCAGCAGGCCGGATGTTTGTTTTAGATCCGGGGTCTTCCGTGATTGTCAGCAGATCGCCACGCCGTTCTGTATCCTCTTGAATAACAACGAAATTCGCCCCGTCGGGAACCGGGGCTCCCGTAAAGATACGAACGGCCTGGCCGGGCCCAACAGTGCCTTCAAAACGACATCCGGCTGCGGATTCGCCAACAACCTTGAACATGGCGTGCTGTTCGACTTCAGTCGATTTCAGCGCATATCCGTCCATGGAAGACGCAGCAAACGGGGGTTGATCACGGGTAGCGCTGAGATCTTGCGCCAACACGCGCCCCGCAGCTTCGGCAAGAGGAACCGTTTCTGCATCAAGCGGGGAAACGAGATCAAACAGCAGCGCCCGGGCGTCTTCGACCGTAATCATGTCGCTTCGTAACGTCCTGATTTACCGCCATCTTTCAGCAGAACTCGGATGCCGCCAATCTCCATCGCCTTATCAACTGCTTTGGTCATGTCATACACAGTCAGCGCTGCGGTCGAGACGGCAGTTAGTGCTTCCATTTCAACCCCGGTCTGGCCTGAGGTTTTGACGGTTGCCTCGATCTGTACGCCGGGCAAATCGGGGTCAAGCGTTAACTCAACCGCAACTTTGGTGACCGGCAATGGATGGCAGAGCGGGATCAGATCGGACGTTTTCTTAGCCCCCATGATGCCCGCCAGGCGAGCAATGCCTAGAACATCACCCTTCTTGGCGCGACCCTCTGAAATCAAATCAAAGGTTTCCTTTGCCATCTTGATGTGACCAGCCGCCACGGCAACACGGTCTGTAATGGCCTTGTCCGAAACGTCGACCATATGGGCTTGTCCCTGCGCATCAAAATGAGTCAGTGGCATCACATCACTCCGGGGATCAGCGGGTTTGCCAGCAATTGCCGGGTTGCGGCTGCGACATCATCCTGACGCATCAGGCTTTCACCGATCAGGAAACACCGCGCGCCATAGCGGGCGATATCGGCCAGGTCTTCCGGCGTGCTCAGCCCGCTTTCACAAACAATAGTTCGGTCGCCGGGTACCAGTTTCGACAAACGTCGCGTTGTATCCAGCGAGGTTTCGAACGTCTTGAGATTGCGGTTATTTATCCCGATCAGTCGGCTTTTCAGTTGTGTCGCACGTTCCAGTTCGGCCTCATCGTGGACTTCGATCAGCACGTCCATGCCCCAGTCAAACGCCGTTTGCTCCAACTCTGCCGCCTGACCGTCTTCGACCGAGGCCATGATGATCAGGATACAATCGGCCCCCAAGGCACGCGCTTCGACCACTTGATAGGGGTCGTACATGAAATCCTTACGCAAAGCGGGCAGCGAGGTCGCGGCACGTGCCGAAGTCAGATACTCTTTAGCGCCCTGAAAGCTGGGCGTGTCAGTCAAAACAGACAGACAGGCTGCACCGCCGTCTTCATAAGCCTTGGCCAGAACGGGCGGATCGAAATCCGGGCGGATCAGGCCCTTGGACGGGCTGGCCTTTTTTACCTCGGCGATCAGGCCATAGCCGCGGCGCGTTGCCTTCTGCAAGCTTTCGGCAAAACCTCGCACTTCGGGTGCAAATCTTGCTTCACTCTCCAGTTCTTCCAAGGACTTATCAGCCTTATCTGCCGCAACTTCTTCCAGCTTATAGGCTTTGATTTTGTCCAGTACCGTCTCGGTCATGCGGCCTCCTGAGTCATGCGGGCCAGTACGGCGATTTTTTCTTTGGCTTTTCCGCTGTCGATGCTTTCAACGGCTTTTGCAACCCCGTCCCGTAGGTCGGAGGCAGCGTCTGCGACCACCAGCGCGGCGGCCGAGTTCAAAAGAACCGCGTCGCGATAGGCCGAGGGCTGTCCGTCCAGCAGCGCGCGGAAGGCGACGGCGTTTTCTTCGGGCGTGCCGCCGAGAATATCCTCGAACGGGTGCACTGGCAGACCTGCGTCTTCGGGGTGGAGTTCGACTTCTTTGACTGCGCCATCTTCCAGCGCGGCAACCCAGCTGATGCCTGTAATGGTCAACTCATCGGTGCCGTCCGAGCCGTGCACCAGCCAAGCGCGGTCAGATCCCAGTAGGCCCAGTGTTTCGGCCATGGGTCGGATCAGGTCGCGGCTGAATGCTCCGGTCAGCTGACGTTTAACACCCGCAGGGTTCGTCAATGGACCAAGAATGTTGAAGATCGTGCGGGTTCCAAGCTCTTGCCGCGAAGGCATGACATGGGCGATGGCCGGGTGATGCATTGGTGCCATCATAAAGCCGATGCCGGCCTCTTTCAAAGCATTTTCAACGGTTTCCGCACCGACCATGACGTTGATTCCCAGTTGTCCCAACGCATCGGCGGCCCCGGATTTTGAGCTGAGATTGCGATTGCCGTGCTTGGCAACGGTGACACCGGCACCGGCAACAACAAAAGCTGTGGCGGTCGAGATATTCAGCGTGCCTTTGCCGTCCCCTCCGGTTCCAACAATATCCATCGCACCGGCAGGCGCGCTGACGGCGTTGCACTTGGCGCGCATTACGGCGGCGGCGGCGGCGTATTCCTCGACCGTTTCACCGCGGGTACGCATGGCCATCAACAACCCACCAATCTGGCTGGGTGTGGCTTCGCCGTCGAACAGGATGCCAAAGGCCTGTTCGGCCTCGGCGCGGGTCAGAGGCCGGTCGGCGGCGGCTCCGATCAGCGGTTTCAGAGCGTCGCTCATGCAGGAACTTTCATCTCAGACAGGAAATTCTTGAGCAGGGCATGACCATGTTCGGAGGCGATGGATTCCGGGTGGAACTGAACGCCATGAATCGGCAGCTCTTTGTGCTGCAAGCCCATGATGGTGCCATCGTCCAGCTCTGCCGTGACTTCAAGACAATCGGGCAGTGTATTCGGATCAACCACCAACGAGTGGTACCGGGTCGCCTCGAATGGCGTGGGAAGTCCGGCAAACACTCCTTTGCCGGTGTGGTGCATCATACCCATTTTGCCATGTACGATTTCATGGCAGCGGATCACGTCGCCGCCAAAGGCCTGTCCGATGGTCTGATGACCAAGGCAGACCCCCAACAGCGGTATTTTCGTTTCAGCCGCGGCCTCGGTCAGGGCTAGGCAAATACCGGCCTGATCCGGATCACAAGGGCCAGGGCTTAGCAGGATGCCGGACGGGTTCATAGCCATGGCTTCCTGAACGTCTAAGGCGTCATTCCGCCGAATAACCATCTCGGCGCCAAGTTCGCCTAAATAATGTACCAGGTTGTAGGTAAACGAGTCGTAGTTGTCGATCAGCAGCAGCATTTGGGCACTTGTCTCGGATTGGGCATTTCGGACTGGCGATGCAGCCCTTAGCCACGGTATAATGTCGGGACATACATGCTCAGGCTTGTGCGGCAGCGTCAAGGGGACATCCCATTCTTGGCGCCGCGACAAGCAAATGCCGCAGCAGACGGCGAACATGTGATTGAAGCAGGGCCAAGACGAGAGGCATTTGTTATGGGCGGATTTGTTGGCGGAATGATCGTGGGAGCGGTCAGCGTTATTGCATTGGGGGCAGTGTTGTCGCTGAACATGCCGCTGAGCAGCAAACCGGACGTGGCGGTTTCCGTGCCCAAACCTTCCGCGGTTGAGGTGCCGGATACTGTTGCAGATGCAACCGATGCCGTTGGCGACGCCGATGTGCTGGATCTGCCGCCCACGTCACCCGAAGCCGTCGGCGATCAGAGCGACACATTGGCTGAAATATCGGATGTCGAGGTTGAGTCTGATGCACTACCCGAGGTGAAAGCGGATGTGGAGCAAGGTAGTGCGCCGAGTGTTGCCCAATCTGCACCGGTGACCGTAGTAGCAGAGGCACCGGTTGCTCCGAAAACTGTGCCGGTGTCGCAAGGATCTCCTAACTCCGACTCTACGCCCGAGGTGTCGTTGGAGGTGCCTGAACCTCAACCTGAACCGGTCATAGAACAGGAGCCCGAAGTTGCAGAGGTCGAACCGAAGCCGGATTCCGAGGTTACCGACACTCAAACACAACCAGAGCCCGAGGTGGCAGCGATCGCTGACCCGGAGGCAGAGGAAAATCCATTCACCGACAGCCCGATTGCGGTTGAAGGTGACGAAGATACTGCACCGCGCAAACTGCCCCGGATTGCTTCGGTTCCGCAGATCGGTGGGGCTGATCAAGCTGCCACGATTCCGTCAATCGGCAAACGCATAGTGCCGTTGACCGAGCGTGATGACGTTGTGGAAGTAAGCACAACCAGCACCGAGACAATTATCCCAGGCAAACCAATCGAGGCATATGCCGCCAAATTCGAGAACCCGGAATCCAAACCGTTGATGTCGATCATCTTGATCGACGACGAAGGGGCCTATGGGGCCGAAGCCCTGCGCGATTTTCCGTACCCGCTGAGTTTTGCTGTCAGCCCGTCTGATCCGGAGGCCGTCGAAAAAATGGCACGACATCGCGAAGCCGGGTTCGAAGTTCTGGCCATGGCGGACCTACACGAAGCCTCCAGCGCGCAGGATGCCGAAGTGTCATTGGCCGTGTGGCTCGACACACTTCCGGAAACAGTGGGTATACTCGAGGGGGTTGATTCTGGGATTCAAGGCAACCGCAAACTGGCTGATCAGGTGGCCGCGATCGCCGCAGACACCGGTCGCGGTTTGATCACGCAAGACAATGGTCTGAACACGGTGCAAAAGCTGGCCGCACGTAACGGCGTGCCATCGGGTGTGATCTTCCGCGATATCGACGGCGCGCGTCAGGACCCCCAGATCATGCGCCGGTTCCTCGATCAGGCCGCGTTTCGCGCCGGGCAGGAGGGCACGGTCGTGATGCTGGGACGTCTGCGTCCCGACACGATCTCAGCCCTGTTGCTGTGGGGGCTTGAAGATCGGGGTAGCCGTGTAGCAATGGCCCCAATCTCGGCGGTGATGATGAAAGAAGTTCAGTAGAACTAGAACTGGAAAAACGGCTGGCCCTAATACGGCCAGCTTTTTTTTATGCGTTACCCGAACCTGTAAACCGGGATGCGTCAGCGGCCGCGCGGCGAATGGCGTTCGATTTATGGACGGTTTCCATAAATTCCGCCTCGGGGTCGCTATCATAAACAACTCCGCCGCCGGCTTGAATATAAAGCTTCTGATCTTTCACGATGGCCGTGCGCAGGGCGATACACATATCCATGTCGCCTCCGGCACTAAAATAGCCGACACCGCCGCCATAAACACCGCGCTTTTCAGGCTCCAACTCATCGATGATCTCCATTGCGCGTACTTTTGGCGCGCCCGAGACTGTGCCTGCAGGCATCCCGGCAAAGAAGGCGTCCAGCGCGTCTTTGTCTTCGGCCAACTCTCCGACCACGTTCGACACAATGTGCATCACGTGGCTGTACCGTTCGATGATGAACTCTTCGGTCGGACGCACTGTTCCAATCTTGGCCACACGGCCCGTGTCGTTGCGGCCCAGATCCAACAGCATCAGATGTTCTGCCAACTCTTTCTTGTCGGCCAGCAGATCGAGTTCGTTGGCCTTGTCCTCTTCGGGCGTGGCGCCGCGCGGACGGGTCCCTGCGATGGGGCGGATCGTCACCTCGTCGCCAAAGACACGTACCAGAATTTCAGGGCTGGCACCGACCACCTGAAAGCCGCCAAAGTTGAAATAGAACATGAACGGAGACGGATTGGTGCGCCGCAACGACCGATAGAGCGTAAAGGGCGGCAGCGGGAAGTCCTGCGTCCAACGCTGCGCCGGAACTACCTGAAAGATGTCACCTGCACGGATATATTCCTTGGCCTTTTCAACTGCTTCCATATAGCCGGATTTGGTGAAGTTCGACACGGGCGATGCCACCTCGGACGCATCGCCCAGATCACGGGTTTCTGCGGGCATAGCGCGTTCCAGATCGCGCACGGCGTCCATGACACGCTCGGCGGCTTGCGCATAGGCGGCTTTAGCTGATTGCCCTTCAGCCACCCAAGCAGGTGAGACGACCGTGACCTCGCCCTTCACGCCATCAAGAACCGCGATGACAGACGGGCGCAACATAATTGCATCCGGCAATCCTAATGGATCAGGGTTCACATTGGGCAAGTACTCGACCAGCCGAACCATGTCATAGCCCAGATAGCCAAACAGCCCCGCCGCTGATTGCGGCAGATCATCTGGCAGTTCAATCCGGCTTTCGGCCAGCAGCGCACGCAGGTTATCCATCGGGTTACCGTCCTGCGACGAAAACGCGTCGGCGTCGAAGCGGGCCGAGCGGTTTAGCTCGGATGTTTCACCCCGGCAGCGCCAGATCAAGTCCGGCTTCATCCCGATAATCGAGTATCGGCCCCGAACCTCACCACCAGTCACGGATTCCAACATGAAGGCGTCTTTCTGCGCGCCCGTCAGCTTGAGCATCAGGGACACAGGCGTATCCAGATCAGCCGCTAAGCGGGTGTAAACGACCTGATTTTCGCCTGCCGCATAGGCACGGGCGAAGCTGTCAAACTCGGGGGTCAGGGCCATATTCGGTCTCTTTTAATAGCTCGACTGCACTGCGTTCAGCGCGCGTTGGTCAATCACAGGACGAGCGCGGGTCTGAGCGTCGCGTACATAGGCGTCAAATATGTTCTGAGCTAGAGCTTGATTCAGCTGTGCCTCAAGCGCGGTCTGGGCTTGCCGTAGTTCATCTGTTTCGGCTGGCGGCAGCAGTTCTTCAAGGCGTACGATAAACGCGGTGTCGTTGCCTGGGACAACGCGCAGCTCAGCGGGTTCCATCTCGAACACTTGGGCCATGAAATCTGTCGGCACATCCTCAAGGAAAGCGGTGCGAGTCAGAGCGTTCTCCACCCGGAACGGCAGGCCGGTGGCAGTGAAGTCGCCATCAGATTTCAGTTGTTCCAGAACAGTATTGGCTTGGTCTGCCAATGCCCTTCCGGTTTCCACTAGCGTCCAGGCAGCAGCCACACGGTCACGTGCACTCTCCAGAGGCTCGGGGCGCTGAGGCAGCACTTCGTTCAGTCGTAGCGCAAAAATCGAGCCGTCTTCAAGGAACGCGACCTCAGGGAAATCGCCTTCGTTCACGGCTTCGGCAGCGGCGCGGAAACCGTCATAAGCGGCGACGCCTTCGCCGCTTTCGCGGGTCCAGTCGATCTGGCCCAACTCCATCTCGGTCTCACCGATCAGCTCTTCCAGTGTGGCGCCACCGGCAAGCAGGTCGTCAATATCTTCGGCCTGGGCTTCGATTTGACGACGCGCACGGTCGGCGGCCAATTCCTCGCGCAGGGCAGGGGCGGCATCTTCGAACGGCGTGTTGTTTTCGGCCAGCGACCCGTTGATGCGGAACAGCGCCGGGCCGAAGGTCGAAGGTAGCGGGCCAACGACCGTATCCAGATCAGCGGCAAAGACAGCATCGGCGGCATCGCCCAGATCTTCGCGGGTGACATCGCCAAGGTCGATATCGCTCAGCTCTAGCTGACGATCCCGCACAAGATTTTCGAACGTTGTGCCACCGACCTCAAGCTGAGCCATCGCATGCTTCGCATCTTCTTCGTTGGGATAGGTCAGTCGTTCGACCAGACGACGCTCGGGCTGGTGGAATTCAGAGGCGCGCTGGTCATAGAGGCGACGCACCGCATCCTCGTCAACTTCAACACTGTCCAGCAACATGTCAGGCGACAGGATCGCATAGGTTAGTTGCTTGGTGCGGGGCAGGGTGAACTGATCCTGGTTCTCATCGTAATAGGTCTGAATCTGTTCGTCCGTGGGTGCAGGAACGGGCGAGGTCAGAGCGTCAGGTCCGACTGTCGCAACGGTAAAGCTGCGACGCGCGCCAACATAGTCTGTCAACACTTGCGTCAGTAGCGCAGGCATCTCAACTCCGCTGACCACAGCGTTTTGCACAATAGTGCGCGAAGATTCCTTACGCAGATCCGATTCGAATTCCGAATCCGTCATGCCAGCCTGTTCCAGCTGAAACTGATAAGCTTCGCGGTCAAACGTGCCATTAACACCCTGAAAGGCTGGGATGGCGACGATCTCTTCTTGCAGGTTTTCGTCCCCAATAGAAATGCCCAACTCGCCGACTTCGTTATCCAGCGCGGCCAAAGCGGTTAGGCGCGACAGGGCCAGTTGGTCCAGTCCGAACTCATGTGCCTGCGACATTTGCAGGGGCTGGCCGGTCTGGCTCTCGACCGCGCGGATTTCACGCTGCAGTTCGCGAACATATTGGTTGATCGAAACCTCTTCGTTCCCGACCTGCGCGACCGTGCGTACGGTGCCGGTCAGGCTTGTGGCGCCAAAGCCTGCAAGGCCCAGCATCAATAGGCCCATGAGAATCCAGACAAAGGTCTTCGATAGGTTTTTCATGCCTGCGGCCATGGTGCCCTCTTATTCTGCGGCAATAACTGCCCTGTCGGTTGCGGCCCTGAATACGACGCGCACCGCCGGGGGGCAAGCTCAGAAGGACAGGGCCTGCAGCCGTTCGAACAATTGCTGAATTCCAGCGCGGTCCAGATTGGCGAACGCCACGCGCACCTGCCGTTTTCCGGCGGGATCATCATGCGGCATAAACATGGTTCCGGGCAGCAGAAGAACACCGACCTCGGACACCAGGCGGCGGGCCAACTCGTCCGAGGGGATGTCGAATGGATGTTCGAAATAGGCAAAATAAGCCCCCAGCCCCAGCAAGCGCCAACCTTTGTCAGTCAGGCGCGGCAATTGCTCTTGGATCGCGGCGCGTCGATCGAGGATTTCGTCGCGCTCTCCGGCGACCCATTGTGACAGGTTCCGCATCCCCCAAAGGGCTGCGAATTGGCCGATCTGACCGGGGCAGATCGCCATTGTATCCAGGAACTTTTCAACTTCGGACAGCAAGTTTGCGCTGGTTGCAATTGCGCCAACGCGATGACCGGTCAGGCGATATGCTTTGGAAAAGGAATAGAGGTGAACCAGTGTCTGGTCCCATCCGGGTTGCCCGAACAGATCATGAGGTGGGCCGCTGCGGCTGTCGAAATCGCGATAGGTCTCATCCACCACTAGGCGCACACCCTTTTCGCGGGCCAGATCATAAAACGCGCGGACGAGGTCTGCCGGGTATTCCACACCGCCCGGATTGTTCGGCGTCACCAGTGCGATGGCCCGGGTCTTGTCAGTGATCAAAGCGCGGGCGGCGTCTGGATCAGGCAGTAGATCATCACCGGTTTTCAGGTCAATTGCGTGTACACCTGCCATGTCCAGCCACATTTTGTGATTGAAATACCATGGGGTTGGCAGGATGACCTCATCCCCTTCGTCAGTGATGGCAGAGATTGTGGCGGCAAATGCCTGATTACAGCCCGAGGTGATTGCGACCTGATCTGGTGCGATCTCGGCGGCATAGTAATGACCAATTTGCGCCGCCAGTTCGGTACGCAAGTCTGGATTGCCCAGAACCGGCCCATACAGATGCGCCTGGTCTTCGGTCAACGCAAACTCGGCCATGGCCTGACGCAATGCCAAGGGCGGCGGATCGACCGGTGCGGCCTGGCTGACGTTAATCAGAGGCCGGTTTTCAGGAAAGTTCGCGCCCTCCAGCCAGCGCCGCGCCTCCATCACCGGAGGGGCGAAGGTGGCGGCGGTGCGTGTCCGGGTCATGTGTGGTCCTAGATGTTCAGGAAATGATCAGTCGGTGCCGCGATAGGGCTCGACATATTGCAGGGCCATATCCCAAGGGAAGAAAATCCAGGTGTCCTGGCTGACCTCGGTAATGAACGTATCCACCATCGGACGGCCTTTGGGCTTGGCATAGACAGTAGCGAAATGCGCCTTGGGGTACATCGCGCGCACCAGTTCCAACGTTTTGCCGCTGTCGACCAGGTCGTCGATAATCAGTACACCTTCGCCATCGCCCATCAGTTCGGCATCCGGGGCTTTCAGCACCTCGGCTTCGCCTTGCTCCTGATGGTGATAGGACCGCACGCTAATCGTATCGACGGTGCGGATATCCAGCTCGCGGCTGACGATCATCGCGGGCGCCATGCCGCCACGGGTGATCGCAACTACGGCACGCCAGGCCCCATCATTCGGGCCCTGACCATCCAGACGCCACGCCAAAGCGCGTGAGTCGCGGTGAATCTGGTCCCAACTGATGTGAAAGCCTTTTTCGTGGGGCAGGCGGTCCTTGGCGCTCATGACTTAACCCTTTTCAACGTCCGGGGCGTCGACGGCTTTCATGCCGACGATGTGATATCCCGAATCTACGTGCAGATTCTCGCCTGTGACGCCGCTGCTGAGATCGGACAGCAGATACAGAGCAGACTTGCCAACATCGTCGATGGTCACGTTGCGGCGCAGGGGCGAGTTATACTCGTTCCACTTCATGATATAGCGGAAGTCGCCAATACCGCTGGCGGCTAGCGTCTTGATCGGACCTGCAGAGATCGAGTTCACGCGGATACCATCCTTGCCCAAATCCTCGGCTAGATATTTGACCGATGCTTCCAGCGCTGCCTTCGCGACACCCATGACGTTATAGTGTGGCATCACCTGCTCGGCACCGTAATAGGTCAAAGTGATTGCGCTGCCGCCTTCGGACATCATCTTTTCCGCGCGCTGCATTACGGCGGTGAAAGAATAAACCGACACATCCATCGTTAGCTTAAAATTCGCACGGCTGGTGTCGACGTACCGACCACGCAGTTCGTTCTTGTCGGAAAAGCCAATCGCGTGAACGACGAAATCAAGCTTGCCCCATTTCTGTTCCAGTTCTGAGAACAGAGAATCAATCGATTCCTCGTCGCCGACATCGCAGGGCAGAACAATTTCACTGCCTAATTGCGCTGCCAGTGGGTCGACCCGCTTTTTCAGAGCTTCGCCCTGATAAGAAAAGGCCAGATCGGCTCCGGCGTCGGATAAAGCGCGCGCAATGCCCCATGCGATCGATTTGTCATTGGCCAGTCCCATGATGAGGCCGCGTTTTCCGGCCATCAACTGATTTGACATGTTTGGTTCTCCGCCTGTCTTCGCGATTTGTTGAGTTGGTTTATGCCATTGGGTGCGCTGCATCAAGGCCGCGTACTCTTGCCCGCAGCGGGTTCTCGCCCTAGGGTAGCCAATAATAGTTTCCGGGGGATGGAAATGACCGAACGTGACGGCATTTTCGCTGGCACCGATCCGTTTGAAATAGCGGCGCGGTGGTTGGGCGAGGCCAAAGACAACGAACCGAATGATCCCAATGCGATAGCGTTGGCGACAGTCGATTCTGATGGCATGCCAAATGTGCGCATGGTGCTGTTGAAGGAAATCGAATCCGGAGCGTTCGTGTTTTACACCAATTACGAAAGTGCCAAGGCGGCCGAATTGGATTTGGCAGGTAAAGCAGCTTTTGTGATGCATTGGAAATCTTTGCGGCGGCAAATCCGTGTTCGTGGTACAATAACCCGGGAAAGCGGTGCGCAAGCCGATGAGTATTATGCGTCCCGCTCGCTAAAAAGCCGTCTTGGGGCCTGGGCTTCGAAGCAGTCTCAGCCCCTTAGCAGTCGGTCTGCACTGATGGCAGAAGTTGCAAAGGTGACCGCGAAACTGGGGCCGAACCCTCCGCGACCACCGTTCTGGGGCGGGTACAGGTTGGTACCGACCGAGATCGAGTTTTGGGCCGATGGTGCATTCCGTTTGCACGATAGGTTCCAGTGGCGCCGGGATCACGAAGACTCGGCATGGGATGTACAAAGGTTGAATCCATGACGTTCGCGTATCGTGAAATGCAACACGAAGGAAACAAAGGATTTTTTCGGCTTGAATTTGCGGACCAATCCCATACACATCGGACCCTTAACGAACCATTAATTTTCGCGATGGGAAAACCGTGCCAGAAGATCTGAACAACATGTACCGCGTCCGTGGACACGTGAAATGGTTCGACCCCGCCAAGGGGTACGGGTTTGTCGTGTCTGACGAAGGCGGCCCGGATATTCTGTTGCATGTGAATGTGTTGCGAAATTTCGGTCAAAGCTCGGTCGCCGATGGTGCCGGGATCGAGATCATGACACATCGCACCGACCGCGGGGTTCAGGCGGTCGAGGTTATCAGCGTTGATCCACCTGCGCGTGCCGACTCGATGCTGCTGGCGGATTTCGCTGAACTTGATCCGGTGGTGATCGCCGAAGCTCCGTTGGAGGCGGCTCGGGTGAAATGGTTCGACAAGGGTAAGGGCTTTGGCTTTGCCAATGTTTTTGGCCGGGGCGAGGATGTGTTCTTGCATATCGAAGTTCTGCGCCGATCCGGCCTGGCCGATCTGCAACCGGGAGAAGCGCTGGCTATGCGTGTCATCAGCGGCAAGCGCGGGCGCATGGCAGCTCAGGTTTTAGCCTGGGAAGCGGCACTGGACGAATAATCACCGATGAACAGACTGTTAGCGGTTCTTGCAAGTGTAACAATGCTATGGGCCGGTGACGTACTGGCTGCGTGCCAGATGGATCGGGTCGGGCTTCGGAACGACAAGACTCAGATCAATTTCAACATAGAACTTGCCATCAGCCCGCAGGACAGGGCTCGCGGGTTGATGTTTCGCGAGTCGCTCCCGCAGCGGTCCGGAATGCTGTTCGTGTTCGACCCGCCGCAGCGAGTCGCTTTCTGGATGAAAAATACACTGATTCCCTTGGATATCATTTTTGTGGATCGCACAGGCACTGTCGTCCATGTGCACGAGAACGCGATTCCCGAAGATGAATCGCTGATCGAAGGCGGGAATTCGGTCTATGCTGTGTTGGAAATCAACGCTGGGTTGGCGGCCCGTTACTTGATCACCCCAGGAACACAGATGCAGCACGAAATTTTTTCGCAAGGTCCTGCAATTTGGGCCTGTTAGGGCTTTTCAAATCAGAAAGGCAACGTTAGGAAGGCGCACGGTCCGGGGCGTGGCGCAGTCTGGTAGCGCACCTGTTTTGGGTACAGGGGGTCGTAGGTTCGAATCCTGCCGCCCCGACCACTTCTTTCACTTATGTTGGTGAACCACCCATTTGCTGGAACAGCGCGCCAAGCGCCTGATCCAGTGTTTGGCTTTCCACAGGAACTTTAACAGCCGGGCCGTTTCTTCGCGGTACGTTAAAGAACAACTCGGCATCTACGCGATACCCTGAGGAATTCTTGGTCGACGTCATGCGCATGACGCTTTTCGGCAGGTCCTGAGGGTAGCCATCGTAATTGAGAATCAGGAACGCTGTTGTATCCGGCGGCAGAAACTCCTGGCATTCGAACACCCGATTCCCCACTTTCTCAAAGTTTTCGCCTGGCCCGGCGCACTGAGTCTCGAATGTGTCAAACAGTCGTTCGGGGTAGGCTTCGAACTGCGCACTGCGGGAAGGTAAGGGCACGTCTTGTGGTGTACAGGCCACTATAAGGGCTATTGCAGGTAGAAATCGAAATGCCGTCATGTCCTTTGAGCCTCTCGATTTTCCATTCTGCACGTGAACCTTCCCGTCTAGTCCCGCAGTTAGCGGTGTTCTGATTCCCAGTCAGCCTAGCCATCTTACAGCGGGATTACCAAATGCCGGTAACTCCGCTGAGAAAAACAGTTAATTCAGATAAGAGAATTTCAACTCCGGCACCATGATCCGTGGATGAACCTGTGGGGGAATCGGAAATCCAAGCCCGGCAAGTGCCCGGAACGGTTGGGTCAACTAAAAAGATTTAAAAAATGAATGAAAATGGCGTTGACGATCTATGGCTGAATACGCCAAGTTGTATGGGCCGAAAGATATGCCACTAAATCTGGTAGCATAACCAGGGTAAGGCATAGGGCGAGGGTCGGAAAGCACATCTATTAAACGTGCAACCGTTTAGGCGGTTTCGCGCTGTTAAAGACAGCGACCGGTCATTTGCGCCCAATTTTCAGGCATGGCGTGCGGATCGCTGAAATGCATCTGACGCAAAACGGACAAGTTGATTGAATCTAGGGCTGCGGACATGAAGATTGACAGGAAATTCACTAAATCGGGGCAAGACGCATACGCAGAACTGGACTTTGTCTCTGCGACTTCTGAGATTCGAAACCCTGATGGCACCATTGTTTTTCGTCTGGATGAAATCGAAGTTCCCGCAAAGTGGAGCCAAGTCGCCAGCGATGTCATCGCGCAGAAATATTTCCGGAAGGCTGGCGTTCCATCAGCACTGAAAAAGGTCAAAGAAAAGGATGTCCCCGAATTCCTGTGGCGCTCGGTTCCCGCGGAAGGTGCTGAATTTGGTGGTGAAACCTCGTCGAAGCAGGTGTTTGATCGTCTCGCCGGGGCTTGGGCCTATTGGGGTTGGAAGGGTGGCTATTTCTCAACCGAAGAAGATGCGCGCGCCTATTTTGACGAGATGCGCTATATGCTGGCGACCCAGCGGGCCGCACCCAACAGCCCTCAGTGGTTCAATACCGGTCTGCATTGGGCCTATGGAATCGACGGCCCGGCGCAAGGCCATCACTATGTCGATTACAAAACTGGCAAGCTGACCAAATCGAAATCCGCTTACGAACACCCGCAGCCGCACGCGTGTTTTATCCAGTCCGTCGATGATGATTTGGTGAACGAGGGCGGCATCATGGATCTGTGGGTGCGCGAGGCGCGCCTGTTCAAATATGGCTCGGGTACCGGGACCAACTTCAGCCATCTGCGTGCAGAAGGCGAAGCGCTGTCGGGTGGCGGCAAGTCCTCGGGCCTCATGGGCTTTCTCAAGATCGGCGACCGCGCCGCTGGCGCGATCAAATCAGGCGGAACAACCCGTCGAGCAGCAAAGATGGTGATCGTCGATGCAGATCACCCGGACATCGAGCAATTCATCGAATGGAAGGTGATCGAAGAGCAGAAGGTGGCCTCGATCGTTGCCGGATCAAAGATGCACGAGAAGATGCTGAATGGCATTTTCGAGGCCATCCGCAGCTGGGACGGCGCGCAGGATGATGCGTATGATCCCAATAAGAATGACAGCCTGAAGAAAGCGGTTCGCGAGGCGAAAAAGGTCGCGATCCCAGAAACTTACATTAAGCGTGTTCTGGATTACGCGAAGCAGGGTCATGACAGCATCGAATTCCCGACCTATGACACGGACTGGGATTCGGAAGCATATAGCTCGGTTTCGGGCCAGAACTCGAACAACTCGATTCGTGTGACCAACGCATTCCTGACCGCAGTTGAAAAAGACGCGGATTGGGAGTTGATCAACCGGACCGATGGCAAGGTTGCCAAGACCGTCAAGGCGCGCGACCTGTGGGAGAAAGTCGGCCACGCTGCTTGGGCCTGTGCCGATCCGGGTATCCAGTTCCACGATACTGTTAATGAATGGCACACTTGCCCTAAAGATGGCGAGATCCGCGGCTCGAACCCGTGCTCGGAATACATGTTCCTTGATGACACGGCCTGTAACCTGGCGTCGATGAACCTGCTGACTTTCCTTAAAGATGGTGAGTTCCAGGCGGCGGACTATATGCATGCTTCGCGCCTGTGGACCCTGACACTGGAAATCTCGGTGACAATGGCGCAGTTCCCGTCGAAGGAAATCGCACAGTTGTCCTATGACTTCCGTACGCTGGGTCTGGGTTATGCGAACATCGGTGGCTTGCTGATGAACATGGGCTACAGCTACGACTCGGATGAGGGTCGGGCAATCTGCGGCGCGCTGACTGCGATCATGACCGGTGTAGCATACGCGACTTCCGCCGAGATCGCTGGCGAGTTGGGCGCGTTTAAAGGTTACGAGCGCAACGCCGAGCATATGCTTCGCGTCATCCGCAACCACCGCCGCGCGTCGCAAGGCGTGACCCAAGGCTACGAGAAACTGGCGGTTAAACCGGTGCCACTGGACCACGGCAACTGCCCGGACAAGCGTCTGATTGACTTGGCCATGTCGGCCTGGGATGAGGCACTGACCCTGGGCGAAAAGAACGGCTACCGCAACGCGCAGGCCACTGTGATTGCACCGACCGGCACCATCGGTCTGGTCATGGATTGTGACACCACCGGGATTGAGCCAGACTTTGCTCTGGTCAAGTTCAAGAAGCTTGCAGGCGGCGGTTACTTCAAGATCATCAACCGCTCGGTGCCTTCGGCATTGGAAAAGCTGGGTTATTCCTCGGCTCAGATCGAAGAGATTGTGGGTTACGCAGTTGGCCACGGCACCATTGGCAACGCGCCGGGGATCAACCATACTTCTCTGACCGGCCACGGTTTTGGCCCTAATGAGCTGGCCAAGGTGGACGCCGCGCTGGAAAGCGCCTTCGACATCCGGTTTGTCTTCAACCAGTGGACTCTGGGCGAGGACTTCTGCACCGGCGTTCTGGGCATCCCGGCGACTAAGCTGAACGACCCGACCTTCGACCTGCTGCGCCATCTGGGTTTTACCAAAGCGGATATCGACGCGGCCAACGATCATGTCTGCGGAACCATGACGCTGGAAGGCGCGCCGCATCTGAAGGAAGAGCACTATTCGATTTTCGATTGCGCCAATCCGTGTGGCAAGAAAGGCAAACGTTTCCTGGGGGTTGATAGCCACATCACCATGATGGCGGCGGCGCAGAGCTTTATCTCGGGTGCGATCTCGAAGACGATCAACATGCCGAACGATGCGACCATTGAGGATTGTCAGAAGGCTTATGAACTCAGCTGGTCGCTGGGCGTGAAGGCCAACGCGTTGTATCGCGATGGCTCGAAACTGTCGCAGCCACTGGCGGCGGCTCTTGTCGAGGATGACGACGAGGCAGCGGAAGTTCTGGAAAGCGGATCGGCACAGGAGAAAGCCGTTGTTCTGGCAGAGAAGGTAATCGAGAAGGTTGTGGTCAAGGAAATGATCCGCAGCCATCGCGAGAAACTGCCGCATCGCCGCAAGGGCTATACCCAAAAGGCGATCGTGGGCGGCCACAAAGTCTATCTGCGGACCGGTGAGTTCGAAGACGGCAAGCTGGGCGAGATTTTCATCGACATGCACAAGGAAGGCGCTGGCTTCCGGGCGATGATGAACAACTTTGCCATCGCGGTCTCGGTCGGCCTGCAATACGGCGTGCCGCTTGAGGAATTCGTAGACGCCTTTACCTTCACCAAATTCGAGCCGGCGGGGATGGTACAGGGCAACGACTCGATCAAGAACGCAACGTCGATCCTGGATTACATCTTCCGCGAGCTGGCAGTGTCCTATCTGGATCGAACCGATTTGGCCCATGTGAAACCCGAAGGCGCAACCTTCGACGATCTGGGCCGGGGCGAGGAAGACGGTTTGTCGAATGTCTCGGAGATTAGCGACAGCGCGGCGACTAAATCCTTGGAAGTGCTGAAACAAATCAGTTCGACCGGCTATCTACGCAAACGTTTGCCGCAGGACCTGATGGTGTTTAACGGCGGTCAGGCCGAGGTGAACGGTATGTCTGAAACAGCAGCTTCATTTGAAGCTCCTGTCGCGGATACAGCGGTTGCAACCGGTATGGATGCACGCACCAAAGCCAAGATGCAGGGGTATGAGGGTGACCCATGCGGCGAATGCGGAAACTACACGCTGGTGCGCAACGGCACCTGCATGAAATGCAACACTTGCGGCGCGACCAGCGGGTGTAGCTAAGGCAAACGCCCCGCCAGGCGGGGTGTAGGGACCTAGGATTTCCCCCCCGGATTTCCGGTCCCGACGAATACGGAGCAAGGCAAAGCCTGAGACTTACCACTAGGCGTCTTGTTCCACTCGGCCGACATGCCCGTGTTGGCCGGGAACAGGGTGGGGCGGAATATTTGCTCTTTCCCACTCTTTCACGGGGCGGGTGCGCTCGTCCCATGCGCAGTCCAGGCCGCAGGCAAAAAAACACCGGGCGGTCAACGAAATGAGCCTGGAAGGCGAAACTGACAGGGGGCTTCGGCCCCCTTTCTTTTTTCCAACCGTGTTTGGGAATTTGGGCAGGCTTTTGCCGGATTTTGCATTTCCCATCGGGCAAGACCCGCCGAGACGTGATGGGGGAATTTTGCCGAGCGGCTCGTCGCAGACGCGACTCGGATAAACACGCAAAGATTGGCGCGTAAGCGAAGTAATCCCGCAATGCGGGTGACAGCGGCCCGGGATGCAGTGTTTGTGATGCTTGTCCGGACACAAACACGCAAAAAACTCAATCAGGAGGCATCACAATGAAACCGCAAACTCTGGCCGCTATTTCCGCCATCGCTCTTGGTCTGCCGACACTGGCCGTCGCACAATCCTCGGCAGATGCAAATGGAGATGGTGTACTGACCATCGAAGAAGTGCAGGCTGTTGTGCCTAGCGTCGACGCGGATGGATTCTCGGCTATGGACGCCAACGGCGACGGCGCACTGGATGAGGCCGAGATTGCCGTGGCACAGGAAGCAGGATTGCTGCCGGCAACTGACGGCTAATGCATTTACGAAAGCGGCCAGAGTGTTTCTGGCCGCTTTTCAATACCTTATTGAGGTAAGTAAATTTTGAATTTGGAACGGAGTTCAGCGTCCAGCAAAGGGTCGAAACGGGCTGGAGACGGGGTCGACAAGATCTCTTCCTTCCGCTTAATCGCTTTTTCGATCAGATCGGGTTTGCCAAGCTCGACCCATTCTTTGGGTGAAGTTCGGTCTCCGAAAACGGGATAGACATAGTCCGCCTGCATCCGACTGAGCGTTGCATCAGTGCCAAGGTAATGACCCGGCCCGCCAATGCAGACCTCGGCGATCTGGTCCAGAGCCAGTGTTTCATCGGTAACTTCGATTCCGCGCACGCACCGTTGCGCCTGGCCAATCAGGTCGTCGCTAAGGATTAGGCTCTCATGGCAAAAGCCCAGCAGTGAGGCATGCATGCCCGCCGCTTCGTACACCATGTTCAGACCTGACAGACCCGCCATGACGTTGGAACACATCTGTTCCCACCCGGCCTGCATGTCGGGCAGTTTCGAATCCGACGCGCCTGCGGCAGCTCCACCCGGCAGGTCGTAAAAACGGTGCATCTGTGCGCAACCCGCCGTCAGCAGGGCTTGTTCACCCGACCCGATGGACATCGCACCTGTCCGCAAGTCCAGACCAAAAGGCCAGGTACCAAAAACTGCTGGTGCGCCTGGGCTTACGGCATTTACGTAAACCAGCCCGGCCAGACATTCCGCAGTGGCCTGAGTTATCGCACCGGCGATGGTCGAGGGTGCGGTTGCGCCAGCCATCCCCGCAGAAAGCAGCAGAACCGGCATACCGGCCTTGATGCACTCTTCCATCACTTCGCAGCTTTCCGTTGCGAACTTCATGGGAGGAACGACAAAACAGTTCGAATTCGAAACGAAGGGACGCTCGCGATATTTGTCCTCACCGCCAGCGATCATATATATCATCTCCATCGCAGGAGCGACATGGCTGGGTTCGGTAAAGGATGTACCGATATGTTTGAAGCTGCCTGAACAGGCGGCGTAGATTGTGTTCAGGTCCATTTCCAGATTGTCCGCGATATCGCGGCAGACCATGGGGCGCTGAACAAAATGGATGTTTTCCAGCTGTTCGCAGATACGCGCAGCATCGTGCAAGTCCTGAACGGTTGAATCTCGATATTCCTGCCCATGCACGTCGACCATGCTTACTGCTGCACCGGCTGTACCATAGTGAACTTTGGTGCCCGACAGCTCCAAGTCGGTTTTTCCATCGCGGCTGAATAGGGTGACCGAGCGATTGGCCTTGGCAATCGTGTCTTCCACCAATGCGCGCGGGAATCGGATGCGACCATCGTCGCCCAGGATGCACCCGGCACCGACCAGATAGTCGATGCCGCTTTGAGGCGCATCTGCAAGGCCGATGGTTTCCAATGCGGTTAGAGCGGCTTCGTGGATGCGCTCGATCTGAGCTTGAGTAAGCACATTGAGAACACCACCTTCCATGCCCGGGCGGACGGGGCGCAGATGTTCAGGCAGGGCAGTGGCGCGGGCAGCACGACGCGCGGCGCGACCGCCGGTACGGGAAGAGGTGCGGGATTGATCGTTCATGATTCGGATTCCGGTCGTAAAGAGGGTGTCAGAGTGGTTGATTTAAATCTCTGATGGCCGCCCACGCGCCGCACGACCGCGATCCGCACCAATGGTGCGGCTGACCAGTCGAATCTTCCAAACGTCGTCTTGCATGCAGGTCCTCACCTTGTGAAACGAAGTATCCAGATGTGTCCTGTCACAATCTGTTCTGTTTGCGACCTGGGGGTCTAAAAGCGAAGTATACATGAAGATGTCACACTCTTCTTTTGTCTGCCCAAGTTTTTTTCTTGGACAAGTAAAAATCTGTTATAGTTCCTTCACTTATTTAAGAGTGGTTCGTGATCTCAATTGAATTTTAATGATCATGTACCAAGTTTTTGAGTTAACATGACTTAACCGAACGTCTCTGCGACGAAAGGTTTTTAGGAGAGATTAATGAAAGCCCTTAAGGCCCTCAGTCTCACAGCATTGGTGTCCTTCGCGACCCCGGTATTGTCTGAGGATTGGACCGGGGCTTATGCAGGTTTCAGCTTTGGATATGCAGATGCCGATGGCCCGAACGGTTCCAGCGGAGATGATCTGACCTTCGGGCCGCATATTGGCTATGACCGCGACTTCGGGAATTTTGTTTTGGGCGGCGAGCTTGAATACAACAGCCTGTCTTTGAACCTGGGTCAGAGCGAGGGTTCGCTGGACAGCATGACCCGTCTGAAGCTGCGTGGCGGCTACGATTTCGGGCCCGCCTTGGGCTATGTTGTGATCGGTGCGTCGCGGGTCGATAGCTCAGTCGATAACGATACTGCGGCTGTGTACGGAATTGGCGTCGCCTATCCCATTGGCGATCGTTTTGTAATCAGCGGCGAAGCCTTGCGGCAGGAATTCGACGATGTCACGCGGTCAGATGGCTCGTTGGATTCGAATGTCTTCAATCTACGCACCTCATTCCGGTTCTGACATCAACTAGCTTGCGGCGGCGTGACGGTTCGCCATATCCGAAGCGAACTCGCAGATCGTCGATAGGGCGGATGCAAAGCGTTCGTCGTCAATGGTCATGGCCACGCGGATATGACCAACTGCAGCAGAGCCAAAACTCTCACCCGGCATCACGGCAATGGCGTGCATATCCAGCAGGGCGTTGGCGAATTCTTCACCGCTAAGACCCGTGGCGCGGATATCTAGCATCAGGTACATGGCCCCCTGTGCCGGGACCAGACCGACCGTGTTCTGGGCGTTCAGAATGTCCACGGCCAGCGCGCGCCGCCTGCGGAAGGGTGCGGCGATCTGTTCTTCCAGCGCGTTACCTGCGTTAAGTGCGAAACTGGCGGCGTCCTGAATAAATCCCGGAACTCCATATGTGGTATGAGTGGCAAGATTGATCAGATGGGTAATCACTTCTTCTGGCCCGACAACCCAACCACAGCGCGAACCGGTCATGGCGTGCGACTTGGACATCGATCCTACGACAAGCGTACGTTCGGTCATCTCTGGCAAAGTGCGTGGCGAAATATGCGAGCCTTCCCAAACCTGTGTGTCGTAAACTTCATCTGAAATTAGCCAGAGGTCTCGCTGACGGCAAACCTCGGCGATTCCCTCAAGAGTTTGACGAGAATAGACGACCCCAGTGGGATTATTGGGCGTGTTGATTAGCAGTGAAACCGCGCCGTCTGCGGCTGCGTCAATCTGTTCGGCACGCGGCTGAAATGCGTCTTCAGCGGTGGTTTGGATCGCCCGCGCCTCGGCTCCGGCACCACGGATCGTACCGGGATAGGTGGCGTAATAGGGATCCAGAAACAGACCGACATCGCCCGGATCGCAAACTGCCACATGGGCTGCGAACAAGGCCGATTGACCACCGGGCGTGATCAGCACGTTGTGGCGGGTGGTGGGGACTCCGGTGCGCGCCTGTAGCCGTGCGGCAACGGTATCGCGCAGCAAATCCGTGCCGGGCACCATCGCATAACCGGTGTGTCCCTGACGGGCCGACAGGTCCATGGCCTCAAGAATCGAGGGGTCGGTACGAACATCATGCTCACCAATGGTCAGTTCGGTCACGGCATAGCCGTCGCTGATCATCCGCCGAGCACGATAGAACACATCCCACCCGTCACTGCCGCCACCGGTCAAATGAGTGATACGCTGCGACAATTTCATGACCCGCTCCCGTCCTGTCATTTTCGGTGACAGGGCCAGAGCGCCAGCCGTTTGTCAATCAGCTTCGCGGCGGCAGAGTGGCTTGAACCTTTTTGGTCAACGAGGCGCGAACCAGATCATACGAGGCGGTTAGCCTGTGGTGCAGTTCGTCTTTGTCGCAATCGAAGGGCAAGCGAATCCAACTGCGGTGGAAATACGGGGCTTTTTCTCCGATTCCGGCATCGATCAGCATCTGGGCGGTTTCGATGTCAGGTGTTTTGACCGATACACCGTCATTGGCCGTCCCGATGCACGCAAACATCTTGCCACCGATTATCCAGGCATCATGGCCGCCACCCCAAGGGTCGGACTGTTCCGCACCGGGCAAGGTATGGCATATTGCGTTTACATTTTCGCGGGTCATGGCGGTAGGCTGCGATGCAGAGCGGCGAAACTCAAGGCTTGGCGTCCGGCATTCTGCATGCTAGGTGATTTGTTATGAACCCGATGACCTGCATCATTATCTGCTGCATTACCTGCTGATACTTCAAGCGGGCCGGTTTCTTTCGTTTTCATCCCTGAGACAAGTTGCTAAGCCCGCGTCAACGCGACAAGCCATGCTGTCTTTAGGAGCCGACCGATGACGACGATCAAACTGCACAACACCCGGACGCGGACGAAAGAGGATTTCGTGCCGATCAGCGCCGACAAAGTGCGGATGTATGTCTGTGGCCCCACCGTTTACGACCGCGCCCATCTGGGCAATGCGCGGCCTGTCGTAGTGTTCGACGTGCTCTACCGGTTGTTGCGGCACATCTATGGTGCGGACCACGTAACCTATGTGCGCAATTTCACCGACGTGGATGACAAGATCAACGCAACCGCATTGGCGCGGCAGCAGGCTGGGGCCGAGGGCACGTTGGAGCAGTTGGTGCAGGAGCGGTCAGACGAAACCATAGGCTGGTATCTGCACGACATGGGCGCGCTTGGGGCGCTGGAGCCCAATGAGATGCCGCGCGCCACGCAATATATCGCGCAGATGATCGCGATGATCGAGGATCTGATCGCCAAGGGCCATGCTTACGCGGCAGAGGGCCATGTTCTGTTTGCCGTGGACAGCTGGAAAGAGCATTACGGCGAATTGTCGGGCCGGTCCGTCGATGACATGATCGCAGGGGCTCGGGTCGAGGTTGCGCCCTATAAGAAGAACCCGATGGATTTCGTGCTGTGGAAGCCCTCGACCGATGAACTGCCGGGGTGGGAATCCCCCTGGGGCCGGGGGCGTCCGGGCTGGCACATCGAATGCTCGGCCATGAGCTATGAGCTGCTGGGCGAGAGTTTTGATATTCACGGCGGTGGCAACGACCTGATGTTCCCACACCATGAGAATGAGATCGCGCAGAGCAAGTGTGCCCATCCGCATGGTGAGTTTGCAAAGTTCTGGCTGCACAATGAGATGCTGCAGGTGGAAGGCAAGAAGATGTCCAAATCCCTGGGCAATTTCTTCACCGTCCATGATTTGCTGGAACAGGGCGTGCCGGGTGAGGTGATCCGGTTTGTCTTCCTGCAGACCCATTATCGCAAGCCGATGGATTGGACCGAGAAGAAGGCGCGCGAGGCCGAGGCAACGCTGCGCAAGTGGCGGGCGCTGACAGCGAGCATCGAGCCCGCCGCCAGCGCGGCACCCGCAGTCGTTGCTGCGCTAAGTGACGACCTGAACACGGCGGGCGCTTTGGCTGAGCTCTACCGCCTAGCTGCGGATGGAGATGCTGCAGGCTTATTGGCTAGTGCGCAGTTGATGGGCTTGCTGTCGTCGGAAATGGGAGCGTGGGCGGATACGGATTCAGTTGACTTGACCGTTCATGCGGATCGGTTGGCAGACGCGCGGGTCATTGCGATGCAAAGCAAAGATTTCTCGGAAGTAGATCGTCTGAAAGCCGCCTATCTGGCAGCTGGGCTAGAAGTTCGCATGAGCAAAGATGGGGTCGAACTTGTGCCCGGCGCCGGTTTCGACGCCGCCAAGCTGGAGGAGGTGTGATGCCTAAAGAACGCCTCTACCTCTACGACACCACGCTGCGCGACGGGCAACAGACGCAGGGCGTGCAGTTTTCCACCTCTGAGAAGGTGCAGATCGCGCAAGCGCTGGACGCGTTGGGGGTCGATTACATCGAAGGCGGATGGCCGGGCGCCAACCCGACCGACAGCGCGTTTTTCGATGTTGCGCCAAAGACTTCGGCCTGTTTGACCGCATTTGGCATGACCAAACGCTCGGGGCGGTCGGCTGAGAATGATGATGTGCTGGCCGCTGTCATGAACGCGGGCACGCAGGCGGTGTGTCTGGTTGGCAAGTCGCATGACTATCACGTGACCCACGCGCTGGGTATTTCTCTGGAAGAGAATGTCGAGAACGTCCGCGCCTCGGTCGCGCATATCGTGGCGCATGGGCGTGAGGCGCTGTTCGATGCCGAGCATTTCTTTGACGGCTATAAGGACAACCCTGATTATGCGGTTCAGGTGTGCCGCGCCGCATTGGACGCCGGAGCGCGCTGGGTTGTACTGTGCGACACCAATGGCGGGGTTCTGCCTGCCGAGGTGGCGCGGATAGTGTCCGAGGTGATTGCCGCCGGGTTGCCCGGTGACCTACTGGGGATCCACACCCACAATGATACCGAGAACGCGGTGGCTTGCTCTCTGGCTGCTGTAGATGCAGGCGCACGGCAGATACAAGGCACGCTAAACGGGTTGGGTGAGCGGTGTGGCAATGCCAATCTGACCGCTCTGATCCCGACCTTGCTGTTGAAGGAACCCTATGCGTCCAGCTTTGATATTGGCGTCAGCGAAGAGGCTCTGGCCGGTTTGACGCGGGTCAGCCGGATGCTGGACGACATCCTGAATCGGGTGCCCAGCAAGCAATCGGCATATGTCGGCGCTTCGGCCTTTGCGCATAAGGCAGGGCTTCATGCTAGCGCGATCCTCAAGGACCCATCGACCTATGAGCATGTCGACCCGGCCTCGGTCGGTAATGCGCGGGTCATTCCGATGTCGAACCAGGCGGGGCAGTCGAATCTGCGCAAGCGTCTGACAGAGGCCGGTCTGTCCGTGGAAAAGGGCGACTCGGCGCTGGGGCGCATTCTGGATCGGATCAAGCAGCGCGAGGCCGAGGGGTATTCCTATGACACCGCGCAGGCCAGCTTTGAACTTTTGGCGCGGGATGAGCTGGGGCAACTACCGGAGTTCTTCGAGGTCAAGCGCTATAAGGTGACCGTTGAGCGGCGCAAGAACAAGTACAACAAGATGGTCAGTCTGTCCGAGGCCGTCGTCGTGGTGAAGGTTGACGGAGAAAAGAAGCTGTCGGTCAGCGAGTCCATGGACGAAAACGGCAGCGACCGGGGGCCGGTGAACGCGCTGGCCAAGGCGCTGGCGAAGGATCTGGGGCAATATTCGCAGATATTGTCCGACATGCGGCTGGTCGACTTTAAGGTGCGCATCACTCAAGGCGGGACCGAAGCGGTTACACGCGTCATAATCGACAGCGAAGACGGGCAGGGGCGACGCTGGTCGACCGTGGGTGTCAGCGCGAACATAGTCGATGCCTCGTTCGAGGCACTGTTGGACGCCATTCAGTGGAAGCTGGTTCGGGATTGCGGATCACAGACGGCGGTGGCCGAGTGACCGTGGACTTCGACGACGACGTCAAATCCTGCGCGGCACTGGTACACCGCGCCGATCCGGACCGGTTCATGGCAGTTATGGCGGCACCTGTTGCGGTGCGACCGAAGTTATTCCCGCTCTATGCGTTGAATGTTGAAGTCGCGCGGGCTCCTTGGGTCACGCAAGAGACGATGATCGCTGAGATGCGCTTACAATGGTGGCGCGATGCGCTGCAAGAGATCGCCGAAAGTAAGGCGGTGCGTCGGCATGAGGTCGTGACGCCTCTGTCGCAGGTCCTGTCGCCGCATCTGGCGGCCATTCTGGATGAGTATGTAGCTGTAAGGCGTTGGGATATTTACCGTGAACCGTTTGAGGATGAGACGCATTTCGACGCCTATATCAACCATAGCACGGGGTCCCTGTTGGTTGCGGCCGCGCATGTTCTGGGTGACGCAGATGAGGCTGTGCTGCGCGATTTCGGTTATGGCGTAGGGGTGGCGAACTGGTTTCGCGCGATCCCCGATCTTGAGGCACGCGGCCGTATTCCATTGCTCGACGGAACGCCTGACGGCGTTCATTCGCTGGCGCAAAAGGCATTGGATAGGCTTCAGCGCGCACGATCAAATACTGTGGGCATCTCGGCAGATGCCCGGCCTGCATTGTACGCCGGATGGCAGGCCGAGTGGGTTTTGAAACGGGTCATTGCACGCCCTGACCGCGTTGCGGCGGGGGATTTGGCACAAGGCGAAATTCGGCGCAGGATATCTCTGATGTGGTCCGTCGCCAGCGGACGCTGGTAGATCTTAGACCGTTTCCGCTTCGGCCGGCTTAAGTACCAGCCACAACAGCGCGCCGCCGGCCAGCGTCAGCAGCGGGATCATCGCCAGGTTCACGGCTGTCCAGCCCTCGACCGGGGAACCGCCCGAGCAGTTCATCAATCCGCCCGAAGCCAGCGACGCAAGCGTCACGCCCCCAAACACTAGAAGGTCGTTTAGCCCTTGCATCCGACCGCGTTCGTTCACGTTATGCGAGGCGGCCAGCATGGTGGTGGCACCGATAAAGCCAAAGTTCCAGCCGACGCCTAACAGGATCAGGGCGACGAAGAAATTGCCAAGACCAACGCCTTGCAAGGCGACCAAACCAGCCCCGCCCAGAATGGCCAGACCTACGGCCACAATCTTTTCGACACCGAACCGCGCGATCAGCTGACCCGTGAAAAAGCTGGGTACATACATCGCCAGAACATGGCTGGTGACAACGTCGGCGGCGTCATTGGCACTGAACCCGCAGCCCACCACTGCAAGCGGAGTCGAGGTCATGACAAGATTCATCAGTGCATAGGAGACCATCGCGCAAATGATCGCTACGGCGATGCGGGGAGTCTTGAGCATTTCAAGCCGGGTTCGCCCCTTGGGTGCGTCTTCCCTGGGCTTTTCAGGAGTTGGGATGTCGAGGAAGAAAAACAGGATCGATCCGAAAATATTTATCGCGATCACGGCCAGGTAAGTGCCAAGAAATGGGATCACATAGGCAGTCGATGTCAGCTTGACGATCTGCGGGCCGATGATGGCGGCCGCTAGGCCACCTGCCATGACATATGAAATCGCCTTGGGCCGAAACTCGTCAGACGCCGTGTCAGCCGCTGCGAAGCGGTAGAAACCGTGCGCGCTCATATAGACACCGGTCAGCAAGCTACCCAAAAGGAAGATCGGGAACGACCCTAGAAACAGGCCGTATGCTCCGACCACTCCGCCACAGGCGCCTGCGGTGGCACCAACCAGAAACCCTGCGCGCCGCCCCCAGCGTTGCATGATCGCCGAAACGGGTGTGGCGGCCAGCATCGACCCCAGAACGATCAGCGAAATGGGCAAGGTGGCCAGACAGGGGTTGGAGGCTAGTGATTGCCCAGCCAACCCGCCAACGATAAAGATCATCGGCATCTGCGCACCCAACACAGCTTGGGCCGCCACCAATACGGCGACGTTGCGCTTGGCCTGGCTGTTGTCTGGTGTTGCGGTGGAAAGTGTCATGCGCCAATGCGTAACTTTGAAAAGCCAATCATACAAGCGGGTTGCATCTGCGACAAAGCAACCTACCGTGAGCGCAGTATCAACCAGCCGGAGTGCCCATGTCGGTCGGACGCATCATTGAAACACCCGACTGTGTCGCAGAAGGGGCCGAATGGCTGTCTGCGTCCTGTCCACGCATGTCCTGGGCGATGGAACAGACCGGGCCTTTGCCGCTGCGTCGTCGCCCGGACGGGTTTGCCCAGCTTCTCAGCGCCATTGTCAGTCAGCAGGTCAGTGTGGCCTCGGCCAATGCGATCTGGAAACGCATGCAGGATGCGAAGCTGACCGGGCCGCGCAAGATTATGTGGGCCACCGATGATGATCTGAGGGCTGCCGGGCTGAGCCGTCAAAAGATACGCTATGCCCGTGCGCTTGCGGAGGCGCGTATTGATTACAAAGCTTTACGTGACGCTCCTAATGATGACGTCATTGCGATATTGACCGAAGTGCCGGGGATCGGTGTTTGGACGGCCGAGATTTACGCGATGTTCTCCCTCGGCCGTGCGGACGTCATCGCACCGGGCGATCTGGCCCTGCAAGAGGCGGCGCGTATCCTCTATGACTTGCCCAAGCGCCCTACGGACAAAGAGTTGCGCCAGATGGCCGAAGCTTGGTCGCCCTGGCGATCGGTTGCGGCCCGGGTGTTGTGGGCCTATTACCGGGTGGCCAAAGAACGAGAAGGGATCAGATGACACGGGTTTTGAATGCGCTCCGAAAAGAGCCGGTTTCGGGCGATACCCGCTCGGTCGTGGTGTTCGTGCACGGCTATGGGGCCAATGGAGCCGATTTGCTGGGGCTCGCTGATCCGCTGGGCGAACACTTGCCGGACACGCTGTTCGTTGCGCCCGACGCGCCCGAGCAAATCCCCGGTATGCCCAATGGTTTTCAGTGGTTCCCGATTCCGTGGATTGACGGCTCGTCCGAAGAAGAGGCGCGCCGTGGAATGGAAATGGCGGTCGAGGATTTTAACGCATTCCTCGACGCGCTGATGGTGGATGAGGATGTTTTGCCGGAACAGGTCGTGCTGTTCGGGTTTTCGCAAGGCACGATGATGAGCTTGCACGTAGCCCCGCGCCGCGAGGACCCTGTCGCTGGTATTGTCGCCTTTTCGGGCCGGTTGCTGGAACCCGATCTGCTGCCTGACGAGACGGTCAGCCGGATGCCGATCCTTCTGGTTCACGGCGATGCGGATGACGTGGTGCCGCCGCAATCGCTGCCTGCTGCCGCCGAAGCGCTGCAAGAGGCTGGGTTCAAAGAGGTCTACGCGCATGTGATGAAGGGCACCGGCCATGGTATCGCGCCGGATGGCCTCAGCGTTGCGCTTGCCTTTATGCGTGACAAGCTGAGCCTGTAACGATGATCGCGGTTCGCCCGATGATGCCCGAGGATGTCGCCACAGCTTGCCGTATCCTCAATGACATCATCGAAATCGGGGGCAGTACCGCGTTTGAAATCCCGTTTTCTGAAGCGCTGTTTGTACAAAGCTACCTGGATGGCGCCGATAAGATCTGCAGCCACGTCGCGTTAGATGATCAGGGCGAGGTGGCTGGTTTTCAGTGGTTAGGAACGTATGACGCCTTGCCACAGGACTGTGTCGATATTGCGACTTTCACACGCCGCCAGCCTATGTTGAAGGGGGCAGGTCGGGCCTTGTTCGCGGAAACGTCTAAAATCGCGGCGGCAATGGGGTTTACGGCGATCAATGCAACCATCCGTGCCGATAACGGAATGGGTCTCAGTTATTACGACAAGATGGGATTTCGCGACTACTCGGTCGCTTATGGCGTGCCGCTGAGGGATGGCACGCCGGTCGACCGCATCTCCAAACGTTTTGACCTGATGGCAGGCGCGGTGTTTTGACCGATCAGGTCCATTGACCGATCAGGTCCACAGGTGCCCCTCGGCAAACTCAACTGAATTGCCGGACGGGTCGCGCACGTAAAGGGAACGCGCACCGTTGGGCCAGTCGAATTCGGCATCTACGGGGATATTCCAATCCAGCAGATGCTTGCGCATCGTGTCGATCTGTTCGCGAGTCAGGACCAGACAAACATGGCCGGGCCCTTGTGCACCATGGGGCGGGACGGGCAGGTCGGGATTGCCCGGCGGTTTTTGGGTTTCTTCCGCGTTAAATAGCAACAAAACCGAACTACCAACACGAAAGAACACGTGCCGATCCGTCACACGCTGAACTTTCTCTAACGCCAGTATTTCACCGTAGAACCGCTCGGCAGCATCCAGATCGTCAACATAGAGCGCGGCTTCGAGAATGCCGTTTGGCACAGGGATATCCGGTGTGACCTTCATGCTGTAAGCCTATCACAACATGCGGTTTTTGTCACCGGCGCGGGCGGCGGTCCCTTTTGCGCTGCGGGGCGGAGTTCAACATTGGTGCAGGCAGGCTGTCCCACTGACCGGGCTCTAGTCCCTCTAGTGACCAATCGCCAATCCGAGCGCGGATCAGGCGCAGGGTCGGGTGGCCCACGGCTGCCGTCATCCGGCGCACTTGCCGGTTGCGACCTTCGCGAATCGTCAATTCGATCCAGCAATCGGGCACCGTCTGGCGCACCCGGATCGGCGGATTGCGGGGCCACAGTCCCGGTGGTTCATCCATCAGGCGTGCCTTGGCAGGACGGGTTAGGCCGTCTTTTAGCTCGACGCCGTCGCGAAGGGCTTTCAGAGCCGCGGTATCGGGTAGACCTTCGACCTGAACCCAATACGTTTTGCTCATTTTGTGCTTGGGGTCTGAAATTTGCGCCTGTAGCCGCCCATTGTCGGTCAGCAGCATCAAGCCTTCGCTGTCCCGGTCCAGTCGCCCGGCCGGGTAAACGCCGGGCAGGTCGATATAGTCCAACAAAGTGCTGCGCGGCGAATCCGCATTGGCGCGGTCGGTAAACTGCGGCAGTACGTCGAAAGGTTTGTTGAAGCGAATGAACCAGGACATGGCAAACGCCATAGCCTGCAGGCCACATCGGTGCAACCTGTGGATAACTGTCACGTTACTGTTACTGCGGCAGCTTAACCAATACCCGAGATATTGTGGAAACTCAGGGCTTGTCAGAGTTTTAACACGATATATAGTTAAGTTAAGGCCGGGGCGGGTGTTCCCCGCTCTGATGTCAAAACGGGCAGAGCAGAGCGAGGAGCGATTCTGATATGGACGGAGACTTCAGGACCGAATTTGTCAGGGAACCCGGTGCACTCAGGCATCATCCGGCATTGGTTTTGAACGCCGATTATCGCCCCTTATCCTATTACCCATTGTCCCTGTGGCCTTGGCAAGAGGCGATCAAGGCGGCCTGGCTGGACAGGGTCGACATCGTGGCTGAGTACGACGAGGTCGTACGAAGCCCCAGTACCGAGATCCGAATACCCTCGGTCGTTGTCCTGAAAGATTATGTAAAACCCAGAAAGCGCGTGGCCTTCACGCGCTTTAATTTATTTTTGCGGGACGAATTCCGCTGTCAGTATTGCGGCAGCAAGGGTGATCTGACCTTTGACCACGTGGTGCCGCGTGCGGCAGGGGGCGTCACAAGCTGGCAAAACGTGGTTGCGGCTTGCAGCCCGTGCAACCTTAAGAAAGGGTCGAAGTCTTTGCGACAGGCGAGAATGACTTTGCGCAAACCTCCGCGCCAACCGGATGCCGAGGCGCTGCGCAATATCGGGCGCAAGTTCCCACCGAACCACCTGCATGACAGTTGGATCGACTTTCTCTATTGGGATGCGGAACTGGACGAACTTTAACGAGCGCGCCAGGCGGCGATCCAGACCAGAACCAAAACGCCCGACAACACGGCGTTCCATCCTGCCATAGACAGGCCGAGCATTTCCCATGGGATGTCGTCGCAGCGCACCAGCGGCGCGGACATGATCTGATCCATCAGTTGTTCGGTAGAGAGGCCGCCAATATCACCCGACGTGCAGCTGGTCGGACCTTCCCACCATTTCTGCTCGACCCCCGCATGAAACACGCCAATGGCAGCCGTGGTCAGGGCTGCGAGCGCGCCCAGCAGCGGCAGCAACGTTGCCCGAGGTAGCGCCAGAGCCAAAGCGCCGACAAGAATGGCAGCGCCATGCGGGTACCTTTGCCAAATGCACATTTTGCAAGGCGCCAGCCCGCCGATGAACTGAAACCCCCAAGCCCCAAGCAAAAGTGCGGCAGACCCGACCGTAGCGATCAGGACCAAAGTGTTTTTGCGTGTCATAGATATTTCACCACGAAGAAGCCGCCGAACAGCAGGATAACAAACAAAGTGAACATAAGACCCAGTCGTTTCTCGATGAAGGCCCGGATCGGCTCACCAAAGCCCCAAAGCAACCCGGCAACAATAAAGAATCGCAAGGCACGGGCCAGAATGGACGTTGCGATGAAGGTACCAAGGGGCATGCCGGTCCAGCCGGACATGATGGTGATGACCTTATAAGGGAAGGGCGTTACCCCGGCCGCCAATACAGCCCAGAAACCGAAATCATTGAAGCGTGTGTTGAACTCTTCCATGGCGTGCGCCTTGCCCATCGACTCTAGGATCGGTTGGCCGAGACTTTCGTAAAAGAACGCGCCAATAGCATAGCCCAGCAATCCCCCCAAAACCGAAAAGACCAGTGCGACCGTTGCAATCAGCCAGGCGCGCGACGGGCGTGCCAAAATCATCGGAATCATCAGAACATCGGGTGGAATCGGAAAGACCGAGCTTTCGATAAAAGCCACAAAGGCCAACGCCCACAAAGCGTGTGGATGTTCTGCCAGACGAATGGTCCAGTCATAAAGCGAACGCAACATAAGGTGCTAAAATCCTGTTTTAACGTTGCGCAAGCCAAATCACGCACCCAGCAAGGCGTCAACCATTGCCGCGCAAACAAACTGGATTTTGGTTGCTTTTTGCCTCTGGACCTTCCCGATTAGGGGCGCTAATCCAATGGTCGTGGCCCAAGTGGCGGAATGGTAGACGCAGGGGATTCAAAATCCCCCGGTAGTGATACCGTGCCGGTTCGAGTCCGGCCTTGGGTACCAAAGTAAAAACAGAGGGTTAGGGAGGCCTGCTCTCTGTTTTTTCTTTTCCGGCATTGTGATTGCTCCGCTGCCCTCTCACATTTTCTCTTTCTGGTCTTGCGTTGTCTCAGTCTCGGCGGGTTTCGTCGGCGTTGGAGAGTCTTTGAAGATCAACCAGATCAGGAACCCGATATAGGCGAAAATGATGACATTCAGTATGGTATCGACGAATTGTCCGCTCATGTCTGGTCCTCACGTGCAAGGCTTTTGAACAGGCAGATCACAAGGATCGGCACGATAAACACGAACGCCATTGCCGAAAGCGCGATGATGGATCGTACCACAGAGATGTCGCCCACCAGTATCATCGCCAGCCCTAGTGCCCCCAATATTATGCCCCAGATCGTGCGGATGCGGGGTGACGGGTTTTCGTCGCCGCCGGAGCCGATCATCGCAAGCGTGAATCCGGCGCTCACGACGCTGGTGACAACGAACAGAAACGCAGCCAAAACCGTGGCGATTTGGGTGACGCCGCCCAATGGGAACTTTGCGAGCAGAGCAAAGGTTGTCGCGTCCAGATTCTCGGCATTTACGGCGGACAGGGCACCGTCCTGACGAAGCGTGTCATAGAATCCCAGTCCACCAAAAATGCCGAACCACAGGATTGAGAACAGAGTGGGGGCGACGATGACACCGACCAGGAACTCTCGGATCGTGCGCCCGCGTGAGATTCGAGCAATGAAGATGCCCACAAAGGGCGACCAGGCCAGCCACCAAATCATGTAATTCAGCGTCCAGCCGTGAAACCAGTCGACGATGATGTCGTCGAAGAACTCAGCCGTAGAGAACCCGGCTGGAAGTACTCCGAATAAATAGCGCCCGAACCCTGAAACGATGCCGTCCATGATGTAGGACGTGGGGCCGAGAACCAGCAGATAGATCATCATTCCAACCGCGATCAGCATCGCGGTGTTGGATAGCAGAGACATCCCTTCGCCCAGGTCTCGACGCAGCGGGATGATATAGGCCACGCACAGCAGGGCAAAGACCGGCAGGGTCAGTGTGCCTGGTGAGTCGACCCCCATCAGACCCGCCAGCCCTGTCTGGATTTGGAAGACGCCCATCGCAAGCGACCCGGCCAGACCGACCGCAATCGCGACAATCGACAGCAAATCAAACACCCATCCCAACGCCTTACTCCATTGGGCAGATCCCAAAGCCTCGGCCACCGGGGCGCTCAGCAGCAGAGCGCGCCGTCGGCGATAAGCGAAATAGGCGATGATCAAGCCAACGATGGCGTAAATGGCCCATGCGTGAAATCCCCAGTTCAGATAGGTGATGAACAGGGCGTGGCCTGCGGCCATAGGGTCAGGATCGTATTGGCGCAAAACTTCGAAATGGGTCAACGGTTCAGCCGCGCCGTAAAATAGCAAACCGACCCCCATGCCTGCCGCAAACAGCATGGCGATCCAGGCTGGTGTCGAGAATTCAGGCTTGGCATCGTCAGGGCCAAGGCGGATGCTGCCAAACCGGGACAAGGCCAGATACAGCGTGACGAACAGAAGGCCGCTGACTTCCAGCATGATGAACCAACCACGGCTATTGAACTGTGTGGCTACCGCCGCAGATGCGAGTTTTCCCAACCCTTGAGGGTCGAAAATCCCCCAGGCCGCAATTGCCGCGCTGATGGTCAGAGCGATAACAAGCAGTGGGCTGGGTGATGCGGACTTCATATAATCGGCCTTTCCCGGAAAGTGTGGAACAATTTCCTTTCCAGCCCTGCGCTTACAGGTGTCTGTGAATGTCAAGCTGACACTAAAGGTCGCTTGAGCGAGTTTCAAAAGAATTGTTCCCACCAGCCCAAATGACCCTCAATTGGAGCGTTCTGGGGGGAAAGTTCGGAAAAAACCTTCAGATTTGCGGCGTGGGCGGGTTGGGCCGTGCACGGGGGTTGACAAGTTGAGTGTCTGAATGAAACGTCGAATATGTTGGGAGATTTTGGAAATTCAGTCGCTTGCGCCTGTTGCAAGACGGGTGCAGTTCGCGTACCGGCAGGTCCCGGGATGGGACCGCTAACAATCTCCCATCCACAATAAGAATTGGGAGTTCTCAAAAATGAAAAACAGCAGCAAGCTTGGCCTCGGCGCGGTCGTTACCGCGGCCCTTATGGCTCCGGCCGCGTATGCAGAGGAATTCATCACAATCGGCACCGGTGGTGTGACCGGTGTGTATTACCCGACCGGCGGTGCGATCTGTCGTCTGGTTAACAAAGGCCGCAAAGAGCACGGCGTGCGCTGCTCGGTCGAATCGACCGGTGGTTCGGTTTACAACATCAACACCATTCGCGAGGGCGAGCTGGAGTTCGGTGTGGCGCAGTCCGACTGGCAGTACCACGCCTTTAACGGCAGCTCAAAATTCGAAGAGGCTGGCCCGTTCGAAGGTCTGCGCGCCGTCTTTTCGGTACACCCCGAACCGTTCACCGTTGTGGCCCGTGCCGATTCCGGTATCGCCAACTTCGAAGACCTGAAAGGCAAGCGGGTCAACATCGGCAACCCCGGTTCCGGTCAGCGCGGCACCATGGAGGTTCTGCTGGGCGAAATGGGCTGGACGACCGAAGACTTCGAACTGGCGACCGAGCTGAAGGCGGCTGAACAGTCCGCCGCTCTGTGCGACAACCAAATCGACGCCATGGTCTACACCGTTGGTCACCCCTCGGGTTCGATCCAGGAAGCCACCACCGCGTGTGATTCCGTGTTGGTAAATGTTAGCGGCGACGCCGTGGACAAGCTGGTTGGCGACAACTCGTTCTACCGTACTGCAACCATCCCCGGTGGTATGTATCGCGGTTCCGACGGTGACACTGCAACCTTTGGTGTGGGCGCGACTTTCGTGACCTCGGCAGACGTGTCGGAAGACGCGGTTTATGCAGTAGTCAGCTCGGTCTTCGAAAACTTCGATGACTTTAAAAAGCTGCACCCAGCATTTGCCAACCTGAAGCCCGAAGAGATGATTGCAGACGGCCTGTCGGCTCCTCTGCATCCGGGTGCTGAGAAGTACTACAAAGAAAAAGGCTGGATTCAGTAAACCAGACCTAACGCAGGGTGCCCACGGGCGCCCTGCTACCCAAGCCCGTAAAATAACGGGTGGTTCAAAAGGCCAAAAAAGGCCGCGACGGGGAGACACTTTATGAGTTCCGACACACAATCCAATCGTCCGTTATCCGAAGAAGAGCTGCAGGAACTTGTAGCCTCGTCCGATGCGGGCGGGCGTAATCCGGTCGGTAATGTAGGAATCTTTCTGGCCGTTGTGGCGGCGATCTGGTCGATATTTCAGGTGCTTTTGGCCTCACCGATCGCTAACTATGTGTTGCCGGGCAGTGTGGTGAATAATGCGCGCCAGTTTCATCTGGCCTTTGCCATGTTTCTGGCCTTTGCAGCGTATCCGGCGCTGAAAAGTAGCCCGCGTGACTATATCCCGATTCAAGATTGGATCATGGGTGTCGCAGGCGCGTTTCTTGCGTTGTACGGATACTTCTTCTACGAAAAAATCGTTGACGCGGGTGGTCTTGCGGATGACACCGACAAATGGGTCGCTTTGGCTGGCCTGTTGCTGCTGTTTGAAGCGGCGCGCCGCGCGCTCGGGCCTGCCATGGCCATTATCGCAACGATCTTTCTGGCTTACGTGTTCTTTGGCTCATCCGATTGGGTGCCTGAGGTCATTCGCTGGAAAGGCGCTAGCCTGAAAAAGGCCATGAGCCATATGTGGATCACGTCCGAGGGCGTATTCGGCATTGCCTTGGGTGTTTCAACCAAATTCGTGTTCCTGTTTGTGCTCTTCGGCGCCTTGCTCGATAAGGCCGGGGCAGGGAACTACTTCATCAAGATGGCCTTTGGTGCCCTCGGCCACCTGCGTGGTGGTCCTGCTAAGGCGGCGGTTGTTGGCTCTGCAGCGACCGGGCTGATCTCGGGTTCATCTATCGCCAACGTGGTTACCACTGGCACCTTCACCATCCCGCTGATGAAACGTGTGGGCTTTAGCAGTGAACAAGCTGGATCGGTCGAGGTTGCCTCATCTGTGAACGGTCAGATCATGCCGCCCGTGATGGGCGCTGCAGCCTTCCTGATGGTGGAATATGTGGGCATCTCCTATGTCGAGGTGATCACCCATGCCTTCTTGCCAGCGGCGATTTCCTACATCGCGCTGGTCTACATCGTGCATCTTGAAGCGGTGAAGCGGAACATGCCCACGCTGGGTGATCGCGACGTGCATCTGGCCCGCACCGTGGTCGGAATGTTGATGTTCTTCCTTGTATTTGCAGGACTTTGCTATGGTTCGCAATATCCGGTCGATGCAGTTACCAGTTGGGTGCCTTCAGCGGCCGGATTGGTTCTGAGCCTGATTGTCTGTGCGGTTTATGTCGTGCTGCTGTATCTGGCGGCTCAAGTGCCGGATCTGGAGCCTGATGATCCTAATGCCAAAGAGGTGCAACTGCCGGTTATCGCCGATATCTACAAGGCCGGGCTGCACTACCTGCTGCCGATCATCGTTCTGGTTTATTTCCTGATGATCGAACAGAAATCGCCGGGTCTGTCGGCCTTCTGGGCCACCGCGTTGCTGTTCGTGATCCTGCTGACGCAAAAACCGCTCAAAGCAATGTTCCGCGGACAGAGCAGCCTTTATAACAGCTTTATCGATGGCGTTGCCGACTTGTGGCAGGGCCTGATCGATGGCGCGCGCAATATGATCGGCATCGCCCTTGCGACGGCCACTGCGGGCGTTATCGTTGGCACCGTGACCCTGACCGGCGTTGGACAGGTGATGGCCGATTTGGTCGAGTTCCTGTCGGGCGGCAACCTGATTTTGATGCTGGTGATGGTCGGTATCCTCAGCCTGATTCTGGGCATGGGTCTGCCGACCACAGCGAACTACATCGTTGTTAGCTCGCTGATGGCTGGTGTGGTTGTCGAACTGGGCGCGCAGAGCGGTCTGATCGTGCCATTGATCGCCGTGCACTTGTTCGTCTTCTACTTTGGGATCATGGCAGACGTGACACCTCCGGTCGGACTGGCAAGCTTTGCGGCGGCAGCCGTGTCAGGCGGCGATGCAATCAAGACGGGCTTTACCGCGTTCTTCTACAGCCTGCGGACTGTGGCACTGCCGTTTGTGTTCATCTTCAACACAGACCTGCTGTTGATCGACGTCACCTGGGTTGAGGGGATAACGGTCGCGATATTCGCGACTATAGCCATCCTTGTCTTCACAGCGGGCACAATGGGTTATTTCGTAACGCACAGCCGTATCTATGAGAGCGTCGCCCTGATCTTTGTGGCCTTCGCACTGTTCCGGCCCGACTTTTTCATGGATCGGTTATCACCGCCTTATGCAACTGTCGAACCGGGTGCCTTCGTTGAAACGGTGGGACAAACGCCTCCGGGAACTGAAGTGCGCCTTGTTGTTAGCGGCCCGGATTTTGACACTCTGGAAATGACGGATACCACGGTTGTGGTAGCTGTAGGCAGCGAAGAGGGTGGTGCTGCGCGCGTGGACGCTATGGGCCTGATGCTGATCGAAGAGGACGGTCTGGTCAAATTGGACGAACCGCTGTTTGGCACTCCGGTCGCGGATGAACTGGATATTTTCGACTATTACGCGGATGACGCGGTACGTTTGACTTCGGTCAGCCTGCCGTCCAGCCAGCCACCGAAGCAATTGATCTATATCCCCGCGATGATCCTGCTGGGTCTGATTGCCTTCCTTCAACGCGGCCGCGCCGCCAGACAAGAGGTGCTCGCATGACAAATTCAGTTCTTTGTGCCGTCGATATCAGTAACGGTGATCTGGACGTGAACGTGTTGAAGACGGCAGCAGCGCTGGCCGATCAGGACAATGCGCAGTTGGACGTTGTGACCGTATTACCGGACTTTGGGGAAAGCTGGGTTTCCGGGTTTTTCCAGCCGGACTTCCACGAAAAGGCACTGGATGAGGCGCATGCCAAGCTGACCGACTTGTGCACCGCAACCTTAGGCGCAGAGCGGAACGAGAAAATCCGACATGTCGTCGCTACCGGCACGGCTTATCAGGAGATTCTGAAGACCGCCGAAAGTGCGAATAGCGATCTGATCGTTATTGGCGCGCATAAGCCGGACCTCAAAGACTATCTTCTGGGCCCGAACGCGGCACGGGTCGTGCGGCACTCTACCGTTTCGGTCTACGTGGTGCGCTAGTATCCGGTCATCTCAAGGTAGCCGCGCCCGGAGTGGCTGCCTGAGACCGTGACGGGGCCTTCCCAGTATTCGAACCGTGTCGCCATCCAGGCGTCAGGAGTGATGGCTGAAACATCGACCTCCAAATTGCGGTCAGGTATTGTCACGCGCCACTGAACGGGCACGTCCCGCCCGGCAATGCTCGCGGTGTCCAACGGTTTAAACAAAACGGACTTGTCGGGCAGGGGTGTCGTTGCGCCGTTCGGGGCGATCCATGTGGCCGCTGTGAAATCTCCGCGTCCGCCACGCAGGCGAAAGGCCATCAGCTTGTTACCGTCATCAAAGCTGAGCGAGAACCAATCCCACCCGCTTTGATCTGCGGCAAGCGGTTGACTGGACCACTCGCGATCCAACCAACCCTGACCAGATACCGCAACATCTCCATCTGGTAGGCGCAGCAAGCCTTCGACGTCATAGAAGGGCTGCGAATAGTAATAGCTGGCTTGCCCATCGGCGGACTTGACCGAGTATCCTCCCTCTCCGTGAAATACCAACGGGCCTTGGGCATTCAGGGTTAAGTCATAGGAAAAGTCCACACCACCGGCGGACAGAGCCAACGTGTTGGGATCAGGCCCGCGCATATGCCATTCGTCGATCCATGCCTCGAATGGTTCCGCAGTCACCCCGGCCTGACCAATGCCTCCGCGCGACAGGCGTTCAGCGAAATAGTGCGTGTCCTCAGTCGTCACAGCAGCATGGCCCAACCAAAGCTGCGGGCTTTGCCAGCCTTGGGCTTCGGTTGGTTTCAAGGCGGATCGGAACAGGGTCCACTGTATGCCGTAATCGCGCGCATCTTCGCCGGTCAGGTTGGCAGTCAGATACCACCATTCGATCCGGAACGTCGGGTGCGGTCCGTGATCGCGTGGAAATTCGAACTGGTAACCGGGCTGAGGGATGTCGAACCCATCGGCTGATCCCCCAAGTCCGGCATAGCCCTGTGCCCGCACGATTGAAGGCAGCAATAGGATCAGGACAAACAGCCAAGCTCTAACGTTCATTGGCAAATACCTTTAACAGATCGGCAGGTGGCAGGCGCATCAGACGCAACGCGGGCAAGGCGGCAGCGACAAAGGCGGCCAGCAGGGTCAGCACGAACAGATAGACCCAATCGGCAGGAAACAAAAACATCGGCAGTCGCCAACCAAAGGCTTGTACGTTGATCACCGCCAATAGAGCCCAGGCCAGTACCAGCCCAAGCGGAAGGGCCAGAACCGCCGTCAACGCTGCCAGCAGCACACTACGCAACAGCTCCAACCGGGCCAACTGAGCGCGTGTCAGTCCCAGCGCCCATACCGGGGCAACCTGCGGCAGCCGCTGGGTCCACAAGGTCAACAGGCTGGTCAGGATGGCAAACCCCGCCACCCCGAGTGTCAGCACGTTTAGTGCCGAAGTCACGACAAAGGTTTTGTCAAAGATCGCCAGCGATTGCGCCTTCATGGCGGCCTGTTGCACGACAGCCTGCCGAGGTAGGTCAAACTGATCCCGCAGCGCCTGGGTTGTTTCGGTGGCACGCTCGGGTGCAAGGCGTATACCGAACCGGCGGGTGTCAGCCCCCGGAGCGATCAAGTCAAGCTGCGGCATGGAAACGATCGCCTGGCCGGTTGGGTTGCCGTAATCCGAATAGACGCCCGCCACAGTCAGCGTATGGCCTGCTTTCAAGGTCAACATGTCCCCCGGCCACAGCCCCGCACGGCGAGCGAGTTGTTCGTTGATCAAAACGGCCTCACCCGCCAGGGTCCGATCCCAGACATTATCTGACGAGGCGATCAAGGGCCAATGATCGCGATAGGTTTGATGGTCCACGATCCCATACAGAAACAGCGGGCCGGTCTTGTGGGTCAGTTCAACGCTGCGGATCGGCAGAACAGCTTCTACCTGTGGGTTTAGCCATTCGGCGATCTGTAGGCCCTGCTGGTTGTTAGTGGCGGTCACGTACACCTCAGACGTCAGGCGTTGATCGAGCCAGCCTACAAAGGTGAGGCGAAAGCTGGATACCATTGTTCCGACGCCAATATTCGCTGCCAATGCAAGCAGCAATGCCATCAAGGCCAGAGACAGGCCGGGCAGTTGCGCCCGCATATCGGCCCAGACCCATTGCGCAACCGGCCCTCGGGCGCGCCGATGGAACATGGTAAGGGAGAGAGACAGTAGATACGGCAACGTCAGCGCCGCTCCGGTCAGGATACCGCCTACCATCGCAAATCCAGCAACCAGCTCGTCAAAGGCAAACCCTATTCCAAATCCGCCGACGATCAGAGCCAGCCCGATCAGACCTGTGGTGCGTAGCCCTGTGGCCGAGCGGCGCCAGGCTTGCACTCCGGCGCCGCTCAAAAGGGGCATGTTTGACAGACGGTACAAGGCATGACCACTGGCCAGCAAAGTGCCCGCCAATGCCATCGCCAGCCCGGCCAGCGCCCATTGCGGCCGTAACGACATTTGCCCATCGACCGGCGCGCCATACAGCCCGCGTAAAGTGGCCGCGACGTCGGGCAGCAGGGCTCCGGCCAGAAAGAACCCAAGGACCAAGCCCAGCGTGCCGCCGACCAGGGCTAGCAGAGTCAGTTCCGCCATGATCATCCAGATCAAACGTCGCATTGAGACACCCAGCGCCCGCAGGGTGCGGATCATTCCACGTCGCTGGGCAAAGGCTAGTCCGACTGTGCCGTGAACGATGAACAGACCAACGGCAAAGGATAGCAGACCAAACGCCGTCAAGTTCAGATGAAAGCTGTCTGTCAGACTGGCCGCATCCAATTGCGCCGAAGCTGTTATCCGTTCGAGTTCCGGCGCGACCTCAGATAGCGGCGGTACGCCCACGGGCTGGTCGGGCAGCACTATCAGCCGAGAGATCTGTCCTTGCCTGTCCAGCAAGGTTTCAGCAACGCCGATATCGGTCAGGATCAGATCCGGCGGTACCGAATTAGATGACAGCACTGGGGGCAGGCTAATTTGCCCGCGCAACACTTGCGCCAAATCAGGTGCGGCCAGCAACCGACCCGGTGTAGTCAGCATATCAGCCGGGTCGGGGGGCGTTTCGCTTCGCTCGATCTGGGTTACGGCGGGCAGGGCCGGGTAGGCGACCATATCGACGCCCATCACCTGTACTGTGCGCCCGGCAATCCGAAAAGGACCTTCCAGAACTGCCGCAACTTGCCATCCCGCGCGGCGCAGTGTGACGTAACGTTGGACCGATATCCGACCGGACGGGTCGCGAAGTTCGTCGAATAATCCGAGTGCAAGCTGATCACTGGCTTGTTTATAGCTAGCGCGCGCCTCGGCATTGATGGCCTGCACCGCTGACCACAAACCGGTCGCCAGTGCGATGCCGATCAACAGCGTTGCCAGTTGAAGCCAATGACGCCGCCAATGCGATAGCAAGGCCTGTATGACTGCCCCTGTCATGCGATATGACCGCCCGTCAGGTGTGCCCGCCGATCCAAACGCGCCGCGATGTCTTGCGAGTGGGTGACCAGCAGCAAGGCGGCCTCGGTCTCGGCAACAAGCGAAAGCATCAGATCCAGCACTGTTGCGCTGGCGGTTTCGTCCAGATTGCCAGTCGGCTCATCTGCCAGCAACAGCTTTGGCCGGGGGGCCATAGCGCGGCCAATGGCTACGCGTTGCTGCTGACCACCCGACAGGTTCTCGGGGTAGCGCGTCAGCAAATCGGACAGGCCAAGACGTTCGGCCAGTTGCGCAGTCCATTCGGTATCTTCACGGTTCGCCAGTCGGGCGTGAAATGACAGGTTCTGAGCGACCGTCAGCGATGGGATAAGGTTGAATTGCTGAAACACCAGCGACACGCTTTGACGGCGCAAAGCGGCGCGGCCGCGATCGTCCAGCGACGACAAGGCGGTGCCGTCTAGCGTGATCTCACCCCCGTCAAAGCTGTCCAGAGCCGCTGCAAGGTTCAAAAGCGTGCTTTTGCCACTGCCGCTTTCACCGGTCAGAGCTAGCGTCTGCCCCTGACCCAGCGTAAGCGACACATCCCGCAACACCGGCCGCCCGCCGGGGTAGGATTTCTGGACCTTGTCGATATTCAGCAGCATGCAAAACCCCTTGGACAATGCCAGCCACAATGTGCAACGCCACCGCACAGAGTCCAGCGCCCGCGCACAATCTTTTCCATTTGTCACAGCCTTGTTCTTTTTGGGTTAAGTCGCCATTGTGTCAGAACTTCTCAGGGCTGGGATACGAGTTGATGACACTAGCGCAGCAGATTGTTTGGGGCAGCATCTATCTCGGGATTTGTTTTCTGATCGAGATCATCCTACTGACGTGGTGCACGCAGTTCATCCGGCACATGGCACCACGGTTAGAAAATACCCAAAAGTTTCTTGCGATCGCCGGACCAATCTGTATCGCCCTTGCGTTCATCGTAGCTATTCACACGTTTCAGGTGTGGTTATGGGCGATTGTCTGGGTTCTGGGGGATGTTCTGCCTGATTGGAACTCGGCCTTATATTTTTCGTTGGTGACATTCACCACGCTAGGCTACGGCGATATCGTGCTGGGAGAGCCGCTGCGCATATTCGGCGCGTTCGCTTCGGTCACCGGATTGCTGGCTTTTGGCTTGTCGACCGCCTTTATGGTCGCGCTGATGACCCAGGTTTTCAAAGAAGAGTTGATGTCCTAGAGGATCGGCGCGAACAGCCGCGCTAGGGGCGAGCCGAACCGGATATAACCTGGTTGTTCGGGCAGGTTGCGTGTCAGTTCATAGCTGTTTTCGAAATCGGCCCGCAGCATTTTGTCTACGGCTTCAGCCGCGCGTTGGTCAAAAAACAGCGCCATGGCTTCGAAATTCAACCGGAATGAGCGGTTGTCTAGATTGGTCGTTCCCACAGCGGCCAGCGTGTCATCGACCACAAACGCCTTTTGATGCATGAACCCTTCGGTATATCGAAACACGCGCGCGCCGCAGTCGCGGATCTCGTCAAAATAGGCGAAGGCGGCCAACCAGGGCAGGCGGTGGTCGATCACTTCGGGCACGAGGATACGCACATCGACACCCCGTAAGGCGGCGTGCTGCAGGGCTGTCATTACGTCTATATCGGGAACAAAATAGGGCGATGCGATCCAAATGCGTTCTTTGGCTGCGGTGATGGCCGAGAAAAACATCATCGCACCGGTTTCCGTATCATCCCCCGGTCCGGTGGCGACCAGCAGGGCGTTCATATCCTGTTCGGATTCCGACCCGGCCCAATTCAGCTGGTCAATCAGGTCTTCTTCGTGGGCCCAGTGCCAGTCTTCGACAAAGATCAATTGTAGTTGCCGGACGATGTGGCCAGTCATTTTAAGATGTGTGTCGCGCCATTTCCCGAAGTACTTGTCTTGTCCCAGATATTCGACACCCACATTGTGACCGCCGATAAAGCCCATTTCCCCATCAATGATCACGGTTTTGCGGTGATTGCGGTAGTTGAGTTGAAAGCGGTACTGCGGCCCGCGCCGGTCGCGCGGATTGGCAATCTCGATCCCAGCATTGCGTAGGGTGTCAAGATACGCGGTCGGCAGGCCATAGCTGCCCACGGCATCGGTCATAAAGCGGACAGATACTCCGCGCTTGGTGGCAGCGATCAGCTTGGACTGCAACTGTTTACCCAGTTGGTCGTCGCGGACAATGTAGAACTGGATCAGAATATAATTCTGCGCGGAGTCGATTGCGTCGAAAATGGCATCGAATGTGGCTTGGCCGTCGATCAGCAACTCGGCCCCGTTGCCGCGCGATACCGGCAGATGCGCCAAAACCTCGAAGGGTCGCGGGTTAAACGGCATCGACCCGGGTTCGGGCATTGAAAAATCCGCAAAACTTTTGATGCCTTCGACGACCCTTTCACTGTGCTTGCGGGCGATACGATAGCCGCGAAATCTGTGGTGACCTAGAAACAGGTACAACGGGACGCCAAATACCGGGGCCGAGATCAGAAACACCACCCAACCAACCGCGCCTTGTGGCGTGCGGGCGGTTTGCGCGGCCCGTATCGCAAAGACCACGGCCGTGACGTAAAGAAAGAAGACGGCCGCGGAAACTAGCAATGTCCACATTGGGTTATCGTTCTCTGAGTATCTTATTCAAATCCAGTGTAGATGCGATTCCAGTCTTGCGCCATATCCACGATGACCCAACCCATATCGGGGCCTTTGTCCAACCCGTCGACCAGCTTTCCGATCGGACTTTCGCGGTCATAGGCCCATTCCCGTTCAGCGTCGGTGTGATGGATCAGGACGCCCAGACGCGGCCCATGACCGGCGGTTGTCCACTCGAGCATGGCGAAATCCCCGTCCGAGTTTCCACCGGCCAGAATGGGACGCCTGCCAAGCGTGCGTTCGATGTTGATCGGCTTGCCTTCCTTGTCATCAATAAAAGCAATGCCGGGGGCCTTGATGATCGTGGGTTTGCCCTCGGCTGTTTCATAGGTCGTGGCGGTATATGTTCCCAGAACCTGCTCTGGCGGAACGCCATAGGCATCTTCGGCAAACACGCGCATGAAATGCAGCCCGCCACCCGAAACGACGTAAGTGCGGAACCCTTCATCCCTGAGGTAACGCAGCAGTTCGACCATTGGCTGATAGGTCATCTGGTCATAGGGCAGACCGGTATCGGGATGGCGCGCAGTGTCCAGCCACTTGGTGACCGAGGCCTGAAACTCTTCCACGCTGATCCCGGAATGCGAGGCGTTCAGAACTTCGATCAAGGCCTCATGGCCGCCTTCGGCGATGGTTTGTAAATCTCCCTTTGCCGCCGCCTCCAGCGTTGGGCTGGTCAGGATCGAAGGGTTAGCCGCTGCCATTTCGGCAAGGCGATCCATGGCGAAGGTCAGTTGGAAATAAACCGGCTGCTCTGCCCAAAGGGTGCCGTCGTTGTCGAATACTGCAATCCGATCCGCCGGTGTCACGTAATCGGGGTTATCCGGATCGGTGACAGCATCGACAAAGGCGACGATCCGATCTTTCGACACTGAGGTTCCCCAACTGGGTAGCGGGTCGGCGAAAACAGCAGACGGAGCCATGAAAACGGCAGCGGCATACAAAGCAGCCTTCATGAGGAAATCCTTTATACTTCAATGTGAAAAGGGCCGCCGTTGAACCGGCGACCCATGATTTGCGAGAGGGATCAGTTGTTGGTCGGTGTGACCAGTTTCTCCATCACCTGATCTAGGTTAAAGCTGGCCGCTTTCTGGCGTGGCGGGAATTCCTGGAAGGTTTCCAGGAAGGACCCGACATATTGCTGTGCGGGAACCAAGAAATAGGCCCGATCCAACAGCCAGTCATAATAGGTGTTGGAGGTCCGATAAGCGCGCTCATAAGGATCGCGACGCAGGTTCACGATCAGCGGAATACGCAGTTCAGTCCACGGTTCGATCCAGGCGCGCAGTGTGGCCCAGGCCTTCTGCTCAAGGAAGATCAGCTTCCAGTCGTCAAAGCGCAGCGCGGTCAGGTCACCGTCATCCGAGAAATAGAAAATTTCACGACGGGGGCTTTCCGTGGCCTCACCAGTCAGCAGAGGCAGGATGTTGTAGCCGTCCAGATGTACTTTATAGTCGCGACCCATACCGGACGAACTATAACCAGCTTTCAGCTTTTCCTTAATTTCCGGATCACCGGCGACCGCCAGATAGGTCGGCAACCAATCCATATGGTGCACGATCTCATTGGTGACAGATCCTGGCTCAATCTGGCCGGGCCAGCGTACCATGGACGGAACGCGCCATCCGCCTTCCCAGTTGGTATTCTTTTCCCCCCAGAACGGTGTCATGGCAGCATCCGGCCATGTGTTCATGTGCGGTCCGTTGTCGGTGGAATAGTGGACGATCGTGTTGTCGGCGATTCCAAGCTCATCCAGTAGGTCAAGCAACTGCCCCACATGCATGTCATGCTCAATCATGCCCGCGGTGTATTCGTCTGCAACGCCACCGATGATGTCGTTCGCTTGCGCGCGCATCTCATCCTTGACGTGGGTGCGGAAGTGCATCCGAGTGCCGTTCCACCAGACATAGAAGGGCTGGCCTTGCTCATGAGCTCGTTTGATGAAGTCAATTGCAGCGGCAACGGTCTCTTCGTCTACCGTCTCCATGCGCTTGCGGGTCAGGGGACCCGTATCTTCGATGGTTCCATCTGCCTTGGACTTAATCACACCACGCGGGCCATAAGCTTCGCGGAAGGTGCGTCCATCGGCCAGAACTGCTTCACCGGGATAGTCTTCATTTTCCGGTTCTTCCTCAGCGTTCAGGTGATAGAGGTTGCCAAAAAATTCATCGAATCCATGGTTTGTAGGCAGATGCTCGTCCTTGTCACCCAGGTGGTTCTTGCCAAACTGCCCAGTGACGTAACCATGGTCTTTCAACAAGCCCGCGATGGTCGGGTCTTCAACCTGCATACCCAGATCGGCGCCTGGCAAACCAACCTTGGACAGGCCGGTCCGGAAAACAGATTGCCCCATAATGTAAGACGACCGGCCGGCGGTGCAGGATTGCTCACCATAGTAGTCTGTAAAAATCATCCCTTCCTTGGCGACCCGGTCAATGTTCGGCGTTTGATAGCCCATAAGTCCCATCGTGTACGCCGAGATGTTGGACTGTCCGACATCGTCCCCCCAGATAACCAGAATGTTGGGTTTCTGTTCCTGTGCCCAGGCAGGAATTGCCAACGCAACGGCGAAAGTAGCCACAGCGACCCGACGCAAGCCATTGCGCCAGCTATGTGCAATCGAACGAGGTGGTGACATGATGTGCTCCTGATTTGAATGGGTTGAGAAAACCCGGAGAGAAAAATTAGATGGAGGCTGGCTTTTTTAGCCAATAAGCTGCCAAGAAAAGATCAATTCCTGAAAGGTGTTAGATCACACGCTAGGGAATCGAGTGGGCCAAGCTTAGGCGATCAAATAGATTGAAAACTCATCATATGATGATATTGGAAAATTCTAATGTTTGACAAAGCGAATAATTTGAAGCTCTTGCAGGGCGGCAGCTGGTTCAGCAAACGCTCGGCCGCTTTTCAGCGTGATCTACTGGAGTGTGGGACGCCCAGAACCTATGAAGCCTGGGAAACGCTGTATCACCATGGTGACGCTTCCAACGGGGTTTTTGCAGTCCTCAGTGGAGGTGTGCAGATCACCGCACCTGCGGATGACGGACAGGAGTTCGTTCTGCATCGCGAAGGCGCGGGGTTCTGGGTGGGGGATTTAGCCCTTTTTGCAGATGAGCCCCGGCTGGTCAGCGTCGTGACCACGCAAGAGACTCACGCTCTGTTTTTTCCAAGCGGCCGTGTTACTAAGCTGGTTCAGTCCAAGCCTGATTACGTGCGGGACTTTTATGCGTTGACCCACGAGAATATGCAGACCGCCCTGAGGATCATGGCAAACCTTGCGGTGACGGGAAGTGAAAAGAGGCTTGTTCTAAGGCTTTTGCATCTGGATGAAGGTACTTCGAAATGCGACGGCTGGATCGTGGTGTCGCAGGAGGAGCTGGCTGAGATGATCGCCGTCTCCCAACCCACTTTGCATCGCAGTCTTCACCGGCTTGCGGATTTGGACTTGATCGAACTTGGTTATGGACGGGTGCGATTGAAGAACAGGCAGGCACTGATCGCGAACTGCCAAACGTAAAAGTCAGGGGTTCAGTGGAGGAAGGGGCTGTGCCTGCTTTTGTGGTGTTGCCTGAAGCCCATTCATGGAAGAAATTGCGGTAGACCAATCTGGCGTTTTACGATCGGAAACAACCGCGTATTGCGCACGGCCGATCTTGGCCAACTGCGCTTCCAGTTCGGCATATCCCTGTGGATCACTGCAGCGGCCTTTCCATGTTTCAAGCGCAGAATAAGCTCCGGTCAGATCATGCGCCTGTAATGCGCTGCGCAATTCCGCCAGTGCAAAGGCTGGCGAGGCCCGATACGCTTGTTCCCGCGCTGATTTCCAAGAGCGATATCGCGGCGTGCCCCAGTGCAAAATTGCCCAAACCACAATTGCTGCCAGACCCATCCATAGCGCATAAGCAACCAACCTTTCCGCAGTCAGGGGGGTCGACTTGGGCGCGGTCAGCGTCATATCCACGCCCGGGACATCCACCGTTTCAACCGATTTGGTCGTCAGGTTGTACCACTGGATGGAAACTGGCGGCAGCTGTGTTTGGCCTCCACCTTGTGCGAGATACACAACCTCGTCTATGCGTTGGCCTGACAGGACACCTCGGTCCTCAACCTCGGTGAACCGCGGTTCCTTTGGATAAGGTCGCAACAGAAGATCTTGATTTTCGGGAATAAGATGTGGAATTAAGATTGGAGTGGTCCCAGCAATACGCGCCGTTAAGCGTCGCGTGATCGCATCTCCGGCTTGCATTTCGTTCGCGCCTTCAATCTCTTGGTCCAATTCAAAGCCCGTCGCGATAATCAGAGGGTTCAGTGTTGCCGCACCGTCGGGGACAACCGCGTTGATCGTGATCGGAGAAAACGGGACTGAAACCTGAATTGGGTCGGTCGTTTCAGGATCGGCAAATGTCACCGCCATGTCTGTAGTGCCAAGGTCGATTTGGCCGGCTTTCAATGGATAAATACGATAACTGCGCTGAACGCCGGACCAGGTTTCGCCGTTTACAGTCTCGCTGACGGGACCAGAGGCGCGTTCGGGAAGGCGGACCAACAGGTTCTCCTGTTCCAGTGATGGGAAAACAGGAGGAGACAGCATAAACGTCGGAACTAGCACCTTGATGCGCACGATGGCCGGTTGCCCTACGATTACGTCTTCGGTCGGCGTTTCGACCGTGACTTGAGGTTGGACGGCAGTGGTTCCTTGCGAAAGCGCCAAGCAGGGCAACAGCATAAGCAAAAGCAGCAGGAACCTCATTGCTTCTGCTCCTGATTTTCCAACAAGAACCGATTGCGTAAAAAATCCTGCATGTCCGTATCAATGGCGCTGATCCACTGATCTGCAGAAAGGGGCTGACTGCCGTCAGACTGGGTTTGAATGGTCGTATTTTCACCCCGACCGCCTTCATTGTCGAAAACCGTGTCATCTGCGCCAATACCGGCCTCTTCGCCGGTATCGGACTGTTCGCGCGTGGTTTCCACATAGTCCAGAATGGCCGTGGCAACTTCAAGATTATGTTGTGCGTCTGGCCAGTTCGGGCGACGCTCTAAAGCGGTTTCAAAGGCCGCGATTGCCGGTCGATACTCCCGGTTTCGGATGCGTGCCATACTCTCGGCAAAGGCTGCTTCGGGAGTGTTGATCTCCTCAAAGATCGCTGCGGCCTCTGGGTATTGGCCTGCTTTCAGGCGGGCGTATCCTTCGTGATAGGGATCCTCGAATAACTCCGCCGCGTCGGCAAAGCGTTTTTGGTTCATGGCGATCTGGCCCTGTTGATCGGGGGTCAGGAACCAATCACGCCAACCGTCAGCCTTGGCCGGGCCTGACAGTTGCACAAGGAACAGCCCCAATAAGGCCCACCGGACAACCCACCCCCGTCGGAACCAAAGAAGGGACAGCAGCGCCGCAGGCCAGGCCAAAATCCATCCCTTATCCTGCCAATCAAGCCGGTCCTCGTCATCCAGCGCATCGACATAGGCCGTCTGTATTTGCCTCAGCAGCTGAGCTACATCACGGTCATCGTTTGAAAATTGGACGACGGTTGCATTCTTCAAAGTATTCAGCTGAACGATCTCTTGGTTGTTAGGCAGCATTGTCAGGAAGAACATCTGCGATGAGGCGGTCTGAAACTCTGGAGCTTGCGACGGGTCGAGATCATCCAGAACAAACAGCACGGCACCGGGAGTCTCACTGTCATTCAAAATGCTTTGCGCCAATACCAGCGCGTCTGCTGCGGTGTCTCCCGGTGTCGGCATCACGGCTGGGGTCAGGCCCTCGAGCAAAGGGCGCAGGATATTTGCATCCTCAGTCAGCGGTGCCACCCGATGGGGTGATCCTGCATAGGCAATCAAAGCGGTCTGTGCGCCGACCCGCGCGTTGATTATATCTGTGATCTTGAATTTAGCCCGCTGCAACCGCGACGGGATCAGGTCCGTATTCTCCATGCTGTCGGTGACCTTCAAAGCGATCACCAACGGGGCGGTGTCGGCAAGCAGAGGATTGGTCGCTCGCGTCCAGGTTGGGCCAGCGGCAGCGAGTGTGATTAATGCAGCGACGAGCATAGCAACGTCTATCGGATAGATCCGGCGCTTTTGGTCTGCGCCCAGCGTAAGCGCTCGTGCAAGATGGGGTGCAATACCCGCAGGTAAGTTAGATTGCCCTCTGCGTTTCGGGCGGATCATCCACCATAATCCGGCTATTGGAATTAGGAACAGTAGATATCCCATTCTGATAAAATGAAATTCTGTGACAGCGTCGATCAAGTCGTTCTCCTTCGACGCTGTGCGACATGAAAGCCAGCGGAACTAAACAGGAAAACGATCAAAGCGATCAGTAACGGGTAGTGGGTAAGGCTTTCACGCGGACGATAGCTCTGGGTTTCTACAATTCTGGGGTTCTGCTCATCAATTCGCTGGTAGACATCGCTGAGTGCGGCCTGATCGTTGGCAAAGAAGTACTGACCATTGGTGCGATCCGCGATGGCTTGCAAAGCGTCCAGATCTACACGGTCTTCGCCGGTAGCATTGGGGTCACCTACACCAATGGTATAGATGACCACGCCTTTATCCGCAGCGATGGCTGCGGCATTGGTGGGCGTCATTCGACTGGACGTATCCGCTCCGTCGCTGAGCACAATCATCAGACGTTGGTCCACTTCGCTTGAATCGAAGATGCGTATGCCAAGCCCAATCGCATCGCCCAAAGCGGTGTTCGGACCCGCCATGCCTACTTGAGTCTGGTCTAGGAACCCATTCAAACTATTTAGGTCTTCAGTGAAAGGTGCTTGCACAAAAGCTCGTGTACCAAAAATTATAAGCGCCATTCGGTCGCCCGGACGCTCGGCTATGAATGTGCGCAATACATCTTTGACGGCCGCCAATCGTTGCACGGGCGTGCCATCTGTAGATTGGAAATCGCGTTGATCCATCGAGCCCGAGATATCGAGCGCTAGTACTACGTCTCGTGCAGATTTTTCGATCACGATTGGGTCGGCCAGCTTTTCAGGTCGGGCAAGGGCTGTGACTAGCAGCAACCAGATCAAGGTCGCCACAAGGGCTTGCACCTTCGTCCGCAGTGAAATCACCGACCCGGATTGCGGATCAGCCCCTGCAGCCCTGGCGACATGGCGGAAAAACGGAATGCGGATCGCGCTTGTTTGTTCTTGATGGGGAGGAGCGAACCAGTAGACCAGCCCCGCTAAAGGCAAAATCAGAAAAGCCCATGGTGCAGCGAATGAAATCATCAGCGCCCCCTTTTAGCTTTGTGGGTTTTGATCCAGACCCGTGCCATATGCGTAACTTCCGGGCTCGGTGGACAGATTCTATACGGCGCCTCTAGCAACAGACGAGATGCAGAGGCAGAAAAAGGCAATTTTTCAGCAGTTTGCTGTAGAAAGTTGATCCATTCTTGCCCATGCAGACCGGCGACTTGCGCACGTGGATATGCAGCAAGTGCAGTGCGCCGCAGAATCTCTGCTATCTTGGCGGGGTCGTCGCCGGCAGCTTGAAGATCAGCCAGAGCTGCACGTCGATACGCATTTGATCGCCTATGTCGGCGAAACAGGTAAATTTCGACTGCGATGGCCGCGATCAAAACAATAGCAAGAGCCACCCAACCCCAAGTCTGCGGTGTCATTAGAATTGGTTCTGGCGCAGGTGCGGGGACAAGCATGTCCAGCAACTCGACCAGGGATTTGCCTTCTACGTCAACAGTCATGCCCGACCTCCGGGGTGACCGAACAGTTTCAGCAATTGATCCAGAGCTGGTTTTGACGTTGTTAGTGGGACAATAGGAAAGCCATAGCGTCGTGACCAGAGTTGTAATTGCGCTAACCGGTCATCCATTGCCGCTTTGATGCGGTTGGATAAGTCAGGTTCAGAACTGTCGAGCTCGATTTGTTTAGTTCCGTCCGACACGGTCATTTTCAGCCCTGCGGTCAATTGATGCGCGCTGGGATCGGAAATATTGAACAGAATAAGGTCATTTGACTGCGACAAGCGGTTTATTAGGCGTTCCGAGTCTTCGGTCAGACCGTCGAAATCCGAAAATACGCAGATCAGTGCGTTGGTGTGTGCTATGCCAATTGCCTGCTTCAGGACGTCGTTCAATAAAATGGTCGGTTCTGGATGCAAGGATGCGTTCAAGCCGCTGTTCAACGCGGCGACTGACGAAATGAACCTCGTCAATACAACAGCGCGGCGTTGAGGACGATGCTCGGCGAGATCTGTATCCCCAAAAACGATCCCACCGACACGGTCTCCTTGGGAAAGGACACGATGGGCCGCGATAGCAGCGGCTTCTGCTGCGATGACCGATTTCATATAAACTTCGGTCCCGAAAAACATTGAAACACGTTGATCAACCAACAGCAGGGCAGGGCGATCTCGTTCTTCGGTGTAGACCCTAACATGAGGTTTTCCGGTCCGCGCCGTCACTTTCCAGTCGATTGTCCGAATGTCATCGCCGGGAAAATAACCTCGCAGTTCCTCAAAATTTAGACCTCGCCCCCGCAGGCGCGACGCATGACGCCCGTTCAGGATCGAGCGTGCGGGTTGTTTCGGCAAAAGACTGAGGGCACGCGATTTTGCGCCAAGCCGCAACAGGTGTTGAGCATCCACATGTATGCGTGGGTCTTTGGTATATGTGGCGGTCTTGGCCACGGGCCTCTCTTTCCAATCAATCAGGGCAGCGCCACGAGGCGCAGGATTTCCGTGATTACGTCGTCCGGTGTTTTGGCGCTTCCCTGCGCCTCGAAACTAAGTGTGATGCGGTGGCGAAACACGTCGTGCGCAATGGAACGAATGTCAGCAGGATCCACATAGTCGCGTTCCTTCATCCAGGCATGGGCCCGCCCGCATTTGTCCAGCGCAAGCGACGCACGTGGGCTGGCACCTATTTCGACCCAGCTGGCGAGCTCTTCGCTGTATTTCTCGGGTGTGCGGGTGGCCTGTACCAGATCGGCCATGTAGCGATCCATGGCATCGGACACGTGGACTTGGCCGATTTCAGATCGCGCCTGAAATACGGCATCTTGTGGGATCGGAGGTTGAGGTTTCTTGAACATGCCGGACCCGGCCACAATTTCTTCGCCCCGAACCAGCCGAATTACCTCAACCTCATCTTCAACCGGGGGGTAGGTGATCTGGACGTGCATCAGAAACCGATCCATCTGGGCTTCGGGCAAGGGATAAGTCCCCTCTTGCTCGATCGGGTTTTGCGTGGCCATCACGATGAACAATGGCTCCATCTTGTGTGTGGTGCCAGAGACGGTGACCTGCCGTTCCTCCATCGCCTCTAACAGGGCGGCTTGGACTTTGGCGGGTGCGCGGTTGATCTCATCGGCAAGAACGATATTGGCAAAGATCGGGCCGGGATCGAACCGGAAAGTGCCGCCATCGCCTGTCTGCTGAAACACTTCGGTGCCGGTCACGTCGGATGGCAGCAGGTCCGGCGTGAACTGTATTCGGCTGAAACTTGCATCAAGATTACGCGCCATGGCTTTGACTGCACGGGTTTTTGCCAGACCGGGCAAGCCTTCGATCAATAGGTTTCCGTTTGCCAATAATCCGATGATCAGCCGGTCAATCACCTCGACCTGCCCGATAACTGACTGCCCCATACGGCCCTTAAGATCATTTATCTGATTAAGTGCATTCATTTTTTGGTCCAATCATGGCCAGATGTCAGGAATTGACATGTCAAGGCAGCGCTGCAGCGGAATGGTCAAGAATATTTAGTAATGATGGAACGTTAGCAGCGTTGTCCCCACCGATCCACTATGAAATCCGATGCGAAAGAAGTTGCAAGTCGGCTCTTAATTCAGGGCGGATTTCTCCGTGGATTGGCTTGTCGCGCAGAGTCTCGAACCAGTGTCGTGGGGGGCGTTTTCCGGCAGCACGGCTCCAGGTCAGGTCACTCAGCACTGTTTGCACCTTTGAGTTTAACGCGACAGGTACGTCGATCCCGTTCAGGGTCGCCCAAACACCGCTCCACAGCCGTGCAACGGACCAAGGGTTGTATCCTCCGCCGCCGAGAACAAGCAGCCGTGGAGCCATATCGCGCAGGCTTGCAACCGCGCGCCAATGGGCGTTGTTCGAAAGCGTCAGGCGCGATAGCGGGTCTTCGGCCACCGCATCCGCGCCGCATTGCAACACGATAGCCTGAGGTTCGAATGATGCGGTCGCGGGCAGGATGAGCTGATCTAGGATCGCATAGAACTCATCATCATTCAGATTACGTCCAACGGGAAGGTTGAACGCGGCACCACCCGCATCGTCCGTTAAAGTACCGCTGAACGGCCAGCGGCGCGCCTCATGAACCGATATCATGCGAACCTTGGTCGAGCCGTGGAAGGCGGTCTCGACCCCGTCGCAATGGTGCGCGTCGATATCAATATAGACGATCCGGTCGAGGCCGCTTTTTAGCAAGGTCAGGATCGCAAGAACCGGGTCGTTCAGATAGCAAAACCCGTTGGCGCGGTTCGGCAGGCCGTGATGCGTGCCGCCGGCGGGGCTGTAGACGATACCACCATCCCGGATCAGTTCTGCGCCCAAGATGGAACCACCAGCGGCGGTCGCAGGACGTCGATACATTTCAGCGAATACCGGGTTCGACAGGGTGCCCAGCGCGTATTTTTCACGCGTCTCGTCAGATACCGCCTGATCTCGCTCGGCCTGCTGCAGGGCTTCTATATAGTCCGGCGTGTGAAACGCAGTAAGAGCTGCGGGTTTCGCGCAGGGGCTGACGCGATAATTCGTGCTCGTTAACCAACCCTGAGCCCGGCACAGATCAATGACGGTGGACACGCGCGGGATGGCTAACGGGTGTTTTGAGCCATAGGTCGAGCTGCGATAAATTTCCGATCCGATGAACAGAGGCGCGTGCATCGTCTAACTAGCGCCAGTAGGGCGGGTATCTTCCCCCAATCGTCCGTCTAGGGACATCAGGATTGCAACCGGACGCAGAGCCGGAATATGGCTGAACACGATCAGGATGCAGACTGTTAGGGGCACACTGAGGAACGCCCCGATCAGGCCCCAGATCGTGGTCCAGAACATCAGCGCCAGGATGACCAAGAATGTCGACATGTTCAGCGAACGCCCCAGAAATGCGGGGTCCAGGAAGTTACCGATCAGGAATTGAATCGTGCCGCAGCCCAATATGATCACCAGAAATGGCCCGATACTTTCGAACTGAACCAATGCGATCAAAGATGGAAAGATCACCGCGATGATTGAACCGATAGATGGGATGAAGTTCAGTGCAAAGGTCAGCACCGCCCAGGTTTCAGCGAACTCCAGCCCCAGTATCTTGAAGACAGAGTAACTGATGGTCGCCGTAATCAGGCTGATCAGGGTTTTCACCCCGACATAGCGTTGCAGACTGAATGAGATTGCATCCAGAATGGCAGCGAACTCGATACCTGTCTTGGGATCGCCTGCGGCAAGTTGGATTTTTTTACGAAAGGCCAGTCTCTCGGCCATCAGGAAGGCGACATAAAGGCTGATCAGGAAAAACTGGTTCAGCAGTGATGTTGCGCTGCCCAAAAGAACACGCGCAATATAAGACATGTCGATGTTGATCAGGTTGTCGCGGATAAACGTGGTCACGTCATTGCCAACCCACCCGGTGACGCGGCTGACGGTTTCGTCGAACTGGTTTTCGTAAGTGCCGATCGTGCGGGCGAATTGAGTGGCCTGACTGCCCAGAATATACATGATCACGAACAAACCGGCCAAAACGACAGTGACACCGGCAAGATTGGCCAGCCACACCGGCATGCGCGTCAGGGCGATGATCCGGTCGCTGAGCGCGATGATCAGGACGTTGACCAGCAAGGCCATCGTCAGCGGGATCAGAAACGCCGAACCTGCGTATAGCCCAAGCACCACCAGCGTGGCCACAATCGACACGTCGCGGACAACCGACAGTTTCAGCTTTGTCTGTGTCTCTTCTTTCTCCGGTGTCATAGCTAGGCCTGTTTCGGGAATTGCGTTTAGCGCGTGTGGTTGATCCTGCACAGCAGGGCCGGATTATGCAATGCGCCCAGACATTTGTCAGAGATTATTTGCGTACATCCCCGGATTGCCGGTTCTTTGCATGTCGCTGGCGGGTTAGTCTTTGGGAATGAGCACGCGTGTGATTCCCTATCTTAGTAGGCCGGTTCAGGCACTTTGGGTGGCCATTGTCCGCTTTGACGCCAAGAACGGCTTTGTCATGAGCAGCCATGTAGCCATGTCATTGATGTTGGCGCTTTTCCCTTTTGCGTTGTTCACCGTCGCCCTGGCCGGGTCGCTTTCTCAGGATTACGTCACTAACGAATTGATCGAATTGATATTTGGCGCTTGGCCCAAGGATGTTGCCGGGCCGATCGTGGCCGAGTTGCGCTCGGTTCTGTCCGAGTCCGGCTCGGGTGTGATCACTCTGGGTGGTTTGCTGGCGGTGTTCTTTGCCTCGAATGGGGTATTGGCTGTGCGGAAGGCAATGAACCAAGCTTACCATGATCATGACAGCTGGCCGTTCTGGAAAACGCGTTTGCTATGTCTTGGGCTGGTCATTGTTGGAGGCGTCACCATCATGATTATCGCCGCAGTCGAAGTTGTGCTTCCGGTCTACACGAAACTGGTGTCCGAGAAGACGGATGTGAACGTGTCCGATTGGTTGTCGGTGGATCGCCTGCGCTGGACGTTCACGGTGGCCGTTCCTGCGGGTGTGGTTCTGCTGGCACATCTGGTCTTGCCGACGGGGCGGCACAAGTTACGGCAGATTTTGCCGGGCGTCCTACTGACGCTGGCCCTCTGGGCCGCTGGCGGTTGGGGGTTTTCGGTTTATATTGCGCAGTTCGCATCTTACAGCGCCACCTATGCGGGGTTGGCTGGGGCGATGGCGGCGCTGATTTTTCTGTATCTGTGTGCTGCGATCCTAATCCTTGGTGCCGAATACAACGGTGCTTTGATGGATATGCAGAGTGATTTGAACGGGCAGGCGGCGTGAAAACAGCAGCGTTTCTTCTCGGGCTGTTCGCGCCAGTGTGTGCGTTTGCCCAATCGCCTACGTATGTGGGCTCGGATCAATGTATCGAGTGTCATACGGCCGAGGTTGAAGCCTGGTCTAAGTCCCATCATGCTTTGGCCTGGACTAGGGTGGAGGACGGTCATGTCGTGGCCGATTTCGACGGCACTCGGTTTGACCATGAAGGCATGTCGACCGAGTTCATTCAGACAGGCGATGCTTTGCAGGCCCGCGTGACTGAAATGGACGGCGCCACGACCCTTTATGATCTGCATTCGGTGGTCGGCATTGAGCCCTTGCAGCAATACCTATTCGAAACCGATCCCGGCCGGTTGCAGAGTTTCGATGTGGTTTGGGATGCAGAGGAACAACGCTGGTATCACCTCTATCCCGATCAGGATCTTCCGCCGGATGATGGTCTGCATTGGACCGGACCGTATAAAAACTGGAACGCTCGTTGTGCTGAATGTCACGCAACCGGATTTGAAAAGAATTACGACGGACAGACCCGTAGCTATAGCTCGGTTCAGGCTGAGATTGGGGTAGGGTGCGAGGCCTGTCATGGCCCGTCCTCGGCTCATATCGACTGGACGCAAGGCGAAAGCACCGGTGCCAATCTAAGTGAGTTTGGGTTCACTATGGATTGGGGCAAAGGTCGGACCGAAGCAGAAATCCAGCAGTGCGCCGGTTGTCACTCCCGACGTGAGGCGCATGGTGATGGCAATCCGGTCCCCGGAACGCCCTATCATGATGCTTATAACCTGTCGGTGCTGCGTCCTGGTCTATATCACCCGGACGGCCAGATTATGGACGAAGTCTACGTCTACGGCTCGTTCCTTCAATCCAAGATGTATGCGCAGAGCGTCGGCTGCATGAATTGCCACGACCCGCACAGCGCCGAGCTGAAGGCCGAGGGCAACGGCGTATGTACCCAGTGCCATTCACCGGCAGGAAACCCCGATTTCCCGACCCTGACGGCCAAGGAGTATGATTCACCTGCGCATCATCATCACCCGGACGAAAGCGCAGGTGCTCAGTGCGTGTCCTGCCATATGATAGAGCGTGTCTATATGGGCGTCGACTGGCGGCGTGATCATAGCTTCCGCATCCCGCGTCCCGATCTGGGGTTGGGACAGGATGCCTGCACCGATTGCCATCAGACCGAAGATCAGGTGTGGGCCGCGCAACAAATCGAAGGGTGGTTCCCCGATTCTTCTCACCGCGGCGCGCATTTCGGGACAACGTTTCAGGCCGCCTTGAGTGGACAGGCCGATGGGCCTGATGCTCTGCTGGGCATTACGACCGATCCGAACATGGCTGGCATCGTGCGGGCTACTGCGGCGTATCTGTTGCAACCCTTCGCTTCGGCCGAAGTTGCGGCGAAAACCGCACCTTTGCTGACAGATACTGATCCATTGGTTCGCGCCAACGCAGCACCGCTGCAACGTCAAGCGGTGCTGCCGGATCAGGTGGGGCGGCTTGAGCCGTTGCTGTCGGACCCGATGCGAAACGTTCGTATTTCGGCCGCCAAAGAGTTCCTGAACATCCCGGCTCAGGCGCTGACACCGGACCAGCAGACACAATTGGCCCAGAGTATGGATGAATGGCAGGGATCTATCGGGAACCGTCTGGATTTCCCTGAAACTCACCTCGTTCTGGGTGGTATGGCATTGACGTTCCGCAACGCGCCAGCTGCCGAGCGCGCCTTTCGCGAGGTTGTTACCTTGGACCCGCAGCGCGCCGAAGCGTGGCCAATGTTGGTGCAATTGGCCCAGATCAACCGAGGGCTAGAGGCCGCGCGCAATGTGCTGCAAGAAGGGCTGGAGAAACTGCCCCAAGATCCAGGATTGCTGCAACTCAAGGCTCAGCTGACCCCGTGATCCGGCATGGGGAGGTCTGTTTTTGGCCACGATCCCGGCAAATTTCTCGGTTAACGAAGGGGCAAGGTGAAAATGCCACCAGACCCGGAGGTGACCAATGGCTGACAAACCGGTGCATACGTCGCAGCTGCAAAACCCATTGTCGCTGAACCAAAGGATTGCCGATCTTCAGGCCAAAAAGCCGGAATATATCAACCATGGTGAAGCCCTGCTGCTTCAACGTACAGCTGCTGCGTCGCTGCGCGAACAATTTCTGACCGGTGATCGAAGCTGGCTTGACGATTAAGTCAGCCCCGGAACCCCGTGGCGACAACAAATTTTTCGGAACTGTCCGATCGTGATGCAGGCGGTTTTACGTTCGCCACTTTTTCGAACTTTTGCTTCAGCAGTTTTTGCAGATCGCCTTCGGCACCTCCGGCCAAAACCTTGGCGACAAAGGTGCCGCCTTCTTCCAGAACGTCAAAGGCGAAATAGGCCGCGGTTTCACACAATGCCATGATCCGCAGGTGATCGGTTTGCTTATGCCCGGATGACGCTGCCGCCATGTCAGACATAACAACATCGGCTTTGCCGCCCAGCCAAGTTTTGACCTTTTCGTCGGCGTCATCTTCCATGAAGTCCAGCACATGCGCCTCGGCACCTGCAACAGGTTCAACCTCTTGCAGGTCGACGCCCAGAACCGTGCCGATTCGTTTGCCGGACCGCTCACCCAGCGCATTTACGCGTTTGACGGCGACTTGCAGCCAACCACCCGGTGCGCAGCCCAAATCGACGACACGCGCGCCGGGGACGAGGAAACGGAACTTGTCATCCAGTTCCAGAATCTTGAACGCCGCGCGCCCACGGTATCCTTCGGCCTGCGCACGTTTCACGTACGGGTCGTTCAGCTGCCGTTCGAGCCAGCGGGTCGAGCTGAGCTTGCGCCCGCGCGCCGTCTTGACCTTAACCTTCAGGTCGCGTTGCCCGCGACCCGAATTGTTTTTGCCACTTGGTGTCTTCGCCATCAGAACGGTCCGTCTTCCAATACACCGTCCGCGCTCATCTGCGCATAAAGCAGGCCTTCGCGCAGCCCACGGTCCGCCACGGAAAGGCGGTCAGTGGGCCAGCAGCGTAACAAAGCCTGCAAAATGGCTGAGCCGGACATGATAAGGGCCTGCCGGTCATCGCCGATACGCGGATCTCGCCGCCGCCCCAGTGGGCCGAGTTCTAAGTATCCTCGTATGACTTTGTCAATCTGATCGCTGGTCATGCGCAGACCGTCCACTTTGGTCCGGTCATAGCGTTTTAGCCCCAGGTGCGAGGCGGCCACGGTCGTCACGGTGCCACTTGTGCCGACGATCTGAAACCCTTCGCGCGCTTGTTCGTCCTTATAGGGAGCAAAATCGGCCAGATTCTCTTCAAAGAACCAGCTCATCAGCGCAAATCGGGCCGAGTCGTCTTCGACATCATTGAACTGATCGCGCAGCGTGGCCACGCCCAGCGGGACGCTGATCCAGTCCACCACTTTGGCTGCCGGAAAAGGGCTGTCGGCCGTATGAAACCCGTGGTGCAGCCGCATGATCGCCGCTGGACGATCCCGACGCGGCACGGATGAGATGTCGATCCACACCAACTCGGTCGAGCCGCCACCGATATCCACGACCAGAAGTTGTTCAGTCTTGGTCGACACCAACGGCGCGCAAGAGATCACGGCCAGACGGGCCTCTTCCTCGGGCTGAATGATTTCTAGGGGCAGGCCGGTCTCGCGTTTTACTTGCCGTATGAAATCGCGCGAATTCTTGGCGCGTCGACAGGCCTCGGTCGCGACCAGACGCATCCGTTTGACCTTGTTTCGTTTGAGTTTTTGCTGGCAGATTCGCAGCGCTTGAATGGTGCGTGCCATCGAAGACCGAGACAGCCGTCCGGTCCGTTCCAGCCCCGCGCCCAGTTGCACGGATTTGGAAAAGCTGTCCACCACATGAAACCCGCTGCCCTTGGGCTGGGCTATCAACATGCGGCAGCTATTTGTTCCCAGATCCAGCGCCGCATATAACGCATCTGGATCGGGTCTTGCCGGCGCGGGGCTTTCGACCGCCTTGGGGAACGCGCCCGCACCTTTGGGACGCTTGGGCGCCATCTTTAACGCCCTCCGATTTTCGAGTTACCCCGACCATAGGTCGGCCAAATGTTTCGTGCAAGACGCTCATTAAAGTGATGAGTATTTTGATGTGCGCGTTTGCGCGATAATTGAGTACAAGCGCCGTATCCTGTGGTGGACAAAAACGTCGTTTGAAAGACTGCTTGTGTCGAAAATCGACCGACTTTGACCCATATAGAAGTCTAGAACCGATCCATCTGGTTAGGAGGAATCAACGGCAATGCCTGACGTCACCATCGTATACTGGCGCGATATTCCCGCCCAAGTCATCGTCGGCAAGGGCCGTCGTGGCGCAAAGCGGCAGTTGGAGGAACGGTTCGAACAAGCGATCGACCGGGCTGCGATGAAGGTGAACGCCAAGGACAGTGATGCCTATCTGGCCGAATGGCGCAAAGCCGAACCCTTTGCAGTTGAGGGCGACCCGTCCGAGATTGCCGAGGCTGAGGCCACGCGTTTGGAAACGGAATACGATCAGGACCGTATCAAGGCTCTGATCGCCAATGACGGTTGGGCATGAGCCCCAGAACTATATGGGAGGCCGCAATGGCTTTGCTGAACTTCAAGAAACGTGACACGGTCGAAAACGGCCCTGTGAACCCGACCGTCGAAGCCTTTTTGCAGGGCTATTCGATCGAGGTGATGCCGCGCACCGCCGAGAAGGTCGAGGATTTCCGCGCGCTGCTGCCCGAAGGCACACGCGTTTACATCGCCCATATCGAAGGCACGCCCATCGAGGACATGGTCAAGACTGCCAAGCGGATCGCGGCCGAGGGATATCCGGTCATGCCGCACTTCCCGTCGCGGATCATCAAGGATGCGGCGACGCTGGAGAACTGGATCTCCATGTATCAAGGCGAAGCAGGTGTAGATCAGGCACTGCTGCTGGCAGGTGGCGTCGCCAAGCCACACGGCGAATTCGACAGCTCGATGCAACTGCTGGAGACCGGTCTGTTCGACAAGGCAGGCTTCAAGCGTCTGCACGTTGCAGGTCACCCCGAGGGCAACAAGGATATCGATCCGGATGGCTCGACCAAGAATGTCGACGACGCGCTGCGCTGGAAACAGAAGTTTTCGGAAACCACCGACGCGGAAATGGCTTTGGCGACTCAGTTTGCCTTTGATGCCAAGCCGATCATCGCATGGGCCGACAACCTGAAAGAGGCGGGCATCGATCTGCCGATCCACATTGGTATTGCAGGCCCTGCCAAGCTGCAGACCCTGATCAAATTCGCCATCGCTTGCGGCGTTGGCCCATCACTCAAGGTTCTGCAGAAGCGCGCCATGGATGTCTCCAAACTGCTGCTGCCTTATGAGCCGACTGATGTTTTGACCGAACTGGCTAACCACAAGGCGGCCAACCCCGATTTCAACATCACCAACGTGCATTTCTTCCCGCTAGGCGGCATCAAAACCAACGCCAACTGGGCTATCAACAACGGCGGAGCTTCGGCAAAGCCTGCAAACTCCTAAGGAACGGACATGACCCGTACAGTCGTAGAATCAAAAACAAAAACCGCCGTCCTGGGCTTTGACGAACCGTTCTGCGTGATCGGTGAACGGATCAACCCGACAGGCCGCAAGAAACTGGCTGCTGAACTGGAAGCAGGCGATTTCTCGACCGTTGAGAAAGACGCGCTGGCGCAGGTTATGGCAGGCGCGACCGTTCTGGATATTAACGCGGGTGTTGTGTACAACTCGAACCCCAACCCGAACGAGACCGAGCCGCCGCTGATGCGCAAGATCGTCGAGCTGGTGCAGGGCCTAGTCGAAGTGCCGCTATGCATCGACTCGTCGGTTCCCGGTGCGTTGGAAGCCGGGCTTGAAGCGGCTGAGGGCCGTCCGCTGCTGAACTCGGTTACCGGCGAGGAAGAGCGTCTGGAGCTGGTTCTGCCGCTAGTCAAGAAGTACAACGTGCCGGTCGTGGCGATCTCGAATGATGACACCGGGATTTCGGAAGACCCCGACGTGCGTTTTGCCGTGGCCAAGACCATCGTAGAACGCGCTGCTGATTACGGCATTCCGGCGCATGACATTGTCGTCGATCCACTGGTCATGCCCATCGGAGCGATGGCGACTGCTGGTCAGCAGGTGTTTGCGTTGGTCCGTCGTCTGCGCGAGGAACTGGGTGTGAACACCACATGCGGTGCGTCCAACATCTCGTTCGGTCTGCCAAACCGTCACGGTATCAACAACGCCTTCCTGCCGATGGCAATGGGCGCTGGCATGACCTCGGCGATCATGAACCCGGTGGCTCTGCCGACGACGCAGAAGAAGATTGCCGAGAAGAAGGAACAGGTTGCCGCCGCTGGCATAATCCTGCCCGAAGGTATGGATGACGAGGCATTCGTCCAGATGTTCGGTCTGGGCTCGACCATGCCGCGCGCGGGCAAAGAGATGGAGGCCATCCGTGCCGCCAACTTGCTGACCAACAACGACCCGCATGGTGGTGAGTGGATCCGGTTTAACAAAGCACCGGACGAGGCGGGTGCCGCAGGTGCAGCTGGTGGCCGTCGCGGTGGTGGCCGTCGTCGTCGCGCCTCCTGATCAGGAAGCCCCAGAAAGTTGATAAGGCCGGGCCGTGTGCTCGGCCTTTTTCGTTCTTGATACCGATCAAGGCCCGCTTTGGGGTGGCGAGTCAGACTGTCTGAGACAGATGACCAGGGAACAGCGCAATCATGACCAGACATCACCCTCCTAAACTCGCGGATGCGGACCTGAGCCTGAAACTGGGCAAGCAGGCGTATTTCAAGAAACTGACCGAGCTGCAGGCGCAGTTGGCACTGATCCAACAGGCGTTTCTGTTTCATGGGACCAAGGGAGTGCTGGTTTTTGAAGGCTGGGACGCGGCTGGCAAGGGCGGAACGATCCGGCGGGTAAGTCAGGCTTTGGATCCGCGTAGCTTCAAAGTATGGCCGATCGGGGCGCCCCGGAACTACTATCTGAACCGTCACTATCTGTTGCGGTTCTGGGAGAGGTTGCCACCGCAGGGCGCGATCTCGGCCTTTGACCGCAGTTGGTATGGCAGGGTACTGGTCGAACGGATCGAGAAACTCACACCGGAAGAGCGCTGGCGCGCCGCCTATCGAGAGATCAATGATTTTGAACGTATGCTTTTGGATGACGGCACTCGCATCGTAAAACTGTTCTTTCACATTTCCCAAGAAGAGCAGATGGAGCGATTTACTGAACGTCTGCGCAACCCGATGAAGCGGTGGAAATTGACCTATGAGGATTTTCGTAACCGCGAGCGATGGGCCGAAGCTGAAGTCGCCGTGGATGAGATGCTGGCCCGTACCTCAACTGAGATCGCGCCGTGGCATGTGATCCCGGCCAACAATAAGAAACACGCAAGAATCAGTGCAATGCAGGCAATTGTTGATGCCTTTTCAAAGGATATCGACCTCAGCCCGCAGCATTTGGATCAGCGCACGCTTGATGCGGCCTCAAAGGCATTGGATGTGGATCAATCCCTGATCGATAGTCTGCGTGCTCGAACCGAGTAAATAGCCACTGAGATGGAAAGGCGCTTGCGGTCGATCAACCGGCGGTGCTATCCAGCGCCACGCGGCGGGTATGATGTAATGGTAGCCTGTCAGCTTCCCAAGCTGAACGCGCGGGTTCGATTCCCGCTACCCGCTCCAATCACTCAGATTTGCGCGCCTGAAACAGGTTGATGACCGCCGGGATGCGCAGCTTTGGCCCGGATAGGAACTGCCCAAATTCCTTGGTAACGCTGTCCTGAATCGCTTGCACATCCTGTTCGTCGCCGTTGAAGTGCGCAATCACACGTGCTGCGGGGCCAACGCGTGTACATAAGGCCGCTGAACCTTCAACGCCGCCATAGCCGGGTAGGTTCATGGGCACAGCTTCGCTCCTTACGTCAGTCAATCCGGCCTGTGTCATCATTCCTGACACGTGGCCTAGGTCGTGAAAAGCCAGAGGGCCGGGTGCATATCGGTCAACACGCGGTGGTCGACCGAGCCGTTTTACAGCCGCCAGATGCGGAATCTTGAACCATGGGTTGTCATCCAGAGGCCCCCAGGCGGCAAAGGTCATCTGGCCTCCGGGTCTTAGGGCGCGGGCAATGTTGGCAAAGGCGGCCACTGAATTCTCAAAAAACATCACGCCAAAGCGTGAGATCGCCGCATCCATTTGGCCCTGCGGAAAGGCAAATGTCTGCGCATCTGCATATTGAAAGCGGATGTTGTTCAGCCCAGCTTCTTCCGCACGTGACCGAGCGCGTTTCAGAAAGGGCTGTGAGATGTCTGCTGCTAGAACTTGCCCTTCGGGTCCGACTAGAGAGGCTGCGGTCAGGGCACTAACACCCGTTCCGCATCCAATGTCGAGAATACTCATGCCAGTAGAAAGTTCGGCGCGGGTAAGAACCAGCTCCAGAACTGAGGCAAAGGTTTGATCCAACTGGTCTTCGTAAGTTAGCCACTTGGTGCCTGGATCGGAATTGCCCCAATATTCTGCCTGTTCTTCGTTCACCAGTTCCATCTTCGCCTCCTGTTTGTGGCGACTATGACCTCCTGCGACGACGGCGACCAGACTTTTCCTCAGCCCCGCCCGTATTGAACGAAGGTGAGGGCAGGGTAACCACCTGTGCCAGTTCCGGGAATGGGTCGGTTTTGTGCGGGATCGCGTTTGCAGCTACGAAGTGGTCCTGGAATTTGGGCTCAATCGCGGTTTCAACCTTGGTGATTTTGCGCACGACGCGCTCGATCTCGGACCGGGCAGTGATATTGCACAGTGCAATCCGCGCACCGGTTCCTGCCGCGTTGCCCGCGCTTGAGACTTTGTCCAGCGGCGCATCAGGGATCATGCCCAGTACCATCGCGTGTTTGGTCGAAATATGTGCACCGAACGCCCCAGCGAGAACCACGCGATCCACTTTGTCGACTTCCATGACATCCATCAGAAGGCGTGCACCTGCATAAAGCGCGGATTTGGCGAGTTGGATGGCCCGTATATCACCCTGGGTCACGGTGATACGCGGGCCGCCTTCGGCGCTTGCGTCGTGGATCAGGTAGGCATGGGTACGGCCTTCGGGCACGCAACGCGAGGTGCCGGTTTGTTCGGCCGATCCGATCAACCCGCTCTCGTCCAGCAACCCTGCTATACGCATCTCGGCGACCGCCTCGATGATACCCGAACCGCAAATGCCGGTGATGCCAGTAGTGGCAACGTCCTGATCGAAGCCATCCTCGTCGGACCATTTATCGGATCCTATGACGCGGAAACGAGGTTCCTTGGTAACGGGATCGATCTCGATCCGCTCAATAGCTCCGGGTGCTGCGCGCTGACCCGAGCTGATCTGAGCGCCCTCAAACGCCGGACCGGTGGGTGAGGAGCACGCCAGAACACGGCTGGTGTTGCCCAGCAGAATCTCGGCGTTGGTGCCGACATCGACGATAAGAACGAGGTCTTCGGACTTGCCGGGCTCTTCCGACAGGGCCACCGCCGCGCAGTCGGCACCGACATGGCCCGCGATGCAGGGCAGAATATAGACCTGCGCGCGTGGGTTCATTTTCGTCAGGTCCATTTCTCGCGCGGGCAGGGACATGCTTTCCGACGTGGCCAGAGCAAACGGCGCCTGACCCAGTTCAACCGGGTCTAGCCCCAGCAGCAGATGGTGCATGACCGGGTTGCAGACGAAGACGGTCTCAACGATCAGGTCCGCGTCAATCCCGGCCTCTTCAGCAATCGAGGTTGTCAGGTCATTGATCGCCTCGCGCACGGCTTTTGTCATCTCCTGATCGCCGCCGGGGTTCATCATCGAATATGACACACGGCTCATCAGGTCTTCGCCAAAGCGGATCTGTGGGTTCATCAGGCCCGAAGATGCCTTTACTTCACCCGTTTCCAGATCGGTCAGGTGGGCCGCAATGGTGGTCGAGCCAAGGTCGATGGCCAGCCCATACAACCCGCTTTCATGCAGGCCGGGCCAGATTTCGACGATCCGTGCAACCGAGTCCTTGTTGCCTTTGTGGACCGCGACCGTGGCCTCCCATTTGCCTTTGCGCAGCACTGGTTGCAGCTTGGACATCAGCGATAGATCAGCTGTGACCGCGTCGATGTTCCACTGTTCGCGCAGGGCGCGCTCTAGCCGTTCCAGATCACCGGTGGGTGAGTGCATGTCGGGCTCTTCTACGACGACGAAATACAGCCGGGTCGCTGGGTCCATAGTGATGGCACGCGCGGTGGCAGCCTTTCGAACGACCTGACGGTGTACCTGGCTTTCAGGTGGCACGTCGATCACGATGTCGCCCTGTACCGTAGCCTGACAACCCAAACGGCGACCGGTTTTCAAGCCGCGTTTGTCGTCGTAGCGCTGTTCGACTGCGTTCCATTCGCTTAGCGCGTCTTCGGAGACAGTCACGCCGTGCTTGGGAAACTCACCATAGCTGGGCGTGATCTGGCATTTCGAACAGATCCCACGTCCGCCACAGACCGAATCCAAATCGACGCCCAACTGCCGGGCGGCGGTCAGAACCGGGGTGCCTACGGGGAAATGCCCGCGTTTGCCCGAGGGGGTAAAAACGACAAGGGGGTCGGTGGTCATATCTGGCCTGCCTTTTTGTATTCGCGCGTATGCCGGGCAAGATATGGGTTTGCGCGCAAAGGGAAAGGGCATTCCGCGGCACGTTTTGCACAAGGAACGTCGTTTTTTATCGCGGCAACGGCCCGCAGGGGAAAACTAGTTTAGGTCAGGGGCTTTTCCTTGGCCTGAATCCATGTAATAGGGTCACCGCCAAACGGGCTTTTGCATGAGGTTAGAAGATGCAGATTCGTGAGGCACTCACCTTTGACGACGTACTCTTGGTTCCGGGGGCATCGACGGTGCTGCCTGCGACGGCGGACACGACCACACGTGTGACCCGTGAGATTACGATGAACATCCCACTGCTCAGCTCGGCTATGGACACAGTGACCGAGGCGCGCATGGCCATTGCAATGGCACAGGCCGGTGGAATTGGTGTTATTCACAAGAACCTGACAGTGGACGAGCAGGCCCGCGAAGTGCGGCGGGTCAAGCGGTTTGAATCGGGGATAGTCTACAACCCGGTGACTTTGCGGGCCGATCAGACGCTGGCAGATGCGCAGGCGCTGGTGCAGCGGTATAACTTTACCGGCTTCCCGGTGGTCGATGACGAAGGCCGCGTCGTTGGTATCGTAACCAATCGCGATATGCGTTTTGCAACCTCGGATGACACGCCGATCAAGGCGATGATGACCTCGGACAATCTGGCGATGCTGCAAGAGCCGGCCGATTTGGAAGAGGCCAAGAGCCTGATGCGGGCCCGCCGGATTGAAAAGCTTTTGGTGGTTGATGGTGCGGGAAAACTGACCGGCCTTTTGACCTTGAAAGACACCGAACAGGCGGTGCTGAACCCGACGGCCTGTAAGGACCGTCTGGGCCGGTTGCGTGTGGCTGCGGCAACTTCGGTCGGAGATGCCGGGTTTGAACGGTCAGAACAGTTGGTGGATTCAGGTGTCGACATCATCGTGGTTGATACCGCGCATGGCCATTCGCAAGGGGTTCTGGACGCAGTGAAACGCGCCAAGACACTGTCGAATGAAGTTCAGATCATCGCAGGAAACGTGGCCACTGGCGAAGCGACCAAGGCGCTGATCGACGCAGGCGCGGATGCGATCAAGGTCGGTATCGGGCCAGGTTCGATCTGTACCACGCGGATGGTCGCCGGGGTCGGGGTGCCTCAGCTGACGGCAATCATGGACTGTGCCTCAGCCGCCGGAGATGTTCCGGTGATTGCTGATGGCGGCATCAAATTCTCGGGCGATTTCGCCAAGGCGATTGCGGCAGGCGCATCCTGTGCGATGGTCGGTTCGATGATTGCGGGAACTGATGAAAGCCCAGGTGAAGTGATCCTGTATCAGGGTCGTTCATTCAAATCTTATCGCGGTATGGGCAGCCTTGGCGCGATGGCGCGTGGCTCGGCCGATCGCTACTTCCAAAAGGATGCCGCTAACGACAAGCTGGTGCCTGAAGGGATTGAAGGGCAGGTGCCTTACAAAGGCTCAGCCAGCGCCGTGGTCCACCAGCTGGTTGGCGGTCTGCGCGCGGCGATGGGTTATACCGGCTGCGCCACGGTTGAAGAGATGCGCAAGAACTGCAATTTCGTCAAAATCACTGGCGCGGGTTTGAAAGAAAGCCACGTGCACGACGTGCAGATCACCCGAGAAAGCCCGAACTACAGGGTGATGTAATTGCAGCCATTGCGTGATGCGGCGCCTGGATCAGGGCGCCGTTTTGCGTTTTTGGCTCACTTGCTCACGCCACGCCAATAGCAACGGAAATCAACATGACCCCGGCAGCTCGTATTCAGGCATCGATAGAAATCCTTGATCAGATTCTCTCGGGCACACCCGTTGAAAAATCTTTGACCAACTGGGCCCGCCGCAGCCGGTTTGCGGGGTCCAAGGATCGAGCAGCGGTTCGGGATCATGTGTTTGAGGCATTGCGGTGTAAGCGGTCTTTTGCGGCGCTTGGTGGTGCTGAAACCGGCCGTGGTTTGATGATTGGTTCAGTTCGTGCCTCGGGCGAAGTGCTCGACGATTTGTTTTCGGGTGCGCGCCATGCGCCTGCGGTTTTATCCAGTGATGAGCTTGGGCGCGATTTTCAAACGGAGGCCGAGCGTTATGACATTCCCGAATGGCTCTGGCCCAGATTTCAGTCTTCGCTGGGGGGGCAGGCGGTATCGGTCGCGCAGGCCCTGCAACATCGCGCGCCGGTGCATCTGCGGGTCAATTTAGCCAAAACGGATGTGCAAGCCGCGATTGCCGAATTGGCAGTAGAAGGTATCAAGACGGCCGCGCATCCGGTTTGTGAGACTGCCCTCGAAGTGACCGAAGGTTCGCGCAAGATTGCGCGCAGCCGGGCCTATACAGAGGGGCTGGTCGAGCTTCAGGATGCTGCCAGCCAGGCCGTTGTCGCCGCTCTGGAATTGCGTCCAGGAATGCGGGTTCTGGATTTTTGCGCGGGCGGCGGCGGCAAATCGTTGGCCTTGGCAGCGCATCGGGGGATAGATGTATTTGCTCACGATGTGAACGCAGATCGGATGCGCGATCTGCCCTCGCGTGCGGAACGCGCTGGCGTCAAGGTTCAAATCATGATGACTGATGAGTTCGAGCAACAAGCTCCTTTCGATATTATTCTGGTTGACGCACCGTGTTCGGGCAGCGGGTCATGGCGGCGTGCACCCGCAGGAAAATGGGCGCTGACTGAAAGCAGGTTGCAAGAGCTTACGGAAATCCAATCGAGCATTCTGGGCAAGGTGTCGTCCATGGTCGCTGCGGGTGGTGTTCTGGCCTACGCGACGTGTTCCATGCTGGATGATGAAAATGGATCGGTCGTTGATACATTTTTGCGCGCCAACCCTGTGTGGTCCGAGACATTTCGCGAAACGTGGCTGGTTTCGCACGGTGCAGACGGTTTCTTTACTGCACACTTGACGCGATAGTGCGTCAGAGATTAGCAACTTTAAGACGAGTATCCGATTTCGCTTAAGCGGACATTAACCTTATTTGGGCTGACTACGCGAAAGCCCATCGACTTGAGTTGTTTATGACTGACACCACGGAAGTTTTCTCTGATCCGTCTTTCCAGAAAATCCCCTCCGGATTGCGACTAGCCTCTTTGATCGTCATTGGCGCACTGTTGAGTTTGACGCCAGTATTGGGACTTTTACCAGAGGTCTGGCACACCGGGTTCACGGTTGCCGGAGTATCGCTATTGGCCGCGTCGTTCCTGGTGGTTCTGCGGGGTAAGATCACCGACTATATGGCGCAGCAGGCGGTTAAAACCATGGCCGTTTTTGCGGAGCAGGATCAGTTCCCTTGCATGATCGCGAACGCTCAGGGCGAAATTCTAACCGCTAACCCGGCGGCACGGGCGCAGTTTCAGGCGTTTACTGGCACCCGGCTGGAACTTTGCCTAAAATCCAGGTTCGCAAACCCTCCGGCCATTTTGCTGCGATTGCAATCGTCGGCTGAAATCTATGGTAAAGCCCGCGAAGACATAGTGACCGTTGGATCGACGATTCCGGTTTCAGTGTTCAATGTTGGCCAGGATCGGTTCTGCTGGCGCTTTCATCTGGAAACGCCCGGGCAATGGGATGACGTCAGCGTTCCTGTTTTGACTGAGGGGCGCAACGGCACGTTGCTGCGGGTGAATGATGCGGCAGCACATTTGCTGGGGCAGAGACCGGATATGCTGCATGAGATCTTGACCGGCGAACCGCGCGCGCAGGGTGATATCGTGCAAGTTCAGACATCAAGCGGTTCAATTCCAGCCGCTGTGTGCGAACTCGGTCGGTCCGGCACTGTTCGCGACCTTCTAGTGTTGCCAGTGGAACAGCCCGGGCATGCTTCCAGCGCCGCGTCATTTGCTGATCTACCAGTACCGATCATGCACCTTGCGCCAGATGGTCGTATTCTCGAAGCAAACCGATTGGCCATGAAACTGATCGGAGATATTGAGCCTGGGGAAACCAATGTCGAGGAAATCATGCAAGGATTGGGGTATCCAATTCTGAATTGGCTGGAACGCACTGCGGCTCAGGAACCCACCATGCGGTCCGAATTTCTGCGCCTGACCAGACAGGACAAGGAGATCTTTGTTCAGGTCACTTTAAACCGTGTGGTGAGCAACGGTCAGGTTTGTCTGATTGCGGTTTTAAACGACGCAACCGAACTCAAGACGCTTGAGGCGCAGTTCGTGCAGGGGCAAAAAATGCAGGCCGTGGGGCAATTGGCTGGTGGTGTTGCCCACGATTTCAACAATTTGCTGACAGCAATTTCCGGGCATTGCGACCTGCTGCTTTTGCGGCACGATCAAAGTGATCCGAACTACGGAGATCTTGTTCAAATCAATCAGAATGCCAACCGGGCTGCCGCTCTGGTTAGTCAGCTTCTGGCGTTTTCACGCAAACAGACCTTGCAGCCCGAAGTACTGGACCTGCGGGATACGATCTCGGACCTGATCCATCTGCTGAACCGGCTGGTAGGTGAGAAAGTGCGTTTGATTCTTAGCCATGATCCGGTTCTGAAACCTGTTCGGGCGGATAAACGGCAGCTTGAACAAGTGCTCATGAACCTTGTCGTGAACGCGCGCGACGCCATGCCGGACGGTGGCGAGATTCGGATTGAAACTGAGGTGGTGGTGTTGGACCAAACCTTCACACGCGACCGGGCAACAGTTCAGCCGGGTGAGTATGTGACCGTAAAAGTGATCGACAGCGGCACCGGTATCCCCGCGGACAAGCTGCAAAAGGTGTTTGAACCATTTTATACGACCAAACGCACCGGCGAAGGCACGGGGTTGGGCCTGTCCACGGTTTATGGGATCGTCAAGCAGACGGGCGGTTTCATCTTTGTCGATAGTCTTCCCGGGCATGGGACGGAGTTCATTGTCTATCTCCCGGTCTCAGCCGCTCCACAGGAGATTCCTCAGGAGGCGCTGCCCGCTGCCGATACACAAAGCGCGAGGCAGGGCGAGGGCGTTGTACTGCTGGTCGAGGATGAAGCCCCGGTACGTGCCTTTGCAACCCGCGCGTTGCGGTTGAAGGGCTATACCGTGCTCGAGGCCGACTCGGCCGAGGAGGCGCTGCGCCTGCTTGAGGACGGAGCATTGAATGTCGATGTGTTCGTCACCGATGTGGTTATGCCCGGAATGGATGGGCCCACCTGGGTGCGTCAGGCGATGGAGACTCGCCCCGATGTTCAGGTGATTTTCATGTCCGGCTATACCGAGGGGGCATTTGGCGACTCAGGCCCGGAAATTGCGAATTCAACTTTCCTGCCGAAACCGTTCTCATTGAATCAGCTGACCGAAGCGGTGTTTCAACAGATCAATTGACCACACTAAATCGCCGCATCATGGCAGGCGAACTCGGCGTTGTGGTGTTTTCGGAATTTCCGCTCGGTCTCTCGTGAAAGGACAAGTTCACGCTTGGGCGAGACGTTTTCCAGTTGCAGGCTGATCTGCATGTTCAGGCGGTCCTGCAAGAAATTCAAAATTTTGTCCTGATTTTCGTATTTGAAGACGTGGCTTGCGCCGAAACCGTTGCTTCGGGTGCGGAAAAACTGACTTTGGCTACCCACATCCGCAAAGTCGGGGCGCGGAGATTTCATATAGGCCTGCACGAAGTCGTCAAACGACATGTCCCGGGTCGAATGTGGATGCCCGATCCGATCATCGCGACTGCGGAAGCGGTACCAACTGCCCAGCCAATCAATCGGTTCGCGCACGACGGCCATGATCTCCATCTCGGTGTCGTACATTTTTCGAAAAATGTTCTGAAAAAAACGGTCATAGCGCCGGACAGGGGCGTGTTTCAGATCTGGCGGACCGGTTACGACAAAATCGGCACGGTCACGAAGGGCTGAGTGGTAGGCCGTGCTGCCGGTTTTGGGAACAGCTAGAAACGCGAGGCGTTCCTTATAAAAAACAAGCATTTATTTGCCCTGCATCGATCTTTGTTACGAATGCAGATTGGCGTAAACGACTCTTTAACACAATTGCTCAACAGTGAGATCTGTAAGTTTTTATTGAAATGTTCTTCTTTTAGTCCCATAAGGAACAAGAGGCGAACAAAGCAGCGATTGCCGCCCGTTCAAGGGTGTGACAAAAGGGAAGGCGACAGGACAATGGCGGATCTTCTGACAATGAGCGACAAGAAAAACGCAGACAAGCAAAAGGCGCTCGACAGCGCGCTGGCCCAGATTGAACGCCAGTTCGGCAAGGGCTCAATCATGAAGCTGGGCGAGGACGCCAAGCAGGACATTGACGCGAGCTCGACCGGTTCTCTGGGCCTGGATATCGCGCTGGGAATTGGCGGCCTGCCCATGGGTCGGATCGTTGAAATTTACGGACCGGAAAGCTCTGGTAAGACAACGCTGACGCTGCACTGCATTGCCGAACAGCAAAAACGCGGCGGGGTATGTGCCTTTGTGGATGCGGAACATGCGCTGGACCCGCAATATGCGCGAAAGCTAGGTGTTGATCTGGATGAGTTGCTGATCTCGCAGCCCGACACAGGTGAACAAGCGCTTGAGATTACCGATACGCTGGTGCGCTCGGGTGCGGTGAACATGGTTGTTGTTGACTCGGTTGCGGCACTAACACCGAAATCTGAGCTCGAAGGCGACATGGGTGACAGCAATGTCGGCGTGCAAGCCCGTCTGATGAGTCAGGCAATGCGCAAGCTGACCGGTTCGATCAGCCGTTCGAACTGTATGGTGATCTTCATCAACCAGATTCGGATGAAGATCGGCGTCATGTTCGGCAGCCCGGAAACCACAACCGGTGGTAATGCGCTGAAGTTCTACAGCTCGGTCCGACTGGACATTCGCCGGATCGGAGCGATCAAAGACCGGGATGAGGTTGTTGGCAACCAGACCCGGGTCAAGGTCGTGAAAAACAAGGTGGCGCCGCCGTTCAAACAGGTGGAATTCGACATCATGTATGGCGAAGGCATCAGTAAAATGGGCGAATTGCTGGACTTGGGCGTTAAGGCTGGTGTGGTTGAGAAGTCGGGTTCTTGGTTTAGCTATGGGGACGAACGGATCGGGCAGGGGCGTGAGAACGCCAAGCAGTACCTGCGCGACAACAGCCGCGCTGCGCTTGAGATCGAAGACAAGATTCGTGCCGCACATGGTCTGGATTTCGACATGCCGCCCGGCGCTGCCGAGGATGATGATATCCTCGAAGCTTAATCATCCGTTAAAGGAAAAAGCAGAAATCCCCGGCACCAATTTAGTGCTGAGAATATTCGGAACAGGGCGGTCCATTGGGGCCGCCTTGTTTCGTTCTGCGGGTCCAACGCTGTGGACTATCCGCAGGGACAGGGATAAACCCGTTTTGACACATATGATTGCGCGCTGAGAGAGCCTTATGCCCACGTTAAACGATATCCGATCGACCTTTCTGAACTACTTTGACAAGCAGGGGCACGAAGTTGTGGCGTCCAGCCCTCTGGTCCCGCGCAATGACCCGACCCTGATGTTCGTGAACTCGGGGATGGTGCAGTTCAAGAACCTGTTTACCGGCTTGGAAACCCGCGACTATCAGCGTGCAACAACCGCGCAGAAATGTGTGCGGGCGGGCGGCAAACACAATGATCTGGACAATGTCGGCTATACCGCGCGGCACCATACGTTCTTTGAGATGCTGGGAAATTTCTCGTTCGGTGATTATTTTAAGAACGACGCGATCCCGTTTGCCTGGGAATTGATCACCAAGGAATTCGGCGTCGACAAGAACCGCTTGCTGACAACGGTTTATCACACAGATGATGAGGCGTTTGAGATTTGGAAGAAAGTTGGTGTGCCTGAGGACCGGATTATCCGCATCGCCACCAATGATAACTTCTGGCAAATGGGCCCGACCGGCCCGTGCGGTCCGTGCACAGAAATTTTCTATGATCACGGCGATCACATCTGGGGTGGCCCTCCGGGTTCGGCTGAGGAAGACGGCGATCGTTTCATTGAAATCTGGAACATCGTTTTCATGCAGAACGAACAGTTCGAAGACGGCTCGATGGTCGAACTCGACATGCAGTCGATCGACACCGGCATGGGGCTGGAGCGGATTGGTGCCCTGCTGCAAGGAAGCCATGACAACTATGACACCGACTTGTTCAAGACACTGATCGAGGCGTCCGCAGATGCCACGGGCGTTGATCCCTACGGTGATCAGAACGTGCATCACCGGGTGATCGCGGATCACCTGCGCTCGACCTCGTTCCTGATTGCTGATGGGGTGATGCCATCGAATGACGGTCGTGGTTACGTTCTGCGTCGGATCATGCGCCGCGCCATGCGTCACGCGCACCTGCTGGGTGCGAAAGACCCGATCATGCATCGCCTAGTGCCGGCGTTGGTGCAGCTGATGGGTGCGCAATATACCGAGCTGGGTCAGGCGCAGGCCTTGATCGAAGAGACGCTTCTGTTGGAAGAAACCCGCTTTAAGCAGACGTTGGATCGCGGTCTGAAGCTGCTGGACGATGAGGTTGCTGGACTGCCCGAAGGCGCGGCCTTGCCCGGTGATGCAGCGTTTAAGCTGTACGACACTTACGGGTTCCCGCTGGATTTGACGCAAGATGCGCTTCGGGAAAAGGGCCGGACTGTGGATACGGAGGGGTTCGACACAGCCATGGCCGAGCAAAAAGCCAAGGCCCGCGCCGCATGGGCAGGGTCCGGTGAGTCCGCAGATCAAGCCGTTTGGTTTGATGTGTTGGACACAGCCGGCGCGACGGATTTCTTGGGCTATGACACCGAAAAAGCCGAAGGTCAGGTGGCCGCTTTGGTTGTCGACGGTGCGCTGGTCGACAAGATTGAAAAAGGCGGCTCTGGATGGGTTGTCGTGAACCAGACACCGTTCTACGGCGAAGCTGGTGGTCAGGTTGGCGACACTGGTGAAATCCGGCGTCTTGAGAATTTGCAGGACGTGGCGCAAGTCGAGGACACGCGCAAGTTTGCTGAAGGTAAGGTGTATGCCCATCGGGTAACGGTGAGCCAGGGCACGTTATTGAAAGGCGATGCGGTTGAGCTTGAGGTTGATCATGCCCGTCGTACCGCGATCCGGGCCAACCACTCGGCTACGCACTTGCTGCACGAGGCATTGCGCGAAACTTTGGGCGATCACGTGGCACAGCGTGGCTCGCTGAATGCCTCGGACCGGTTGCGGTTCGACTTCAGCCATTCTAAGGCGCTTAGCCCTGATGAGATCCGGAAGGTCGAACGTGAGGTGAATGAATTCATCCGTCAGAACTCGACCGTCGAAACCCGGATCATGACGCCTGACGACGCGCGCGAACTGGGTGCTCAAGCGTTGTTTGGAGAGAAATACGGCGACGAAGTCCGGGTTGTGTCGATGGGTAAAGCTGAGACTGGCAAGGGCCACGATGGCGACACTTGGTCGATAGAATTGTGCGGCGGCACGCATGTGCGTCAAACCGGCGATATCGGCACCTTTGTTGTTCTGGGTGACAGCGCCAGCAGCGCCGGTGTGCGCCGGATCGAAGGGCTGACCGGGGATGAGGCTTTCCGCCACCTGTCTGCTCAGGATCAGCGGTTGGGCCAAATTGCTACGGAGCTGAAGGCGCAACCGGATGACGTGGTCACACGGGTCAAATCTCTGCTGGATGAACGGAAGTCCTTGCAAAACGAAGTTGCTCAGCTGCGCCGTGATTTGGCGATGGCTGGTGGCGCGGGGCAAGGCGGTGGTGTCGAGGCGCGGGACGTGAACGGTGTGCCCTTCCTGGCGCAGGCGCTGAGTGGTGTTTCGGGAAAGGACCTTCCCGCATTGATCGACGAGCACAAGGCCCGTTTGGGTTCGGGCGCGGTGTTGTTGATTGCGGATGCAGGTGGCAAAGCCGCCGTAGCAGCCGGTGTGACATCAGACCTAACCAACAAGGTCTCAGCCGTTGATCTGGTCCGGGCAGCAGTGGTTGAACTGGGCGGCAAGGGCGGCGGCGGACGTCCGGATATGGCGCAAGGCGGTGGCCGCGATGCGTCGAATGCAGACGCGGCGATCAAAGCCGCAGAACAAGTATTGGGAGGATAAGATGCCTGCACTCTGGATTGCCCATGTCACGGTGACGGACGATCAAGCTTACGGCAAATATGCTGAGCTGGCCGGGCCTGCGCTTGCCAAGCACGGGGGCGAGTTCATCGCGCGTGCCGGGCGGTATGTGCAGCTTGAAGGGAAAGAGCGCCCACGCAATGTGGTTGCTCGGTTCCCCTCAGTTGAGGCTGCGGTGGAATGCTACAATTCACCTGAATATCAGCAGGCACTGGACCATGCGCGTGGGGCCAGTGAACGTGAATTGTTGATCGTCGAGACCACTGAATAGATTCAGATTGCCAAAGTTTTGCCAACTTCTGGTTGTGTAGGCGGAATTTAGCCAATGGGAAAGCCAGGTAGCGTGATTAGCAGCCTGGCTTTTTATTTTTCGAAATACCTTCATATTTTACAGGTATTTGCTGTTAAGCTTGGATGTTTAGTTTACGCTCCGTCACCCCTAGATTGTGACCAAGTTCTCTCAATTATTGCCTGAAATGGTCAAATTGCGGAACGAATTTCCGCCTCTTTTTCCTTGCAACTTCACCTCAGATTGCGCAAACGGCCTCGTCTACTGATAGTTAAGCTAAACGATCTACGGTCCTGTTTGTCCGCAATTGTGAGGATGAATTTAGGTCGAGGGACAGGCATGAAACTGTTGAGTACTGAAGTCAAAGCCGTATCTGCGCGGTTGACCTCATCAATGGGTCGACTGTTAGTTTTTTCCACTTTGGCATTGGGACCGTTGATTAGTGGTTCAGCGGCGGAAGCGTCAGAAGGGCGCTTTATCAAGATTGTTGCCGCTTCACCGCCTCCATCGGGTGCAAGGCAATTGTGCCGTCAATACAACTGGGCCTGTTCCACCAAAGCGTCCGTTTCCATGTCCAGCAAGAAAGAGATGCAGATCATTCAGCGCGTCAATCGTCGGGTGAATGCTTCGACACGGACGGTGACTGACCAATCGCAGTATCGGACTGCAGAACGATGGGCATTGCCAACTTCCCGTGGTGGCGATTGCGAAGACTTTGCCCTGCTGAAGAAACGCGATCTGATCCGGGCCGGAGTTGATCCTAGTAAGCTGCTTATTGCAACTGTGTTAGATGCGAAGCGGAACTCACATGCCGTTCTTGTCTATCGTTCGGCAGCTGGCGATTTGGTTTTGGATAACCTGACTAACCAGATTAAACCCTGGACAGCCACGCAATATTTGTTCCTTCGCATGCAAAATCCACAGAAGCCCAGTGGATGGGTTGGTGTTTACGGGCGCAGTTGACGCTTGAAAACAATTAATCGAACTCAGGAATGTTAGACAAAATACATGGGCGACCAGAGGGCCGCCCATGTATTTTGTCTAACACGTTTGCTTCGGCGATATCGTTCAGTTTTGACGATACGCGGTAAACTTAGGCTATCAGTTAAAAGTGCCGCCTTTTCCGGCACCATTGGCGTTTCCGCCAGAAGCGCCACCAGTGCTACCACCGTTCCCGTTGCCGCCGCCACCGCCGCCTTGGCCGTTGTTGCTACCACCATTGCCGGTGCCGGAGCCAGAGCCGCCGTTGTTGCCGCCTCCGTTGCCCTTGTTCCCGGCGTTTCCGTTCCCATTACCTGGGCCGCCGTTGTTGCCGCCGTTACCATTACCGGAGTTGCCGCCGCCGCCGTTGTTGCCGCCGTTGCCATTACCGGAGTTGCCGCCGCCGCCGTTGTTGCCGCCGTTGCCATTACCGGAGTTGCCGCCGCCGCCATTGTTGCCGCCGTTGCCATTACCGGAGTTGCCGCCGCCGCCATTGTTGCCGCCGTTGCCGTTACCGGAGTTGCCGCCGCCGCCATTGTTGCCGCCGTTGCCGTTACCGTTGTTACCACCGCCGCCGTTGTTACCGCCGCCCCCGTTATTGTTGTTATTATTGCTATTGTTATTGTTATTGTTGTTGTTGTTGTTGGAGGTGGTGTCACCGTTGTTGTTATCGCCACTGCCTGAACCGTCAAAACTAGTGTCGTCGTTGTCACCATCTCGTGCTGACGCAGCCGTTGTCGCAGTTGGTAGGTCAGTCAGCACTGCCGCGAATGCCGGGCAATTTGCAGCCGTGCGGGCCAGAATGTCCTCGAAATCAGCTCTGCGCTGTATATAGCGCAACATGCGAGTATCAACGACTGTGCAGTCGCACAGTGTTTCAGTCGATACAGATTGTCGGGCTGTTTTGATGTTGCATCTTTCCGCCTGAGCCGCGCTGGCGGTAATAAATGGTAATGTTGCGGAAACAAAAACAAAAGATAACAAATGAGATTTCACGCGCATGGCGTTGCTCCTTCAGAACTCGTTACTAACACTGGCGCACTACAAATTGTGCTTTACGTCTGGGTACAACAATAGTGCCATATTTCAACCACAATTACACCTATTTTGCGGCACATTTTCAAGAGGGGTTTATTTTGAATTAATGTTGGGAAGAAAAATCTCACGCGTAAAATTTATTGAAAACAAAGAGAAAGCCCGCCAAATTGGCGAGCTTTTCACGTTTTGTTATGTTGTCTGACGGTATAAATTAGTCATAGGTGTGGCATTGTTGCCATTGTGGCAACTATACCTAGGGGTGACTCAAGCTGATTTGGCCATGCGCTTGCGTTCATGCGGATCTAGAAAGCGTTTGCGAAGGCGTACGGCGTTCGGAGTAACCTCAACCAATTCATCATCATCGATATAAGCGATCGCCTCTTCCAGCGAGAACTGTACATGCGGCGTTAGCCGGACAGCGTCATCCGAGCCGCTGGCGCGCACGTTGGTCAGTTTCTTGCCTTTGAGGGGGTTCACTTCCAGATCGTTGTCGCGCGAATGCTCGCCAATCACCATACCCTGATAGACATCCGTTTGGGGGGCAACGAACATGCGGCCACGTTCTTCAAGGTTCCAAAGCGCATAAGCGACGGCCTGACCGTTCTCCATCGAGATCAGAACGCCTGCTCGGCGCCCCGGGATCGGGCCTTTATGTGCCGCCCAGCCGTGGAATACCCGGTTCAGAACGCCAGTTCCACGTGTATCGGTCAGAAACTCGCCGTGGTATCCGATCAAACCGCGCGAAGGGACATGCGCGATGATCCGGGTTTTGCCTGCGCCTGCAGGGCGCATTTCGGCCAGTTCCCCTTTGCGCGCGCCGGTGATCTTTTCGATTACAGCGCCCGAGTATTCGTCATCAACGTCGATGGTAACCTCTTCGATGGGTTCAAGACGCTGGCCGTCTTCCTCACGAAACAGAACCTGCGGGCGCGAGATACTAAGCTCGAAACCTTCGCGGCGCATGTTTTCGATAAGAACGCCCATTTGCAATTCGCCTCGGCCGGCAACCTCGAAAGCTTCGCCACCGGGGGTGTCGGTGATGCGAATAGCAACGTTGGATTCCGCCTCTTTCATCAGTCGGTCGCGAATGACGCGGGACTGTACTTTTTTGCCATCGCGACCAGCCAGAGGTGAATCGTTGATGCCAAAAGTCACGGTGATTGTGGGCGGGTCGATGGGCTGGGCAGGCAGGGCCTCTTCGATCTGCGGTGACACCAGCGAGTCAGCTACTGTGGCCTTACTCATGCCGGCGATGGTCACAATATCGCCTGCTTCGGCGACGTCGATGGGTTGTTGCGCGAGGCCACGGAAGGCAAGAATTTTCGACGCGCGGAAGTTCTCGATCAGCGTGCCGTCGCGGGACAGCGCCTTGAGGCTGTCACCTGCCTTGAGCGTACCGCTTTCCACGCGACCGGTCAGGATTCGGCCGATGAATGGATCGCTGCCCAGCGTGGTGGCCAGCATGCGGAAGGGTTCGTCCTTCTTGTCGGCTTGTTTTGGCGCGGGAACGTGGTCGACGATAAGATCAAACAGAGCGGTCAGGTCCTTGCGTGGTCCATCCAGCTCCATATCCGCCCAGCCCGAACGGCCCGAGGCGTACATGGCGGGGAAATCCAGTTGGTCATCATCTGCACCAAGGTTGGCAAATAGATCAAAACATTCATCCAGCGCCCGGTCGGGTTCAGCGTCGGGCTTGTCGACCTTGTTCAGAACCACGATAGGGCGTAGTCCCAGCGCCAGCGCCTTGGAGGTCACGAACTTTGTCTGCGGCATCGGACCTTCGGCGGCATCGACCAGCAGCACGACGCCGTCCACCATGCTGAGAATCCGCTCAACCTCGCCACCGAAATCGGCGTGGCCGGGGGTGTCGACGATGTTGATGCGCGTGCCCTTCCACTCGACCGAGGTGGCTTTGGCCAGGATGGTGATGCCGCGCTCACGCTCCAGGTCATTGCTGTCCATGGCGCGCTCTGCCACGGCCTGATTTTCCCGGAACGCGCCGGATTGTTTGAGCAGCTCATCCACCAGGGTCGTCTTGCCGTGGTCAACGTGAGCGATGATTGCGATATTGCGCAGGTCCATGAGAGGTCAGCCTTTGAACGGGAAGTTGCCGCGCGCATAGCGCGGTTTGACAAAATAGACCAGCCCTAACCGGCGATCAGTGACCGGCTGTCTTGGAAAACAGGTGAATGATGAGGATTCCGGCCAAAATCATGACCAATCCGATCACGGCGGGCCAGTCGAGTCTCTGTCCGAAAACGATGAAACCGATGATCGCGATCAGAAAGATGCCAAGCCCTGACCAAATCGCATAGACAATTCCGACAGGCATGAACTTTAGCGTAAGTCCCAGCAAATAGAATGCTATGCCGTAGCTAACTACAACAAGGACGGACGGCCAAAAACGGCTGAACTGTTGGCTGGCTTGCAGGGACGTGGTGCCGATGGTCTCTGCAATGACCGCCAGCAACAGGATCAGATAGGCTTTGGGCACAGTGGGGTTCTCGACAAATGTTTTGCGAGGTTGAGCACGAAAATAGCCGGGCGAGCAAGAAAAAACTGGCGGAGTCTACCCGCAGGCTGACGTTACGGCAGTAGTGCCGGTGTTTTGAGGAGTATGGATAACCTGACTATTTTCTCAGCATCAATTATGATAAAAACGCGTTGTTTTTTAATGATTTTTGTTTTTCAGGTTAAGCCAAATGACGAGATTTTCAGGACTAATAGTATTTGTTTCGGCATTAATTGTGGTGCTTGGGTGGCTTGCTGGCGGGGGGTCCGTCGACAAAAACGCAGCCAAGTTTGTTGAACGGTTAGAAAGTTTTCAGGTTTGAGCGCCTGCCGAAGCATGGGAAAAAGAGGCCTTTGTGCCTCTTTTTCTTTTTCTAGGTTGTGACCTCTGATGCGAAATAGGCATCAAGCTGTGGTTGCAGCCACGCCCAAAGGCCGGGTGCGCCTCGTTTGACCGGCGCGCCCACGCGCTGTTCGATCTGCGCGTATGTGACGTCATAGTCCACCCAAGAGCCACCACCGGTTGCGAGGTTGCCCACAGGTGCCTGAAACCGGTCAACCGCCTTGGCGAACTGGGCATCAGGGCTGTTGGCCACCTCGAATTCCTGCCACAAAGACATAAAGGCCGTTTTTTGATCATCGGGCAGCAGCCCGAACAGCCTCTCTGCGGCGGCTTGCTCTGCAGCTTCCTGGGCGGCGTGATCAACCTGACCATGGATGGGATTATCACCAGCGTCGATCTCAACGATATCGTGCAGCAGAAGCATTTTTAGAACGCGGTCGATTGAAACATCTGGCGCTGCTTGTTCGGATAAAATCCAAGCATAAAGCATAATATGCCACGAATGTTCGGCGGAATTTTCGAACCGCTCGACGCTGAGCAAACGCGAGGCGCGATAGACGGATTTCAATTGGTCACTTTCGGCCAAAAACTCAAGACGGGTTGAAAACGCGGATTCAGCTACGGGATTACCGTTTAGAAGGTTTTGTGCCGCGGTATAGGCTTCCGGAAACTCGGTTTTAAGATAGGCGGCACGTCCTCCGTTCAGGTTATCCCGAACAATAGCCCTGTGATCGGCCCTTGGCGTTGGCGCGCAGAGCACCTGAAACATTGGCTGGCAGCGATCAAGGCACTTTGTAAATTTTGCGTCTGGGGTTTGGTCAGCCTCAAACTCCCGCCACAGCGCCAGGCAAGCCTCGGCTTGATCTGCGGGCAAAAGGCCAAACAATTCGGAGGCGGCGGCTTGCTCGGCCCTTTCGACAGCTTGCCAGTCGGTTTGCAGGTGGATCGGATGGTCGCCGACGATGATTTCGACTAGGTCATGCAGCAATAGCATGCGGATCACCCGGTCAATGCTGACATCGTTGTCAGCCAATGGCTGCATCACCAGCGCCCATAGCGCGAGTTGCCAGCTGTGTTCAGCAGCGTTTTCAGCACGGGACTGATCCAGAAGATAATTGGCGCGATCAACCGACTTCAGGCTGTCCACGCGTTTCAGAAATTCGATTTGCGCGGACAGTCTGGTGTTCATTGTTTTTCGATCGCTTTCAGTTTCGAGCGGTGTTCCGAGAGCCTCTGAATCACGAATTTGCGTGCTTTGCGTTCTGCCAGCCGCACGCGAATTTCCGTCAGAAAGGCTTCTTCCAAAGTCTGCGAGGACGCCCCCAAGTGTTCGCCCACCTCAACAAAGAAACGGTCGTCTCCGGTTTCGTCCATCACTTTCATCGTGTCCTCGGCCAGTTTGGCGGCAAGGGTGGTGATGGTATCAGACATCAGCGCGTGTTCTCGGTCAGGCGGCGTTTCACATAGTCACTGACATCGGTGATCAGCGTGTCCATGTGACGTTCCTGGAAGAAATGGTCAGCGCCATCAACCTCGTTGTGAGTAATGGTGATTCCCTTTTGTTCGTGCAGTTTGTTCACCAGCGAGGTGGTGTCCGCAGGCGGTGCCACGCGGTCTGCTGATCCGTTGATGATCAGACCCGAAGACGGGCAGGGCGCCAAGAACGAAAAGTCGTACATGTTCGCCGGGGGCGAGACACTGATAAAGCCGGTGATTTCCGGGCGGCGCATCAGCAGCTGCATGCCGATCCAGGCGCCAAACGAGAATCCAGCTACCCAACAGTGCTTCGAGTTATTGTTCATCGACTGCAGGTAATCCAGCGCTGAGGCTGCATCGCTCAGCTCACCTACACCCTGGTCATACTCGCCCTGGCTGCGACCAACGCCGCGGAAGTTGAACCGCAACACGGTGAAGCCCATGTTGTAGAACGCATAGTGCAAGTTGTAGACCACCTTGTTGTTCATGGTCCCGCCGAATTGAGGATGCGGGTGAAGCACGATGGCGATCGGTGCGTCTTTTTCCTTTTGCGGGTGGTAACGGCCTTCCAGGCGGCCTTCGGGTCCGGGAAAAATCACCTCGGGCATGTGTGCTTTGGTCCTGTCTTTTTCTTCCTGGTGCCGGGATATACTTGACGGTTATCGTCAGGCACCTTAGAACGGTTCTAATAATGTTGCATTGCGCAAGGCACTGCCCGTCGGAGATACGCACTGGCAGCGGCGGCGTCAATGTTTTCGCGCGGTACCAGCCAAAAGGGGAAGGGAATGAAGCTTTCGACCAAGGGTCGTTATGCCATGGTTGCAATGGCCGATATCGCTCTTCAACCGTCAGATAACCTTGTAACGTTGGGTGAAATTTCCGAACGACAGGACATTTCGCTGCCGTATCTAGAGCAACTGTTCGTAAAACTGCGTCGGGCGGATCTGGTATCATCGGTTCGCGGACCGGGTGGCGGGTACCGGCTGTCGCGGTCGCCATCAGAAATTCGAGTGGTCGAGATTCTTTCAGCCGTGGACGAAACTGTCGATGCGCTGCAAAAAGGCGCGGGGGCGTCTGGGGCGTCATCAGGTAGCCGGGCGCAATCGCTGAGTAACCGTTTGTGGGAAGGGCTTAGTGCCCATGTCTATGTTTTCCTGCATCAAACGCGGTTGTCAGATGTGATCAAAAACGATCTGGCCCCGTGCCCTGCTGTGCCGAGCCTTTTTGCAGTGGTGGATGAGTGAGGCGTTGCACTTGGCTATTGAATACGCGAAACCACTTCGCATTCGCAAAAAGATGAATCTATGAGTCGTGTTTATCTGGATCATAACGCAACGACTCCTCTGCGCCCTGAGGCCCGAGAGGCGATGATCGCGGCGATGGAGGTGTGTGGCAATCCGTCCTCGGTTCATGCCGAGGGGCGCGCGGCCAAAGCACTGGTCGAGCGTGCCCGGGCGCAAATCGCCACAGCCTTCGGGGCGGATGGGGCAGATGTTGTGTTCACCTCAGGTTCGACCGAAGGGGCGGCGCTGACGTTAGGTGGGCGGAAACTACATGGATCCGCCGTTGAGCATGATGCTGTAAGAGCTTGGATTAACGAAGATTTGTCGACGGATATGTCAGGTCGTGTTCTAGTGTCTGACCCTGCACACTCGACCCTGCAGTTGGCGAATTCTGAAACCGGGATCGTGCAGGCTTTACCTGCTGGGCTTGCGGTGACCGATGCAACACAGGCATTTGGCAAATTGCCGGTCGCCTTCAACTGGCTGGACACGCGGATGGCGCTGATCTCGGCTCATAAATTGGGCGGTCCAAAGGGTGTTGGCGCGGTTGTGATAAAACGCGGCACGGATTTGCCGGCCCAGATCAAGGGCGGCGGTCAGGAAATGGGTCGCCGGTCCGGTACGGAAAATGTCATTGGAATCGTGGGCTTCGGGGCCGCAGCAGAAGCGGCTGCAAGGGACCTTGCCAATGGCGTTTGGGAGCAAGTGAAAGAAATTAGAAATATTCTAGAAAATGCCCTTGAGGCCGGGTCTAAATTGACTATTTTTGTCGGGAAGGATCAGGACCGACTGCCAAACACATTATGCTTTGCCACCCCGGGATGGAAGGGCGAGACACAAGTTATGCAGATGGACCTGGCGGGGTTTGCCATCAGCGCGGGTTCTGCCTGTTCCAGTGGCAAGGTGCGCGCCAGCGCGGTCCTCACGGCAATGGGGTATGATGAGGTTGCGGCGGCCAGCGCGATACGCGTGTCGCTGGGACCTTTGACAAAAAAAGAAGATGTGCTGCGTTTCGCCGAAATGTGGCTTGAAAAAGAGAAAAAGCATCGCGCGCGTGCCGCGTGATCTGACGGAGTGAAGGAAATGGCCGCTTTGGACCAGACCCAGGTAAAAGAAGGCGTCGATCAGGAAACCGTGGATGCGGTGCGCGAGGTTGGCACCTATAAGTACGGCTGGGAAACCGATATCGAAATGGAGTACGCGCCCAAAGGTGTGAACCCGGATATCGTCAGACTGATCTCTGAAAAAAACGAAGAGCCCGAGTGGATGACCGAATGGCGTCTGGCGGCTTTTGAACGCTGGACCAAGATGGAAGAGCCAACTTGGGCGATGGTGCATTACCCGCCGATCGATTTTCAGGACCAGTATTACTATGCCCGTCCCAAGTCGATGGAAGAAAAGCCGAAATCGCTGGACGAGGTCGACCCCAAGCTATTGGCCACTTACGAAAAGCTGGGTATCCCGCTGAAAGAACAGATGATTTTGGCGGGTGTTGAGGGTGTCGAGAACGCCCCCGCCGAGGGTCGTAAGGTTGCTGTGGACGCCGTATTTGATTCGGTATCCGTTGGCACGACGTTCCAGGCTGAATTGAAACAGGCCGGCGTGATTTTCTGCTCGATCTCTGAGGCGATTAGGGAACACCCCGAACTGGTGAAAAAATATTTGGGTACCGTAGTTCCGGTATCAGATAACTTCTATGCCACGCTGAACTCGGCCGTGTTCTCGGACGGTTCGTTCGTTTACATCCCGCCGGGCGTTCGCTGCCCGATGGAGCTGAGCACCTATTTCCGTATCAACGCGGAAAACACGGGTCAGTTCGAGCGTACCCTAATCATCGCTGACAAGGGATCGTATGTCTCTTATCTGGAAGGCTGCACGGCGCCGCAGCGTGACACTGCGCAGCTGCACGCGGCTGTGGTTGAAATCATCGTCGAGGAAGACGCCGAGGTAAAATACTCGACGGTTCAGAACTGGTATCCCGGAGATGAGAACGGCAAGGGTGGCATCTACAACTTTGTGACCAAGCGTGCCGACTGTCGGGGGGATCGGTCCAAGGTGATGTGGACGCAGGTCGAAACCGGCTCGGCCGTTACATGGAAATACCCGTCCTGCATCCTGCGCGGCAATGAAAGCCAGGGTGAGTTCTATTCGATCGCGATTGCCAATAATTATCAGCAGGCCGACACCGGCACCAAGATGATTCACTTGGGCAAGAACACCAAGTCGCGCATCGTGTCTAAGGGTATCAGCGCAGGCAAAGCGCAGAACACCTATCGTGGTCTGGTGTCGATGCACCCGAAAGCGAAAGACAGTCGGAACTATACGCAGTGCGACAGCTTGCTGATCGGTGACAAATGCGGTGCGCATACGGTTCCCTATATCGAGGTCAAGAACAACTCCTCACGTGTTGAGCATGAGGCGACGACATCCAAGGTGGATGACGATCAGTTGTTCTATTGCCGTCAGCGTGGCATGGACGAGGAAGAAGCCGTGGCGCTGGTCGTCAACGGGTTCTGCAAGGACGTGCTGCAGGCTCTGCCGATGGAATTCGCGATGGAGGCGCAGCAGCTTGTTGCGATTTCACTAGAGGGTTCCGTCGGCTGATGACCCGCATCCGGAAAGATGATGTGTTGACCTGGCTTGGGTATGCGCTGCCTGTTTTGGGTGGTCTGCTCGGCGTGGCCTACGTGAACATCAACCACATGGAATTCATCAACCCGGTCTGGGCTGTCGGCGGTGGAGCAATCCTTGGATGGATTGCTGCGCGGCTGATCCGCAAAGTGCTGGGCTAGAAAATTATCGGGGTTGTGATGCCCCTTGCGATACGCAAAAGGAAAAATCATGCTGGAAATCAAGAACCTGCACGTACAGCTTGAAGACGAAGACAAGCAAATCCTCAAGGGCGTGGACCTGACGGTCGAACCCGGCAAGGTGCATGCGATTATGGGGCCGAACGGTTCAGGTAAGTCGACTCTCAGCTATGTGCTGTCGGGGCGCGACGGTTATGAGGTCACCGAAGGTGAGGCTACACTGGAGGGAGAGGACCTGCTGGATATGGAACCCGAAGAGCGCGCTGCCGCTGGTGTGTTTCTGGCATTCCAGTATCCGGTCGAAATTCCAGGCGTTGGCAACATGACCTTCCTGCGTACGGCTGTGAACGCACAACGCAAGGCGCGCGGACAAGAGGAACTGTCAGCGGCAGATTTCCTGAAAGAGGTGCGCGCCAAAGCCAAAACGCTGAAAATTGATGCTGATATGCTCAAGCGCCCGGTCAATGTTGGTTTCTCGGGTGGTGAGAAAAAGCGCAATGAAATCCTGCAGATGGCCATGTTGGAACCCAAGATGTGCATCATGGATGAAACTGACTCTGGTCTCGACGTGGATGCGATGAAGTTGGTTTCGGAAGGCGTGAACGCGTTGCGGGACGAAGGTCGGAGCTTTCTGGTCATCACCCACTATCAGCGTCTGCTGGATCACATCAAACCGGATGTCGTCCACATCATGGCCGACGGCCGCATCGTGAAAACCGGCGGGCCCGAGCTGGCGCTTGAAATTGAACATAACGGCTATGCCGACATTCTGGCCGAGGTGAACTGATGGCTTTGCCGCAAGCGAAACAAACCGCAACTCAGGAGCGGCTGGCCAGCATGACCATGCCCGCAGCCGGGTGCACCCGTGCCGCGCGCGAGGATGCTCTGGCTCGTGTGCAGGAAATGGGTCTGCCAGGGCGTCGTGATGAGTACTGGAAGTACACACATCCCGATACGCTGGTTTCAGCCGTGGCGCCACGTGCCGCAGTTTTCGATGCTGGTGAACCAATGCTGTTCGAAGATATGGACACGCTGCGCATTGTCTTCGTCGATGGCGTCTTCAGCCCCGAAGAATCCGATGATCTAAGCCTTGAAGGCGTCAGGATCGACCGGATTGAGGATATTTGCGGCAAGGACATACACTGGGCCAAGGAATTGTATGGCACGCTGGAACGCCGGGGGCAAACCCCGGTTGAACGTCCGCTGGCGGCGCTGAATACGGCGTTTGCCAAGGATGGGGTTGCGATCCATGTAACCAACACGCCGCCCAAGCCGATCTGTTTTGTCTACCGCCATGCCTCGGAAACTTCGGATGCGATGCTACATCACGTGATCCGCGTTGAATCCGGCGCCGAAGTGACCGTTCTTGAGGTTGGACCGGCTGCGTCGCGCTTTAACAAAAGCATGGAGATCGACATCGCCGACAAGGGCACGCTGCACCATGTGCGTGCACAAGGGCGCGATCATGAACGTCGGGCAATGACGCATATGTTCGCCCGTCTCGGCGAAGAGTCGACCTACAAGTCGTTTTGCCTGACAGCCAACGGCGTTTTGACCCGCAATGAACAGGTCGTCGAACTGACCGGTGACAATGCGGTTGCGCATGTTGCGGGTGCCTGTGTCGGAGACGGCGATTTCCACCACGATGACACCGTCTTTATCACGCATGACGCGGTGAATTGCGAAAGCCGTCAGGTTTTCAAGAAAGTGCTTCGTAACGGTGCGACAGGCGTGTTCCAGGGTAAGATTCTGGTGAAGGAAGGCGCGCAGAAGACTGATGGCTACCAGATCAGCCAGTCGCTGCTGCTGGATGATGACAGTCAGTTCCTCGCCAAACCTGAACTTGAGATCTATGCCGATGACGTTGCCTGTTCGCACGGCTCGACCTCGGGCGCGATTGATGAGACGGCTCTGTTCTACCTGCGGTCGCGCGGTGTTCCGGTCAAGGACGCCACCAACATGCTGACACTGGCCTTTTTGGCCGAGGCGGTTGACGAGATCGAAGACAGCGAAGTCGCCGAAAAGATCGTGGACCGTCTGGAAGATTGGTTGGCACGGCGCAGCTGATGCCTGTCACATCGGATATCGTGGCCACATACCGGGGGCCGGGGCGCGTGGTGCGCCGGCTTTTGGATTTAGGGCAGCGGGAAGACAGAGCGCTGATATTTGTTATGGGCTTCTGTATCGTGGCCTTTATCGCACAGCTTCCCAGTCTGGCGCGTCGGGCGCATCTAGAGGGGCTTGAGCTGAATATGCTAATGGGCGGGGCCCTACTGGGGACCGTGATTATCCTGCCACTGTTCTTCTATTTATTGGCGTTCGTCTCTTATGGCGCGGCGCGTCTGGTTGGTGGGAAAGGTTCGGCTTATGGTGCCCGATTGGCGTTGTTCTGGGCCTTGCTGTCGTCGACACCTTTAGTGTTGTTGAACGGACTGGTGGCGGGCCTTATTGGACCTGGGCCAGCGTTAACCTTAGTTGGGGCAGCGTGGCTTGGGGTGTTTATCTGGTTCTGGCTGGCTGGCCTCAGACAAGCGCAAAGGCAAGCGGAATGAATACCTCGACTCTTGGAAGCCTAGCAGTTCTAACCTTGACCAACCCTGCAGAGGCTGCTCGAAAATTGCTGACCTTTGGCGTCGGGCGTGACGTTCTTTGGCTCGGGTTCTTTCTGGCCGTTGTGTTGAACGGGCTGGTGCAGTTTGGGTTCGAACATCTGCTTCCTGCGCCGGAGGGCCTAAACCTTCCTGAACCCGAACCGATTTTCATGAGCCTGATCCGCTCGTCCGTCCTTATGTTGTTCAGCATCGGCGCGTTCCTATTCGTCGGGCGCTTGCTGGGCGGTCAGGGATCGTTTGAAGAAATCATGACGCTGACGGTCTGGTTACAGTACCTGCAGATCACGGCGATGTTCATTACGCTTATGTTTGCCATAGTTGCTCCGGTTCTGATGGTGCTGTTTTTGTTCGCCACAGCGTTGGTGAGCCTTTACGTCACGCTCCATTTCCTCAATGAAGCGCATAAATTCGGGACGCTTTGGAAATCCTTCGGGGTCATTGTGCTGTCTGCGTTGATAGCGGTGCCATTTGCCCTCGCTCTGACACCCAGCGGCCCGGTATAAGGATAAGAATATCATGTATGACGTAGATAAAATCCGCGCGGACTTTCCGATTCTGTCGCGTGAGGTGAACGGAAGGCCGCTGACTTATCTGGACAATGGGGCCTCGGCGCAGAAACCTCAGGCAGTCATTGACGCGGTCACGCGTGCCTATGCCGAGGAATACGCGAATGTGCATCGTGGTCTGCACTATCTGTCCAACCTAGCGACCGAAAAATATGAATCCGTCCGCGGAACTATTGCCCGGTTCCTTGGGGCGGCGGATGAGAATGAGATCGTCCTAAACTCGGGCACGACCGAGGGGATCAATCTTGTGGCCTATGGCTGGGCGATGCCGCGCCTGCAGGCCGGGGATGAGATTGTCCTTAGCGTGATGGAGCACCACGCCAACATCGTACCCTGGCATTTCCTGCGCGAACGCCAGGGGATTGTTCTGAAGTGGGTCGATATCGATGCGGATGGTGGGCTGGACCCACAGGCCGTGATTGATGCAATTGGTCCGAAGACCAAGCTGGTCGCAGTCACTCAATGCTCGAACGTGCTGGGGACTGTGGTGGACGTTAAGGCCATCACCCAAGGCGCCCACGCAAAAGGTGTTCCGGTTCTAGTCGATGGCAGCCAGGGCGCGGTGCATATGCCGGTCAATGTATCGGATATCGGCTGTGACTTTTATGCGATCACAGGGCACAAGCTGTATGGCCCGTCCGGTTCGGGCGCGATCTATATCAAATCCGAACGTATGGCCGAGATGCGCCCCTTTATCGGCGGCGGCGACATGATCAAAGAGGTCAGCAAAGATCAGGTGATCTATAACGACCCGCCCATGAAGTTCGAAGCCGGAACCCCTGGTATCGTGCAGACCATCGGGCTGGGCGTGGCGCTGGACTATATGATGGATCTGGGGATGGAGAACATCGCGGCGCATGAAGGCGCGCTTCGCGATTATGCAATGCAACGACTGACAGGGCTGAATTGGGTGCAGGTGCAGGGCACGCGCCCTGATAAGGCCGCTATTTTCAGCTTTACCTTGGATGGGGCAGGGCATGCGCATGACGTGTCGACAATCCTCGACAAGAAGGGCGTTGCCGTGCGGGCAGGTCATCATTGCGCTGGTCCACTGATGGATTTCTACGGCGTGACTGCGACCTGCCGCGCCAGCTTTGGTCTGTACAACACCAAAGATGAGGTCGACACGCTGGTCGATGCCCTTGAACTGGCGCATGATTTGTTTGCCTAAAAGCTGGTCGATTCGGGCAGATTTTCAGTTGCGCCCGGATCGGATCAAGGATAGCTAACGGCCAAGGCACCTGTAGCTCAGCTGGATAGAGCGCTGCCCTCCGAAGGCAGAGGCCAGAGGTTCGAATCCTCTCAGGTGCGCCATACTACTACCTTGCAAAAATTTCGTTTTCGGAGGCTCGGCGGGGCGCTTCGATCTGTCAGGTGGCGCATGGCTCGAAACTGTTTCAGATATACTTGCGAAGCTGAGTTCAGCTGATCGTTTAGCGATTCTAACGGCGGCCGTAGCGATGTCTACAGCGGTCAGAATAATCATTCCTCGTTGAAATCGAGTGATTTTTTATCTGTGCGCAGAATATGGCTCGGATTGTTCGGCTTTATTCGCCCAAACCTCGTGAGTACGCCGGAGACATTCGAATGATCGCCTACAGTCGGAAAGAAACGCTTGAGTTGCAGCCTAGATTGTGAGGAGTTGGGGTCAAAATCTAGCCACAGCTCGGTTTCTCTTGGGAATACGCGAGTGGAGCAACGTCGACGTCAGGAAATTCGTTGCGACGATCGAATTCAAGATTGGCTACAATGTCCGCCAGAACTCAGTGGCGCGGTCGATTTCTCAGAATATTCGCAGCGTTTTCGTGCGTGTTTGCAATGTCCTGAGGTTCCCTCTCAGAGGTTGGAATGTGTGATACTGCATCGTTGAGCTGTTTGGCAATTTCTTCTCTGGCATCTAGGTCCAATGCACCTTTTTTGGGTCAGTATTTCCATCAGAAAGCTCGTTACGTTGAGCAGCGTGGCCTAACGGGCTGTGGATATCTCTCGTAAGCGGACAATTTGATCCTGCAGTTGCTCGTTTGTTAAGGCCATCTTTCAAACTCCTTCATCTCTATATGGTTGCACATTTAAGGGTGGAACGGGGCGGGAGTCGTGTAAACCCCCATCCGGTGTCCGGAAGAGAGGAGAAGGGGCAGCATGAAAGGCTAGGCGAAATTGGTCTTGAAATAAAATTCACTTATTAGCACACGCTCAGCATGAGGCGCGCCAACGTCACTTGAAAAAACGGGGATTTACTTGGCTGGAGCACAAAGTAGTGAACACGCAGGTAGCAACTATGTTCGAGCGGATTCAAGTCTTCTTGGCAGGTTCACCCCAAAAATGGATTATCTCCGGGTCGCATAAATAGGAGCGCCTAAGGGCGCTCGTTGTCTCAAATCTTGTGGAAGATTTAGCCGCCCCAGCTACGAACTTCGCCACAATCCATGTGAACGAAATTTGAACGAGAGTATTTGCCAACGCCACCAGCACGGCAGGACATTGCGGCCTTGGCCATCTGCGATACCGAGCGCGACGACAGTCGCAGATCGGCCGCTTGACCCTTCATGTGCAACGAGTTCTTAGCAACCCGACGGGAACGGGAGCGAAGCATTGCGTTGGTTTGCGGGGACCGATAGCCGGACAGCAGCATGTAGGGTTCATTGACGTCCAGCAGGTTATGTGAGGCAGCCATGATGTCGATTGTGCGCAGGTCCATGTCTTTGGACTGATCGGTCCGCCAGTCGCGCATGAAGTGGTTCACTTCTTTGACAGCGTCCTTGATGTATTTGCCGTCGACCCAATATATCATATCAATCCGCTCACCCGTGCGACCGGAATACATACGAATACGGCGAATATCACCGCCGCCGCGAAGAAACCCTGCTGCATTGGAATAAGTCGGTGCTGCCACAACTGCCGTAGCTGCGAATGCGCCCAGAAGGGCACGCCGGGTCATGCCCGAAGTACTGCTCATCGTCATTTCAGTTTCGTCCCGTACTGTTCCTGCCTGCACACGATGTTACGCGCGCGTTCTTAATTTTTTCCCATCCCAGATGCGGGATTTATGACACAGACGCAAAAGTCAGCCAAGAAGTCTTTCAAATTCACCTTTTCAAGGGGGAATTTTCGGCAGTTTTTTGCGCAGGTGATGCGATTATGTATAATATTGAGACATTTGGCGGCGCATTTCCGCCGGGCGATGCAAACACGCATCACGCATCAAAAGATGCGCCAGGTTGATACGTTTGTGAATAGACAACCAACTCGCGGCGCAATCATAGTTTATCGGCACGCAATTTTGCGGCGTAGAAATAATAAAAATCAAGGCCATCTCATGTTCTCAGGTTTTCGGACGCGTACTGGTATTATTTTAACCGCATGTTTTCTGGCTTCGGCTTCCTTAGTGAATGCAGATTCCCGACCAGCGACTGCGTTTCAGATGGCTGTGGCCGAGTTCGCGCCTTCGGGTTCGGGAATCGCTGAGTACTACCGAGAGGCTGGTTTTGTCCCGATCTGGGTGGGCGAAACGCCTCAACACACCGCGCGCCGCGTTCGTTTGATCCGCGCGTTGTCGTCGATCGATATGCATGGATTGCCGCAAGGGACAATTAGCGTTCAAGCGCTGGTGGAGCAGATGCAGGGCGCACGCTCAACGCGTGATCTGGGTGCCGTGGAAATCAAGCTCAGCCGAGCATTTGTGGAATACGCACGGAACGTTCAATCTGGTGCGCTGCGTCCGTCTCAGATCGACGACGGCTTGGTTCGGAAAGTTCACAGAGCCTCGGCAAAAGAACATTTGCAAGGGCTAGTCACAGCCGAGGGGGATGCGTATTTCGATCGGCTAGCCCCGCAGACGACCCAATACCGGGCGTTGATGAAGCAGAAACTGGTGTTGCAGAACCTCATTCACCAAGGTGGATGGGGTGCGACTGTTCCAGTGGCAAAGCTGGAATATGGCGACACCGGACCTAATGTAATAAAGCTGCGGAACCGTTTGGTTTCCATGGGATATTTACGCTCGACCGCCAGCCCAAAATTCGATGCGGCTATGTTGGCTGCGGTCCAGGCATTCCAGACCGACCACGGGCTTGCACCGGATGGGGTGGCTGGGCAGGGCACGATTACCGAGCTGAACCGCAGCGCCTCGGACCGTCTCAAAGCAGTCTATGTTGCGCTCGAGCGTGAGCGTTGGTTGCCGCGCGAACGAGGCGAGCGGCACATCCTGGTGAATCAGGCCGATTTCTCGGCCAAGATTGTGGATGACGGGCTGGTAACGTTTGAAACCCGCGCTGTTATTGGCAAGAACACCCATGACCGTCGCAGCCCGGAATTCTCGGACGAGATGGAGCACATGGTTATCAACCCCAGTTGGTATGTGCCGCGCTCGATTATCACCAAGGAATACCTGCCTCAGCTGCAGTCCAACCCCAACGCCGTTGGTCATATCCAGATCACTGACCGCAGCGGGCGGCAGGTCAACCGCGGAGCGGTGGATTTCACCCAATTCAACGCCCGGAACTTCCCGTTTGCAATGCGCCAACCTCCCAGCAAGAGCAACGCGTTGGGGTTGGTGAAGTTCATGTTCCCCAACAAGTACAACATATATCTACATGATACGCCTCAAAAAAGTCTGTTCGCGCGTGAGGTGCGGGCGTTCTCACACGGATGTATCCGTCTAGCAGACCCGTTTGATTTCGCCTATGCGCTGCTGGCTAAGCAGGAAGAAGACCCTAAGGCGTTTTTCCAGCGCGTTTTGGCGACCGGAAAGGAAACCACGGTGCAGCTTGAACAACACGTTCCGGTCCACCTGATCTATCGCACGGCCTATATCGACCCGAAGGGACAGGTGCAGTACCGCCGGGACGTCTATGACCGTGATCGGAAAATCTGGGAGGCCTTGCAGAAAGCAGGGGTGGCCCTGCCGGACGTTCAGGGGTAATCAGCAGGGCAGATCCTTAAACCGGGAAGCCCGATATGCACTACACCATCCAGCAAATCGCCGACGCTCTTGGGGCGGACAGCCATGGCGATACCAGCCTAATCGTTAATCGTGCGGCTGAACCGGGCGATGCGGCGGCGACCGATCTGGCGATGGCGATGTCTCCGAAATACGCTGAGGCGCTCAGCAGTGGTTCAGCGAAGGCGGCTGTATTGTGGGAAGGCGCTGATTGGCAATCCTTGGGGCTTGAGGCTGCTATTTTTGTTCCCCGTCCGCGTATGGCGATGGCCGGAATAACCGCAATGCTGGATCGCGGTCAGGGTGTTGCGCCTGGTATCCACCCTTCGGCCGTGATCGACCAGACTGCGGAAATCGCCGAGGACGCCTCCATTGGCCCCTTGGCTGTTATCGGAGCGCGGGTTCGTATCGGCAAGGGCGCGGTCATCGGTCCGCATTGCGTGATCGGCATGGACGCGGTTCTGGGCGACAATGCTGTTTTGCGTGAGATGGTCAGCATCGGGGCCCGGGCGCAGATCGGTGACCGTTTCATTGCTCAGCCGGGTGCACGGATCGGGGGCGACGGCTTCAGCTTTGTCACGCCTGAGGTCTCGGATGTAGAAAACGTCCGTAAAACAATGGGCGACAAGGGCGATGCGCGGGCGCAAAACTGGCTGCGCATCCACTCACTGGGCGCAGTCGAAATCGGGGATGACGTCGAAGTTGGTGCCAATTGCACGGTCGACAATGGAACAATCCGGAATACATGCATTGGTGATGGGTCGAAACTGGATAACCTAGTGCATGTCGGCCACAACACCCGTGTTGGGCAGGATTGTCTGCTCTGTGGTCAGACCGGCGTGTCCGGCTCGGTTGAGATCGGCAATAACGTGGTTTTGGGAGGTCAAACCGGTGTGGTCGACAATATCTTTATCGGCAATGGCGTGATAGCAGGGGGTGGCACAAAAATCCTGTCCAATGTTCCCGCGGGTCGGGTCATCATGGGGTATCCGGGGATCAAAATGGAAACCCATACCGACATCTACAAAGCACAACGCCGCTTGCCGCGCATGGCGCGTGACGTCGAGGCGTTGAAAAAGGCTGTTTTCAAACAGCCTCCGAGAGATTAAATCATCCGCAACGGGATAATCAGAGGACCGACATGAGCATCACCGACCGCGTCATCGCAATCATTGCTGAGCAGGCCGTGCTGGAGCCTTCGGACGTCACGCCCGAAAGTACGCTTGAAGATCTGGGAATCGACAGCCTGGGTCTGGTCGAGAGCATTTTCGCCATCGAGGAAGAGTTCGACATTTCGGTCCCGTTCAACGCCAACGAACCTCAAGCCAGCGATTTCGATATTTCCAACGTTGCTGCGATCATTGCCGGGATCGAAAAGCTTGTGTCGGAAAAGGTCTGACATAACCTCATGAAACGCGTTGTCATTACCGGGGCCGGGACGATCAATTCGCTGGGTCATTCTGTCCCCGATACGCTGGAGGCCATGCGCGAAGGGCGTTGTGGCATCTCGGATCTTGAATTCCGCGATGTTGAGCGGCTATCCATAAAAATCGGCGGTCAGGTGCGCGGGTTCGAGGCGGAAGGGCGGTTCAACCGTCAACAGATGAGCCTTTATGACCGCTTTACGCAATTCACGCTGACGGCCGCGAAAGAGGCGATTGACCAGTCGGGGATCGAGTTCCACGGTGATCTTGCCGCCCGGTCCGGCGTCGTTCTGGGCACAGCGGGTGGTGGGGTATCCACCTGGGATGACAATTACCGTTCAGTTTATGAGGACGGGAAGAACCGCGTTCATCCGTTTGTCGTACCAAAACTGATGAACAACGCTGCGGCCAGCCATGTGTCGATGGAACACAACCTGAAAGGGCCAAGTTTTACTGTCTCGACTGCCTGCGCGTCATCCAATCACGCGATGGCTTTAGCTTTTCAAATGGTGCGTAGCGGTGCCGCACCGGCGATGATCACAGGCGGGTCTGAATCCATGTTGTGTTTTGGCGGCGTCAAGGCTTGGGAAGGTCTGCGTGTGATGTCCAAGGACGCTTGCCGCCCGTTCAGCGCCAACCGAAATGGTATGGTGCAGGGCGAAGGGGCCGGTATTTTCGTCTTTGAAGAGTATGAACATGCCCGCGCCCGTGGCGCGGATATCCTTTGCGAGGTTGTTGGCTTTGCCATGTCCTCGGACGCATCAGATATCGTGATGCCTAGCAAACAGGGCGCTGCACGCGCTATGTCAGGTGCGCTGGCGGACGCTAAACTGAATGCGGATCAAGTGGGGTATATTAATGCCCATGGAACAGGCACGGCAGCAAACGACAAAACCGAATGCGCGGCAGTTGCGGATGTATTCGGGCCACACGCGGACGACCTGATGATTTCGTCTACGAAATCTATGCATGGACATCTGATCGGTGGCACTGGCGCGGTAGAGTTGTTGGCCTGTATCATGGCGCTGCGCGACGGGGTGATTGCCCCCACGATTGGTTATGAGGAACCTGATCCGGAATGCGCCTTGGATGTGGTGCCTAACGAGGCCCGCGAAGCTAAAATTGACGTGGCGCTTAGCAATGCCTTCGCTTTCGGAGGGCTGAATGCAGTTCTGGCACTGAAGCGGGCCTAATGTTCAGACTGTAGAACGCAAGAACGCCGCCCGTAAATTCAGGCGGCGTTATCTTTTTGTCAGAACATTAGTTTTGGATGACTTCTAGCTGGTCGAATCCGGCAGTAAAGCCAGCCAGAGAAATCTCCAACTGCAGCGCTTGTGAGGGAGCCAGAACCGAAACCATAGACAGGGTTCCTTTGGTACCGCTTTTCATTGCTTCGACATCTTGCTGCGTAAAGCCAACTTGCGCGAGACATCCAACGGGGTTGCAGTGGTGAAAGTTGTACCGCTTGCCCGGTGCCCCGTCGATCGACAGCGCCAGCTGCGCTTGAAGCAGCACTTCAAGTGGCACAATGACAGTAGCGCCAGCCGCAGCCGGAGCTGTTTCGGGTAGCTTTTCGATCGTTATTTCCGCTACAGGTTGACCTTGTTGTCCGGTCAAAATCTGCCGCATCGCGCACGGTTCGTTTTCAGTCTCCGTTTTGATGCACATAATTGCCCAGTCACCGGTTTCTTCCTTGAGGTATTGCTCGCCGATGCGAGGCCCGGATTCCCCTAGGTCCAGACCAGGCGCGACTTGGGTTTGCGGGGTCTCAGTATCCTGATTTGTTTCCTGCGCATAAGCGACCCCACACCAAAGCGTAGCGGCCACAAGGCTGAGAGATAGAGTGTTCTTGATCATGAATGCCTCGGCAATGTGATTGAGCTTTTTGTCCGGTCTAACACCCTAGGAACATGGTGTCAGGCATTAAGCTGCGCAAACTAGCGGTTGTGATCGGATTTTTGCCGTTTTCCGGCGTTACAGGCCGCTCTTATACAAATGAGAAAGGGAGCCGGTGGAGCGGCTCCCTTTCAAAAATTTTCTCCCCGTCGGACTGGCCGACTTAGTTATGCGCAGACGTTACGAGAGGCGATGGCATGCGTCAACTGAAAACCTGAATTTTTAATGGAAGATCAAGCCCAGATTTAAAAAAACCGCGCCCAAAGGCGCGGTCAGTCGACAGGGAGGAAGTTTGCCGCCCATCACCTGTGACAGCGTAGGCAGCAAATTGACTATCGCAGTCAAAGGTTAACTTTGTATGCTGGGTCGAGATCGGTGGAAATTTAGGCCTTACATACATGGACAAAAACATCTTTCTGGGCGGCGCGGGTGAAGATTATAGCCAGCCTCAATCCTTGACGTTGAAATATGCCAACCGCCACGGGCTGATCGCCGGGGCGACGGGAACAGGAAAAACAGTGACGCTGCAAATTCTGGCAGAAGGGTTTTCTGCGGCGGGTGTCCCAGTGTTTCTATCGGATGTAAAAGGCGATTTGTCCGGACTCGCCAAAGCGGGCAGTGAAAGCCACAAACTGCATCAGGCGTTTCAGGATCGCGCTACACGCATTGGATTTCAGGACTACGCCTATTCCGCGTGCCCGGTGACATTTTGGGATTTATTTGGCGAACAGGGCCATCCGGTGCGAACCACCGTCACCGAAATGGGACCATTGCTGCTGTCCCGCCTTATGGATTTAAGCGAAGCGCAAGAGGGTATCTTGAACATCGCTTTCCGTGTTGCGGACGAAGAAGGGATGCCGCTGCTGGATCTTAAGGATCTGCAGGCTTTGCTTGTCTGGATCGGTGAAAACAGGGCGCAGTTATCCTTGCGCTATGGCAATGTCTCAACCGCTTCTATCGGAGCAATCCAGCGACGCCTTTTGGTTTTGGAGAATCAAGGCGGGACCAACCTGTTTGGAGAACCCGCGCTGGAATTGGCCGATCTGATGCGCACTGACGCAAACGGGCAGGGTGTAGTGAACATTCTTGCCTCGGACAAGTTGATGGGATCGCCGCGCCTGTATGCGACTTTTCTCCTATGGTTGTTGAGCGAACTATTCGAAGAACTGCCCGAGGTCGGTGACCCCGACAAGCCCAAGCTGGTGTTCTTCTTTGATGAGGCGCATTTGCTTTTCGACGATGCGCCCAAGGTTTTGGTCGACAAGGTGGAACAAGTCGCACGGCTGATCCGGTCCAAGGGCGTCGGCGTTTATTTCATCTCGCAAAATCCGGCTGATATTCCCGAGGATATTCTAGGCCAACTTGGCAACCGTGTGCAGCACGCGTTGCGCGCCTTTACCGCCCGGGATCGCAAGAACCTGCGCTTGGCTGCCGAGACCTATCGCGAAAATCCTGCCTTCGACACGGAAACCGCAATCCGTGAGGTTGGCGTGGGTGAGGCAGTCACGTCGATGCTGCAGAAAAAGGGCGTGCCGGGCATTGTCGAGCGGACGCTGATCCGGCCACCGGGAACGCAGCTTGGGCCGATCACGGCGTCCGAGCGTCAAGCGGTTGTCGCGGCGTCGCCGATGCAAGTTAAATATGGAACATTGAAAGATCGGAAGTCGGCCTTTGAAATCCTGCAGGCGCGTGCGGATCAGGCCGCGCAGGCGGCCGCGAAAGCGGAAGAGCAAGAGGATACGCAAACCATGGCCGAGCGCGAATTTGCCACGGCCCGACGGTATTCCGGCAACCGGGTCGGGCGGTCTTCATCCCGCGTAACGCGGCAGAAGGATACATTTGCCACGGCCATGAGCGAGGCCGTAATCAAAGAGCTGAAAGGTACCACTGGCCGCCGTATCGTACGCGGTATTTTGGGTGGGTTGTTCAAGGCCAGATGACCTTGGAGCACCGCGTAGCCAAGCGCCGCGCGGTGCTAATCAGGTTATTTCAGACGTCGCTGACCTTCTTGACGGCAGTATCCGTCAGCCTCGGCGACTGACATTTTGGTTGCCGGATAGTCGATGGCACGATCCCAGATGACGCGATCCGGACGATACAATTGGCAAGTCACCACACCCTTAGAGGTCTGGACCTTGACCGGGTCGGTTTCCAGATCTTCGGGCGAAGGGATACATGCCGTCAAGCTGGCGACAACCGGCAGCATTAGGATCTTTGGGATAAACGAAGTTTTCATGTGTCGTCTTCTTACTCTCGAGAGGTGACCTGTAGTATCAGCGTCAACTGACTAATTAACCGTGAAGGCGATCTGGCGCAGGTCCGGAATGTGCCCAACGATAATTCGGTCTATTAAGGTTCGGTTCATGAATCAAGAAACCGCGCCGATTTTGCGGCGCGGTTCCGATTTTTCCCCGGAATGTGATTTATTTCTCGGGGATCAGGCCTCTTGGACTGAATCTGAGAACAATCAACAAGATCAAACCCATTGTGAGCAGACGCATATGTGCGGCGCTTCCGATCAGATGGGCCTTGAGCGCACTGCCATCGGGCAGTCCGGAAGTAATCAGGTTCATCAGCCACAGGCCAATCGGTTCGACCTGAACCCATAGGAACCAGATGACGAACGCGCCCAGAACGGCACCGAAATTGTTGCCAGAACCGCCTACGATCACCATCACCCAGACTAGGAAGGTAAACCGCAATGGCTGATACGCGCTGGGGGTCAACTGGCCGTCCAGCGTAGTCATCATGGCACCGGCAATGCCGCAGATGGCCGAACCCAGTACAAAGATCTGCAGGTGGCGGCGGGTGACGTCCTTACCCATCGCTTCGGCCGCGACTTCGTTGTCACGAATGGCGCGCATCATACGGCCCCATGGGCTGTTCAACGCTTTTTGCGCCATCCAAAGCAACACTAGTAGAACGATCAGGAACAGCAGTGAATAGCCCAGTTTGACCGCCAACGTCGAAGCCGTGACGGTGTCCAGTCCTAACCATTCAGCACGCGCCACAAATCCAGGATCATTTTGCAGATCAACTTCGTATCCGACGACCGGAGCTGGGCGCGGGATACCGTAGACGTTTTTGACGCCTCGGGCCAGCCAGTCCTCGTTTTTCAGAATCGCGATAATGATCTCGGCAATACCCAGCGTTGCAATAGCCAGATAGTCCGAGCGCAAGCCCAAAGCGGTTTTACCAATCAGCCACGCAGCGCCCGCAGCCAAAAGCCCACCCGCTGGCCAGGCCAGAAGGACGGGCAGGTTCAGACCGCCGAGGTTACCCGCAACAGCCGGCTCAATCGCCTCGACCGCAGCAGTATTTGGATCAAGTACAGCGCGGAAAATAAAGAAGCCGACGACAAGAATGGCGATAATCGAGATGGTTCGCACCCGACCTTTGGGCATCTTCTTCGCCACAAGAACTGTGGCCACTACGGTTGCCGCTCCCAACAGCAGGGCCAGAACAATGCCGAACCCACCTGCTGACCAGGCCCCGGGAGTGGTCGGGGTCGAGATCAGCACGACAGCAAGGCCGCCAAGCGCAACAAAGCCCATGACACCGACGTTGAACAGACCGGCAAAGCCCCATTGCAGGTTTACCCCAAGCGCCATGATGGCTGAGATCAGCCCCATGTTCAGGATCAGGATCGCAGCGTTCCAGCTTTGCGTGAAACCGGTCAGCAGGATCAGACCACCGACGACAGCAAAAAGCAGTGTGTTTCTGACAGGCTCGGTCATACTGCTTTCCCCTTAAACAGACCCGTAGGTTTGAACAAAAGCACGATCAGCAGGATGACAAAGCTGACGGCGAATTTGTAATCGGTGGACAGGAATTGCACCAATCCCGAAGGTTCCAGATTCTCCGGTGCCAGATAGGTCAGCACCTTTTTCCAGGCATAGGTGATCGTGACCTCGGAAAAGGCGATGATGAACCCGCCTGCAATGGCACCCACTGGGTTACCCAACCCTCCTACGATAGCCGAGGCGAAAATCGGCAGTAGTAGTTGGAAATAGACGAAAGGCTTGAAGCTCTTGTCGAGGCCATAAAGCACGCCCGCCGTTGTGGCCAGCGCCGCAACGATAATCCAAGTGATCATCACGACACGCTCGGGGTTGATGCCGGACAGCAGGGCCAGATCTTCATTATCCGAATAAGCGCGCATTGACTTGCCAGTGCGTGTCTTATTGAGGAACCAGAACAAAAGAACCACGGCGACGACCGCAACGATGACCGTAATACCCTGAGAAGTCTTGATCGCCAGCCCCTCATTCAACCCGGTCATGGCCTTAAATTCGCGTGCGGAAATTAGAAACCGCTGACCGTCTGAAAACCTCTGATCGTCCGGGCCGATGATGAAACGTACCAGACCGTTCATGATGAACATCACGCCCATCGAGACGATAACCAAAATGACCGGTTTGGCCTTTTGTTCGCGATAGAACCGATAAACCAGACGATCAGTGATCAGCACCAGAACGATACAGCCTAGAATGGCAAAGGGCAGGGCGAGCAGCGCAGTAGGTAACGGACCAAAACTGATCCCAACGGCCTGCAGCCCCCAGGTGACAAGAACAGCGATCATCGCGCCAAAGGCCATCGTGTCGCCATGGGCGAAGTTGGAAAACCGCAGGATGCCGTAGATCAGAGTGACCCCCAGCGCCCCCAGTGCAAGCTGGCTGCCATAAGCAATCGCAGGCACCAGTACAAAATTCGCAAGCGCGACAAGCGCGTTCAGTATGTCCATTTCACCTTCCCATTCCGCCGGGTGCGGCCTTATGGCATACCCGCACGCAAAGACACAATATTTCAACGGTTATGGACAGCAGAATTCCGTAGAAAAACTGCAATTGCGCAGCGTTCTTTACTGGCAGTTAATGCGCGCCGGATCGGGTCGTATTTTTCCGGCGCGTCATTGGTTTAACTTCGCAGTTCTCGCAGATACGAAAAAGTTCAGTTGGGCAGCGTGCAAACGCCACGTTCGTTTCGTTGTTGCCCGCCAGAGGCGCGCACCTCAAGATGACCGGACTCGGAATTGACCGTGTATCCGACGCTTCCATTGCTTAGAATTTGCAGAAATTCCTGCGCCCCGAGGCTGGGGATTACCATAACTTCAAGCTCCTGACCGTCGGCCAGCAGCAAGCCTTTAGATTGCCCCTCGATTTTTTTCAGCGCAACCTCACGCGCAGGATCAAGAGGATTGCATCCACCGGGATTGCAAGTTTCGGTAATCTGGCACTCGTATACAAATTCACCTTCCGCGGGGGCTTGCGACACGGCCTGCGCGGTCGCAGGCAGAACGATGGCGGCAAGCGCTGCCAGATATTTCATTTTATGTCTCCTGAAGAGGGCAATCGCCCGAAATTTTAAGAATCCGCCCAGGATTCCCGCTGTTCGCGCGCCCGTGGTTATGGGTGGATCATGGCGGAAATTGAGCCGAGACAGGGCAGAATTCTGGACGGCCTCAATTTCTCAATTCTGAAAGTGGAAGGAATAACCAACAGGGAATAAACCGTTTTATTAGACGTTGAATTCATTTCCGGCTGCGCAAGCCTTCGATCGTCATTATCTCGCCATAATTGCTGACCCAAAGGCTCTTATTCTGAGCGACGCCAAAAGGGGCAGATACACGAACACGGCAATTCACTGGGTTTCAACTGAAGGTGAGGATGGCCGTTCAGCTTATTGAAGTTATTAAGTTAAATGGTGAACTTGCCCTGTGCCTGAGGGCGCTGACTAAAGGGAGGTACATCATGAAATTCTACGCAGCAGTAATATTGAGCGCGGTTTTGCCCGCGATGGCGCATGCCGCGACAAGCGATCCTTTGGACGGGGCGGATTTCGTCGTCAATTGCGTGTCGGACAGCAATGGTGGCGCGGTGACATTGGCGAGATCCGGAGCCACAGATAAGGGTTTTTTCGTCACAGATGACATCCGCGGAGAAGCGACGATCATTGCCGGTCTGAACTCACTGACTTTCCTTCACATCATGGACAAGGACGTCGTGACCTTTGTCGTGGACTTCGAGGACCTGAACTATGATATGTCGATCAAAGGCCCGCATGCCGCGCAGGATTTTGGGTCTTGTGGTGATCCGATCGGATAACTGAGGTTGGATGTCTTGGTGGTGAAGGCAGGGCAGATGAGAGAAGGTCCTGTTTTCCCAATTCAGCAACTTAAAGCTATGTTGGCAACGCAAATTCAATGCTTCGAAACTTGGATATTTACACTGGATGTAGTTGAAGGTGAAATGCGAAACGAGTGCCGCTAGGAAGTCAAATTTCGTTATTAATCGGAATCGCAAAGTAATTTCTGAGTGTGGTACTTGCCAACTTCACCCCAAAGCTTTCTATAAACAGTCATTTCCCAGGGCAAGTCATCATCCTTGTCTAAATTGGCCCTGCTGTACTGAATTTCATACAGGTCACAAGTCATAACGAGAGCATAACCCTTTACGTCGTAAGGGGAATCCTGTTCCCCTTTGAGCCAATCCTCTAGGCGGAAGGTTATCTGCGGGTCAAAACCGGCATCGTCGAGATACCAAACAGGCAACGGGAGCTTGCCAGCACGCGGATTAATGAATTCCACCCAAGCTGTCACTTCCTGCCAAGTGTTAAATGGGTAATCAATTGGAGTAATTGACTTGGAAACTGACAAGTCGTGGACCAATGCGGTATAAGCTATCTGAGTAGGCTCTTCAGTTGTCTTACACAGGGACTGGTGGTCACACTTTTGAACTATGGTGCAATTGAACTCAATATAGTGACTCTGCGGTGCCGAATACGCCAATACTGTGGTTGTTGATATTGCATAAATTAATGCAGCAGCAGTGTTTTTAGTCATCACCCACCCAAGAAACTCTTCCGAACCTCTGGATCAGCCAACAGTTCCTTTCCCGTGCCGCTATACGCATTGCGCCCCTGCACAAGCACATACCCTTTATCCGCAATCTCCAACGCCTGACGGGCGTTCTGTTCGACCATCAGGATCGGCAAACCGGTGCGTGAGACCTCGATGATCCGATCAAACAGTTCATCCATCACGATGGGCGAGACACCGGCGGTGGGTTCGTCCAGCATCAGCACTTTGGGTTGGGTCATCAGCGCGCGGCCCACGGCGACCTGTTGGCGTTGACCGCCTGAAAGCTCTCCTGCCGCCTGGTTACGCTTGTCGCGCAGGATGGGGAACAGGTCATAGACCTGCTCCATCGTCTGGCTGATATCGTCGCGGCGAATGAAGGCACCCATTTCAAGGTTTTCCTCAACCGTCATCGACGTAAAAATGTTCTGAGTTTGCGGCACAAACCCCATGCCTTTGATCACGCGGTCTTGGGGTGAGAGCTTGGTGATGTCCTCTCCGTCCAGCCGTACTGCGCCGGCGCGCACGTCCAGCATTCCGAACACGGCTTTCATAGCTGTGGATTTGCCTGCGCCGTTGGGGCCAACGATCACCGCAATCTCACCTTTGTCCACGGCGATGGTGCAGTCGTGCAGAATGTCGGGACCCTTGCCATAGCCACCGGTCATGGTGTCACCGATCAGGAAAGGGCCGCCGCTGACCTTGTGGGTTTCTCCGCTGGTCGGATGGGCGGGGGTCATCGTGCCGATGCCTTTGGTATTGGCAATCGTCGCGTCCTTGTTGCCGTGATCGTCCTGGTAAGGGTTGTCGCTCATGCCCCGGCCTCCAGCTTGTCTTTGTTCTTCAGGCCGGTGCCCAGATAAGCCTCGATCACGTGCTCATTGGCTTTGATCTGTTCCAAAGTACCTTCGGCAAGGACCTTGCCCTCGGCCATGCAGATAACCGGGTTGCAGATTTTTCCAATGAAATCCATGTCATGCTCGATGACGACAAAGGTATAGCCGCGTTCCTTGTTCAGGCGCAGGATGGTGTCGGCAATGGTCATCAACAGGGTGCGGTTTACACCTGCTCCGACCTCATCCAGAAACACGATCTTGGCGTCGACCATCATGGTGCGGCCAAGTTCCAGCAGTTTCTTTTGCCCGCCCGAGACCTGACCGGCCTTGTGGTCGGCCAGATGTTCGATGGTCAGAAATTCCAGAACTTCATCGGCCTTGGCGCGCAAGGCGCGTTCCTCGTCGGCGATACGTTTGCGGCCGAACCAGGTGTTCCAAAGCGATTCCCCCGATTGCGCGCCTGGTACCATCATCAGGTTTTCGCGGCAGGACATTGAGGAAAACTCATGCGCGATCTGAAAGGTGCGCAGCAGGCCCTTGTGAAACAGCTCATGCGGGGGCAGGCCGGTGATGTCCTCACCATCCATGAATACCTTGCCACCGGTCGGCGGCAGCACACCCGCAATCACGTTGAACAGGGTGGTTTTACCTGCTCCGTTCGGTCCGATCAGACCGGTGATCGAGCCTTTCTGGATTTCCAGCGAAGCACCGTCCACCGCGTGGAACCCGCTAAAATGCTTGTGCACGTCCTCAACGACGATCATGGTTTTCCCTTGCCTTATCCCCGAAAACAGAGGTGCAGACTTTTGTCACTGAAACAGCCCGGACACAAGGCCCGGGCTGTTTGTTTTTAAGACGGTTAGTGTTAGATCAACGGAATTTAACGGTTTCGTTTTTACCGTCTTTTACTTCGATCTCGCGGTAGGATCCCGCGCTTTCGCCGGGGCCGATCAGCTCAACGCCGGATGCTCCGACATAGTCGATTTCCTGACCTGCGGCCAGCAGCTCCAGCCCCTTGGCCAATTCACCCGGATAGATTTTTTCGCCTGGTTCGTTGGCAACTTCCATGATCTTTGCGCCGTACTCAGCTGGGTTGGTCGAACCGGCAGCCTGCATTGCCAGCATGAACAAAGCAGCGGCGTCGTAAGATTCCGGTGAATAAGGGGACGAGCCATCAAAACCCGCGGCTTCGGCCATTGCAAAGTACTTTTCAGCACCTTCGCCACCCGAGCCAGCGATCTGACCAAACGAACCATCAAGATCCGGGCCAACGTTCTGCGGTAGCGAGTCGCCAATCATGCCGCCGGGCAGGCCGAACGTGTCAAACGCTCCGCTGTCCAGCGAGGACTGGATGATTCCCAGGCCACCCTGGTCCAGATAGCCCGCAACAACCAGAATATCACCGCCTGCCGACGCCAGTGCGCCAACTTCTGCCGAATAGTCTGCCTTGCCGTCTTCGTGTGAGGCTACGATGGTAACTTCACCGCCAGCAGCTTCGAACGAGGATTGAATGGCATCAGCCAGACCTTTGCCGAAGTCGTTGTTGGTGTAGGTCAGTGCGATCGAGTTGATGCCGCGATCTTTGAGGATATCAGCCATGATCTGACCTTCACGCGCATCCGATGGGGCGGTGCGGAAGAACAGGCCGTTATCCTCCATTGACGACAGGCCGGGCGAGGTTGCCGAAGGCGAGATCATGACCATGCCATTCGGAATCGCAACGTTCTGAAGAATCGCGCCAGTCACGCCCGAGCAATCGCCACCGATAATACCGGCAACGCCGTCCGCGATCATCCGTTCACCGTTCGAGGTCGCAAGGCCATTGTCGATGCAGCCAGTGTCAGCGCGCGACGCAGTGACCGTAGCACCATCCAGAAGCTTGCCGGATTCGGTAACTTCGGACATTGCCAGTTCAGCACCAGACCCCATGGACGGGGCCAGTGATTCAATCGGTCCGGTGAATCCAAACAGAACGCCCAGTTTTACATCCTCGGCCATGGCGGTGCCGGCCAGCAGTGCGGTTGCTGCAGTTGCAGTAAGCAGCTTTTTCATGTGGTTACTCCCAAATTGGAACATGTTTGTTCTGCGCACGACCCTAGGCAAGCTGCCGGGAAAAGAAAAGTCCTCACGCAAAAGTGTGGTTGCCACCTAAAGTTCTGATTGTTTTGTTGGGCTTGTCCCAATGTTTGGTGACTGGATGCTGCGGATGGAGAGCTGAATGTTGAGAGTTTTCACGATTCTGTTTCTTGTCGTTAAGGCTGGGTTCGTCAGTGCTGATGTTTTGCAAACTTCATCCGGCCCTGTGCAAGTTACTCCGATGGTCACAGGCTTGGATGCCCCGTGGGCAATCGGCATTTTGTCGGGCGAAGGTGTTCTGATCACGGAACGTGACGGTGAACTGCTTTATGTTGCAGATGGGAAAGCCAATTCCGTCAAAGGTGTGCCTGATGTTCTGGCCAAAGGGCAGGGTGGTTTGCTTGATGTGACTGTCGCCCGCGATTTTAAACAAACTCGCGAGATTTTCCTGACCTTCTCCAAGCCACAACGTGGCGGTGCCGGGACCGCCCTTGCGGTGGCCCGCTTGTCCGAGGGGGGTGATCGACTAACAAACCTGCGTGTGATCTTCGAAGCGGTGCCGGGCGGCTCAGGCGGACGTCATTTTGGGTCACGCGTGGTTGAATCTAAGGATGGAACCTTGTTCGTCACGATCGGTGACAGGGGTGAACGCCCCAAAGCCCAGGACAGGTCAAACCATAATGGCACCGTGATCCGTGTGAACCGTGACGGATCGGTTCCTGCTGACAATCCTTTTGTTCGGGAAAGTGCTGTTCGCCCCGAGATTTGGTCGTATGGCCATCGCAACCCGCAAGGAGCTGACTTGGATGCCCGGGGCCGTCTTTGGATATCGGAACATGGAGCCAAAGGAGGGGATGAGGTCAATCTGGTTCAGCCAGGATTGAACTACGGTTGGCCAGTTATTTCCTATGGCGTGCATTACTCTGGAGACAAAATTGGCGAAGGCACCGCGAAACCGGGGATGGAGCAGCCAAAGCATTATTGGGACCCGTCCATCGCCCCGTCCGGGTTGATGGTCTATTCCGGCAAACTGTGGCCGGACTGGAGAGGGGATATCTTTGTTGGATCGCTCAAGTTCGACTATATCGGGCGGTTGGCAGGATCGCCGCTGCGAGAGGTCGAACAGATCAAAGGTCCCGAAACGATCCGGGTACGCGACATCGTTGAGGCCCCCGATGGGTCAATCTGGTTCATTTCTGTGGGTGAGGGGGCCGTTTATCGCATGACCCCCGCGTAGCCTAAACCGACAACCGGTCACCCTGCGCACCCCGCTCGCGGTATGGCGTGGTATTGTAATGTGCCCGGTAGCATTTCGAGAAATGGCTGGGCGAGGCAAACCCGCAAGCCAATGCCACGTTGATCACGCTCATATCCGTTTGCATTAGTAGGTTGCGCGCCTTGTGCAGCCGCAGCTCCATGTAATAGCGCTTGGGTGAGCGGCTCAGGTATCGACGGAACAGGCGTTCCAACTGCCGGGTCGACATACCGACATCCTTGGCCAGTATCGAAGGCGAGATCGGTTCTTCGATGTTCTTTTCCATCATCAGGATAACCTGGCTCAGCTTCGGGTGACGCACGCCGATCCGGGTTGGGGTCGACAGACGCTGGGTGTCCTGATCGGTACGGATCGAGGAATAGATCATCTGATCGGCGACGGCATTCGCCAAATCCTCGCCGAAATCATCGGCGATCATTTTAAGCAGCAGGTCAATTGACGATGTGCCACCCGCCGTGGTCATCCGGTTGCCGTCGACAATAAAGACGGATTTGGTCAGGTCGACCTCGTCGAATTCCTCAACAAAACTGTCCGAGTTTTCCCAGTGAATGGTCGCACGTTTGCCGTCCAGCAAACCGGCTTTGGCCAGAGTATAGGCTGCAGTGCACAAACCACCGATGCGCAGACCCCGACGCGCTTCGCGGCGCACCCAGTTCAACACCTTCTTGGTGGTTGCGGCCTGAACGTCGACCCCACCACAGATCAGCACAACATCGTCGCGTTGCAACTCAACCAAGTCTGAATCCAGCGCAAAGGTTGTCCCTGCCGAGCAACTGACGGTCTCGCCGCCTTCACCCATCAACTTCCAAGTATACAGCGGTTTATCCGCCATACGGTTGGCAATCCGCAGACTGTCCAATGCCGAGGCAAAAGATAGCAGAGAAAAATTGTCCAATAGGACAAAAACAAAATTGCGGGAGGTGGCCCCAGTGTCTTCCACCGTGACAACTTGGCGTTGCTCTTGCATGGCGAGGTGTCCTTGATTCGGCGTCCGGCGACTTTTTGTCCGACGTCAGATTTGGCAGCCACCATGACCAAAGCTTGTTTGCTGCGTCAAGAGGGCCAAATCATATATGGTCAGTCTTCAATGCATTTTGTATAGAAGCAACCTGAATACTTCAGCGGAGATCAAAGCTATGACTGAATGGCAAAAAACGAACTGGCGCAACAAGCCCCGGGTTCAGATGCCAGACTATACCGACGCGGCCGCACTGGCCAAGGTCGAGGCGCAGCTTTCGCAGTATCCCCCGCTGGTCTTTGCGGGCGAAGCACGGCGTCTGAAGCAACACTTGGGTGCCGCCGGTCGCGGCGAAGCCTTCCTGTTGCAGGGCGGGGATTGTGCGGAAAGCTTTGAACAATTCAGTGCGGATGCAATCCGCGACACGTTCAAGGTGATGCTGCAGATGGCGATGGTTCTGACCTATGGTGCAAAGGTGCCGGTGGTCAAAGTGGGCCGAATGGCCGGCCAATTCGCCAAACCGCGCAGTGCCCCGACCGAGGTGGTGGATGGCGTTGAACTGCCCAGCTACCGTGGTGACATTATCAACGAGCTGGCGTTCACACCCGAGGCACGCATTCCGAATCCGGGTAAGATGTTGCAGGCATACACTCAGGCAGCGGCGACCCTGAACCTGCTGCGCGCCTTCTCGACCGGCGGTTTCGCTGATATGAGCATGGTGCATTCCTGGACCCTGGGCTTCACCGACGTACAGGATGTCCAAAAATACTCGGAGATCGCCGACCGTATTCAAGACACCATCGATTTCATGGGTGCGGCTGGGATCACAGCGGACACCACGCATGAGTTCTCGACCGTCGAGTTCTACACGAGCCATGAAAGCCTGTTGCTGGAATACGAAGAGGCACTGACGCGCCTGGATTCGACTTCCGGGAATTGGCTGGCCGGTTCCGGCCACATGATCTGGATCGGCGACCGCACGCGGCAACCGGACGGTGCGCATGTGGAGTTCTGTCGCGGGGTCCTGAACCCGATCGGTCTGAAATGTGGTCCGACGACGACCGCAGAGGATCTCAAGGTACTGATGTCCAAGCTGAACCCGGAAAACGAAGAGGGTCGTCTGACCCTGATCGCGCGTTTCGGTGCGGGTAAAGCGGGTGAACACCTGCCGCGTCTGATCAAGGCCGTCAAAGAAGAGGGTGCTAAGGTCACTTGGGTCTGCGACCCAATGCACGGCAATACGATCAAATCGGCGACCGGGTACAAAACCCGTCCGTTCGACTCGGTCCTTCGCGAGGTACGCGACTTCTTCGGTGTACATCAGGCTGAGGGCACCATCCCCGGCGGCGTGCATTTCGAAATGACGGGTCTGGACGTGACTGAATGCACCGGCGGCGTGCGTGCCGTGACCGAAGAGGATCTGTCAGATCGTTACCATACAGCTTGCGACCCGCGTCTGAACGCGACGCAATCGTTGGAACTGGCTTTCCTGGTCGCAGAAGAATTGACCAATCTGCGCCGCGATCGCAACAAGCGCGAAGCAAGCTAAGTTTCATTGTCTTTAAGAATAAGAGGCGGGCTGTAGTGGCCCGCCTTCTTTGGTTAGTCGTCTCGCGAGGCAACCAGACGCAAGTGTGATCCGGGCTTCTTGAACCCTTCCTGTTCTTCCGCAAACCCGGCCGTAGTCTGCTGAATCGGTTGTTGTGGTGCCTGAACGTCGAATTTGGCCCGTATCTTAAAATCGGGCATGGTAAATCGCCGCGGCGTTGCTCCGATCACGCCATCGGAAATCATCACACCCAGAACGCGGCTGATATCACCAAGATCGCTTTTTAAGGGTAGCAGGATCATGCGCGCCTGCAGTTGAGTTCGCCCCAGTTTGCCAGAGGAAACCAGCCCAAGCTCGGCAACCGCTGGTCGGGCGAAGACTTGTTCCAAAACGTCTGAAATCTGGCCACGAGCGCTAGGTTCAAAAAACGCGGTCAACGGCATGCCGCGTACTTCCATGCCTGCCAGATTGTTAAGATGGCTGCCGGCCAGACGAAACCGCGCAAGTCCGGGCGCGATCCGTTCAAGGATGAAAGTGTACTCCAGAACGTTCTCAAGCCCACGGGGGTCGATTTGCGCACGTTTGGGAACACCGTCGCCGGTTAACAGCGCAGTCCAATACGCCTCGACCTGTCGGATGGGCGAGAGACTGCGCCCGCTGTCAAAACGATCCATTGCGACGATCTTTCCAGAGTTCGATCCGAACCTGTTCCCGAAAAACGTTTTCATTTTCACCACCCTAGCGTCAATCGACCGTCATTTGTCTAAAATGCCAGATATCGGGACCCTTCCGGTCTGAACATCCCTGAGCAAGGCCAAATTGACACGGATTGAGTCAATTTTGGAGGAATTCTTTAATGAATGGTTAACTTCTGGACGAAGGTCGAAAACTAGCAAACTCTTGCCCTGCACCCGTTGATGGCTTTAGGTGCAGCAAGCGAGCAGATGAGGACAGCCAACATGATCAGATCCATGACCGGATTCGCCGCAGGAAAAGGGGCGTTTGGACCTCATAGTTGGACGTGGGAGCTGCGCAGTGTGAACGGAAAGGGTTTGGACATGCGTCTGCGCATGCCCGAGTGGCTGACCGGGCTTGAAGCCGCCTTGCGCGCGCAACTGTCAAAATCGCTAAACCGTGGCAATGTCACCTTATCCTTGCGCCTAAGCCGTGAGGAAACTGCCCCTGATCTGGTTCTGAACGAAACCGCCATGGGCGCGGCGCTTGCTGCGTTGGCCCGCACAGAACAGATGGCCGCAGAAAGTGGTGTCGCGCTAGCGCCTTCGACAGCGGCAGAGTTGATTGCGCAGAAGGGGATGTTGGAGGCCGGCAACGATGCGGATGACTCGGCTCCGCTGGTGAAGGAACTTTCGACGGAATTCGCTGACTTGTTGGCCGCCTTTGTCGACATGCGTCAGACCGAAGGCAAAGCGCTCGCAGACATTCTGAACGGACAGCTTGCTCAGGTCGCAGATTTGACTGTGCAGGCGGCCGAGCTTGCGGAACAGCGCAAAGACAAGACTGCTGAAGCGCTGCGGGAAAATCTGGCAAGGGTGTTGGACAACACACAGGGGGCTGACCCCGACCGGGTTGCGCAGGAATTGGCGTTGATCGCGGTCAAATCCGATATCACCGAAGAGATCGACCGACTAAAAGCTCATGTAAACGCAGCACATGATTTGCTGTCGCAGGATGGGGCTGTGGGGCGCAAGCTGGATTTCCTGATGCAGGAGTTCAACCGTGAGGCCAACACGCTGTGTTCAAAAGCGCAAAGTGCCGAGCTGACCTCGGTGGGGCTTGAGTTGAAGGCCGTAATAGACCAGATGCGCGAACAGGTGCAAAATATTGAATGACGATGGGAACAACTGACATGGCAGATCGCCGCGGCCTACTTATCATCCTGTCTTCGCCTTCGGGGGCGGGGAAATCCACTTTGGCGCGCAGGCTTATGGCCTGGGATGAAGGTCTGGAGTTCTCGGTTTCGGCCACAACCCGCGCGCCGCGCCCGGGGGAAGAGCATGGACGGGAATACTACTTCCTGTCGGAGGACGAGTTCAAACAGCAGGTGGCCGATGGCCAGATGCTGGAACACGCGCATGTTTTCGGGAATTTCTACGGCTCTCCCGCAGGTCCGGTGCGGGACTCGATAAACTCGGGCCGGGACGTGTTGTTCGACGTGGATTGGCAGGGCGAGGTGCAGATCCGCAATTCGGATCTGGGTAAGCATGCACTGTCGATTTTCATCCTGCCGCCTTCGATCCCAGAATTGCGCCGCCGTCTGGAAACGCGCGGTCAGGACAGCGAAGACGTGATCGCTAAGCGGATGCTCAAAAGCTGGGATGAGATCAGCCACTGGGGTTACTACGACTATGTGCTGGTCAATGATGATCTGGACGCAACCGAGGATAAGCTGAAAACCATCGTCAGCGCCGAGCGTATGCGCCGCATCCAGCAACCGAGCCTGCAAAACCACGTGCGCAGCTTGCAGAACGAATTCGAGGGATTGTCATGACCATCTACGCTCTTGGCGAACACTCCCCGCAAATCCACGCGGACACCTGGGTGGCCCCGGACGCTAATCTGATTGGCAAGGTCGTGCTCGAGCAGGGGTCGTCGGTCTGGTTTGGATGTACTATCCGTGCCGATCATGAAGAGATTCGTGTGGGCGAAGGCAGCAATGTGCAGGAAGATTGCGTAATGCATATCGACGCCGGTTACCCACTGACCATTGGTAAGAACAGTACCATCGGCCACAAGGTGATGCTGCACGGGTGTACGATCGGGGAAAACACGCTGATCGGCATGGGAGCCATCGTGTTGAACGGGGCAAATATCGGTAAGAATTGTCTGATCGGGGCAGGGGCCTTGATCACCGAAGGCAAGGAAATCCCCGACAACTCGCTGGTCATGGGAACGCCGGGCAAGGTCGTGCGGGAACTGGACGAAGCCGCGGCGCAGAAAATCACGCTCAGCGCGTTGCATTATCAACAGAACATGCGCCGGTTCCGTGACGAGATGAAGCCTGCGTCCTAACTTGCCGGGAAGGGTCTGAAGAATGTCAGACGACCTGCTTGCCGAATTTGTCTCGGCCATTCCGATGCCGGCTTTGATGGTCGATCAGACCGAACGGATCATCGCCGCCAATGACGAGGCCAAAACCCTGCTGACGCAGAATATCGTCGGTCGGCATTTCGCGACGATTCTGCGGCAGCCGGGGGTGATTGATGCAATAGAACAGTGCCTGCACACCAAGGGTCCGGCAAAGGCGCGTCACCTGTCAAACGATGGCGCGCAAGACACCACGCTAGAAGTTGAATGTCGGTATCTGAACGGTGTGGGCGCGGTGTCAGGTGGCGCCATGCTGGCAATTTTCCAAGACGTTACGCATGTCGAACAAGCCACCCAGATGCGACGGGATTTCGTAGCGAATGTCAGCCATGAGTTGCGCACACCGTTGACAGCGTTGATGGGGTTCATCGAAACGTTGCGTGGCCCGGCGCGTGAGGATGCAGCCGCGCGCGACCGTTTTCTTGGGATTATGGCCGACGAAGCCAATCGTATGAACCGGTTGGTCGGCGATCTTCTTTCGCTGAACCGCGTCGAAAGCGAAGAGCGTGTGCGGCCCAAGGATCAGCTAGAGTTGACGGGGTTGTTGCAATCGACGCTGAATTCTCTGCGACCTCTGGCCGAGGGTGCTGATGTAGAATTAAACCTGAATGCACCAGAGGGGCCCGTTTCGTTGACCGGGGATAGCGACCAGCTGCGTCAGGTCTTTACCAACCTGATTGAAAACGCCATCAAATACGGCGGCAGTGGTGGCAGCGTCGAAATTCGGGTGGAGTCATCCGAACGGGACTCCACTATGCGCGGTCCAGCCGTCCGGGTTCTGGTGAGTGACAGGGGGCCCGGTATTGAAGCGCAACACCTACCGCGCCTGACCGAGCGATTCTATCGCGCTGACAGCCACAGATCGCGGCAGTTGGGTGGAACTGGGCTGGGCCTTGCGATTGTGAAACATATTATCAATCGTCACCGCGGGCGTTTGCGGGTGAAAAGCGAAGTCGGCAAGGGCTCGACGTTTACTGTTATACTTCCAAGATAGAAGCGATTTATCCGCAGCTACCTGTTGCCATGTAACTGGCGCATGGCAGCTTTGCGTTCAGTCCAGCCGTTTTTAGACCGACTGTCATAAAGCTGTTACACACCTGTCACAAAAGACTTACGTGCAAGTTCTAGAAGATCGCGCAAGATCATCATGGGGATGATCAAAACTTATCTTTTCAGGGAGACTGAAATGTCCTTTGTTAAACTGTCGGCTTCGGCGATTGCCATCGCTGCCGTATCGGCCACCGCTGCCGCCGCACGTGATCAGGTTCAGGTTGCCGGTTCTTCGACCGTGCTGCCTTATGCTTCGATCGTCGCAGAAGCCTTCGGTGAAAACTTTGACTTCCCGACACCTGTTGTTGAATCAGGCGGTTCATCCGCTGGTTTGAAGCGGTTCTGCGAAGGTGTTGGCGAAAACACCATCGACGTAGCAAACGCGTCGCGCGCGATCCGCGAAAAAGAGATCAAAGCCTGTGCCGAAAACGGCGTGACGGACATCATCGAGGTTCAGATCGGTTATGACGGCATCGTCTTCGCTTCAGACATCAACGGCAACTCGTTCGAGTTCACACCGGAAGACTGGTACAAGGCTCTGTCCGCGCAGATCGTTGTTGACGGTGAACTGGTCGACAACCCGAACAAAACCTGGGCCGACGTAAACCCCGCATTCCCGGCGCAGCCGATTGCAGCATTCGTACCGGGCACCAAGCACGGCACTCGCGAAGTGTTCGAAGACAAGGTGATCCTGGCTGGATGTGAGCACCTGGGTGACTTCGACGTCTACAAAGCCGCCAACGGCGATGACAAGAAAGCCGCTGAAAAGGCCTGTATCGCGCTGCGTACCGATGGCGTTTCGGTCGACATCGACGGCGATTATACCGAGACTCTGGCCCGCATCGATAGCAACAAGGACGGTATCGGCGTCTTTGGTCTGGCCTTCTACGAGAACAACACCGACAAGCTGCAGGTCGCGACCATGTCCGGTATCGTTCCTTCGACCGAGTCGATCGCATCTGGCGAATACCCGGTCTCGCGCCCGCTGTTCTTCTATGTGAAGAAAGCGCACATCGGCGTGATCCCCGGCCTGAAAGAATATGCTGAGTTCTTCGTTGCGGACGAGATCGCAGGCCCCGATGGCCCACTGGCCGAGTATGGTCTGGTCTCTGATCCGGAGCTGGGCAAGGTTCAGGAAACCGTTGCAAACGAAGCCGTTCTGGGCGGCGGTTCCTAATCCACCTCGAAAACCGAACCGGGGCGTTTTATTCGCGCCCCGGTTCTTTTTGACTCCAAACACTGCCATCCCCACGGAGTTCTCATGGCGTTATCCTGGCTGTTGCTTATCCTGCTTGCGCTGGCAGTGATCGGATATTTCGCGGGTCGATCCCGCGCACTGGCAAATGCGGGAGGTGATGCCCGCGACTTGCACTCTCTGCCTTCTTATTATGGCTACAACGTTGCGCTAACGGCACTGGTTCCGGCTTTGGGCGTGCTAATTATCTGGCTTCTGGTGCAGCCGATGATTGTGAACAGCACGGTGTCCGGACTAATTCCCGATCAGTCAATCCCCGAAGGGTCAGATCGTGGTCTGGTCATGAGCGAGGTGCGACGCGTGGCCTATGGTCTGGACGGTGCCGTTGCCAGCGGTGCGATGACCGAAGCACAGGCTCGGTACGGCAATGCTGACATCGAGACTGTGACCAAAACGCTGAAAGATGCTGGGCAGGTTCTGACGCAGGACATTACGCAGCCCATTCTGGTGGCGGCGCAAAAGTTCCGCAGCATGACGTCGACTGGGAAGGTCGCGATGCAGGTCATCGTGCTAGCTCTGGCGTTGCTTGGTGCGGCCTTTGCCTACGTTCGTACGCATAAGGAATTTCGGGCTCGTAATGTGGTCGAGCAGGGCGTTCTTGCGCTGCTGTTGCTGGCCGCGTCAATCGCGATCCTGACCACAGTTGGTATCGTTTTGTCGATGCTGTTCGAAACCATGAACTTCTTCCAGCTGCATTCGTGGAAGGACTTTTTCTTCGGCAGCACATGGGCCCCAAATTTCCGCGGAGGCAGTGAACTGTCTATCCTGCCACTGCTTTGGGGAACGCTGTATATTTCACTGATCGCACTACTGGTGGCTGTGCCGATTGGCCTGTTCGCCGCGATCTACTTGTCCGAGTATGCTTCGGGTGCAACGCGGTCTATAGCCAAACCTCTGCTAGAAATTCTAGCCGGCATTCCAACCATTGTTTATGGTCTGTTCGCTTTGCTGACAGTGGGTCCCGCGCTGGTGTCCATGTTTGGCGAAGGCGGCGCGCTGGGTGTTGGCTGGATGGCCAGTTCCAATGCGGTTCTGACTGCTGGGTTGGTAATGGGGATTATGTTGATCCCGTTCGTATCATCGCTGTCCGACGACATTATCAATGCGGTACCGCAGTCAATGCGGGACGGTTCCCTTGGTCTGGGGGCAACCCACTCCGAGACTGTGCGTAGTGTGATCCTGCCAGCAGCCCTGCCAGGTATTGTTGGTGCCATCCTTCTGGCTGCAAGCCGTGCCATCGGCGAAACGATGATCGTGGTGATGGCAGCTGGTGCGATCGCCAAATTCTCGGGTAACCCGTTTGAAGCGATGACCACCATTACAACCCGGATCGTCAGCCAGTTGACCGGCGACACCGATTTTGCCAGCCCCGAGACTCTGGTGGCCTTCGCGCTGGGTCTGACGCTGTTCATCATCACGCTGGGGCTGAACATCTTTGCCCTCTACATCGTACGCAAATACCGGGAGCAGTACGAATGACCGATATTTCCCAAACACCTGACGCTGCTCCTGTGGCAAAACCCAAAGGTGGTTCACTGTTTGAAAAGGACAGCCGCACCAAGCGTCGTAACGCGGCCGAAAGCCGGTTCAAGATGTATGGTATCGCGGCCATCAGTATCGGATTGCTGATGCTGATCGTTCTGGTCACCAACATCGTGACGGCCGGTCTGGGCGCGTTTCAGCAGACATATCTTGAACTGAATGTCGAGCTGAAGGCCGACAAGCTGGACAAGAACGGCAACCGCAATATCGAGGACATCAAGAAGGTGTCGACCTTCGGTTATGCACCCCTTATTGCGTCGGCTCTGGAAAATGAGGTTGCTCAGCTGGGCATCCAAACAGATTTGTCGCCCAAGGACATGGGCAAAATCCTGTCCAAAGCGGCGCAGGCCGAGCTGCGCAATTATGTCATCGCCAACCCTGATGAGATCGGCAAGACGGTCAGTTTCCGTTTTTTGACCAACAGCCGTGTCGATGGATACTTAAAGGGTCGCGTCACGCGCGACTCGATCGCCAACGATAAGAGTATCTCGGTCGAACAGCTTGATTTCGTTGATCAGTTGCGGGAAGCGGGCGTGCTATACAAAGCCTTCAATCCCGACTTCATCTTCGGTGCGGATGCGTCCGACCAACGGCCCGAGGCCGCGGGAATCGGTGTGTCGATGCTGGGTTCGCTGTTCATGATGTTCGTGGTGTTGGCCCTGGCGTTGCCGATTGGCGTTGCGGCCTCGATCTATCTTGAGGAATTCGCGCCGCAGAACCGACTGACCGATATTATTGAGGTAAACATCTCGAATCTGGCCGCCGTGCCGTCCATCGTGTTTGGTATACTCGGTCTGGCTGTGTTCATCAACTACATGCACCTGCCAACATCGGCCCCGCTGGTCGGAGGTCTGGTACTGACGCTAATGACCTTGCCGACGATCATCATCTCGACCCGCGCTTCGCTGAAGGCCGTGCCGCCGTCGATCCGCGATGCAGCACTTGGGGTAGGGGCCTCGAAAATGCAGGCGGTATTCCACCATGTTCTGCCGCTGGCCGCGCCCGGTATCCTGACCGGCACCATCATCGGATTGGCGCAGGCGCTGGGGGAAACCGCGCCGCTGCTGTTGATCGGGATGGTGGGCTTTATAGCCTCGAACCCGCCCGACGGGATTGTGGCAGGCTTCCTGTCCCCGAATTCGGCCATGCCGGCGCAGATCTATGAATGGTCCAAACGCGCCGACCCGGCCTTTTATGAACGCGCATGGGGGGGCATCATCATCCTGTTGATCTTCCTCGTGACAATGAACACCATCGCGGTACTTCTGCGCCGCCGCTTTGAACGCCGCTGGTAAGAGGGGCCAATGATGAACCAGATGACGAAAATGGAGAGAACCGTGGACTCCAAAAACATCAAAATCGCCGCGAATAATGTTCAGGTCTACTACGGCGACACGCATGCCATCAAAGACGTGAACGTTAAGATCGAGGACAAGACTGTCACGGCCTTCATTGGGCCATCGGGCTGCGGCAAGTCCACCTTTCTGCGGTGCCTGAACCGGATGAACGACACGATCGATATCTGCCGGGTGAAGGGCGATATCCTGCTGGATGGCGAAGATATCTATGACAAGCGGGTCGACCCGGTGCAGCTGCGCGCCAAAGTGGGCATGGTGTTCCAGAAACCGAACCCGTTCCCCAAATCGATCTATGACAACGTAGCCTACGGTCCGCGCATCCATGGTCTTGCTAAGAACAAGGCGGAACTTGACGATATCGTTGAGAAATCCCTGCGTCGTGGCGCGATCTGGGATGAGGTCAAGGATCGTCTGGACGCCCCCGGCACTGGTCTGTCCGGTGGTCAGCAGCAGCGCCTGTGCATCGCACGTGCAGTGGCCACGGAACCCGAGGTTTTGCTGATGGACGAGCCATGCTCGGCCCTGGACCCGATTGCAACCGCGCAGGTCGAGGAACTTATCGACGAGCTGCGCTCGCGCTATTCGGTGGTGATCGTCACACACTCGATGCAGCAGGCAGCGCGGGTCAGCCAAAAGACCGCGTTCTTCCATCTGGGCAATCTGGTCGAATTTGGTGAGACGGGTCAGATCTTTACCAACCCCGAAGATCCGCGCACGGAAAGCTACATTACAGGCCGGATCGGCTAAGTACAGGTATTCAGATATGAGCGAACAACATATTGCATCCGCCTTCGACCGCGACCTCGAAGCCATTCAGGCCCACATCATGAAGATGGGCGGGTTGGTCGAGGCCGCCATCATGAACTCGGCCCGGTCGCTTGAAACACGGGACGAGGAATTGGCCCAGCAGGTTCGTCAGGGTGACAAGGCCATCGACGCGCTGGAAGAGTTGATCAACGAAGAAACCGCCCGTCTGATTGCCCTGCGTGCGCCGACGGCCAGCGATTTGCGTTTGGTGCTGTCGGTTCTAAAGGTTTCAGCCAATTTGGAACGCATCGGCGATTACTCGAAAAACATCGCGAAACGCACCACGGTTCTGGCCAGTGGGGGGGATATCAACGGTACCGCTTCCGCCCTGCGTCGCATGGCGCGCGAGGTCGAACGGATGCTGCGGGATGCACTGGACGCTTATATTCAGCGTGACGCCGAACTGGCGGCCGAGGTGATCGATCGAGACGAAGAGGTCGACCAGATGTACAATGGTCTGTTCCGCGAGTTGCTGACATTCATGGCCGAGGATCCGCGCAACATTTCATCCTGTATGCACTTGCATTTCATAGCTAAAAACATCGAGCGTATGGGCGATCATGTAACCGCGATTGCTGAACAGGTCGTGTATTTCATCACCGGTGAACGCCCGACCGAGGCGCGCCCGAAAGCTGATATAACTTCGCAATCCGCCTAGGAGTTCAGACGAATGTCCGCTGATCAACCAACCGTTCTGGTGGTCGAGGATGAACCGGCCCAGCGCGAAGTGCTGGCCTATAACCTCGAAGCTGAAGGGTTCCGCGTATCCAAGGCTGCCAATGGCGAAGAAGCCATGCTGTTGGTCGATGAAGAGCAACCGGATATCATCGTGCTGGACTGGATGATGCCCAATCTCAGCGGGATAGAAGTTTGCCGTCGGCTGAAAATGCGCACCGATACGCGTGCGATCCCCATCATCATGTTGTCGGCGCGCACGGAGGAGATCGACAAGGTGCGTGGTCTGGAAACAGGCGCGGATGACTATGTGGTCAAGCCATATTCAGTGGTTGAATTGATGGCGCGTGTGCGTACGCAACTGCGTCGGGTTCGCCCGGCAACCGTTGGGATACGGCTTGAGTTCGACGATATCGTTCTGGATGCCGAAACGCACAAGGTCAGCCGCGACAGCAAGCCGTTGAAACTTGGTCCGACCGAGTTCCGCTTGTTGAGCACGTTCATGGAAAAACCCGGCCGTGTCTGGAGCCGTGAGCAACTGCTTGACCGGGTGTGGGGTCGAGATATCTATGTCGATACACGCACCGTAGACGTCCATATCGGCCGGTTGCGAAAAGCACTGACACAGCATGGCGGCAAAGACCCGGTTCGAACCGTCCGCGGCGCCGGCTACGCACTAGGATAAACGCAGGGGCAGGAGGTATGAGTTTTGCTCATAGATGGATGCCAAACTCTTACTGTCTTTTGCTGAAAGGCCGGGTTAGTTTGCCGCGAAGCTGATTGAGCGGAGAAGCACCATGAACGCCCCTGACACCAAGCCAACTCTGCGCGCCAAAGATGCGCCTGATATGGGTTCATTCACGTGGGATGATCCGTTTCGTCTGGCCGATCAACTGACGGAAGACGAACGTATGATCGCCGCCAGCGCCAATGCTTATGCGCAGGAAAAGCTGCAACCGCGGGTGACTGAGGCCTATCAGAACGAAGAAACCGACCCCGAGATTTTCCGTGAAATGGGCGAAATGGGCCTGCTGGGCACCACGATCCCCGAAGAATACGGTGGCCTTGGGGCAGGGTACGTATCCTACGGTCTGGTCGCTCGCGAAGTCGAGCGTGTAGATTCGGGTTATCGTTCCATGATGTCGGTACAAAGCTCGTTGGTGATGTACCCAATTTATGCCTATGGCAGCGAAGAACAGCGCCGGAAATACTTGCCTAAACTGGCCAGCGGTGAATGGATCGGATGTTTTGGTCTGACCGAACCCGATGCAGGATCGGACCCGGCTGGTATGAAAACCCGGGCCGAGAAAATTGATCGCGGATATCGTCTGACCGGCAGCAAGATGTGGATCTCGAACTCTCCGATAGCGGATGTGTTCATCGTATGGGCCAAATCAGACGCGCATGACGGTAAGATCCGTGGCTTTGTTCTGGACAAAGGCGTCGAAGGTCTGAGCGCTCCGAAAATTCAGAACAAGCTGAGCCTGCGGGCGTCGATCACCGGTGAAATCGTTTTGGACGGCGTTGTGGTCGGCGAAGATGCGCTGCTACCGCACGTTCAGGGATTGAAAGGTCCATTTGGTTGTTTGAACCGTGCGCGTTATGGCATCAGTTGGGGCGTCATGGGGGCGGCCGAGGCCTGCTGGCATGGTGCACGCCAGTACGGAATGGATCGGAAGCAATTCAACAAACCTTTGGCACAGACGCAGCTGTTCCAGCGCAAACTGGCTGACATGCAGACCGAAATCTCTTTGGGCCTGCAGGCAAGCCTGCGCGTTGGCCGTCTGATGGATGAGGCGAATGCGGCGCCCGAGATGATTTCGATCGTCAAGCGTAACAACTGTGGCAAAGCGTTGGACATTGCGCGGATGTCACGGGATATGCATGGCGGCAATGGCATCTCGCTCGAATTCCAGGTCATACGCCACATGGTCAACCTTGAGACTGTGAATACCTATGAAGGTACCCATGATGTGCACGCGCTGATCCTGGGGCGGGCTCAAACTGGGTTGCAGGCGTTCTATTAGAGTTATCGTGTAATTGGTATTATGGTAATAATATGGTAAATTTGGAATGCCAATATTGCCTTTATACCAATGTTTTACGGCGGATTCCTGAATCAATACATGGGTTCAACTCATGGAGCTGAGCGGAAAAACAGTGGTTGTTACCGGTGCCGCTCAGGGTATCGGTAAAGGTTTGGCTGAGCGGTTCGCCAAAGAAGAAGCCACAGTAGTGTGTTCAGATATCGACTTACACGGCGCGCAGTCCGTGGCCCGGGAAATCGGTGGTCACGGATTGGCCTGCGACGTGTCGCGAGAAGATGATATCAAATCACTGATTGACACAGTTGAGAGCCAGATTGGCCCGATTGATCTATTCTGTGCCAATGCCGGAATACTGACGCTTGGCGGTCTGGATGTTCCCGACGAGGATTGGGACAGCATCTGGAAGATCAACGTCATGTCTCATGTCTGGACGACACGCCATTTGGTGCCGCGCATGATTGCGCGTGGCGGTGGATATATCATGATCACGGCGTCGGCGGCTGGATTGCTGAATCAACCCGGTGCCGCACCTTATGCAGTCACAAAACATGCGACTGTTGGTTTTGCCGAGTGGTTGTCACTGACGTACGGCCAGAAAGGTTTGCGCGTGTGCGTTCTGTGCCCACAGGCCGTGCGTTCTGAAATGACGCGCGGCCATGAAACTTCGGTTGCTTCAATTGACGGAATGTTAGAGCCTGAAGATGTGGCCGAAGCCTGCGTTTCAGCGATCCGATCCGAGCAGTTTCTGGTGCTGCCGCATCCTCAGGTTCTGGATTACTTGCAGTTCAAGACAGCTGACTATGATCGGTGGTTGACCGGGATGCAGAAGTTAAATCAACAGTTTATCGAGGACATCTAAGGCTTGCGTCGCGCTTTGCGCATCAAGCCTTCCTGAGCCACAGAAGCGACCAGAGTGCCGTCTTGGGCATATATGGACCCGCGGTTGAAATTGCGTCCCTGCCCGCTCCATGGAGAGTCCATCGCGTATAGATGCCAATTTTCGAAATGAATTGGCGCGTGGAACCACAACGCGTGATCGAGGCTCGCGCCGTTTACTTCTCCGGTAAACCAGCTGACTCCGTGCGGACGCAGACCAGAGGTCATCAAATACATGTCTGACGCATAGGCCAAAATCAGATGTTGCGTCACCGGATCGGTTCCGGCTGAAGCTTTCATGCGAAACCAAATCTGATTTCGGTCATCCGATTTTTCAGGCGCAAATGGATTTTGATGATCCACTTCGCGCACTTCGATGGGACGTTCTCGCATCAGTTCGCCACGTAGTTTTTCTGGAACCTGATCTACATATCGTTGGCGCAGTTCCTCGCGGGCCGGATAAGCCTCGGGCCCATTGGTCGGTGGCATAGCGTGCTGGTGATCCCATCCTTCGTCTTGAACATGAAATGAGGCCGACATGTTGAGGATTTGCTTTCCATGCTGGATCGCGACGACGCGACGGGTGGTCATGGAACCTCCATCACGTGCTCTATCAACTTGATAAATAACGGGAATAGAGGGATCACCAGCGCGAATGAAGTAGGAGTGTAATGAATGGCACAGGCGATCTTCAACTGTACGATAGGCCGCCGCCAGGGCCTGCGCGATCACCTGACCACCAAAAATGCGCGTTGGCGTTTCACCGCCCGAACCAGTGCCGCGAAACAGGTCGACCTCAAGCCTTTCGATGTCCAAAAGGTCCAGAAGGATACGTTCTGCTTCGGTCATGTTGCGGTCTCCGCTAGGTCTGATGTCGATAACAGCGGCCAGATCGTCATTCAATCAGTGCCCCAAGGACAAGTGCCTTTAGTTCTGCCCGTGATGGATATGAACTGGATGGCGACAATTGCGTGAAGAAAACAGTGGTAAGGTCATTCATCGGGTCGATCCAGAAGAATGTCGACGCCATACCGCCCCAGCTAAAATCACCCACTGAACCGGGTACGCGGGTGCGGCCCGGGTTTATCACCACGGCACCGCCCAATCCAAAACCGGTGCCTTCCATCGGCTGTTCTGCAAAACTCTGCGGTCCCATCGAGGCGATGTCGCCCGGCAAATGGTTGCGCATCATGTAGTCCACGGTTTTGGGGCCCAAGAGGCGGTGTCCTGCGCCCTGCCCCCGGTTTCGCAGCATTTCCGCGAAACGAGAATAGTCGTCGATCGTGCCAACCAAACCGCCGCCGCCGGAAAAGGTGGAGGCGTTTTGGAACGGAGATCCCTTGGCTTGATCCACCAGCCGCAGAGTTTCAGCCCCGGTCTCTGCCGAATTCAACGCCATCGCATCACCGGCCAGCGGAGTATATAACGAAGCGAACCGATCCCCTGCCCCCGCAGGCACGGAGAATCCAGTGTCTTTCATTCCAAGTGGCTCAAGAATTTCCTGCGCGAAGAACTGGTCCAAAGGTTGCCCCGAAACAACCTCTATCACGCGGCCAATAACGTCGATGCCGACGGAATATTCCCAACGAGTTCCTGGTTGAAATGCCAAAGGTAGCTCAGCAAGGTCGCGGGCTCGGTCGGCCAGAGGACCCTGATCCGGTTTGAACATCAGGTCTCGCTCGTCCATCGCTTGCGGTAGCACTCCGGGGTTGAAGGGGTAGCTGAAGCCGCTTGTATGCGTCAGCAGTTGATGCAGTGTCGGTGTAGGTGCGTTTTCGGTCTGGTCCAACCGCTCTGCACCCGGCACCAGTGCTCGCATTTTAGAGAATTTTGGCAAAAATTCAGACAGTTGCGTGTCGAGGTGAAACAAACCACGTTCTACTAACATCATCAGCGCAACCGTGGTGATCGGTTTCGTCATTGAGTAAATACGAACCACTGTATCGCGCTGAAAATCAAGATCGTTATCAACGTTTCTTTTGCCGCAGGCATCGAAAAACACTTCGGCCCCATTGTGTTTCACCAACAAGGAACTACCAGCGTATTTGCGTTCGTCGACATATCGCTGCATCCAGTCGGAAATGCGGCTCAGGCGGTTCGTGTCGAATTTTGTCATTGTTGCGGGACCCTCTGGTTCATGACGGGATTTTGCTGGCTTACGTGCTGAATTGACAGGGAAATCGACCACATGGCGTGCAAGACTGCTACACTAAGGCCGTAGCGGATTCGGTTGTCACGAGTTGGTGCATTTACATTGTTCGAAATCTCGGAGGAGCAACATGGTGCAACATATAGATTTTGTGTATGATTTTTGCAGTCCCAATGCGTTTTTGGCCTATAAGACCTTGCCGGCACTGGCAGGCAAGCACGATGCGCAAGTGAACAATGTGCCGGTTCTACTTTCGACCGTGTTCAAGGCAACAAACAACCAAAACCCGTTTCAGGCCTTTTCGGAAAATCGACAGAAATCGGCCTATCTGACCCATGACCTCCACCGGTTTGCACGTAGACGAGGTCTGAGTTTTCATATGAGTCCGCATTTTCCGATAAACACCAAATTTGCTATGCGCGGTGCTGTTTATGCGTCAAGAAAGCCGTGGGAAGACAAATACATGGGCGCGATATTTGATGCGATTTGGGTGCACGGCCAAAAAGTGGATGAGCTTAGTGTCTTGTCCGAAATCATGCAAGAAAATGGGCTGCCAGTCCGCAAATTGCGCGAGGCGATGACCAGTGCCGACATAAAGCAACAGCTAAAAGACCAAACCAAAGCTGCCGTGAAACGCGGCGTGTTTGGCGTTCCCAGCATGTTTGCAGGGTCCGAGATGTTCTTTGGCAAGAATAGCCTTGGAAATCTGGGGTTAGAATTGTCGAAGGAATCTTAGGCGTTAATGGCGTCCAGCCCGTGCCGGGCAAAGATTGGAACATATGTGCCAAGGATCTTCGCCCGTTCCGGATCGGACGCATTGCCATCTTGCGCGCGTTTGTAGACGCCCTGCAAAATTCCGGCCATTCGAAAGAAGTTGAAAGCCAGATAAAACCCGAAATTGTCGATCGCGGGAAGGCCACGACGCTGGCAATACTGGTCTATAAACGCCTGATCTGATGGCAGGCCGAGGCCATCTCGGTTAACGCCCGCTAGCCCCCGTCCCTCACTACCGGGCGGCATCTGCCATTGCATAATCACTGCCGCCAGATCCGCAAAAGGATGCCCAATGGTCGACAACTCCCAATCCAACACTCCGATGCACCGTGTCCCACCTTTTTCGAACATCAGATTGTCGATGCGATAGTCGCCATGCACCAGTGTTTTTTGGCCATCATCCGCAGGGATTGATCCTTCAAGCGCGATAATCAGCGCGTCCATCTCAGGGATATTTTTGGTTTCAGAGGCGCGATACTGTTTGATCCAGCGCGTGATCTGACGTTCAAAATAGTTCCCGGGCGGGCCATAGTTAGAGAGTCCAACGGCGTTGATATCCACCTCATGCAGCGCGGCCAGAACCCGGTTCATTTCATCCAGAATTGCGGTGCGCGTTTCGCTGCTTTCCCTCTTCAATGTAGGTTCCAGAAACACGCGCCCTTCGAGGTGCTCCATGATGTAAAATTCGGACCCGATGACTGCCCTGTCCTCACACAACAAGTGCATCCTTGGGACGGGGACGGCACTACCCGACAAAGCGCATTGTACTCGGAATTCCCGATCAACGGCGTGTGCGGATTTTAACAAAGCGCCTGGTGGCTTCCGCCGCAGGACGTAGCTCTGACCCGGCGTTTTCAGTAAAAACGTCGGATTAGATTGTCCCACGGCAAACTTAGTCGCCTTCAGCGGGCCTCTATAGCCCGGAAGATGGGCGCCGAGATAGGCCTCCAAAGCCTTTAGATTCAAGTTGCTGCCGTCCATTTTAATGCTTCTGTCCTCACAAAGCCTCGGCAAAGATATTCCCGGCGGTCTCGACGTTAATACCACCAGAAACCGGGATGACTGCACCGGTGACATAGCTGCCGCCTCGGCCACACAAAAACAGCATGCAGCCAGCGATATCCTCATCACGCCCGACCCGTCCAAGTGGAACGGATTTACCGACCCGTTCGCGGGTCTCTTCGTCAGCCGTGGCAAAGGCAGTCATTTTCGACACGAACGGCCCCGGCGCCAGCGCATTGACCGTGATGTGGTAAGCCGAGAACTCTTTGGCCATGATCTTGGTCAGGTGCAGAACCGCCGCCTTCGACGCCGAATAACTATAAGCGCCGTCACCCATCGGTACCTCTCCCATGACCGAGCCCACATTGACCACGCGCGCCGGATCGTCGGCCGTGCCGGACGTCATCAGCATCGGCAACAGTCTCTGGGTCAGTTCGAACAAACCCGCAACGTTGACGGACATTACTCTATCCCAGGCTTCGTGAGGGAACTGCCCCATCGGCGCCCCCCAGGTTACACCTGCATTATTCATGAGGATATCAAGCTGATTTGTCCGGTTATTAACCTCAGACACCAGTGCCTCAATCCCGTCTTTGGTCGCGACATCACCACCGAAGCCCTCGGCATGGCCAGGTGCATCCAGAGCGTTCAGCTCAGACGCCACGGCTTCGCAGGCGTCGGCCTTGCGGGATGCAATAAGAACACGTGCACCGGCACGTACCAGCGCTTCGGCCGCCATTCGCCCGATCCCAGTAGCGCCACCGGTGACAAGCGCGGTCTTACCCTGCAAATTGAATAGTGTCTCGGGGGTCATGGTTTGCTCCTGGGTCTTATAATCGGTGGCACGTAGCGGAACCGGTTGGTTTCTTGACAACTCCCTAAGCCGCGCCAAAGCTCCTTGTTGAATAACAGTGATAACAGGATTGATATGCAAGCTTTACTCAGCGTCGCGCCAGGCGGACCGGATGCTCTGGAGCTGACCACCCTGCCCGATCTTGTACCAGGCAAGGGTGAATTGCTGATCGGGATCAGGGCCGCCGGCGTCAATTTCCCCGATACGCTGATCATTCAGGACCTTTATCAGATCAAACCGCCCCGCCCCTTTGCGCCGGGTGGAGAAATCGCCGGGGAGGTTCTGGCGATTGGCGAAGGTGTGGCTGATTTCGCCATCGGTGATCGCGTTCTGGCGCTGACCGTACATGGCGGGTTTGCTACGCATATAGCAATCCCTGCGGCAACAGCCATAAAGTTCCCGGACAAAATGCCATACGAAGACGCGGCCTGCTTTGTCTTTACGTACGGCACATCTTATCACGCATTGAAGGATCGCGCGGCCCTACAAGACGGCGAAACACTGCTGGTGCTGGGCGCTGCCGGAGGGGTCGGATCCGCAGCGATCGAGTTGGGCAAGGCCATGGGCGCACGTGTGATTGCGGCAGTATCCTCGCAAGAAAAAGCGGATTTTTGCCGGAGTTTGGGGGCGGACGAAACAGTCATCTATGCCCGAGACATGGACAAAGACGCACAGAAATCCTTTTCCTCTGAAATCAAGGATTTGGCCGGTCCATTGGGTGTGGATGTCGTCTATGATGCCGTGGGTGGCGTTTACGCCGAACCAGCGTTGCGGTGCATAGCATGGGCCGGGCGATACCTTGTGGTTGGTTTTCCGGCGGGAATCCCCAAAATTCCGCTGAACCTTCCGTTGTTAAAAGGTTGTCAAATTGTGGGTGTATTTTGGGGCGCGTCGGTCCTGCGTGACCCGATGGGGCATTCCAAAAATGTCAAAGATTTGTTTAAGTTGTACAACGAAGCTCAAATAAAACCCAAGATCAGTGCCAGATACCCGCTTGACTGCGCATCAGAGGCTCTGACTCATCTGACCAGTCGTTCGGCCCTTGGCAAGATCGTGGTGACAATGCCGGAAGGGTCGTAAAGTGACTGACGACCCAGCGACTGCTCGCCCTATACGCGCGTTGGCTGGTGGACATTACCACCCATTCGCGTTTATGAACCTGTTATGGGAACAGTGAAATAATGCATAAAGCTCTGATTTTGAACGGCCCGAACCTGAACCTTTTAGGCACTCGGCAGCCCAAGGTGTACGGAAGTACCACGTTGGAGATGGTTGAAAGTCTGTGCGTTAGCCACGGATCTTCCATCGGAATTCACGTGTCTTGCTTTCAGTCCAACCACGAAGGTGCGTTGATCGACGCCATTCACGCGGCCAAAGGAAACCAGGACGGCATCGTTCTGAACGCAGGTGCTTATACCCATACTTCCATTGCACTGATGGACGCGATTGCGTCTGTCGAATTGCCGATGGTTGAGGTACATCTGTCCAACATCCATGCACGTGAAGACTTCCGCCACGTGTCTTACATCTCAAAGGTGGCCATTGGCCAGATTTGCGGCTTTGGCGCGCAGGGCTATTTGATGGCATTAGACGGATTGGCCGAACATCTGAAAGGCAGGTCGACTGCATGACGCTGAGCGAATACCTGCACTTTCTCAGCTATACCAAAACTTTGGAAGAGCTTTGGGATGCCCATTGCCGTCAGATGGCTGAATACGGGTTTGATCGGTTGATATATGGCTATACTCAGTATCGAACCGAAACATCGCTAGGCGATCCCGAGGACTTCGTGATTTTGACCAATCATGAAAAGTCCTATCTGGATGGGTTTTTGCGCGCAGGTCTGTACTTTCATGCGCCGATGTTGAAATGGGCGTTGCACAACGAAGGTGCCGCAAGTTGGAATATCGCTCAGAACATGGTGAGCACCAGCAAATTGACGCCTCAGGAACTGGACGTTCTGGACTTTAATCGCAAGCACGGTGTCGCTTTCGGGTATACGGTCAGTTTCACCTCGGTCTCAATGCGGTCTAAAGGTGCGATCTCCCTATCCGCCGGGAATGCTTCCAGCCAAAGCGAAGTCGATGCGATGTGGGCCGAACATGGCGACGACATTCTACTGATGAACAATGTTGCGCATCTTAAAATTCTCACCCTGCCCTATCACGCGCCAAACCGGGCGTTGACCAAACGCCAGCGTGAAGCTTTGCAATGGGTTGGCGACGGCAAGACCACTCAAGACATTGCCCTGTTGATGGGTTTGACATCGGCAACGGTCGAGAAACACCTGCGTTTGGCACGCGAGGCTTTGTCGGTTGAAACCACCGCGCAGGCCGTTCTGAAGGCATCATTGCAGAATCAGATGTTCGTTATGGAGGCGTAAAGCTGGAGATCTGACGCCAAGTTGCGTCAATTTACCCTAGGTAAGGAAATCATGACTTTCCAAATCTGGGGTCTGGTTGCAAAGTGAGAGTGTTCCGTGAGTGGTGGCTTTAGCCAGGGAACATTTGGTTGGATCTTTGCAATACCAAGGCTCTCCAATCGCTCTGACATCCGGGCGCCTATTCGTCCGCGTCTGATTGTCGGAATTTTGGGGGGCCTCGACCATCCCCATCATGCGGGGCCCCTCATATCCTTTCCAGTAGGTTCAGGACGCGCGAGCGTCCTTTTTTGTTTCTTAGTATCTTGAAGGGCCAACAAAAAACCGGCCACGCAGAACGCGACCGGTTTCATTATTTGCCCAAACCCTATCGAGTTCGGGAATACCTGATTTAGCCTTGTGCGGCTTTGGCAACCTCGGCTGCGAAGTCTTCTTTTTCAACAACGATGCCTTCGCCAACTTCCAGACGGATGAAGCCGGTGATGGTTGCACCTGCCTCTTTGGCCGCTGCTTCAACGGTCAGGTCAGGGTTCACGACGAAGGATTGGTTCAGCAGAGTCGATTCGGCGACGAATTTCTTCATACGACCTTCGATCATCTTTTCGATCACCTGCTCCGGCTTGCCGGATTCGCGGGCGATGTCCATTTGAACCTGCTTTTCTTTTTCGACAATAGCCGGATCCATGTCTGCTTCGGACAGGGCCGCGGGGTTAACAGCTGCGATGTGCATCGCAACCTGCTTGCCGATCGCTGCGTCACCGCCCGACAGAGCAACCAGAACACCGATTTTGCCCATGCCGTTGGTGGCCGCGTTGTGAACGTAGGACACAACGGTGTCGCCCGACAGTTTGGCCATGCGGCGAACCGACATGTTTTCACCGATAGTGGCGATCTTGTCGGTCAGAGTGTCGGCAACGTTCTTTCCGCCCAGATCAGCAGCCAGTAGTGCTTCGACATTGTCGACGCCTTCAGCAGCGTAAGCGATCTTGCCAACCATTTCCTGGAACTCGGCGTTTTTCGCGACAAAGTCGGTTTCCGAGTTCACTTCGACAGCAACACCATTGCCGCCGTCGACGTGCACAGCAACCAGACCTTCTGCTGCGGTACGGCCCGATTTCTTGGCCGCTTTGGCCAGACCCTTGGTGCGCAGCCAGTCAACGGCTTCGTCCATGTTGCCGCCGGTTTCGGTCAGCGCTTTTTTTGCGTCCATCATGCCTGCGCCGGTCGAGTCGCGCAGTTCTTTAACCATTGCTGCTGTGATTGCCATCTCTTGGCTCTCCTCAATTCAAACGGAATTGGGGCAGGTCTACCCTGCCCCATATGTCATTTAGGTAACGGGCAGCTTACGCTTCGGCTTTAACTTCCGGCGCGGCTTCTTCTGCAACAGGTGCTTCTTCTGCCACGGCTTCTTCAACCGGAGCTTCTTCGAACGCACCCAGGTCAACACCTGCAGCACCCATCTGGGCGGTCATACCGTCCAGAGCGGCACGTGCGGCCAGATCGCAGTACAGCGAGATTGCGCGTGCTGCGTCGTCGTTGCCGGGGATGATGTAGTCAACGCCGTCAGGCGAGCAGTTGGTGTCGACAACGGCCACAACCGGGATACCCAGCTTGTTGGCCTCGGCGATGGCCAGTGCTTCTTTTTTGACGTCGATGACGAACAGCAGGTCCGGAACGCCGCCCATTTCGCGGATACCGCCCAGCGAAGCTTGCAGCTTGCCTTGGTCACGCTCCATGCCCAGTCGCTCTTTCTTGGTCAGGCCTTCTGCGCCCGATTCCATGGCTTCGTCGATCTGGTTCAGACGGTTGATCGACTGAGAAACGGTTTTCCAGTTGGTCAGAGTGCCGCCCAGCCAGCGGTGGTTCATGTAGTACTGAGCCGACTTTTCAGCGGCTTCGGCGATCGGGCCAGCGGCTTGACGCTTGGTACCAACGAACAGAACGCGGCCACCTTTTGCGACGGTGTCACGAACGGCTTGCAGAGCCTGGTCCAGCATCGGAACAGTCTGGGTCAGGTCCATGATGTGGATGCCATTGCGCGAGCCGTAGATGAACGGGCCCATGCGGGGATTCCAACGCTGTGTCTGGTGACCAAAGTGAACGCCAGCTTCCAGCAGCTGACGCATGGTGAACTCGGGAAGAGCCATGCTTTACTTTCCTTTTCCGGTTTACGCCTCGGCGGGGGTGAAAGAAGCGGATGCTCCAACCGGCGGTCTTGATGAGGATGTCTCCCTCAAAAAGCCCAAACCCCGCCTGCGGGTTTGAATGGCGCGCGTATACGGTAGGTTTTCAGGCAACGCAAGGGCTTTTCGCCCTTATTTTTCGAGCTGCGCCAACGCATGCGCGTGGCGCACGGCTTCCTCGCAATGAGCCGCCAAGGCTTTGCGGCTTTCGAAATCACTGACTTTGGCTGGGGCATGATAGATCAACTCAACCGCCCCCTGCCGGCGTGCGCCCAGGGTTTTCAGCAAATGCGGTCCGAAATCCATATCGCCCCACCAGCCATAGAACCTGTCGGGCTGGCCTACTGGAGCGCGATACACAACCGAGACAGGCTGCACATACATGAAGTCTCGCAATTCATCAGCAAAAAAAGCGGCGAAAAGCGTTGTTTTGAATGGTAAAACCCGCAAACCATCGGTTGAGGTTCCCTCGGGGAAAAACAGCAATTTGTGGCCTGCTTTCAGCCGGGTCTCGAATACTTTCGTCTGTTCCTTCGCTTTCTTACGGTCCCGTTCGATAAACACCGTGCCAGTTGCTCGGGCAAGCCAGCCGATTCCCGGCCATTTTGCCACCTCGGCCTTGGATACGAAGTAAACGCGCTTGCGTGCATTGAGCGCAAAGATGTCCAACCACGAGGTATGGTTGGCGACCACTGCCCCCTGCTGATGCATCAATTCGCCGGAGGTTTGAAACCCCAAACCGAGTATCCGAAACGCATTGCGGCAGACGAACTGTGAGATGAACGGCGTTATCGGTCGGCGCACACCAAACAACGGCCGCTCGAACAGACGAATGCACAAAAGGACAAGCAATCCGCCGAACACCAGAATGGCCAAAGGTAACCCGCGAACCACAACCAACACCCAACCCACCAGACCCAGATTGATGGGGTCCGGTGCATCCTCACTATTCCAAAGCGGGTCACTCACTGTGTTAGGCCCCGCCATAGATACGCTTTTGCCGCTCGTTCATCCGGGCGGTATCGAGGATTAGGCAAACATCAGTGGTGTTGAAGACGTGGTCGATAAACGCACCTTCCCCCACAAAGCCGCCCAGGCGAAGATAGGCCTTTATCAGCGCCGGAACCTGAACCATTGCAGCACGGCGATTCAGATCCTCGGGCGCTACAAGATCCATAGATTCAAATACTTCTGGCTGCGCCCTCACTCGCAAGTCAGGCGGGGCAAGGTGGTTGTGGTGCAACATCGACAAGGGCTGCGCCAATTCCCGAACATCCGTCCCGTGAAAGCTGGCGACGCCGAACAGAACTTCGAACTCATGTTCGTTTACATAAGCCGCCAACCCGTTCCACAAGTGATACATCGCTGTGCCGCCACGATAGTCCGGATGAAGGCAGGATCGACCCAGCTCCAGCAGCTTACGGCCGCTTTGCTTCAGGACGGTCAGATCGTATTCATCCTCGGAATAGAACTGGCCCAATTCAGTTGCACGTTCGCCCGATAACAGCCTGTAAACACCGATAACTTCGCTTGTCAGATCATCAATCGCCAGCATGTGGTCAAAATACGGATCGAACTTATCCTGCTCTAGCCCGGCCTCGTGATCCACCATCTCTCCGCCGCCACCCAACTCGCGTACGAATACGTCATAACGCAACCGTTGGGCGGCGCGCAGTTCGTCCTTGGTCTGTGCAAGTTTGACGGTAAAGGAAGGGCCTGCGTCCGGCATTGGTAGTTCCGTTCTTGTTTGCGCGCTGATACCGCAGTTTTCGTGAGGATGGCAACAAGGGCAGAGTTGTGGGGCCGTTAACCTTTCCTAAACCAGTTTCACGGATCAAAGACCGGCATCAGGGCGATGCGCGTTCCGTCAATCACCACTTTCCCCTGCTCGCGAAAGTTCACGGTGATCTTGCCTCCGATGTTGGACTGCACCTGTCCAACGCCCCAATCGGGGAAATCGGGGTGGCGGACGTACATGCCCGGTGCAAGAATAGCATTAAGGTCTGTCATGGCTGGGCTCCGGTCCGGCGGCAGATGCAGCAGGAGGTACGCTTGAGCGACACCACAGTCAACCTGGCCGAGCTGATCGGTTCCCGGATCTGTCACGATCTGATCAGCCCTATTGGCGCAATCACCAACGGCCTGGAACTGCTTGAGATGGTTGGCTCGGTTCAGGGTCCCGAGATGGAGCTGATCTCGGGCAGTGTCGGAAGTGCTGGGGCGCGCATTCGGTTTTTCCGCGTGGCGTTTGGATCAGCCAGTGATCAACCACTGGGCCGCGCCGAGGTGTCGGAGCTGCTGAAAGATGTCGAACGCGCAGGCCGCGTGCGCGTCAACTGGCATCTGACCGAGGCGGTGCCGCGCAATCAGGTGAAACTGGCGTTTCTGGCGATGATGTGTTGCGAAAGCGCCATGCCTTTTGGTGGAGATGTTACTATCGACCATGTTGGCGAAAACTGGACAGTCACAGGATCAGCCGACAAGCTGAACGTGGATAACGACCTTTGGAAAAACCTGCCGAAGGGGCGATACGCGACCAAGGTCACGCCCGCACAGGTTCAGTTCGCCTTGCTGCCTGAAACTGCGGCCTCGATGGGACGACGGGTTGCGGCGGAAACCACCTCGACCCGCGTTGTGATCCGGTTTTAGGACCGGGTCGTTCCGTTTCCGCGCACAAGATACTGGAAACTTGTCAGCTGCGCCGCCCCCACTGGGCCACGCGCGTGCATCTTGCCAGTGGCGATACCGATCTCGGCGCCCATGCCAAACTCACCACCATCGGCGAATTGGGTTGAGGCGTTGTGCATCAGGATCGCGCTATCGAGCCGTTCAAAGAACCGTTTAGCGGCGGTCTCGTCCTCGGTCATGATGCAATCGGTATGCTCTGATCCATTGAGGCGGATATGCGCGATAGCCTCGTCGATATCAGCGACAGGTTTCGCGGCGATGATGCTGTCTAGGAATTCCTTACCCCAGTCGTCAGCTGTAGCGGCGACAGTGCCACCCACGGCAAGCGCACCTTCGGCGTGCACCTCAACACCTGCGGCCATCAGAGCGGCGATGACATCTTGCCCCAGTGTTTCCACCACATCCTGATGGATCAATAGGCATTCCGCTGCGCCGCAGATACCGGTCCGACGGGTTTTGGCATTCAGAACGACGTCCATCGTTTTCTGCGGATCGGCTGCTTTGTCGATATAGATATGCACAATGCCTTCAAGATGCGCGAATACGGGCACACGTGCCTCACGCTGCACCAGTCCTACCAGTCCTTTGCCTCCGCGAGGGACGATAACGTCGACATAATCCGTCAGGGTCAGCAATTCCTGCACCGCCGCCCGGTCCCGAGTCGGCACCAGTTGGATGGAATCTTCGGGCAGGTTCGCAGCTTTTAGTCCCTGAACCAAACAGGCGTGGATTGCTCCCGAGGAATGAAAGCTTTCGGACCCACCGCGCAAGATAACCGCGTTGCCGGATTTCAGGCACAGCGCGCCGGCATCGGCCGTTACGTTGGGCCGGCTTTCATATATCACACCGATTACACCCAAAGGCGTGCGCACACGTTGGATATGCAGCCCCGAGGGCATGTCCCATTCGGTCAGCACCTCGCCTACAGGATCAGCTTGATCCGCAACCGTGCGCAGCCCATCAACCATGCCCTGAATGCGCGCCTCGTCCAGCATCAGACGATCCATCATTGCCGGGCTCAGGCCTTTCTCGCGGCCAAACTCCAGATCTTTCTTGTTGGCCTCGATGATGTCTGCACGGTTGGCCCAAACAGCATCTGCAGCTGCGATCAGTGCTGCGTGTTTGCGTTCGGCACTGGCAAAGGCCAATTCGGCCGAGGCTGCCTTGGCGCGTTTTCCAAGATCGGCCATCAGTGTGGGAATGCTGTCGAAATCCTTCATCTCATGTGCCTTTCGGTCGGTCTTTTGGTGTTCTAACATTGCAAGGCTAAAGCGCCAAATCGTCTCGGTGGATCAACACAGCTCTGCCCGGATAGCCCAGAGTTTCTTCGATTTCCGAAGATTTACGCCCTTTGATCGCGTCCGCCTCTTGCGCGGTATAGCGGCTGAGACCTTGCGCCAAGCGTCGTGCTTCCGGGTCCAGGATCGCCACGGGATCGCCGCGACCAAAGTCTCCGGTCACTTCGATGATTCCGGCAGGCAACAGGCTTTTGCCGTTACCAAGCGCCTGCGCAGCGCCTGCGTCGACGATGATTTCACCACGCGGTTTCATCGCGGAAATCCACCGTTTACGCGCTGCATGTGGGTCCAAGGTTGCGATGAACCATGTGCAATTCGCACCATTTTCAAGCGACTTCAGCGGGTTCAAGGGCGATCCTTCCGTGATCGCCATATCACATCCGGCTGCGGTCGCCATCTTGGCTGCTAGCAACTTGGTCTTCATCCCACCTTTTGACAGGCCCGACCCTGCATCACCCGCCATTTGTTCAATCTCGGCGGTAATTTCTTCGATCACGTCAAAACGCGTGGCCGAGGTGTCCTTGTTCGGGTTGCCAGTGTAAAAGCCGTCTACATCCGACAAAAGGATCAACTGATCCGCACCAACCGTAACAGCGATCTGTGCGGCCAGGCGATCATTGTCTCCATAGCGGATCTCATCCGTCGCCACCGTATCGTTTTCGTTGACGATGGGAACGGCACCCATGCTGAGCAAAGTTTCCAGCGTGGCGCGTGAGTTCAAATAGCGTCGGCGGTCAGCGCTGTCTTCCAACGTTACTAGAACCTGCGCCGTGGTAATCTTGTATGGCGTCAGCGCCTCTTCATACGCACGTGCTAGACGAATTTGTCCGACGGCGGCGGCGGCCTGTGACTGTTCCAGCGGCAAGGTTTGCATTGGTAGGCCCAAAACCCCACGTCCTAGCGCGATTGACCCGGACGAGACCAGAATGACATCCGTGCCCTGCCCTTTTAGCCAAGCCACGTCCTGCGCCAATGAATGCAGCCAATCTGACCGCAAAAGGCCTGTGTCCCGATCCACCAACAGGGCGGACCCGATCTTGACCACCAGTCGCTTGGCCGAGGTCAGGGTTGCCACGACTTCGCCTCCTCAGCGGGCTTTTGCCGCAGGCGGTTTTCGTCGATCTGGGCACGCAATGCACGCAGAACCTCGGTTACGCCCAAATGCGCCACACCTGACATGGTCATAACGGGGCCGCCAACGGCCTCTTCTAACTCGGTCTTGGCCAATTCGCGTTCTTCATCATCCAGTGCGTCAACCTTGTTCAGCACCGTAATGCGAGGTTTCTCGGCCAGTTCGCCACCATAAGCCTCAAGCTCGTGAATGATCGTCCGATAGTCGTCGGCCACGGTTTCTGACGTGCCATCGACCAAATGCAGCAGAACGGCGCAGCGTTCCACGTGACCCAGAAAACGATCTCCGATGCCACGGCCTTCGTGAGCACCTTCGATTAGACCGGGAATGTCAGCCACCACAAATTCAACGTTATCAACGCCGACGACACCCAAGTTCGGGTGCAGTGTGGTAAAGGGGTAGTCGGCGATTTTGGGACGCGCGTTGGAAGTTGCGGCCAGGAAGGTCGACTTACCTGCATTGGGCATGCCCAACAGACCGACATCAGCTATTAGCTTCAACCGCAGCCAGATGGTGCGGTCTATCCCCGCCTGTCCTGGATTGGCCCGGCGCGGAGCCTGGTTGATGGCGGATTTGAAATGCAGGTTGCCAAAGCCACCATTGCCGCCTTTGGCCAGCAATACCCGCTGACCAACCTCTGTCAGATCACAGATGACAGTTTCTTCGTCTTCGTCCAGAATTTCGGTGCCAACCGGCACCCGCAAAACGATGTCATCGCCATCCTTGCCAGTACGCTGTTGGCCACGGCCCGGCTGGCCGTTTTTGGCAAAGAAATGCTGCTGATAGCGGAAATCGATCAGGGTGTTCAGCCCGTCAACGACCTCGGCCCAGACAGACCCGCCCTTACCGCCGTCGCCGCCATCGGGACCGCCGTATTCGATGTACTTTTCGCGCCGAAAGCTTACGCAACCGCCACCTCCGGCACCAGACCGGATGTAGACCTTTGCAAGATCGAGAAATTTCATGTGTGTCCCCTAATGCAAAGGCCCCATCGGCCACAAGTCAGAGTTTCTTAGTATATGTCCAGGTGGGCACATTCGCATCACGCGCCACCGAATAGCTTTCGGCATCGCCGAGATAAGCAAACCCACAATGCGTCAGAACCCGCGCCGAAGCCGGATTGTCCTGAAACACGCTGGCAAACATGTTGGCGTTTTCCAGTGGGTTGGCATTGACCAGCGCTTCGACGGCCGAAGAGGCTACGCCTGTGTTCCAATAGACCGGCGCGACCCAATAACCAACCTCGGACTGGTTCCGATCCAGACGCGTCAGTGAGATCAGACCGATCAACTCGGGGCCGCCATCTTTTGTGGCATCCATCGCCCACACGTCTTCTTCCCGGTCTTCTGTCATCGACCGTGCGACAAATGCTTCGATCGAGCCGGGCGGCAATGGGTGCGGGATCGACGTTGTCATCCGCGCCACGCGCTCGTCACCTGCATAATGTTCAATGAGACCCATATCCGACCGACGCAATGGTCGCAGGTCGAACCGCTCGGTTTCAATGACCGGCTGGTTTATTATCGTCTCAATCTTCATGAGTGCGTTCCTCCTCCGAACAACACATAAAATACGGACGCAACAGTAATACTCGCCAATGTCCACATCAGATATTTTTCCGTAGGCCGTCCTTCAACCGCGTGGGCAATTCTATCCCCCGCAAAAGTCCAGATTGGGTGAAGAAAGGCCTGACAAAACAATAAACAAGCAGCGATCGTAGCCGTTGCCTCAAAACTCGGTGTTCCCGCTGCCACGAAGCCGGTGAAGCCGGCAATGATCATCGCCCAGGCCTTGGGGTTCAGCGGATGCACGACCAGACCAGACCAGAACCCCGGCGCGTCGCTAAGGCTGTCTTGCCGGGACAGGCGCAGATTAGCGATTTTCCATGCAAGCCAGCAAATATAGGCCGCTGAGGCATATTTCAGGGCGGTAAACACACCTGGCGCCTGATCGGCTAAATGCAACACTCCAAACCCAACCGGCCAGATGATCAGTTGTTTGCCCAGAACCACGCCTGCCACAAAGGGCAACGCCGCCCGAAAACCATAGCGCGCACCGGTTCCCAGCAGGACCATGTTGGCGGGTCCCGGCGTGCCGACCTGACTGGCGGCAAAAATCAGGAAACTGGTGGTTGCGACTGTCATCTGAACGTTCGATCAAAACTGCGTTGAAACGAGAAAGGGGACCGGCATTTTCTGCCGGTCCCCCAAGAATTTTCAAACCTTATGGGTTTCGGCTTACTCTGCGGCCTCCGCCACTGGCAGGACCGAAATAAAGGTGCGGTTTTTGAGTCCCTTGTGGAACTTAACGGCGCCATCGACAGTCGCAAAAATGGTGTGATCTTTGCCCATGCCTACGCCTTCGCCCGGCCAGAACTTGGTGCCGCGCTGACGCACGATGATGTTGCCTGCAATAGCGGCCTGGCCACCATACAGTTTCACGCCAAGGCGGCGACCAGCTGAGTCGCGACCGTTACGGGAGGAACCGCCAGCTTTCTTATGTGCCATTCTCTCTCTCCTTAGCCTTTAGCCAGTTCTTTGGCCTGCTCAACCCATTCGGGTTTCACTTTGATTGTGTCGATAGCAGCAATCTGCTCTTCCGACAAGGCGGCCAGAGCGGCAAAGCCCTCGATACCGGCTTCTGCCAGCTTTTTGGCAGCGGCGGGGCCGACACCAGTCAGCGCGGTCAGATCGTCAGCGGCGGCAGCAGCGGCGGGTGCCTCTGCTTTGGCTTCGGCTTTCTTGGCAGGCTTTTTCGCCGCCGGAGCAGCTTCGCCAGCCGGTGCCGAACCAGTTGCAGCTTTGATACCAGATTTTTCAGCGCCCGATGCCAGGATGTCGGTGATTTTGACCAGAGTCAGCTTCTGACGGTGACCAACGGTTCGCTTCGAGCTGTGCTTACGACGACGTTTTACGAAGTTGATGACCTTGTCACCTTTGATCTGTTCGATCACTTCGGCCTGAACGCCAGCGCCTTCAACGAAAGGTGCGCCAACAACCGGTGCGTCACCGCCCAGCATCAGAACATCGTTGAATTGAACTTTTTCACCTGCGTCGGCAGCCAGCTTTTCAACACGGAGAACATCGCCCGCCTGAACCTTGTACTGCTTGCCGCCAGTCTTGAGGACCGCAAACATGCGTCTTTCCTTTTCCAAACCGCGTTCTGTGGTCCCCGAATGGGTGTTTTTGGCTTAAGCCACCTCGAACAGCGCGCCCTATTTGGGGCTGTGTGACGACCCGTGGGAATGGCCCTTTGGGTCAATAATAACGATACCCGGCGCGGAAGAACCGGCCGGGATGAGCGCTTATCCATAGATTACAAAGGAAAGTCAACATCAAATGCGCCCCTAAAGGTCCGACCCTTTCAGGACCTGAGCGACTGCTTGACCCATCTGATAATAGATCGTGTCAAACATCCGGTTAAAACTTTCAAACAGCGCCGTGTTGATGGCCCTGCCTGTGTCAGTGCGTGAAAAGGCGATGTTCTCACGCATCTCGCTGTCGCTAAGCGGTTTGTAAGCCAACAGGAAGAAAGAATACAACCAGATACGGGTGTCTTCTGTCACACTGTCCTTTTGCCCGAGAAGCTGTGCCAGCAACTCGCCGTCGTCCGCCCCGACCCCAAGACTCATCCCGCGAAAAAAGTTGTAATCTGCGCTAATGGAGTTCTGAACATTCTCATCAATCAGGTTGTTGACCTGAATATACTCGTCAACCAATCGATACAGTTCCGTGCTACGATCGTCGTGCTTGTAGGCATCCTGTGCCATCTCTTCAATGGCTTCATCCGCCAGCGCTATACGGGCGGATATTTCCAGCGAAATTATATTTTGCCCCAAATCACTTTCGAAAAACAAAATGGCACGGTCCACCTGGCTCTCGGTAAGCGTTTCAACAAAAACCTCCTCGACCTGAAGGCGCATTTTATCTGTGTCGTAAATCCGATCTACCTGATCCAGAAAGACCTGGCCGCCATTGTTATCAAGAAAAGTCTGCTGCAGATCCTGCCCCAGCATGCTGCCTTCGTCCCGCAGGATATCGATGACCGCATCCACTTGCAGGGCCTGCATCAGTCGCTCGACCTTTTCCCCCGCCTGCAATGGAACGGCCCAAACGAACAGGGCGAGGAACGAAGCAACCAGACGCATCAGATATCCTGTGCCGGGTGCAGGTCCGCCATCCGGGTAGCGAGAATCTCGAATTTCATAGCCATGATTTCATACTGAACGGCATTCAGCAGTTCGTAGACCTCTTGCATTAAAGGTTGCTCCAGCGCATCGGCATAAGCGATTACATCGGCATCTGAAAAATCCTGATATGTATAAGCTGCACCCGCAAGCGCGGACAGTTGCAGTGCCTGCCGCATGCCGGTCTCGTTTTGGCGCATCATCTGCCGCAACTCGTTTGCGTCCAGTTGCAGATCAATCACTCCCGAGGCACTGGCGGCTAGCAGAAATCGCACTTGAATCTCTTGCAACGCCCGCAGCGCCGTCCCGCTGGAATCAATTGCCCTGTTCATGCGTTTGAGGCTTTCAACACGATGCGAGCCGTCCTTGATCAGCTCTGCCACAATCTCTTGCCCCTGCTGCTGCTTAGCCTCTTCATCGTCGAGCATATGCGAGGCATTTTCCGCCTCGACCAGACGCTGACCCAGATCCGAGGCATAAAACTCCACCGCATGGTTCAGCGCCTCATCGCTCAAGGTCTGCTCCAGAATGGACACGGCTGTTTCATGCATGTCTTGGGTATCGAACACTTCTTCGGTCAGGCGGGCCCAATCCGAACCGAAACCGTCAGGGTCGATGCCCAGCATTTGTGGCGCTGAAGCAGAGGACAGCGCGATACTTTCCAACGCCACGTCAAAGCCGGTTGTGGTTAGAAACGCCTCAATCCTGTCGCGCCCGGCGGCAAAGGACGACACAGGCGCAAATGCCAGCGTCAGAAGCAATAGAAAAAAGGTGAAAGCGGTGCGGCGAAGATGATAAGTCATATCTCAAAGCCTAGGCGATTTGTGTCGTCTGGCAATGGAAAAAACCGTCATAGTGAATTTCGGGAATTTTCTGCTTGCACCCCCGCGCGTTCCTCACTAAATCCCCCCCTCACAGACCCCCGCGGAGAGGTGCCGGAGTGGTCGAACGGGGCGGTCTCGAAAACCGTTGTGGGTGCAAGCCCACCCAGGGTTCGAATCCCTGTCTCTCCGCCATTTTCCTGAGACTACGACATGCCCTGTTCAGTGGCGCGAAGCATCACTGGCTATCGGTGGTCTTTCCGTTAAAAAACTGATGATTCTGTTTCCAGGTATTCCCAAATAGGTTTTTCAGATTCAGCAATTATGTCTGCAGAGGTCATCGCGCCTTTTGCTACAGCACCCTCTTGGCCCAAACCGGACTTTCGAAGTTTTGTTTATTTCTGCAATGCGGATTGTAGCGATCTTCAACTTTCAGAGTTTCTCAATGTAGAGCTAAAAGCAGATAAGTACGCCTGAGACGTACTATTTATTGCCCACTAAAATGGCGATTAGACCCTGGCTTTTTCAAAAGCTGCCCAAGCGGTTTCGAATGCTTCGAAACCAAACTCCGGCTGGCGCGCCGCGTCTAAGACAATACGCTCTGTCGACAACAGCTTTTGTATTGCAGATTCCAATTGATCGACGACATCCTCGGGTACGACCAGCGCCCCATGACGATCGGCATGAACCAATTCGCCTGGGTTAACAGCTAGGCCGAAAACTGAAACCGGTGTATCAATCTCGCGGATGTGTACAAAACCATGGCTCGGTCCGACGGAACCGGCAACAACCGGGAATCCCTCGGGTAAATCGCCGAGATCGCGCATGACACCATTGGTTACGACACCGGAAATTCCGAACCCCTTGTGGACAGAGGTATTGATCTCACCCCAATAGGCTCCGATGCAGTCCGGATAATCCAAGTCCTCAATCACAGCGACACAGGGGCTGGGCGCTTCGGCCATGTACTTGTAATAGGCCATGCGACGGGCTTTGATGACGTCGGGCGTCTCGGTCGGTGGGTTGACCGCCGCGATCTTGGCCGTGCGCGCATAGCCGACGATCGCAGGCTCTTCAGGCGCTGAACACAGCATGGTGCCGCGCGTAAAATCGTCGAACCCACGCTTACCCTGTGCCACTTCGATGGCATTGCAGACAGTGGGAGTGTCGACCTTGCGAAGCAGGGACAAAAGGGATGGCGTCATGTGTCCTCCAACCAGCGGATCAATGCCGCTGTGGTTTTTTGTGGTTGTTCCAAAGTTGGAAGGTGTCCTGCACCCTCGATGACCTCCAGCGCGCTGTGTTGCAGCAGGTCATGCATCATCTGGTGGCGCTCAACCGGGCACAACTTGTCTTCACGCCCACATAGGACCAGAGCGTATCCGGTATAAGCCCTTAGGGTCATACTTTGATCCGGGCGGTTCATCAGCGCCTGCGACTGGCGTAAGAAAACGTCAGGCCCCAAGTCGGTGGCCATTGCCATGCAAAGATCCAGAATAGCCCCTCGGTTAGGTCCGTCCGCCAGGTAATTGGGTTTCATCTCGTCCCGCATCACCGATCTTAGGTTGCCATCGCGAACAGCCTCCATTTGGGGCGCACGACGGGCTTTTACTTCTGGATTTTCAGCGAGTGGATTTGTGTCAAGCAATGCCAGACGCGACACACGTTCAGGAGCCTGACGCAATACTTCCATCGCCACGATCCCCCCCATCGACAAGCCAGCCAGTGCGAAATCGGGTGGCGCATTTTGCAGGATGTTATTCGCCATTGCCTGCACACTGTCTTGCCGGGACAAAGGGAAAGTCATCACGGGTCTGCTGCCCGACAGAGCGTTGATCTGCGGGCCAAATAGGCGGGCATCGCACATCATACCCGGCAAGAAGATCAAGGGTGTCATGCTGAAGCCAGCTTTGCCCCATCAGACAGTGCCGACAACTTGGCGTAGGCAATCTGAGGGTCGACCGCGCCAAAGCCCGCAAAAGTGCCAAAGCCGCAATCGCTGCCTGCTATAACCCGGTCCGCGCCGATAATCCCCGTAAAGCGCTCGATCCGCTGGGCAACAAGTTCGGGGTGTTCGACGAAATTGGTGGTGGTATCGACCACACCGGGCACCAGAATCTTGTCATCCGGTATCTCCGACTTGCGGTCGCGAAACACAATCCACTCGTGCGCATGTCGTGGGTTCGAGGTCTCAAACAGGACATAACGCGATTTGGTAGCCATCAGGGTGCTGAAAACCTTGTCCATTGCGATGTCACAGCAATGCGGACCTTCGTAGTTGCCCCAGCAGATATGCACCCGCACACGATCCTGTGGGACGTTCTGAAGCGCGTGATTCAGAGCCTCAACGTGCAAGTCGGCAATCTTGACGAACTCGTCGTCCGAAAGATCCGTGAACAGCATATGGCGCGACAAGGCCAGATCGGGGCAATCCAGTTGCAGGTCCAGACCAGCGGCCACGATGGTTTCGTATTCTTCTTTCATGGCATCGGCCAGAGCTGCCAGATAGGCCTCACGCGTGGGATAGAAATCATTTTGCAAAAACAGCGAGATTACGCCGGGAGACGCGGCATTCATGAAACCGCGTTCGCCCCCATTTTGGGCCATGGCGGCTTTGAGGTTGGCAATGTCCTTCTCCAACTCGCCCTGCCCTTTTGAACGCACCTCGCCTGTGCACATCGGTCGAGCGTATTTTGGCGTGCCACCGTCGTCAGCCAGTCGCTGCAGATAACTGGGGAACATCTTCAAATCTGCAGGCGCATTTCGGGGGCTGTCCCCGGAAAAACCGGTGTAACGATCCTTGACATAGGTCGCGTAAGAAATCTTTGAGGTTTCGCCATCGCTGACAACGTCGACACCGGCTTCGACCTGCTTTCGTACTGTCTCAGAAACCGCATCGGTCATACAGGCATCAAACGCGGCCGCGTCGTAGGTTTCACCGTTCTCACGGGCGAAAATGAAATCCACAACATTCTGTGTGCGGGGCAGAGACCCAACATGTGTGGTTTTGATAGTCATCAGCGCCTCCTTAAACTTTGCGTGCCATCAGGATCGTGTGGCTTTGGGTCTCAGGATCCTCGGCCAAATACCCGGTCATTTGCAGTCCGTTTTCCTCTAGACACGTCGCGTAATCGGCTGGGGACAACGAGGCGTGATAGACAAGCTCTGATCCCACCGTGCCGCTGACCTCTCCGGCCCGAGGTCCAACGGTCAGCATGAGCATTCCACCGGATCGCAAATGACGCGACATGCGCGCAATACAGTCTTTTTGTTCACTTGCTGTCAGATGAAAAAAGCTATTCCAGGCGATGATGCCGTCGAATTGCTGGTCTAACTCAAAGTCCCGCATATCAGCATGCCGCCAATCCCCGTCTGGCCAGCGATCGCGGGCTATGGCCAGCATCGCCTCGGCGAAATCCACACCTGTTACTGCGAACCCCTCAGCCATGAACCAGCGTGCAATCGGATCACCTGTGCCGCAACCCAAATCCAGCACATGGTCACCCGGCTTGAGGCTGGCCGTGAAGCGCGCCAGCCAGCGCGCTTCGAACAGAGCCTTTGAGCGGCGCTTGTCATACTCCTTCGCTTGCCGCTCATAAATGGCGTGTGTGTCTTCGGGGTCTACGCTCATCCTGTCCAGGTTGCTCCTGCCGGGTCATCGGTTGCAGTGATCCGATACAGGCCCGCCTGCCCGGTCATCGATGGTTTCACGCTATAGGATTCACCGGTTAAGACCAAAGCCGTGTCGCCGGTGGACAAAGTGGTTTCATGATCGTCGATCACAACACGCCAGTGGCCACTGGCGGGCATAAGAACCACAGGTCTTTCTGCTACAACCGGTTCGGTAACAGAGGATCCTCGCCCAAGGAAATCAACCTCGAACCCGGGTTTATCCTTGATCATTCCGTTTTCACCGATCACCTGAGCGGGTTTATTGGCCGACAATGCCATCAGGTCCCAGTAGCGCGCGACGTATTTTCCGACCACATCTTCAACCGGAACCTCGGGGTAGTCTTTCAATTGCTCCTCAGTCAACAGAGGCATTGGGCGCACATTGTGTGGCAGGTCCTGGCCCTTTTTAGAGTCGTAAAGAACACCATTGTCGCCAAGCATCAGCCCATGTGCCTGCGCATCTTCGATGACTTGCGGTGCCCAAGTGACCCCGCCGCCGGCATCGTCACCGCCCAAGATCGACATGATCATCCCATAGTCCTGGCCTACGTTTTCAAAACCCCGGAAGATACCGGTCGGGATGTTGAAGATATCGCCCTCTTCGGCGATGAACTCACCGGCGGTGCCATAGCGGCCCCAGAAAAACCGCCAACGGCCCTTGGCGACAAAGAATACCTCGGCTGTCGTGTGGCTGTGAAGCGAGTTCCGGCATTTCGGTGGCTGGCCCGCAGCACCGATGTTGAAGCCGATCTTATCAGTGATGTGCACATGCTGATCCGGAGATTCCGAGACCCCGCCGCCGACGATTGTGAAGTTCTCTTTCTGATCGCTGCCCGGTGTGTGGGCGTCGATGAAGGCGGTTTTACAGGGCTGGAGTTCGCCGTAGCGAACAATGCGAGAAGAGATGGTTGATTTGATCATGACGTTTGTTCCGATATTACGTTTTAGGGAGATAAGGTGCTTGTGCCTGTAAAGCACTCGCCCTTACTCTCCCGGTGGACGCAGGTTCAATCGGCGTGCGCGCAGGCTTTGACGGAACATGTGGAACCGTCGGCTAGCCCCGGTTTCATGCAGACCATCCACAAGTATACGATATCTGACCGGGTGAACCACTCAGCCCTCGCCGCCTTGCAAAAGGATCTGTTTCCAGACCGACGTTTCATCGAACAATGTATATTCGCGGCGCAGTTGCGGGTGACCGCCAATCAGCGCACCGAACTCGGCGTGGCTGATGCCAAGGACATACACCTGTGCACCCGTTGGTGCGCCAAACACGCCCCAGCCGTCATGTTTGCCCCACAGACTCCAGCGGATCGCGGCGCGGGGTGGCATATCCGGATCGTCTCGCCCGATCTGATGCTCGATCTTGAATTCTGCATTCGGGAAACTCGCGCGCAGACCCATCCAGAAACGGTCAACCGCATCCCAGCCATGACCAGTCACGCCGCCCACATATTCTGATTGAACAGCACGGTCATATTCTGCCTCAATTGCACCCATATCAGCTTTCATGATCCGGGCCAGAATGTCAGCATAGCGCTGCCCCCACTCATTGTCGTTCCCGAGGCTCTTATACGGTCCCGGCTGATCGATTTCGGGTGTCAGGGGTTTGACGCATTTTTCGGGGCCGCCTTCGCGGGCAATCAAATCAGTGGCGTATTCCTTGGGGTCCCATCCCATCTGACGGACGATGGCGCCCTGATCGCGAATGAGCCATTCGTCGTTTATTTGATTGTTGATGGCATGGCAGTCGGCCAGAATTCGATAGCGCAGTTTTGTACCTGTTGGTTTGCCATAAACACCCTCGGCCAAATGTGTAGCGGTCGAAATGATGCGGTGCGAACTCAACATTCCTTCTTCCGGCGTTCCTGACCAGATCACATCCTCGCCCAGCAATTGGCGATCCGGAAACTCTGCCAGCGTCGCCATTGTTGCGCCGATCACGTTCTGATTGCCCAGCACCACTGAACCGGGCGAGCGCACGACGATATCCTCGCTGTAATAGTCGTGCAGGGTCGCGATACCTCGGTCTTCCCAGATCTCTTTGGTGATGCCGATGATATAGTCGGGGAAGTCCCTGAACTTGGGATCAAAGCCTTTCATGTTTTCATCCTTTGCGGCGTCCAGCCTTTGGGCAGCCGTGCCGATGTGCGCACGATCAGAGGCCCATCAATCGCGACCTTGCGTGCCGTAGCGGCTGTCGGGTTTTCAATATGGTCCAACAAAGCGTCAACGGTCTCGGTAACCATGAGGTTGGCGCGCTGACGAATGGTGGTAAGGTTATAGGCAAGCCAAGCTGCCTGCGGGACGTCATCATATCCAACAACTGAAACGTCTTCGGGTACACGCAATCCCAGCTCGAATCGGATAACGTCCATGACGACAAGAGCCATGTGGTCATTGGCGACGAACACCGCGTCGGGCCGTTTCTCGGGTTCGACATCGAACATACGACGTGCCGCCATGCGCGCGTTCTCGGTGTGAAACTCTCCGACTTCATGAGCGTACAAATCCTGGCCCACATCACTCAGAGCTGCCCGGAAGCCAGCTTCGCGGTCCCGCTGAGTTGATGCACCTTGCCACCCAGCGATATAGGCAATGCGGCTGTGACCCGCTGCGATAAGGAATTCGGCCACCTTGCGACCGCCCGCATAATTGTCGGACGTGACGGACGTGATCCCGTCAATGTCCTGACTACGGTTGAACAGCACCACCGGCACACCGGCCTGTTGGCAACGCGTTGCGATATCGGACGACATCGCGACCGAGGCCATTATGACGCCATCAACTTGATAATCGAGGATTTCCTCCATCACGTCGTCAATATTTCCGGCCGTTCTGGAGGCCATGAAGATCAGGACGTGATAGCCCTGCTCCTGCAACTCGTTCGACAACTTCTCGATTGCTTCGGGGTAAAAATAGTTGTCCAGATAGGCGACCACCAAACCGATGATGCGGCTTTTGCCGGACACCATTGCGCGCGCCAAAACATTGGGGCGGTAGCCTAATTCAGTAGCGGCTTTCCGAACTTTCTCTTCTGTCTTCTTGCTGACCGAAGCCCCAGGCGTGAAGACCCGGCTAACTGCGGATTGGCTGACCCCTGCAAGTTGGGCAACCTGGAGTGATGTTACCTTCTCAGCCATCAGTCTGCCGTCCAACCTCCGTCAATTAACATCGCAGTGCCCGTGACTAGTGCCGAGGCGTCCGAGGCGAGGTAGCGGACCGCGCCCATTATGTCCTCGACCTCTCCTACCCGATCCAGCTTGATCTTTTCCATTATCCAAGCGGCGCGTTCGGGATTGTCAAAGGTGGATTGCGTCAAAGGCGTTCGAATGAACGTCGGGCAGACAGTATTGATCCGGATTCCCTGTTTGCCCCATTCGATGGCCATTGATTTGACCATCCCCTCCAGACCGTGTTTCGTCGCACAATAAAGCGCCCGGTCGACTCCGCCGACATGTCCCATCTGGCTGGAGATGTGGATGATCGAGCCAGGCTTGTCGGCCTCGATCAAAGCGCGGGCTGCATAGGCCGAAAGAAAATACGCCGATCGTAGATTGACGCTGGTGACAACATCGAAATCCTCTGGCGTTGTTTCTATTGCAGCGCTGTGCCGTGCGACTCCGGCCGAATTCACCACAACATCAAAGCTGCGCGTCAAGAACAGCTGTTCCAACGCGCCCAGATCGCCCTGATCCAACACAAGAGCTTCGGCTGACCAACCTTGCCCCTTCAAAGCAGCGACGGTGTCGTTCAATCGGTCCACACCTCGGGCCGCACAGACGACATGTGCGCCTGCCTCGGCCAAAGCCACCGCACTCCCCTGCCCGATGCCTGAGGAAGCTCCGGTAACGAGCGCAGTTTTTCCATTGAGGGAAAACGAAGGGGTGCGTGGCAGTTCCGTCATCAGCTCATTCCATCCGGTGTTTCAATGCGACCCATATTTCGGGCCTTGTTGAATTCCCGCAGACGAGCAAAGACGTCAACGCCAAGCTGCCGGTAAGCGTCCAGCAAATCGACCAGAACCCAGTTCTCCCGGATGCGTCCGTTTTCCAGCCGCCAAAAATCGAGGCTACGCATGGTGATTTTCCTGCCCGAGGGCGCGATCCCCAGCCAACCGTCATGAGTCACGGTCTGGATCATATTGGGCCAGCCAGTCACGGCCGCGTATTCGCCATCACCAAAAAAGTGATAGGTAATCTCGTCCACGTATTGCCCCCGATCCGGCATCCCGTTGAGGAACGGGATCTGGTGCCAGTTTCGAAAGCCTGCATATCCGCGCCCGGTGCCGATGCCCGAAGGACCGTACCAATTCATGCGTGGATGCCAGAAACGCTCCATCTCCATTACTTCAGGACCACCCAGGGACGGATGTTTTTTCAAGTGCTCAAGCATGTCTATAATATGCTGGCAGGTCGCCTTGCCCTTGGCCGCGTCATATGGGCCAGGCACGAAACCGTCTTGCGTGGTCGGTCCAGGCACATGCCATTCGCGTCCCAGGCTAGGGACCATCGGCCAGGCAGCTGCCTGCATCATCACCTCGGGGATATCCCAAAGCGCCTGCATTTCAACGACTTTGCCGTCCTCGAACCGATAGAATTCGTGGAACCGCATGGTCGCCTGATGCCCAGTGGGTGGAATATCCAGCCAAGGGCCGGTGAAAGTACCCGTGTAGTAGCCCCCGCATCCGACCCAATCCGCACCGTCTTCGTCTGGCCCAGCCATGACGATGTAATCGCGGCGCTCCAGATCAGGCCAGGCGCCCAACAGGTCCTTGAAGGCACAGTCATAAAACGCATCGCTGCCGATAATGTCTCCGAAGGGATGGCAAAGGTGGAACACTGTGTCTTGAGTCGTCGTCTCGGCCAGCGCCTTTCGGACACCGGCCTCGGAAAAGTCATACATTGCGGCCCTGAGCGGAGCGATCAGGGCCTTGTGCCAGGTGTGCGGGTCATTCATTCAGCAGCATCCCGATACGGCGCAGGTTCACCATAGGGCACATTGATGCCGCCATATCGACGCACACGAACGTTGCATTGTTCGGCATGACCAACGAAGCCTTCCAGCATACACAGACGCGAACCGTATTCACCGATTAGCGTCGCGGCCTCATCAGTCAGAACTTTTTGATAACTATGGGTTTTCAAGTACTTCCCTACCCAAAGTCCACCTGTGTAACGACCGGCTTTCTTGGTTGGCAGCGTGTGGTTGGTACCAATCACCTTATCGCCATTCGAAACGTTGGTGCGCGGGCCAAGGAACAGAGCGCCGTAGCAGGTCATGTTCTCGAGGAACCAGTCGTCGCGATCTGTCATTACCTGAACATGCTCTGACGCAATGTCATCGGCGACCTGCAGCATCTCGTCATAGGTGTCGCAGACGATTACCTCGCCATATTCGTCCCACGACACTTTCGCGGTGCCTGCTGTGGGTAGGATACCGAGCAGACGGTCGACCTCGGCCAAGGTGTCCTCGGCCAGTTTGCGAGAGTTGGTCAGCAGCACGCAGGGGCTGTTGTAACCGTGCTCAGCCTGGCCCAGCAAGTCGGTAGCGCAAAGCTCCGCATCTGCCGCAGACTCGTCAGCAATAACCATCGTCTCGGTCGGACCGGCGAATAGATCGATGCCGACGCGGCCGAACAGTTGCCGTTTGGCCTCGGCCACAAAGGCATTGCCGGGGCCGACCAGCATGTGTACCGGGTCAATGGTCTCGGTTCCCAGCGCCATCGCGCCGATGGCCTGAATACCGCCCATAACGTAAATCTCATGCGCGCCACCCAGATGCATCGCGGCAATCACCGCCGCATTGGGCTTGCCATTGAACGGAGGCGTACAGGCAATGATCCGGGGTACGCCCGCCACCGAGGCCGTAGCCACCGACATATGGGCCGAGGCCACCATCGGAAACTTACCGCCAGGTACGTAGCAACCCACCGACTGCACGGGGATGTTTTTGTGGCCAAGGATGACACCAGGCAGGGTCTCAACCTCGATATCCAGCATTGAATCACGTTGTGCCTGTGCAAAGTTTCGAACCTGCTCCTGCGCGAACTTGATATCGGCCAGCTCGCGTTCGGTTAGTTGTCCGATCAAGTCATCGATTTCCTGCTGGCTCAGACGGAAGGAAGGCGGCGAGTAGTTGTCGAACTTTTCGCTAAGCTCTCGTACTGCGGCATCGCCACGGGTTTCAATATCTTTAAGGGTTGCTTCGACAACGGCGCGGGTTTTGGCGTCGTCTTCGGCCCGGTCAGCATCAGATTTACCGCGTTTAAGATACTCGATTGTCATGTTTCCAAACCTCAGTTTTCAGGCCGGGGCGCGACTTTTTCACCCCGGTCAAAGGCTTCCCAGCCTTCGCCGTTGAACAGATCGACGCCCAGCTGCGCCGCGACATGCGCGAAATCAACGTTCACCCAGTTGTCGACGATCTTGCCATCGACCACTTTCCAGAAATCCATATAGCGGATCTCGACCCGTTTTCCGGTGGGCGCAATACCCAGAAATTCGCCCGAATGGGTCGCTTCCTGACGGCCAAAAGCTGCCGCCCACTCGCCCATATATAGGCGCGCCTCATCGATGCAGGTCTTGTCCGAAAACGCCGCCTGAAACGGGCGCTGCCAGTTGTCCTGAAACTCTTTCAACCCGGTCTTGGTGCCGCAGCCCTGATTGCCCATCCAGCGAAAGCCCTGGGCAAAGAACTCACCAATATCATCAATTCGGTGGTCGTTCAGACCATCCACCATGGTTTCAATCACACGGCGTGTCTCATCCGTTTTGCTGAGATCCGTGTCGCGGGTCAGAACCGCTTGTTCGGGGCGAGAACCTTTCATGTCTCATGTCCTTTCAGATTGCTTGGGGAAGAGTTTGGGGACAGTTCCCCCAAGGCTCAGAAAATCCCTCGGCATTCTGTTCAGCGCCGGGTGGCGCGACATGGCGTTATGTCGGGCGTTTTTGCTCATTAGCCTTTAACCGCCCCTGCTGTCAGACCGCTGACGATCTGGCGCTGGAAGATGAGAACAAGGAAGATCAACGGCGCGGTAATCGACACAGCGGCGGCTACAGCAACCACCTGGTCGGTTGTTGTCGTCTCGCGGTTGAACATGCCGACGATGGCCGGAACCATGGTCTGGTTCTGCGCGTCCAGCAGCAACGAAGTGACAAGAATATCGTTGTAAGCCAGCAAGAAGCTGAACAACCCGGTGGTAATTACCCCCGGCCACATCACCGGCATAATCACACGGCGGAAAGCCTGGAAGTGATTGCAGCCGTCGACGCGGGCGGCTTCATCCAGCTCGGCCGGGATGTTCTGGAAGAACGACCGCAGCATCCAGATCGTGAACGGCTGGTTGATCGCCACCAGCACCGCGATCACGGCGAAAGGTTTGCCATAGAGTGTCGGTGCATTTTCGCCCAGGATCGGGGCCAGCCATTCGGACGAGCTGATGAAGACCGGCAGATAGCTGGCCACCAGCGCCGAGGGCGGCAGCGCGCGGAAGATCAGTGCAACGATCAGCAGCCAGAAAGCCAGATTTGACCCCGACCGGGCCAGACCGTATCCCGCCAACGTCCCGACCGACAGCGACAGGACAACAACCCCCGTGGTCACGATCAACGAGTTCTTGAAATTGTTTGAGAAACCCCGGTCGATCCAGACTGTCTTGTAGTGTTCGGTCGTCAGACCCAGTATGTCCCGCCCAAGTGGACCAAAGAGTGGATTCAGAACGCTCAGAATGGCGGGCAGGATAACAAAAAACACGACTAGAAAGCCCACTGCGGCGGCCAGAATACCGATCACCCAGCCAAACCATTCCTGCCCTTCCTTGGAATAAGTTTTGACCATTGTTGGCATTTTCTTGAATGCCACAGCAATAGTGGCCCAGATCACCGCTATTCCGAGGATTATGTCCAAAAGCGAAAGCCCGTTGCCGTTGGACAGTGTCGCTGGCCCGAAGATCACGTTGAGGGCGTTGCTGTCAAAGGCATCGACCGGGGATTTGAAGCTCATCACCGTAATCCAGAAGATCGGGAAGATTGCAACAAGGCACCAGAAGGCCAGGAAGATGTTTGAGGTCAGCCGAAGACTGAGCGGTTGGCGAAGCGCGCGCGAGGACATGTTAGTGACCTCCTTTGTGATCGCGCCAAGTCCGGCGCAGCGGGAAGATAAGCAGGATGGCAATTCCGATCATGGTCAGCATGGCGCTGGCCGAGGCCCGGCTGATCGAGCGGTTGCCGGCCTGATCCGGAACCAGGAAGTCATAAGTCAGCCATTGCAGCGAGATGACATAGCCCTGGCTTGCGAAACCGACGATCTCTTCGAACACCCGATAGCTGTCCATTAGGTGAATCATCGATACGAAGATGATCAGCGGCATCAGGTGGGGGATGACGATAAATTTCATCCGTTGCCAGCGGGTCGCGCCGTCGATCACCGCACTTTCCAGGCTGTCCTGATTGACCGTTTGCAGACCGGCATAGAACACGATGGCGGCAAAGGGCGCGACGTGCCAAACGCGGTAGAGCATCATCAGGATTTCAATGGTCCAGGCCTGCGCAAACAGGGCAATGTCCCGGTTCAGCCACCATTCCAACAACGCAGTCAGGATACCGTCACCGCGGAAAAGCCAGTTGACCGACAGAACCCCGATCACAGGGGTTATGATAAAGGGCAACAACGAGATGAAGATCACCGGCCCTCGGATCGCATGTGCGGCGTTGTTGATCATAACCGCAATCCCCAACCCGCAGACGATGACCAAAGGCAAAGTGATCAGCGTAAAAGTTAGGGTAAACCGAAGCGCTTTCCAGAAGTTGATGGTGGACAGCACGTTCCAGTTGCCATCACTGATCGCGCGCCAGGCCCGTTCAGGCTCCAATACATTGCGATAGCTTTCCCACCCCACATACTGTGTTTGGGTGATGACCTTGCCATCCTCACCCAGCTTTGGTTGCGAGACAGTTTCCGTCACGCAAGTCTGTTCCAGAAAGCCGGGGGTGCAGGTTTCGATCTCGACCGTTTCATACAACGGCTGCGTGACGTAAAAGCTCTGCTTAAACACGCTGACCAGCGGGAACGCGATGAAGAGAAGCATCATAAAGACAGAGGGGCCAACAAAGGCGGCAAATGTCCGGAAATTCATGGCTCTGCCTTTCTCATGGTTCTCAAGGGAAAAGGGAGGGGAGGACCGGAACCCTCCCCCCGGGAGGATCAGTTGTTGATCAGACCCGCTTCTGTAGCAGCGGTCAGATACTCTGCTTCGATATCAGCCAGAGTGGTCTGCGCATCCTTGGCGCCGGTCAGGTAGTCGGCCAGCCCGTTACCCAGCGCGCTGTGCAATACGCCCATCGCTGCGGAGGCAGGATACGCCTTGGCGCCGTTCTGGGCCGAAGCTGCGGCACCAGCGGCCAGATCACCCGGCGTGTAGGCAGGGCTCAGCCAGACGGCTGTATCGTTGTTGGCGCTGACCATGTCACCGTCGATACCTTCCATGACAACGCGGAAAGCGGCATCCGCTTCTTCGTCACTCATGTTCGCGGCCAGAACGACCCCGTCCCACCAAATGGTTGTGGATGGCGCAGCAGCACCCATCGGTGCCGACGCCATGGTCACTTTGCCGACTACCTGGCTCTCGGCCTCGTCATTCATCGCAGCGGCACGGCTAGCCCACAAGTTCGCCATAGCGATCTTACCCTGTTGGAACTGCTGCTGAACGTAGGTCGAGTCAGAAACCAAGTATTCCGGGTCCATGTACTCGGTCATCGCTTTCATGGTCTCAAGCGCTTTGACACCCTGTTCGTTGTTAATCGAAGGCTGATTGCCGTCGCCAAAGAACTCACCACCTTCGCCCATATACATGTTGACGAATTCCTGGGCGAGGTTCCAACCGGTCTTGAAGGTTCCGCCAATCGGGTAGTCCATGACACCCGCTTCCTTGATCTTGGCAGCGGCGGCCAAAACGTCGTCATAGGTCTTGGGCTCTTCGATGCCCAAATCAGCCAGAACGTCGTTGCGATACATCAGGTGTTGCGCGTTGACCATCATAGCAATCGCCATGATCTGACCGTCTACTTTGATCAGCTGGTTCGGAAGCAGGTCCTGACCATACTTCTCAACGAGATCATCCAATGGACGCAGCGACCCCGCGTTCAGCAGGGGGATCATCGTTTCGTTGGCTACGCCACCGATCTGATACAGCGAAGGGTTCGCGGCAAACGCTTCAGGCTGTTTCTCGCGGAATTCCTGGTCCAGCGAAGCGCTGAAATTGCCGCATTCGGCCATTGCGTCAGTTGCGGCCTTCCAGGCCTCAAACCCAGCCGAAAGTGATTTCAGCGGCACGTCGTTTTCAAAGGCGCACTCGGCCCATGCGCCGCCGGCGGCGATGGACATGGCACCTGCCATGAGGATCATCTTGAGTTTCATGCGTTTCTCCCTGTCAGGATCGGTCCGTCGTCGACGTCCGGACCGGTGTTAAGCCCGTTTGGGCTGTTCGTGGGGTTGCTCCCCGATCCGCGCACCGCTTTCAGCTTCAAAGAGGTGACAGATTTCTGTCGGCACCGAGAACGAGACCGGTTCGCCAATTTCAGCGCGGAAGGCTTTGTCCGCTTTGACCGAGACCAGAGCACCACCGACCCGGACCGAGATCATGGTCGCGTCGCCCAGAAGTTCCAGCGTGTAGATCGGCGCGGTAATCTGGCCTTTTCCTTCAGCAAGGCTGGCATCCTCGGCCCTAAAGCCCAGCGTCATTGGGCCGTCCGGCGCATCGACCGGAATTTCGACGTGCTCGGCACGGAACACGCTGCCCGAGACTTCACCATCCATCAGGTTCATCGCGGGCGAGCCGATAAAGCTGGCCACGAATGTATTCGCTGGGCGATCATAGATTTCGGTCGGGCTACCGACCTGCTGTACCACACCCTGTTTCATCACGACGACGCGGTCGGCCAGCGTCATCGCCTCGATCTGGTCATGGGTCACATAAATGGTGGTCACTGCCAGTTCGTGGCTAAGGTTTTTAATCTGCGCCCGGGTCGAAACCCGTAGCTTTGCATCCAGGTTCGACAGCGGTTCATCCATCAGGAACACGTTCGGCTCACGTACAATCGCACGGGCCAGCGCCACACGCTGTCGCTGACCGCCCGACAATTCCGCGGGTTTGCGATGCAGGAAATCGTCCAGTTCGACCATTGCGCTAGCGCGGCGTACTTTGTCGTCATGCGTCGTGGGGTCGATCCCGCGTACTTTTAGAGGAAAGCGGATGTTTTCATAGACGTTCATGTTGGGATAAAGCGCGTAGCTTTGGAATACCATCGCCACGTCGCGGTCCTTGGGCTCCAGGTCGTTGACCACTTTGCCGTCGACCAGGATTTCGCCCTCTGTCACGTCTTCGAGACCGGCAATCATTCGCATCGTCGTAGTCTTGCCGCAGCCCGAAGGGCCAAGCAGCACCAGAAACTCGCGATCCGCAATCGTCAGGTCGAAATTGTGAACCCCAACGAATGAGCCCCATCGTTTGCCGACGTTCCGCAATTGAATTTCCGCCATGGTGCCCCCTGCAAGGAATCATTTTGCATACGTTTGCAAAACTGTAATTCGCATATATCAAATCAGGCAAGACTTTTTTGCATACGCATGCAAAAATGCTACTGATATCCGACTCACACCGGCCCCGCGCCTCTCGTAAAACCCTGACTACAATGGTAAACACCGTGAAATTTCAGACAGAAAAAAAACTGGTTACCGCGTTTCACACCGCCTTGGAATCCGCGACAGAGCAAGAATCACCCAAGGTCGTGAGCCAATTCTGCGTTCCGAACCTGAAGTGGCGCGGTTTTCATCCATTTGGCGAAATCAATGGCGCCGAACAGGTTGCGCAGCAATTCTGGCGACCGCTAAAATGCAGCCTTACCCACATGCAGAACCGTGTGGATATCTTGTTTGCGGGGCAAAACTCACTGAGCGACGGGGCTGACGTTTGGGTCGTGTCCATGGGGCATCTGATGGGGCTGTTCGATCGACCGTGGTTAGGCATTCGACCAACCGGTAAGTTGGCTTTCCTTCGATATTGTGCGTTCTACAAAGTTGTAGGTGAAAGGATTGTCGAAACTGCAATGTACTTCGACATACCTCATCTGATGGTTCAAGCCGGACAGAACCCATTTCCTCCACAAACGGCTGTGCATCTCGTGCAACCTGGTCCAATGCCGCATGACGGCCTGCTGTTGAACGAACAACCGGTTGAAGAAGGCAAGAAGACACTGGCGGTCATCAATGCAATGATCTCGGATCTTGGTCAATGGGACAGTGGAGTGTCGCTTGAGGATGAATTGGCTCGAACCTGGCACCAAGACATGATCTGGTGGGGACCCGAGGGTATCGGCGCGACCTATACGATAGAACGCTATGCCAAGCAGCACTCTGGACCGTTCCGCGCGACTTTCAAAGACAGATCCAAGACCAAACATATATGCCGTCTGGCCGAAGGGCACTATGGCGGCTTCTTTGGCTGGCCCAACTTTACGGCTACTCCATCGGGAGGGTTCATGGGTATGCCTGCCACTGACAAACCCGGCGAGTTTAGGGTGATCGACATCTATCGCCGCGCTGGCGACAAACTGGCGGAAAACTGGATATTCATCGACTTGCTCCACTTCTGGAAGGGGCAAGGAGTTGATATTCTGGCACGCACCACGGGGATCGAAACACCATGAAGATAGATGCACATCACCACCTGTGGGATCTCTCTGCGGTGAACTACCCCTGGCTCATGGAGAAAGGCATCGTTCGATTTTTTGGCGACCCGGCTTCAATACAGCGGGACTATTTGCTGCCGGAATTTCGCGCAGATGCCGAGGCCATGGGCTTCGGGGCTTCGGTACACATTCAAGTCGGCGCTGCTGACCCTTGGGCCGAAGCTCAGTGGGTGCAATCCGTGGCGGATCAGTTCCCTGATTGGCCGTTGGTGCAAGTGGCCTTCTGCGATCTGACCTCTGACGATCTGGACGAACAACTTGACCGTCTTCAAACCCTGCCTTCGGTACGCGGCGTTCGTCAGATTGTTGGCCGTGCCCCGGGCGAAGATGCCTCAACTGGCACGAACTCGTTGCTTAAAGACCCAATGTTCTTAGCTGGCCTGGAGCGACTGGGCACTCGCGGCTTTTCCTTTGATCTTCAATTGCTGCCGGAGTTAATGGGTCAAGCCGCTGATGTTCTCGCGCAAACTCCGGATACCCAGATAGCACTGTGTCACGCAGGTTCGCCACACGACCGGACACCGCAAGGTTTACGACGGTGGGCACAGGAATTAACTGCATTGTCGAGCCTGCCGCAGGTCTATTGCAAGCTCTCCGGGCTCGGAATGTTCGACCACAACTGGAGCACTGACAGCGTCGCGCCTATCGTTTCGACCTGCTTGTCCCAGTTTGGCGCCGATCGCTGCATGTTCGGATCGAATTTCCCGGTCGATAGCCTCACTTCAACTTACAAGGAAGTTGTTTCCCGACACCAGGAACTCGTCCCGAGCTCAAACCATGAAGACGTGTTCTATGGCACATCAAAACGCTTTTATCGCGTTTAACCGCGTAGAAACACACAACTCAAAGGTCTTTGGTTCCATTTCAAAACAATCTCTTTGCAGTCGCGGCGAAAGGCAGAATCCCGCCCAATTTGTGCCGAGATAGCCTTGAAATCGGTCGAAACCCGAACGTCGGACTATTGAAAAAAGCATTCAATTGCGCGGCGGCGTGATATTGCCGCCCGCCACCAGTGCATAGGCATAGCCTGGCTCAATCCACGGATTTGAAAAGAATTTCCGGGATTTCCCCTTTGAAATCCGTTAACTTTAACCCATCTCGGCGACACATTTTCCAAAGGAGAGAGACATGTCGCGTACTATCATATTGGCCGTGGTGATCATTGCCGCTGGCGCTGGAATCTATTTTTACACGACGCAACCCGATCCCACACCTGCCGAACAATTGCAATCGGCGGCAGAAGACGCTTCTGACGCGGTCAATGAAGCCGCCAGTTCGGTGACTGAGCAAGCCAACGAAGCTGCTTCGTCCATTGCGGAACAGGCCTCGGACGCTGCGGATCAAGCGGGCGAAACAGCCACAGATCTGGCCAATCAAGCCGGTGATCAGGTTGCCGCATTGGCGAGCCAGGGGCAGGATTTGCTGAATTCGTGGATTGAAGACGGCGCGCTAACCCTTGAAAATTTCGACTATGACACGATGGTCGCTTCAGTTCAGGAAAGCGATCTTGCGCAGAACCTAAAATCACAAGCCATTCAAATCCTGGACGAGATCAAGGCTTCGCCTGAAACGATCGCGACAAAGTTCCAGGAACTCCGCGACTTGCTGTCGGGACAGTGAACTCGGCGGGCTACCCTAGTCGGGTGGCCCGTCCTTTTTGGCGTTACGCTCGTTCCATCCACGTCATTTATTATGTCGATTGACGCACTGCATCCCATTTGATTGGCTTTTGCCCAAGGGGAAGCTAACCCAATTCAGCAACTGTTATTCTAAGGTTGCGGATAATGGTTGTGTTCCAAAGATGATTTTTGATCCGTTCAAGCGGGAGGAACGACCTTGACCACCCTGCCCCCGACTATGTTTGCGACCGTTTTGACTCACGGCGGATATTCCGGTGAGGCTTCCGGGCCCTATATCGATGACGCCGGGGAATGGCTGGCAGAGACTGAACTGCCTGTGCCAGAACCCGGCCCCGGACAAGTTTTGATTAAGCTGCGCGCCGCGTCGGTCAATCCGTCTGATATCCACTTTATCAAGGGCGAATATGGGCAGCCGCGCGTCAAAGGGGCTCCAGCCGGATTCGAAGGTTGCGGCGACATAGTCGTAACCGGTAGTGGTGCCGAAGCATTGCAGGGTCAACGCGTCGCCTTTGTCACTGCAGGTTCTGGTGCATGGGCCGAATACGTTCTAGCCCCGGCCCTGATGTGCATTCCTCTGCGCCCCGAAATTTCAGACGAAGACGGAGCAGCCCAGATTGTAAATCCGCTGACCGCCATGGCGATGGTCGATATTGCACGCCAAGCCGGGGAAGCATTTGTTGTTTCGGCCGCCACCAGCCAGCTGGGTAAGCTTATGTGCGGTCTTGGCCGTGATTTTGGTCTGAAGCCTATCGCTCTGGTTAGGCGATCCGAAGCAGTGAGCATGCTAGAGGATATCGGCGCAGCCGAAGTGTTGACGACAACCGACCCGAACGTGGTGCAAACATTTCAAAAGATAAGTAAAGATATGAAACCTCGCATTTTTCTGGATGCCGTGATCGACCAACTCTCTGAGCAAATTTTCTGCGCCATGCCCAACCGGGCGCGCTGGATTTGTTATGGTAAGCTTAGTGCCGAACTACCAACCCTTACGCAGACAGGTCAGCTAATCTTTATGGGTAAACAGATCGAAGGGTTCTGGCTGACCAATTGGATTTCAAATACTCAGCTAGCAGATCAGGCGCGGATTGTGAGCGAGGTTCAGGCCCGTTTTGCTGACGGGCGCTGGAAAACGGACATTTCAGAGAAAGTGGCGTTGAGGAACGTAGTAGAAAATCTGGCCAAGGCCCTGAATAAGAGCGACGGAAAGGTAATCATCACGCCCTAACGGACCGACACCTTGCCGCTGATCATCAGGCTGGCGCGTTTTTTGTCGATATAGCAAGTGGCACACTGAAGCAGCCATGCGAGAAATAATGTTTTTTATCAGCTTCTTATTTGAGATATTTCAACCTTTTGAGTGCGGGAAAGCTAGTTTGCTTTCATGCAAAAAGTAGGCGCCGACTCTGCTTGCGTCATCACAAAATTGTTATAATTTCCCGGCATGACAAGTGCTCGAATCGGAAACCTGTTGAAATTGAAAGACTCTGAGGTGATTGCTCAGGGTAACCGTCAATTTGTTTACCAGCATCCCGACGAGCCGAATACGCTTTTAAAAGTACCGCAGCCACACACCACAGATGGCGGGGCCAACCTAAAGACAGACACGTGGTTTGATCGGAACTTTCGGCGCTCCACGGTTTACAAAGGGTTCCTGCGAGAGTTTCACGAGTCCTTTGACCTTATGGTTCGCTACCAAAACAGGAATGAACCCATCCCAGTTTGCGAGGTTCGCGGCGTAGTACAGACCGATATCGGCCTTGCTCTTGTTTATGAACGAATTTCCGAACCCGATGGTCAGTTGTCGCCCAGTCTAAAGGAACTGGTCAAAAGTGGACGCCTTACGCAACATCATTTGACGTCGTTGAACGAGCATTTCGATATGCTGATCGAAGAGCAAGTCCTCATCAGCAACAAAAACGTCGGAAATATTGTTTATCAGACATTATCCGACGGGTCAGGTCGGTGGGTTTGGATCGACAGTTTCGGATGTAAACAGATAATTCCTGTGCGCCGCTGGTTTCAATTTTTGAACAGGCGCAAGATCAATCAGATCAGGGATAGGTTCGTAGGTGTCGCAAAAAATGCCTTGCATCAGACGGCAGCGCCTTAAAGTCGACCAATAACTTATGATCTTGCTATTGGGCAAATACCGACAATCCGAAAGAAAACGGTCGCAATTTCTTGCGACCGTCTGAATTCGTAGTCCGCAGCGATTAACGCTTCGAGAACTGGAACGAACGACGCGCTTTGCGCTTACCGTATTTCTTACGTTCCACAACCCGGCTGTCGCGGGTCAGGAAGCCAGCGGCTTTCAGAGCGCCACGCAGGTTCGGGTCGTATAGTTGCAGGGCTTTCGAGATGCCGTGCTTGACCGCACCGGCCTGACCGGTCAGGCCACCGCCTTTGACGGTTGCGACAACGTCGAACTCACCTTCAACACCAGCAACCTGGAACGGCTGGCGCAGGATCAGCTGCAGAACCGGACGCGCAAAGTACTTGTCCTGGTCTTTGCCGTTCACGGTGACCTTGCCGGAGCCCGGCTTGATCCAAACGCGGGCAACAGCGTCTTTACGCTTGCCGGTGGCGTACGAGCGGCCCAGCTCGTCACGTACGGGTTCACGCACGATGACTTCTTCGGCCACGGTTTCAACGCCTGCGACGGCGCTCAGCTCTTCGAGAGTATTGATCTGATCAGCCATCGGTCATTAGCTCCGGGTGTTTTTCTTGTTCATGGACTTAACGTCCAGAACTTCGGGGGCCTGGGCTTCGTGCGGGTGCTCGGCACCGGCGTAAACGCGCAGGTTGGTCATTTGCTGACGCGCCAGACGGTTGCCCGGCAGCATACGCTTGACCGCTTGGGTCACGACGCGTTCGGGGTGTGCGCCCTCGAGGATCTGCTGCTTGGTGCGCGACTTGATGCCGCCTGGGTGGCCAGTGTGCCAGTAGAAGTTCTCTTCGCGCTTCTTGCCGGTCATCTGGATTTTGTCAGCGTTGATCACGATGACGTTGTCGCCCATGTCCATGTTCGGGGTGAACGACGCTTTGTGCTTGCCACGCAGGCGCATGGCGACGATCGAGGCAAGACGGCCCAGAACAACGCCCTCGGCGTCGATCAGGATCCATTTCTTGTCGATGTCTGCAGGTGTTGCAGAAAAGGTTTTCATGGCAGGATAGTCCTGTTTGATGTGAAAGACCGCCCCAAGTCAGAGCGGTCCGAATTCGATGGAGCGTATTTAGAGGCCCCTGTAGCTCACGTCAACAACACTAAAATCTTTTAAATTGTGCAATATCAATAACTTAAAAAATAGGTATTATTTTACCCCACAATCGAAACCCTTTACGACTGCCCCACCCGGCCCGCTATACTGTTTAATAAGATCCGATTAAAGGAACGCAGACATTATGGAGTGGCAACAAACCATCGCTGACTATGGTGCATCCTGGCAAGAGACGGACCCTGAGAGGCGCCTATTACTTCTGACAAACTGCTTTGCGGAAAACGGACGTTACGTTGACCCAACCGCAGATGTGAACGGTCGCGCGAACCTGTGCGATCATATTGGCCAGGTTCTGAAAAGTTCTGATGGCCGCGTTGAGCTGACAAGCAAACCGTCCAACCATCACGATGTCGTCCATTTCACTTGGCACATGATCGGCCCGGATGGTGGTGTCGTTGTATCAGGTCATGATTTTATTCGTTTAAATGCCGACGGTAAAATCGCCTATTTGGCTGGCTTCTTTGGTGATCCGGCCCCGCTGAACTGAAGGATCAGACACTGATCTGTTCGGGCGGATTGTCCAGCAAACGCCGCAACCGCTGCATCGCATCCTCAAACCGTTCCAGTGACACATGCCCGTTCATGGCGATGCGCACCGCATTTGGGGCTCGCCCGTCCCGCAGGGCGAACTCATCGGCAGACCGGAGTTGTATCCCTTCCCGCTCAGCCGCGCGACTGAAGGCTGCAGCGCGCCAGCCTGAGGGCAGGTTCAGCCAGACAAAGGGCACATCCGGCGCCCAGTTCAAATCGAACCCGCCCAGAGCATTCACAGCAACCCGGACGTATTCACCCATTCGAACCCTCACATCTCTTGCAATCTGCAGCGTGCGGGGATCAGACAGCAGCAACCGGGTCAGTTCAGCCAGCGGTTGCGCCAATCCGAAATACCCATATTCCGCGGAACGCCGCAGGTCCACGCTGCGCTCGCGTGGTGCAATGGCAAATCCAACACGCAATGCTGGTGTCAGCGTTTTTGAGATCGAAGACACATGCCAGCCCCGCTCAGGCGCCAATGCCCGAAAGCTGGGTTCACGGGCGTCGCCCATGCGATAGCAATCGTCCTCGATGATTTGCAGGTCAAAGCGCCGGGCCACTTCAACAATCTCCTTACGGCGCTCCAGCGGAGTATGCGCACCGGTCGGATTCTGCACTTCAGGCGAAACGCAGATGGCTTGCGCCGGTGTCTGCCGCAAGACGTGCTCCATCGCAGACGGGTCGACACCCCACTTGTCCATTTTCACGCCAACAACATCGGCGCGCATCAACTCTCCGGCTCGGCGGAACCCGGCATACGAGAGGTCCTCGACCAGAACGACTGGCTTTGGCCCGCGCAGGATCGTTTGGAACACAAGGCACAGGCCATTCTGGCCCCCGTGTGTCAGTACAATATCGTCATGCGACAGCGCGCCCAAAGGCAGGTCAGAAAGCCAATCCACCACGGCCTGCCGCATCGGTTGATATGCATCCCGTGTAGGGTAGTTCAAAAACAGGCCCGGATCCGCTTGGGCAACCTTCTGTAGGCACTCCCGGATCAACGTGACCTGCCCTACATCCGCCAATCGCGGGCTGAACAGGCTGACATTGGCGTTGTACTTATCGTCTTGCAAATGCAATTGCCGGGCCCAGACGTCGTCCAGAATTGGCGATTTGGGTGGGGCGACGAATGTACCACGCCCAACCTCGGCATTTAGCAGCCCCTCATCCGTCAGAATCGTGTAAGCCCGCGCAACGGTACCCGGTGTGATTTGTAACCGATACGCCAACTCCCGCACCGGAGGCAGCTTCGTTCCGACCTCCAGCAATTTGTTATCAATAGCTTTTCTGATTGTGTCAGCGACCAGGGTATATTTTGGACCCTTGGATTTGGGTAGTGATTCAGGCCAAATTGTATCCATTACAATTCTTCCTTTGATTTTGACACAATCCAGAATGTATCAAGCACATATACCGAACACTTTAACTTTGTGTCAATACAATTTGAAAGGATACCCTGATGACACGCTCAATGCACAACCCCGCCCTCATGCTGCTGAACGACAGCCCCCGGCTGCCGCTGATCGCCGCGCTGGCCGTGCGGTTTGCGGCGACGGTCACGAAATGGGAACGTCAACGCCGCAGTCGAGTCAATCTGTCCAAGCTGGATGACAGGCTTCTGAAGGATGTTGGCCTGACAAGGTATCAGGCACGTCAAGAATTCACCCGCCCATTCTGGCAGGGCTGAAATTTCCCCAGTCCCTTGATGGGACCTCTTCCTGGCCGGGCTCTGCCCGGCCTTTTTTAACCGAAAGCCGCTGCGGCCGACCCTTTGGGCGGCAGCGAGTAGGTCATAGTGGCGCGCGCGGCGGGTTTATCTGACCCCTCGGAATACATAAGCACATCCCCAACAGCCAGACTACGACCCATTTTCAACAGCCGACAATGGGCAATCATGTCCTTGCCGCCTTCGGGTTTCCGTAGAAAATCCAGGGAACTGTTGGTGGTAACAGCCAGAGATTGCCGCCCCTTACTCGCTAGGATCATCGCATAGACGCTCACATCCGCCAGGCCAAACATTGATGGCCCGGAAACTGTACCACCCGGGCGCAGATGCCGGTCTTCGACAACCAGACGCATCACGATCGAATCCTCGTCCAGCGCTTCCACAACGAAATCCCGATGCACCTGCGGGAAGATTTGCCTTAGGTATTCCATCAGGTCTTCCCGGCTCATGACCAATGACATGCTTCCCCTCCTCGATTTGCCGACCTAGAGTTGGCCCAACATCGCAACGGAGGGCAAGATGGCAATTCTGGAACGTAACGACACAGGTGCAATTGCAACGCTGAAAATGAACGCGCCCGATCGTCTAAATGCTCTCAGCGACGAGATGCTGACCGCCCTTCAATCAGAGTTTGATAGTCTGAGCGATGATAACTCGATCCGGGCGGTGATCTTGCGTGGCGAAGGCAAGGCGTTTTGCGCCGGCCACGATCTGAAACAGATGACAGCAGGTCGTCAGGCAGAAGATGGTGGCAAAGCCTATTTTCAGGACCTGTTCGCCAGATGCGCACAAATGATGCTGTCGATCCGATCCCTGCCCCAACCGGTCATCGCACAAGTTCACGGTATTGCAACTGCTGCAGGGTGCCAACTGGTTGCCACCTCCGATCTTGCCGTCGCGGCTGAAGGCACGCGTTTTGGCGTGAACGGCGTTAATATCGGTTTGTTCTGCTCGACACCGATGGTTGCCCTCAGCCGCAACATCCCCCGCAAGCGCGCATTCGAGATGCTGACAACCGGCAGCTTTATTTCGGCAGAGACTGCGGCTGAGCTAGGACTGATCAATCGCGTCGTCCCTGAAATGCTGTTGGAACATGAAACCGCGACGCTTGCTGAACAGCTTGCTACCAAGCTGGGATCGGCCGTGAAGATCGGCAAACAGGCCTTCTACAGACAGTTGGAAATGCCCATTGAGCAGGCCTATGACTATACCGGAAACGTAATGGCACAGAATATGCTGCACCGGGATACCGAGGAAGGCATATCCGCTTTTATTGAGAAAAGGCCGCCAAACTGGCAACAATAAGGCGATTATTGTCAACAATTTTTAGGATTGTTCGTAATTTTGCACTTCCCAAAAGGGCGACACTGTGGCAATGCTGGGACAGGGCTATGGCTCTGGATACACTTTTGGGTCGCCGTGGGCGGAAGGTCCCTCCAAGCTGGTTTCTCTCACCAGCGTCGACATTCCCGCAGCGGCGACCCCAAAATTCCCCTAATTTCCTAATCCACGCAGCCTGTGTTGCGTTGTGCGGTGCTCTGCCCTATGTGGCAGCGCATGACACAAAAACTGCATATCGTGGGCGGCGGCATGGCCGGGTCCGAGGCTGCCTGGCAGGCAGCGGAAATGGGCGTGGATGTGGTGATCCACGAAATGCGGCCCAAAGTGGGCACCTTTGCGCATCAGACCGGCAATCTGGCCGAAATGGTGTGCTCGAACTCATTCCGCTCGGATGACGATGAACAGAACGCTGTTGGTCTGCTACATTGGGAAATGCGCGCCGCGAACGGCCTGATCATGACAACTGCTGACGCACACCGCCTGCCCGCTGGTGGTGCGTTGGCTGTGGACCGCGACCCTTTTGCCGAGGCAGTCACCGCCAAACTGCAGGACCATCCGCGCGTCCAAGTAACCGGGGAAGAGGTCACTACCCTGCCCGACGACGGCCATTGGATCTTTGCCACCGGCCCTTTGACGTCCGCATCCTTGGGCGAGGCCATTCGCACCGAAACTGGTGCCGAGTCGCTGGCCTTTTTCGATGCCATTGCACCTATCGTCTACGCAGATAGCATCGACATGAGCAAAGCCTGGATGCAATCGCGCTATGACAAGGGCGAGACCGAGGAGGAGCGCACTGCTTACCTAAATTGCCCGATGGACCGTGATCAGTATGAGGCCTTCATCGATGCCCTGCTGGCCGCTGACAAGACCGAGTTTCACGAAGGCGAAACCGCAGGCTATTTCGATGGTTGCCTGCCGATCGAGGTGATGTCGGAACGCGGGCGCGAGACGCTGCGCCATGGCCCGATGAAACCAGTCGGTCTGACTAACCCTCACCAGCCGGACGTCAAACCTCATGCCGTCGTTCAACTGCGCCGCGACAATGCGCTTGGCACGCTGTTCAATATTGTCGGTTTTCAAACTAAGATGAAGTACGGAGCGCAAACCGACGTATTCCGCAGGATCCCCGGATTGGAAAACGCCAGCTTTGCGCGGTTGGGTGGTATTCACCGCAATACGTTCATCAACTCTCCGACTTTGCTTGATGCACAGATGCGGTTGAAATCGAAACCGAATATCCGTTTTGCCGGGCAGATCACCGGGGTTGAGGGCTATGTCGAAAGCGCGGCCATGGGTCTGCTGGCCGGTCGTTTGGCCGCAGCCGAAATTCTGGGCCATACCCTTCCCGAGGTCCCTCAGGACAGCGCCATGGGTGCCTTGATTCACCACATCACCGGCGGGGCCGAGGCCAAGACTTTCCAGCCGATGAACGTCAATTTTGGCCTGTTCCGCCCCGTTGACGGGTTAAAAGGCGGGCGGCGTGGCCGCAAGGATCGCTACAAGGCCTATACAGATCGTGCCAAGGCCGACTGGACCAACTGGCTGGCGCAGTGTTGACTGGACGCCTCGGGTCTGCGCGGCGTATCATCAGGTTATGAGCGATAAGTACCTCAAAGACACTTATAATCTAGATACACCCCAGGACACGCACGCGCATTATCAGAAATGGGCGTCATCCTACGATGCTGAAGTTGGTGCACATGGCTACGCCACCCCCGGGCGGGTGGCAGAAGCGTTGTGGTCAAAGCTGCCCGAGCCGCAAACTCCGATCTTGGACTATGGCTGTGGCACCGGCTTGTCCGGCGTCGCCCTGCGTGCTGCGGGTTTTGAAGTGATTGACGGCGTTGATCCAACCCCAAAGATGCTGGAAGGTGCCGCGGCGAAGGGTATCTACCGTAAGCTTTCTACTTTTGAGATCACCGACCCGGACCCATTGGACCAAGGAGCTTACAAAGCCATCACCGCCATCGGTGTCATAGGTGTTGGCGCGGCACCGCCCGAAGTCTTCGACATGTTGATGCACGCCCTTCCTAAAGGTGGACTTCTTGGATTTTCCTTTAACGATCATGCGCTTGAGGACGTTTCTTACACCTCTCGTTTAAATGACTGGCTGGATATGGGTGCCGCGCGATTGCTGTTTCGTGAATACGGCCCGCACCTACCGGGCATGGACCTTAAGTCAGACGTATATATTGTTGAAAAAGCGTGATATTTAAAACTCGATTTGCGCCTTCACCCACCGGTCCGTTGCATCTGGGTCATTCGTATTCAGCGATGCTGGCCAATGATCTTGCCTCCTCTGAAAACGGTCAGTTCTTGTTGAGGATCGAGGATATCGATCTGTCTCGATCTCGGCCCCATTGGGAAGAACAGATCTATGACGATCTTCAGTGGCTGGGATTGCGTTGGCCTGAACCTGTCATGCGTCAATCTGAGCGGCTGGAGGTATATGACAAAGCTCTGGACGACCTGTGGGCGCGTGGTCTGCTTTACCCTTGCACCTGCAACCGCCAGGATATCGCCGCCGCGGCCAGTGCTCCGCAGGAAGGAGCACCGTTACACGGGCCGGACGGGATCATTTACCCCGGAACTTGCCGAGACAAAAATCGAGACGCGTCACGCCCCTCGGACATCCCCCTGAGATTAAATATGGCTGTTGCTGGCCGCTTACTAGCGGTCTCAGACCGGCCTGATGCAAAAGTAGGCGCGTTTCACGAAACTGGCGCAGGACCAAACGGTGAAACGGGCACCATTCCGTTTTCACTGGGTGAGTTAACGGACACGATTGGCGACGTTGTCTTGTCACGCCGCGATATGGGGACGTCCTATCACCTGTCGGTGGTGTTGGATGACGCCGCACAGGGCATCACCCATGTTATACGCGGTCAGGACCTATTCGAAGCGACCCGTATTCATGTCGTGCTGCAGGCTCTGCTGGGTTTGCCGACGCCACAATACCTCCACCACCGCCTGATCCGCGACGAAGCCGGCAAACGTCTGGCCAAGCGTGACGATGCGCGCGCGATCTCGAAATACCGGGCCGAGGGGGCCTCGCCAGCAGATATCCGGGCGATGGTCGAGCTTTGATCGTGTCACTCCATGGGTGACATCAGCTCAACCTCGTCGCCATCGCGCACAGCAGTATAGAAACATGTGCGGCGGTTCGTGTGGCAGGCCGCACCGGTTTGGCGCACCAGAACCAGCAAACAATCGCGGTCGCAATCAAAGCGGAATTCCACCAACTCCTGCACGTGCCCCGAGGTTTCGCCCTTGATCCAGAACGACTGTCGCGACCGTGACCAGTAAGTGACGCGCCCGGTTTCCAGCGTTTTTTCAATAGATTGAACATTCATCCAAGCCATCATCAACACCTCGCCCGAACTTGCATCCTGGGCGATGGCCGGGATCAGTCCGACCTCGTTAAATTTCAGAGACGACGGATCAAACGCGACAGTGGTAGACATGAGAAAAACCTTTTGCATCCCGGTAGATGCTCACTATGTATGGGGAACAGACAACGAGGGAAAGCCATGTCCGGCGAGAACGACCTGATCAAGCTCTATTCCGGCCGCATTCTGGCGCTGGCTGCGGATATTCCGCATCTGGATCGGCTTGAGAATCCTGATGCCACGGTGAAAAAACGCTCACCCCTATGCGGGTCGACCGTAACTGTGGATGTGAAGATGCAGGATGGCAAGATCTCGGATTTCGGGCAGGACGTGAAAGCCTGTGCATTAGGGCAGGCTTCGGCCTCGGTCGTGGGCAGCGCCATCATCGGGGCGACACGGGCGCAGGTGGAAACCGCGCGTGATCAATTGGCGGCGATGCTGAAGAAAGACGGCCCGGCCCCGGATGCTCCCTTTGACGGGCTCGAAGTGCTGATCCCCGCTCGGGATTACAAGAATCGCCACGCGTCGATCCTTTTGGCGCTGGAGGCCACGGCTGAAGCGATGCGGCAGGCTGAACAGGCTAACTGCGCATAACAATGGAATTTTTGCGGGCAATCCGGTTTAATCACCCCGCATGATGTCGGGGGGATTGGATTGGAAAAATTGCTTGAACACTTTGTTACGCTCTGGGTCGTTATTGATCCAATCGGGACCATCCCTGTTTTCATTGCTGTCACTGCGGGCCTCACAGCAGCGGCCCGTCGTAAAACCGCCCTGCTCGCCGCGCTGGTCAGTGCGGGAGTTCTTCTGTTCTTCCTGGTTTTCGGCCAATTGCTGATCGAAGCGCTGGATATTGGACTGAATTCGTTTCAAGTCGCAGGTGGTATCATCCTGTTTCTCTTTGCACTGACGATGATCTTCGGCGAAAGCAAACAAGTCGTCGAACAGCATGAAGCCGAAGAGGAAATGGAGATTTCCGCCAACAAACCCAATCCAGCGATTTTTCCTCTGGCGGTGCCATCCTTGGCGTCACCCGGTGCCATGCTGGCCATTGTCATTCTGACCGACAATAACCGCTACAGCGCAGCGGATCAGGGCATTACGGCGCTGGTCATGCTGTCCGTTATTCTGATTTCGTTTGTTCTGATGCTGCTGGCAGACCCGATAATCCGGGTCATCCGGGCTTCGGGTGCTGCGATTATCAGCCGGGTCATGGGCATGATCCTAGCTTCGGTCGCGGTGAATTCCGTACTGTCAGCGCTTCTTGAGATTATGAAAACCGGCCAACTATAAAAAAACCGCCGCACCTTCCGGGCGGAAAGGGCGGCGGCAGGTTGTGCGTGTCTCGTGTGGGGTCCGGATAGCCGCACGGGGCCGAGGCTGGCCCCTCAAGGGAATTGGGACAGGCAGGTCACCCTTGACTGAAATGGGGATGACAGCGCGGTATGATCGGCACGAGATCGCAGGCAGAAAGGCTTAGAACGATCCGGGCAGGTGTAGGGCAACCATTAGCATAACCACCAGAGACACGGCCCCCACAGCATCCTGCAAAATCGTCGATTGCGAGCGGCTCAGGGCGGTCTTGATCTGGGTCAGCATGGTCTCACCTCCGGTCGAGATTTAATCCTTTGTTGACCTTTTGTTCTCATATTTCGCCGAGTCGGTAAAGAACTTTTTGAGAACATTTGCGAACTTACAAGAACAAAAAACCTAACCCACTGAAATCAAACGGATTGCCTGATCCTGTTTCATAAGCCACAGCAGAACACGCGCCGCCTGCCCCCGATCTGATTTCAATTGAGGGTCAGCAGATAACAGGGCGCGGGCATCAGTCTGAGCTGTCGCCATCAATCCGGCTTGGCGCTCCAAGTCAGCGATCCGGAATTTGGGTAAGCCTGATTGTGCTGTTCCGATCAGATCACCAGCGCCACGCATTTGCAGATCGGTTTCGGAGATGCGAAACCCATCTTCAGTTTCACGCAGTACTTCAAGACGTTTCCGTCCGCCTTCACTGAGCGGCGGTTGGTACATCAACAAACAAGTAGAATCCGCCTCACCCCGACCAACGCGACCGCGAAGTTGGTGCAACTGTGCCAGCCCAAAGATTTCGGCCCGTTCAATGACCATGATCGAGGCATTCGGGACGTTTACACCGACTTCGATCACGGTTGTGGCGACCAGCACCTTGGTATGACCCTCCTGAAACGCCTTCATCGCCGCGTCTTTTTCCGCCGGTGGCATCTGACCATGAACCAGCCCGACCGTTCCTTCGCCCAGAATGGCGCGCAGGCGTTTGAAACGTTCCTCAGCCGCCGTCAGGTCGGAAACCTCAGACTCATCGACCAGAGGGCAAACCCAATAGCACTGCCGCCCTTCGTCTATAGCCCGGCGCAGGTGGGCCACGACCTCGTCCATACGATCCGTGCTCACAACGGCGGTTTTAATCGGTTTCCGCCCGGGCGGTTTTTCGTCCAGCACAGACACATCCATGTCCCCGTATTGCGCCAGCGCCAGGCTGCGCGGGATCGGGGTGGCCGTCATAACCAGAACATCCGCACCCTGCCCTTTTTCCGACAACTCCATACGTTGCCGGACACCGAACCTGTGCTGTTCATCAACGATAGCCAGTCGCAGCGCACTGAACTCCACGTCACTTTGAAACACAGCATGAGTGCCAACCAGAATGTGAATATTTCCGTTTTTCAGCGCCTCGAGCTTTGCCCGCCGTTCTGCGCCTTTATCGCGGCCAGTGAGGATTTCCAGCACAACCCCGGCCTCTTCGGCCAAGGGACGCAGACCTTCCAGATGCTGCCGCGCCAAAATCTCGGTCGGCGCCATCATGACACCCTGCCCACCAGCCTCAACCGCAACTAGCAAGGCCATGAAGGCGACCAGTGTTTTTCCCGCCCCTACATCGCCTTGCAGCAACCGGTTCATCCGCGCATCCGAGGCCATATCGCCAGCGATATCATCAATGGCCCGCAGCTGCGCCTTGGTGGGTTGATATGGCAAGCTGGCAAGAACCTTTGCCTGCAAAGCGCCCGTGCCAACGCTGACAAGACCCCGCGCCTTCCTCTCGCGCTGCCGCGCCAGTGCCAGCGTTAATTGATGCGCGAACAACTCGTCATATGCCAAACGTTCTCGCGCCGGAGCATGAGCAGCCACATCATCTGCACCTTGCGGACTGTGCACTGCGGTAATGGCAGCAGCCCAATCCTGCCACCCCTGTTTCGCCAGCAAGGCGGGGTCGACCCATTCCGCCAAAACCGGAGCTCGCGCCAAAGCGCTTCGGGCGGCTTTATAGGCTTTCTTTTGAGTTATCCCCTGTGTCAGGTGATACACCGGTTCAAAATCCGGTATGTCCCGCGCCTCTTCAACAGGCAGCATGTGATCCGGATGAACCATCTGCGCCATCCCGTCGAACAGTTCCAGCTTGCCCGAAATCACCCGTCGAGAACCCTCAGGCAGAACACGTTTCAGGTAGTCGCCACGCGCGTGAAAAAAGACCAGTTGGAAGTCCGCCTGACTGTCTTCGACATTAACCCGGTAGGCGCCGCCCTTATTGCGTGGGGGGCGATGGGTTCCAACCGTAACCTCAACCGTCAGAGTCGTTGGCAAGTCAACGCCCTGAATCGTGTCACGGCGGCGTCGATCAATGACGGCATATGGCAGGCTGAACAGAACATCACGCGGCGAGTCTGTCCCCGCCTGAACGAGAACCTGAGCCGTCTTCGGTCCGATACCATCGAGCGTTTCCAATCCCGCAAACAGCGGGAACAGGCTTTCCGGACGTCCACTCATGCAGTGCCGATCAGCTGCAGCCAGCCATCCTCATCCAGCGTTTCAATGCCCAGTTCAGCGGCTTTCTTGGCCTTGGACCCTGCACCGGGTCCCGCCACCAGAATGTCGGTCTTTTTACTGACCGACCCCGAGACCTTAGCCCCCATCGCTTCGGCCCGGGCTTTGGCTTCGGCGCGGGTCATCTTTTCCAACGTGCCTGTGAAGACGACTGTTTTACCTGCGACAGGACTACCGGCAGTATCAGGGCGCTTGACCTCTTGCACGTCTAACTGAGCAACCAAGGCGTCAATGCTGGCGCGCTCAGCCTCTTGCGCGAAGGCTGAAACAAGGGCACGGGCCATGACCTCTCCGACTCCATCAACACTCAGCAAATCTTCCCATTGAGGGCCTTCGAACCCAGCCGCGGTGGTCACGGCATGTTCAAAGTCTCTCCAATTTCCATAGTGTGTTGCGATCAGGTTGGACGCGGCCTCTCCTACATGCCTGATACCTAACGCAAACAGCAGCCGACCAAAGGGAATTTTGCGTTTCTCGTCGATGGCCTCCCACAGGTTGCCCGCACTTTGCGCACCCCAACCTTTCCGATTGGCCAGTTTGTTCAGATTTCCGGCGTCTCGCGCCTGCAATGTGAATATATCAACCGGAGTTCTGATCGGCAGGTCCGGATCAACGTAAAACATCTCGATCTGCTTGGCCCCCAGACCTTCGATATCGAAGGCCTTACGAGAGACAAAGTGTTTTAACTTTTCAACTGCTTGCGCCGGGCAGATAACACCGCCAGTACAGCGACGCACGGCGTCGCCTTCTTCGCGGACAGCGTCACTGCCGCATTGCGGGCAAGTCTTGGGGAACTGGAACGGTTCAGCCCCCTCGGGTCGTTTCGAGATGTCGACATCCGCCAGTTTCGGAATCACGTCGCCCGCGCGGTAGACCTGCACCCAATCCCCAACCCGGATGTCCTTACCATCACGGATGGTACCGCCCTTGGCGTCACGGCCTGCAATGTAATCTTCGTTGTGCAAAGTTGCGTTTGACACGACCACACCACCGACAGTGACCGGATGTAACCGGGCAACCGGGCTGAGCGCCCCAGTACGGCCAACCTGAATGTCGATCGCTTCAAGCCGCGTCCAGGCCAGCTCTGCCGGAAACTTATGCGCAATCGCCCAGCGAGGGGTTGTGGACCGGAACCCCAGACGTGCTTGCAACGACAGATCGTTCACTTTGTAGACGACACCGTCGATATCATAGCCAAGGGTCGACCGCTGCGCCTCGATCTCCCGGTAATGTGCCAGCATCTGATCTGTCGTTTCGCACAGTTGAGTCAACGGGTTGGTTACGAATCCAAACTCGTGCAACCGGTCAATTGCCTTCATTTGGGTTTCTGCCAACGGTTCGGACAGCTCGCCCCAGGCATAAGCATAGAACCGCAACGGACGGGATCGCGTGACGGATGAATCCAATTGCCGCAAGGAACCCGCTGCCGCGTTTCGTGGGTTGGCGAAAGGTTTTTCTCCTGCCTCTTCCTGCCTCGCGTTCAGCTTTTCGAAGTCTTCATGGGACATATAGACCTCGCCCCGCACCTCCAGAACGTCTGGCGCATTTTCCAAAGTTTGAGGAATATCCGAGATCGTCCGAGCATTCGCAGTGACGTTTTCGCCCACTTCTCCATCCCCGCGAGTGGCAGCATGAACCAAATTGCCCTTTTCATATCGTAGCGAAAGCGACAGACCGTCGATCTTAGGCTCGGCCGTATAAGCTAAAGGTTTAGACGCATCTAATCCCAGATATTTTCGGATCGAGCGGTCAAAATCCTGAACGTCTTCATCATCGAACGCATTACCCAGCGACATCATGCGAACGGCGTGCGTAATTTTCGAAAAACCGTCAGCCGGGCGCGCACCAACTTGATCCGACGGGCTGTCGGCGCGCTTCAAATGTGGAAAACGCGTTTCGATTTGGGCGTTTCTGTGCTTGAGCTCATCATACTCAGCGTCTGAAATCTCGGGGGCGTCTTCGCCGTGATACAGCGTGTTTGCCCGCGCCAACTGTTCGGCCAATTGCGCCAGTTCGGCACGCGCGGCTTCTTCAGTCAGATCAGATACCGGAATCAATTCGCTCATGGCCTCGCCCTGTCATATAGTCTTGGACCTCAGTGATAGGGCGAGGTCATGGTCAGGTCCAGACGTGCTGTTCAGTGAGTGAGAACGGCCACCCCGGACCACAGGCGGCCATGTTCAAATCAAGCCCCAACCGCCATCCGTGTTTCGTCAACACTGTTGCTTTGCGGATCACGCAGGACATAGCCCCTGCCCCAGACGGTCTCGATATAGTTGTCACCGCCCGTCGCGTTGCTGAGTTTTTTACGCAGCTTACAAATGAATACGTCGATGATTTTCAGCTCGGGCTCGTCCATACCGCCATAGAGGTGGTTCAGGAACATCTCTTTTGTCAGCGTTGTCCCTTTGCGCAGGCTCAACAGCTCGAGCATCTGGTATTCCTTGCCGGTCAGATGAACGGCCTTGCCCTCCACCTCGACCGTTTTGGCATCAAGATTCACAGCCACCCGCCCAGTGTGGATGATGGACTGTGAATGCCCTTTTGACCGGCGAATGATGGCGTGGATACGGGCCACCAGTTCTTCGCGATGGAAAGGCTTGGTCATGTAATCATCAGCGCCGAATCCGAAGCCTTTGATCTTGCTTTCAGTATCATCGGCGCCCGACAGAATCAGGATCGGCGTTTCGACCCGAGCGATACGCAGTTGCCGTAGAACTTCATGCCCATTCATGTCGGGCAGATTCAGGTCCAGCAGGATCAGATCGTAATCATAGAGTTTTGCCAGATCGATGCCTTCCTCGCCCAAGTCCGTCGCATAAACGTTCAGGTTTGCGTGTGTCAGCATCAGTTCAATGCTTTTGGATGTGGTCGGATCATCCTCGACAAGAAGTATACGCATTTACTGCTCCAATTCGGGTCAATTTACCAATTCAAATTGAGCCTGCTTAAAAATGGTTAATCTGACGTTACCGTTGAATCATTTATTCATTTTCCCCCTTAGGTTGTCGATATTTTTTTAACGCAGTCACCTTCAACGCGTCTGTTCCGTGCTCGGCAACAGCCGAAACCCAGGCGTTGAATTCCTCATCGCTCAACCCGTATCGCTTTTTGGCGTCAGATAGCGTGATAAGCCCATAAACCACCCCCCGCACGACGATCGCCTTGCGTGATGCAACCCAGCGCGTCGTCTCCTTTGGGGGCAGATCGGCACGCGATAAAACCGTGCCATCCGGTAGGGTTACGGATCTTGAACCCTCAACTTTGTGCAAAAACATTCTCTGATCCTCTTCGTGCTGCGACAAAGCTGCCTCAAGCCTACTTAATGCTGAGTGAAACCGCCCCTTGAGAGTGTGTAGAATTTTCTTATATTCTGCCGGTCTTTCTTAACCCGCACTGGAATCACCATGGCCCTCGCTGCCGAGACCCAACTCAATTCGCTTGGATTCGCCAAACCGCCCTCAGAAACGCGGGTGGTTGTTGCAATGTCTGGCGGTGTAGACAGTTCCGTTGTCGCCGCCCATCTGGCAGATCAGGGATATGACGTAGTCGGCGTAACGCTGCAGCTTTATGATCACGGCGCGGCGTTGGCCAAAAAAGGTGCCTGCTGTGCGGGGATCGATATCCATGACGCGCGGCGTGTAGCCGAGGAACGCGGTTTTCCGCACTATGTTCTGGATTACGAGAATATCTTCAAAGATGCAGTGATCGACGAATTTGCCGACAGCTATCTGGCAGGCGCGACGCCGGTGCCCTGCATCCGCTGCAACGAACGGGTAAAGTTCAAGGACCTGCTGGAAACGGCCAAGGATCTTGAGGCCGACTGCATGGCTACTGGTCACTATATCCAACGCAAGATGGGTCCTAACGGGCCAGAGCTGCACAGCGCAGAGGACGCGAACCGCGATCAGTCCTATTTCCTGTTCTCGACTACGCCCGAGCAGCTGGACTTCCTCCGCTTCCCTCTGGGCCATCTACCCTCAAAGGACGCGACTCGGGAGATGGCCGCACTATATGGGCTGGCTGTGGCCGACAAGCCGGACAGTCAGGACATCTGTTTCGTACCCAACGGCAACTATGCCAGCGTCATTGAAAAACTGCGTCCGGGCGCAGCGGAACCCGGTGAGATCGTGCATGCCGACGGTCGCGTTCTAGCCCAGCATAACGGCGTGATCCACTATACCATCGGTCAACGCCGTGGTCTGGGCATCGGCGGCCTTAGCGAGCCTTTATATGTCGTGAAACTGGACGTCGACGCAAAACAGGTTGTTGTCGGTCCCAAAGAGATGCTGGCCACCCGCACCATTCCGGTGCGTGAAATCAACTGGCTTGGGGATGAGCCCTTCACCTCACGCGATGAGTGGCATGTCCTGGTTAAGGTCCGCTCGACCCGCCCCCCGCGTGAGGCGATCATCCGGCCCCTGTCGGATACAACGGCCGAGGTTGAACTGCTGACGCCCGAAGAAGGCGTCTCACCCGGTCAGGCATGTGTGTTCTACGCCTCGGAAGGCAGCCGTATCTTTGGCGGTGGCTGGATTTGGCGCGGTTATTAAATCGCGTCCGTCCACGAGTTGCTGAGAATATAGAGCCCGGCACAGATCATCACATATGGAACCAACCGTTCCAACCGCCGGGCCAGCGTGCCGCTCATGAACGGCGCTTTTGCCCCCAAGAGCGCAACAGTTGCCAGACCAACTGCAGCCAGCACGGCCCCGATCACACCAGCGGTTCTGAAAGTGGGCGCCGAGTCGGCCAGCAGAGGCGCAAGTACGGCAAATGTGTCCATCGACAGGCTAATGAACAGCAGCGTGATCATGATCACCGATGCCCCGGTGTCCAGATTGGGATGGGTTTCTGCGTCGGTCTCTCGCTTTCGCCGGATCAACGCCAGGATTCCCAAGCTTAACGGAATCAGGCCCAGATGTCCGGCCCAATGCGGCACCACGTCCTCGACCCCCAGCGCTAGCAAAAGCGCTGCGCTGATCACGATAACCTGCGCAAGCAGGAAGCCAAAGACCGAGCGTTTGGCCCCTGACACCAATGTCAGCGCCAAAAGCGCTGCCAAATTGTCCAGATTGGTCAAGATCTGCGCCATAAAAGCGGACAGGCCGAAAAGTACGAAATCCAACATCAGGTCGTCATCCGTTCAAGAACGGCCTTTGCAGCTCGCAATCCGGGTGCCTCACCTCCGCGCCCCAGACGGTCCATCGTGATGGCCATGGCATCGCGCTGCGCATCGGGGGCATCGGTTACATGTTTCAATGCTTCCGCGATCAGTTCAGGTTGGCAATCATCCAGCAAACACTCGGGTACTGTCCGGGTCTCGGCCACCAGATTGACGAGCGTTACAGTATCTAGCTTGACCATCCGTTTGGCGATCAGAGTGGTCAGCCAGTTCAGGTTATAGGCAATTACCATTGGTGTGGCTTGTGCAGCCAATTCCAACGAAACTGTACCCGAAGCCGCCAGCGACAACTCCGCTGCCGCAAACGCGGCCCGTTTCTGTGCTTGGGCCTGATCCGAAGGCATCTCGCGCGGATCGACGACAACAGGACTTCCGGGCCAGCTCCGCATATGCTCAGTGACGGTATCCACCATATGCGCGACTGCGGGTACCACAACGCGCGCGTCCGGCCTGTCGCTCAGATAAAGTCTCAGCGCCTCACCAAAGATTGGGGCCAGACGCTCAATCTCACCCCCTCGCGAGCCCGGAAGGGCCAGAATAATCGGTGCTTCACCAAGATCGTAGGCCGCGCGAAACTCTTGGATATCCTTGTCTGAGGCCACTGGTTCGCTGGCCACCGGATGGCCGACGAAATCGCACTCCATCCCCGCGCGTTCCATATAGGGCGGCTCGAATGGCAGCAGAGCCAACACGTGGTCGATCACCTTGGCCATCTTGTCGGCGCGTCCCGGTCGCCAGGCCCAGACACTGGGGGCGACGTAATGCACAGTTCTGATATCGCTCTGCGCTTTGACCAACTTGGCGACGCGCAGTGAGAAGTCAGGACTGTCGATGGTGATCAGTACATCGGGCTGCGTATCAAGAACGGCCTGAGCGGTTTCGGCAATCCGGCGTTTCAAGTGGAAGAACTTGGGCAGAACCTCGATCAATCCCATGACTGACAACTCGGTCATCGGAAAGCGGCTCTCCAAGCCTTGCGCCTGCATCAGTGGTCCGCCAACCCCGTCGAACCGAATATCGGGTACAAGGCTGCGCAGCCCTTCCATCAATGCGCCGCCCAAACGGTCGCCCGAAGGTTCACCGGCGACCAGGAAGACCCGCATCAGATGGTCCGCTCGCGCACATACAGGAACAGGCCCAGACGATTGCATTCGTCGATCACGCGATCCTGCTGCAGCACGATTACGCCACCTTTTTCGATGACAATACCCGCCAGCCCGGCGGCTACAGCACCAGATACGGTGTCCGGACCAATGGTCGGCAAGTCAGCGCGTCGATCCTGATCGGGTTTAGGCGCTTTGAACAGAACTCCCCCCCCCGCATCAGGCCGTTGCGTTAGGGATTGCAGCATCCAATCGGTGCCATAGATGCTTTCGACCGCAAGCGCCTGCCCTTTGGACACCGCACAGGTCTGACCGATATCTGCCGCACCCATGGCCCGCAAAATACCCACCGCCCTGTCCGCATCGGACAGATCAGTCTCGGACGGCTGCGCTTCGGTCAGGCAACCGAGTTGGGGCAACAATGCCGGTGCGATCTCGTGCGCGGCGCGGACAGTCAGCCCGGCGTTCTCGAATATCCCAATCACGGCCCGCAAAGCCCCATCATCCCCGGACATCATCGCCTGTTGCAATACCGGAACCAAGGGCATCGTGGCCGCGTCAATCCGTGACGGATCGATAGCGGGCCGGCGAACCGTGCCTGCCATGCAAATCTCGGTCACGCCTCGGGCTTGCAGCTCTGCAAGGAAGCTTCCCAACTGTTCCAACGGAAAGACGATATCCGCCGTCAGCGCGTCGGGCGTGAACCCTTCCATTGCACAGATCAGCGGGCGGTCAGAAAGACGGCCAACCACTTCGCCCGGCAATGCGCCTGTTCCAGCAATCAATGCCAGCATCGGATTATTTCCTCGGCGTTAGGAACGAGCGATCCGTTTGGCCGGTCACGAAATCCACGATCCGCTGCACGTATTCGCTTTCGTTATCCGCGCCCACTCGGTGCGCCCGCTCCATGAAAGTGCCATCGCCGGTCGACAATTCGCGGAATGCTGCACGCAGGGCCGAGATATCCTCCCGTGAGACGCCGCGCCGTTTGAGGCCAACAAGATTCAGCCCGTCCAACTCGCCCCGCGGTGCCTGAACCAAGCCGTAGGGGATCACATCGTTGGCCACCATTGTCAGTGCACCGATGATCGCACCACGACCCACGCGCACCCACTGGTGCAGACCGGAAATACCACCAACGATCACATCATCTTCGATGACACAGTGACCAGCGGCACCGGCGTGGTTCACCATGATCACACGGTTGCCGATCTGAACGTCATGCGCCACATGCACACCGGCCATAAATAAACAGTCGTCGCCGATCCGGGTGACACCGCCGCCGCCTTCGGTTCCGGTATTCACCGTCACATGCTCGCGAATGCGGTTGCGCTTGCCGATCTCCAGCCGCGTGTCCTCACCACCAAACTTCAAATCCTGCGGAATTTCTCCGATCACCGAAAAATTGAAGATGACGGTATCTTCTCCGATTGAGGTATCGCCGGTCACCACGACATGCGATTTCAATTCAACCCGGTCAGCTAGTTTGACCTGACTACCGACAAAGCAGAACGGACCGATTGTGCAGCCCTCACCGATCTGCGCACCTTCTTCGATGATTGCGCTTTGGTGGATGCCACTCATGTTGTTTTTTCCATGTCCCAATCAACATAAGCTGAGAATTCAGCCTCGGCTGCAACTTCACCATCAACGGTCGCCCTGCCACTGAACTTGAAGATCTTTCCGCCCTTCTTGCCGCGCACGGTGTCCACGTGCATCTCAAGCACGTCACCCGGGACCACTTTTCGACGGAATTTGCACTTGTCGATGTTCATGAAATAGATCAGCAGCTCACTGTCGATCACGTCCATGCCGACGCCCAACATCACACCTGCCGTCTGCGCCATCGCCTCGACAATAGTGACGCCCGGCATGATTGGAGTTCCGGGGAAATGGCCCTGAAAATGGGGCTCGTTCATGGTGACGTTCTTGATGCCAACGGCCGACTGATAGCCCGAGATATCAACCACCTTGTCCACCAACAGAAACGGATAGCGATGCGGCAAGATCCGTTGGATCAACTGGATATCGGCGCTTTTGGTTTCCGTGCTCATGGTGTCGTTGTCCCATTCTGGATTTCTGTTTGCGGCGTGGTTAGCAATACCACGCCATAAGGGCAAGCAAACCTATTCGATGGACCCGTTTTCGACAGTGCTGCCATCGCCGATAACCGCATTGATCCGCACAATGGCAGCATCGGTAATATCGGTGCGATCCGAGCTTAGAAATACATTAGATCGCTCGATAATGATCGAAGCACCAGATTCGCGCAGCAAATCTATCAATACTGGTCTCGCGAGTTCCAGGAACTTCTGCCGGGCCTCTTCACTACGACGCGCCAATACGTCCAGTTTTGCGCGCTGTCCTTCACGGTGTGATTGTACTTTTTCGTCGAAAGCATCGGCCAGTGGGCGAAACTCTTCAGCCGTCATCGTCGCCCGCTGTTCCGTCAGAACCTTCTCCTCACGGCTTAACTCCGCCACAATTCGTTCGTTTTCTTCCCCCAAAAGGATACCTTCGACCTCAATTTCACGCAGGACGCGTTGACCGAAAGCAGATTCGGCGAACAAACGCTCGCTTGACAAAGTCACCACGCTACTTTGAGCGACTCCCAGTTGTTGGGCCGTAGCGATGCCCGAAGAGGCGAGGAACAGAAATACGCACAGGGCCCGAAAAGGGCCCTGTAGCTTCATGAATACAGTTTCCAACATCCAGGGATCAGAACTGGGCCTGAACCGTCAGGTCAAAGTTCTGCTCTTTGTCAAAGTCTTCCTTTTTCAACGCTTTCGAGAAGTTAAAGCGCAGCGGACCGAACGGCGTTTCCCACAGCACCGAAACACCAATCACGTGCCGGATAGAACCGTCTTCACCAACAATGTTGGCCCCGGCGGTATTTACATCGTTGAGATTGTACAGGTTACCGAAGTCATAGAATACGCCACCACGAATTCCAAATTCTTCGGGTAACCCCAGTGGGAAATCCGATTCCAGGCGCGCGACCCAATAATAGTTACCCCCGATTGCATCATCCTGACCGTTAGACAGATCGCGCGGACCGAGACCAGCTGGCTCAAACCCACGGAAGACGCTGGGCCCTAGAACAAAACGGTCGATGGTACGGCTGAAATCATCGCCCCTCCAGTGCAAGGCTCCAACTTCCACCGTAGCCCGCAGAACAACTTCTTCGTTCCAAACTCGGGTTTGCGCAATACTACGTGCAGTCGTCTTGAAGTACTCGTTGTCCCCACCTAATCCGGCTGCGTCGATACCTGCTTCAATCAGAACACCTGCATTAGGATTCAGACCACCAATCCGGCTGTCATAGACGTACGAGAGACCCAGCGAACTTGTTGTCCGCTCACCCTGAGCAATTTCCGAGGAAATGACCGCACCGTTGACCTCATTGCTTTGCTGAGTCATTTCACTGTTTTCCCAGCCGTAGCGTAGACGCAGTGCTGACAGTTCGCCGATCGCGTAGCTCAGCTGCGGTCGAAAGAACAGTGTCTCGGTGTCATAGCTGGCAAAGCTCGAGTTGGTCGTCGATAACCCAAGCCCCATATCGAACCGCAGTTTGCGACCCAACAAGTATGGTTCAGAAAAGTTCAGAGTGTATTGCTCGGCATCTTGTGCGGTCGACAGGTTAACGCCAATGGTTTGCCCGCGCCCAAGGAAATTGGATTCGCTCAGACCAATAGCAACGCCGAAACCATCGGAAATCGAGTAACTACCACCCAGGCTCAGCGAGCCGGTCGGTTGTTCCTCAACATCCACATCCACGATCACCTGACTGGGTGTAGACCCTTCGCGCGGCTCGACATCAGCCACCGCAAAGAAACCCAGGGCCCGGATGCGTTCCGCTGCCTGACGAATCTCACGTGGGTTGAAAGGGTCACCTTCCACCGTGTCGAATTGGCGGCGGATCACACGGTCCAGCGTGGTCGTGTTGCCCTCAATATCGATCCGCTCAACAAAAATTCGCGGACCTTTGGTCAACACGAATTGAACATCCAGCGTCAAATCGCGTGCATTGCGAGTTACGCGCGGCTCCACCCGCAGAAAGTCGACGCCCTGCTTGATCCCCAAGCGCTCCATCCGCGCAATCGAGTTTTCCACCAGCGTTGGCGTATAGGTAACCCCTGGCCGAATTTTCAGCGCGTCCTGATACGGAGCAGCGTCTACCCCTGGAATTTCGCTAACCGTGCTGATTTGGCCAAACGAGAATTTTTGACCTTCCGTGATATTCATCACCAAAAAGAAGGCATCACGTTCACGGGTGAATTCCACATTCGCGCTGTTGACGCGGAAGTCGACATAACCGCGGGACAAGTAAAAGTCCCTGATTACCTGTTTATCAAACTCAATCCGGTCGGCGATGAAAGTGTCGCTACTGACGAATGTCCGCAGAATATTCGCCTGCTTGGATTCTAGAACGCGGCGCAAACGTCGATCAGAATAGGCACGGTTGCCGACAAAGCTGACGCGTTCGACTTCAATGGTGGTACCTTCGGCGACTTCAAACACCAGGTCGACACGGTTGTCACTGCGGCGAATGATGCGGGGAATGACCGTGGCCGACACCCGCCCTTGGGACGAGTAGATTTGAGCAATCAAGTCGGCGTCCGCTTCCGCAACCTGGGGTGTGAACACCCGGCGCGGTTCAGACGAGAGCGCCTCGAGCAGCACGTCATCCTTGACGCGGCTGTTTCCTTCAATACTGATCTGGTTGATCGTCGGGTATTCTGCGACCGCAATCACCAATGTATTGCCACGCGGCGTCAACTCGACTGTCTCAAAAACACCACTGTCAAGCAAACGCTGATAGGCGTCATTCAGTTCACCCGCTGTAACCGACTGACCGGGTTCGATCCCGGTACGTGCAATAATGGTCGATGTTTCGATGCGCTGGTTTCCTTCGACATCAAACGAATTGAAGACGAAATTCTGCGCCCATGCGCCCTGCGGAAGCGACCCAAAAGCTACCAATGTAAAAAAGAAAATTACCGCTAGTGACCGCCACAAAATCTTGTTTTCTGGCTTCTGCCGCCCGCAGGATGTGCCCGCGCCTCGCCTGTCAGTCATATTTTTCACTACCCAATATTTTTGGACTTTAATGCTGATTAGCGAGAATATTTAGCCTTGTCAAAAGACCAAAACACAAAGCGGCCCGAAGGCCGCTTCTTAAAACTTTCACAACCAGTGTTAAGAATCACATGGTGATCAAATATGCCCAACCACCCATCGCGACAGCGGTCGCACCGAAGAACAGCAATGTGTCCCAGTTCAACACGAACAGGCACCCAAAGCTTTTGGCGGATTTACGCAGGGCCTTTGTCATCATTTCCTCTGACACGGTTCAATTTCAGGCAATAAGCTACGCTGAAATTGAGGCGGAATTGCGGCGATTTCTTGGGGTCATCGCCACATTCAGCAGAACAAATCGTTGGTAACAGAAAAGACCATCAGTGCAAGAATCAGCGACACACCAACGCCCATCAGTACCCGCAATACACCATCGCTGGGTGGTTTGCCTGCTATGGCCTCGTAGGCATAGAAAACCAAGTGCCCGCCATCCAACGCAGGGATAGGAAACAGGTTCAGAAGGCCAACGGCTGTCGACAGAACAGCAATGAAGAAAATGAAATTCTGTGCACCTTGGCTGGCCATTGCCCCGGAAGTTTCTGCAATACCGATAGGACCGGATATGTTGCAGGTGCTGATTGCCCCTGTCACCATGTGCCAGACGCCGGACAAAGAGCCGTCGACAATGCGAATGGTCTGCTGCACACCACCCGAAAGCGAGGCAAAAATACCCGCTGGTTCGGTTGCGGGTTCCAGAGCCATACCGCCCACAATCCCAATGCGCCAATGCGTTACAAAGCCACCTTCGGGCTGTGGCTCATCCGTGCGACGTGGGGCCAATGCAAATTCAAGCTCGGCCCCGTCGCGCCAGACATTGAGCAATAGAACCTTACCATCCGATCCCTCAACATGCTCTTTGAGTTGCTCAAAGGCAAAAATCGGGTCGCCGTTGACAGCCGTAATGACGTCACCGGATTTCAGATCAATGTCCATTGCCGCACTGCGTGGAACGACTTGTTGGATGAGCGCCGGGAATAGCCAGGGGCCGGACACATCCAGTGTCTGCCCATCGCGGATCACTGTGTAATCCAGTTCCGGTTCCACTGGTAACGCATCAGTAAAATCGGACCAGGTCCCCTGCTGATCGAAATCCGGAACCGGCAGGCCCGCAATGGCGACGATCTCATCCCCGTCCTGCAGCTCCTGAACCGTACCGGGCAGTGACCGCAGCTCGCCAACGGTCAAAGGATCACGCGTAACGCCCTGAGACATAAAGATAAGGCCGAACACCACAATGGACATCACGAAGTTGAACACTGGCCCCGCCGCAACCGTGGCTGCCCGTGCCCACAAGGGGGCGCCATGCATGGTCCGGCGCAGTTCTTCGGGACTTTGTTCGGTGATTTCCTGCATCGCGCCTTCGTCTTTGCCCGATGCGGCGTTGGCGTCCCCTAGGAATTTAACGTAGCCTCCAAAAGGCAACGCCGCGATCTGCCAGCGGGTTCCACGCTTGTCGACACGGCTCCACAACACCGGGCCAAAACCTATCGAGAATACCTCGGCATGGATGCCGGACCAACGACCGACAATATAATGGCCATATTCATGCACCGCGACGATGATGGACAGAGCGATCACAAAGGCAACGATGGTATAAAGCAGGTTGCCGAATTGAGGGATCAGAGAGAGTACGTCCAAGTTTCTATCCTGCTTTCTGCATCACGGCTTCATCGGCCCACTTACGTGCCAGATGGTCCGTTTGCAGTACGTTATCAAGGGTTAAAGAGGCATCTAGAAGGCCGTCTGACGCCTCAAATCTGTCCAGAACGGTTTCCACGATCCGGGCCATCTCGGGAAAGCTGACCCGGCGAGCGATGAACAGGTCCAGCGCTCGCTCTTTTGCGGCGTTGAACACGGCTCCGGACAGGCCGCCACGCTGCATAACGTTGCGGGCAAGGCGCAGAGCCGGATAGCGGGCCTCGTCCGGGTCCTGAAAGCGCAGTTGACCCAGTTTCGCTAGGTTCAACCGTTCAACCGGCAACTCACGCCGTTCCGGCCAGTGCAGCGCATACCCGATTGCATGCCGCATGTCCGGCGCGCCCATATGGGCCATGACCGCGCCGTCGTTGAAACCGACCAGAGAGTGCACTATGGATTCGGGATGCACTAAAACTTCGATCTGCTCCGGAGAAACGCCAAAGAATTCTCGCGTTTCAATTACTTCTAATGCTTTGTTGAACATCGACGCACTGTCGATAGTGATACGCTGGCCCATGTCCCAGTTCGGATGGCTCGAGGCTTGTTCAACCGTCGCGTTGGCCAACTCATTCAGCGGCCAATCCCGGAAAGCACCACCGCTGGCGGTGATAATGATCCGCTCGACCGCGCTCATATCCTCACCGACCAGCGCCTGAAACACGGCGGAATGTTCGCTATCTACCGGCAAAAGGCGGGCATTGTGTTTCCGAGCCGTCTCCAACACCAAAGGCCCGGCGCAGACTAGTGTTTCCTTGTTTGCCAGCGCTAGTGTGGCACCTTGTTTCAACGCCTCAAGACCAGGCGGCAATCCGGCAGCGCCTACAATGGCCGACATGACCCAATCCGTCGGCCGTGCTCCGGCTTCGGTCAACGCAGCCTGCCCGGCGGCAACTTCGATGCCACTTCCGAAAAGCGCGGCACGCAAGTCCTCTAACCGGTCCTCATGGGCAGTCACGGCCAGATCGGCGTTCAGGCGGCGCGCGTCGTTTGCTAGCTTTTCGATGTTGGCCCCGCCAGTCAGCGCTACCACGTCATAGGCGGAAGGGTTTCGGTCGATCAAATCGATAGTGTTCTGTCCAACCGATCCGGTCGCGCCAAAAATGGAAACTCTGCGCATTACATGCCTCCGGGGGAATAGATCAGCCCCGCTATCAGAACGAACAGGGCCGCCCCCATCATCCCATCAAACCGGTCGAGAAACCCGCCATGTCCCGGGATCAGGTTCGAGCTGTCCTTGACCCCGAATTTCCGCTTGGTCGCACTTTCGACGATATCTCCGGCCTGGCTGGCCATAGAAGCCAAAACTGAGATCAAAACAAACATGAACCCAAATCCTGCATAGATTGCAAAAATGGCACCCACGATGGCCGCCGCGGCCCAACCTCCGGCAGTACCCGACCATGTTTTCTTGGGGCTAACTTTGGGCCAGAATTTAGGGCCACCAAAGGTTTTGCCAACAAAATACCCGGCCACGTCTGTCGCAACGACGACTGAGATCAGCCACACCATCCAGCCAAAACCCATCGTCTCGCGGATTGAGATAAAGCCCAGACCAGACGCGGCAATCCAGATGGCGAACAGCGTAAAGATTGCTTTCGAACGACCGACCTGCCCTGCCCCAACCAAGGACGGAGCCACCAGAATCGGCAGTTTGAAAAGCGGTGGCACGTGATAGCTGACCAGAACGGCCACTCCGGTCAGGATGCCAAGCTGAATGCGCACGCCGACCTTGTCCGGATCAATCATCCGTACCAATTCCCAGGTCATCAGACCGCAGGCAATTGCAATGAAAGTTTCAAACCACAAACCGCCCAGCCAAACTTCGACCGAGCCGATAACCACCAGCACAGCGGCAGACAAAACACGGGCGCTAAGGTCAGACCATCGGCCGTCGCTCATACCGACACTGCTCCAAAACGGCGCTCGCGGGATCCGAAGTTACGGCACAATCGTTCCAACTCGGCCGCAGTGAAATCCGGCCAGAGCGTGTCGATGAATTCATACTCTGAATAAGCAGACTGCCACAGCAGGAAGTTCGAAATCCGTGCTTCGCCGCTGGTTCGGATGACAAGGTCGGGATCAGGAAGAACATGCGTATCCAAATATTTGGGCAGTGTTTCCTCATCCACATTCTCGGGACGCAAGCGCCCTTCGGCAACGTCCCGTGCAAGGCGTTTGGTTGCCCTCGCAACTTCATCCCGGCCGCCATAGTTCAGAGCAACCGTCAGGTGAACCAGATCGTTATCCTTGGTTTCTTCTTCCAACGCATCCATCAAGGCAGTCAGTTTGGCGTCCAGACGAACCCGGTCGCCGATGAACCTCACCCGGATACCATTTTCCTTGAGGGTTCGCGTTTCTTTAATGATGTAGCGCCGAAACAGGCTCATCAGCCCAGCGACCTCGGCCTGGGTGCGTTTCCAGTTCTCGGTGGAAAAGGCGAAAACAGTTAGATATTTGATGCCAAGCTCTGGGCAGGCTTCAACCACCTCTCGCACGCGTCGCGCCCCAGCGTGGTGTCCGAATAACCGTGGCCGTCCACGCGCCTGCGCCCAGCGTCCGTTCCCGTCCATGATAATAGCAACATGGCGCGGCCCAAGTGCGGGCGCAGTATGAGGAGTGTTGAGCATTACCAGTCTCAGACCTGCATAATCTCAGCCTGCTTGGTCTCAAGCGCGGCATCTACGGCTTTGATCATCTCATCGGTCAGATCCTGAACCTCGGATTCCCAGAACTTCTGATCATCTTCGGACATTCCGTCCGACTTGGCCTTCTTTATCTGGTCCATCCCATCGCGGCGTACATTCCGGATCGAAACGCGCGCGCTTTCAGCGTATTGACCGGCGACCTTGCCCAACTCGCGACGGCGTTCTTCGTTCAATTCAGGAATCGGCAACATGATGATGGTACCGTTCAGCTGTGGGTTAATCCCCAGACCGCTTTCGCGGATCGCCTTTTCGACTTTGCCGACCAGCCCCTTGTCCCACACGTTGACCGTCACCATACGCGGTTCGGGAACATTCACTGTGCCCACCTGGTTGATCGGGGTCATCGAGCCGTACGCGTCCACCATCACCGGCTCAAGCATCGAGGCCGAGGCCCGTCCGGTCCGAAGCGAAGCAAACTCGGTTCTGAGGTTGCCCATGGCACCTTCCATGCGCCGTTTCAGATCGTCGGTATCCAGTTCGAAATCGTCAGACATGCTGCTCACTCCCCGTATTCAGGTGCTGTTTGCTAGGCTTCTAAGCCATCGCAATTGGGATGTATAGCAATGATGATGTGGAAATGCGCCAATGACCAGAGGTGTTTGAGGCATTTTTTGGTTGTTTTCGCGTCAAACTGACCGGTCAGCGTTAAGGCCAACCGGCCTGAAGTAAGCTTTTCCAATCAGGCGTTTACGTCGACAACCACGCGTCCCTTGACCTGACCTTTCAGAATATCCGCACCCAGTTGCGGCAGATCGTTAAGGGTTGCCGGATGAACCATCGCTTCAAGCTTGTCCATTGGCAGATCAGTGGCGATGCGCTGCCATGCGCGGACACGGTTGTCATAAGGCTGCATCACGCTGTCGATGCCCAAAAGATTGACCCCGCGCAACAGGAACGGAATGACAGTCGCAGGCAGGGCTGCACCACCCGCCAGACCTACAGCAGCAACTGAGGCGCCATACTTCATCTGCCCCAGCACGCGCGCCAGCATCTCTCCTCCGACGGCATCAACACAACCAACCCAGGTTTCACTTTCCAAAGGCCGCTTGGTTGTTTCATTCAGCTCATCCCGTGGGACGATCGTACTGGCCCCCAGGGATTTCAGGTAGTCCCCCGTCTCAGGCCGTCCGGTCACGGCAGCAACCTCATACCCAAGGTTGGCCAGAATGGCTGTGGCCACCGATCCAACACCGCCTGCGGCCCCGGTCACCAGAACCGGCCCGTGTCCCGGTGTCATCCCGTGATCTTCCAGTGCCATTACGGCCAACATCGCAGTAAACCCGGCCGTTCCCACAGCCATCGCTTGTCGCGCGTCCAACCCATCAGGCAGCGGCACCAACCAATCGGCCAGGGCATTGGCTTTCTGTGAGTACCCCCCCCAGTGCGCCTCACCCACGCGCCAACCGGTCAAAACCACTTTGTCTCCGGGCGTATAACGGTCATCTGTCGACGCCTCGACTGTTCCCGCATAGTCAATGCCTGGCACATGCGGATAGTTGCGCACCAAACCGCCGCCCTTAGGGGATGTGCATAGACCATCTTTATAGTTAACCGTCGAGTACTCAACGGCCACCGTCACCTCGCCATGCGGGAGATCGTCTACAGACAATTGCTTTATCGAAGGGCTGGCAAGACCGCTCTCGTCATCTTTTTCCATTACCAATGCATTAAACATCTGACTTTCCTTTCGTTTTCCTGCAGCCAGGCTCGCACTTCATCTGGCCTAAATACCAAGGGGCGTGCACCCCAACTCTCCGCTAGATCCAGAACCGCTCCTGCACCGTTGCGCGACGCATACCGTCCGGCGTTTCAACCTCTACAACCGTATCGGCGTCCCAGTGGCTTAACCTCAGCATACCAATTGAGACATTCGTCCCGAAATCAGGGGACCACGCGGCCGAGGTCACCTGACCTACCTGCCGACCATCCGCGAACACCGGCCACGGTCGATCGCAGGGTGGCACCGCTTCGCCTTCAATTGAAACCGGGCGAATCTGCTGTACTGGTCCTTCCTTGGCCACGCGCAGCAAAGCATCCCGGCCAACACAACCTATCGCGGTATGGGTGTTACAGAACTTACCCAAACCACATTCATGCGGCGTGTTGTCGTCAGTCATGTCATTGCCATAAGACAACAACCCACCCTCGATCCGTTCGATCAGGTTGGGGCAACCCGCGCGCACGTTCAGGTCCTCGCCTTCAGCGAACAAAGCATTCCACAGAGGCATACCGATGTCCGAGCCCTCGACATAAATCTCAAACCCGCCCTGTTTCGAATAACCCGACCGGGCCACCGCCAGGTCGCGACCTTCGAATTGAAACATGTCAAACTTGAAGAAACGGACGTCCCGTATGCGATCTCCGAATACGCGCGCCATTAGATCATCTGCCTTGGGCCCTTGGACCGCCAAAGGTGAAACGTCCGGCTCATCCACCAGAACATCTAACCGATACCCGTTGGCGATACCCTTGACCCACAACAGCAAGTCACTGTCGGCGATTGAAATCCACCAGCGATCATCGGACAATTTCACGGCCACCGGGTCATTCAGCATCCCGCCGGTTTCATCGACGATGGGTACGTAATAGCACTGTCCCGGCAGCATTCCCCGCAGGTCGCGAGGGGTGAGCATCTGCATCAAACGACCCGCATCCGGACCGCGCAGTTCAACCTGCCGTTCGCAGGAGACATCCCAGACCTGAACATGGGTTTTGAGATGCCGGTAGTCTGCCCCAACACTTTCGAAAACCGTGGGTAGTAACATGCGGTTATAAACCGTGTAGGCTTTGACCCCTGCGGCCTCGACACCGTCCGAGAACGGCGTACGCCGCAACCGTCGGGATAAGGAAATCTGCGGCATTCAAACCTCCTTGGGCATAAACACCAGATCGCTTACAGGCGCAGCTGATCCGATTTCGGTCAACATTTGATGCAATTGCCCGCGATGATGAGTCTGGTGGTTAAACATGTGGATGACGCATTGCGCGTAAGGCAATGTAACTTCAGCTTCTTTCGCTGCCGAGAACCATGTGAAATCCCCTGTTAGAAGGTCCCCTGCAAGTGATCTGGCCCACTGCGAAATACGGGCGTCGACTGTCTTGCACAGCGGTAGCCACTCGGCCAGATCGCTGCACAAGGAGACACTATCGGGAATACTGCCACCCGGGGCATCGCCTTTGTCAAAGCGTGATATCCAAATCCAGTTGCCCCACAACAAATGGTTTGCTGTCCCCATGATCGAACCGAAGAAAGCGCCGCAGTCTTTGGTTAACTCTTCAGGCGTTAATTCCTGAAGAAACTCGGATAACTGACTGTTCTGCCAGTGATTGTACCGCGCCATTTCTTGCGTGTAGGCTCCGGTGATCATTATTTCGGACCGTGCCAGTCGATCGGGCAAATCTCGGCCGACTTACCGCCGAAATCCCAAACGCGACCATAATCGCGCACTTTGGATTTCGTTCCACGCGCCACAATGATGTCCGGCCCCATCCAGTATTTCGAGTTCGACACCATCACCGGATGCTCGGGGTCTTTGCCCGCCAGCATCTCAATCTCACCCTGTATTTTTCGACCAATCACGATGCGGCGCTTGTTGCCGTCGCGTTCGATCTGAACCGGAGCCCGTTCAGCACCAATAATTTCGCTGACGAGCATGGTGAAAAGACCGGTGGTACCGCCCGCCTGCCCGCTGAAGATTTGCAGCAGACCGTTATAGGCCTTACCGCTGGCTCGTTCATCGACATAGGCCGCTACCTTCCACTGGCCCTCGCCCATACGGCCGGGGATATCGACCAGCAGCCCGACGTTCAAACCCGACAGATCTTCGCCCTCGTAATGGCCTTCGTCGATGATGACCCCCATCCACGCGTGACAATGCCCTTCGGTTGGAGGATGCGCGCCCAGCGACACAACACAGGGGCAAAAAACGTCGCACGAACAGTTTAGGATCAGCTCTCCTTTAATCGCCCAATTAGTCGGGCTCATCTCTCGCCGCTTGGGATTGGGCATACGGCTGTCGATGCGTTGGCTGATCGGCAACCTGTCCGCCTCAGGTTTTCTGTTCTTAGCCATATACTTATCCTCCGAATATAAAGGGATAGATCAGCAGAAGAATTCCTCCTGCAATAAGAGAAAACCCCATCGGCCGTGTTACTGCGTGGCCAATCTGAGGCAGTTTTTCCAGAACCATGAACAGCGTCGCCAGCCCCATCCAAAGCAGGCTCATGACACCGCCGACAAACCCCAGCGCCATAAAGCCCCAACAACAGCCGACGCAGAAGGCACCTAGCCCAAGGCCCATACGTAGACCGCCTGTAAAACCGGTTTTCCAATGGCCCAGGAAATAGGTCATGGGCGCGTGGCAAACGCCGTGGCAAACCTCTTTGGCGCGTGTAAATTGGAATGCACCGACTGCGATCATCAGGCCCCCCGCAACAACGCCAGATTTGGCGATTCCAAGCATGTCGACCACGCCAGCGAACAGTAATATCAGTTGAATTCCGGTAATCAGCGCCGCGAATCCGACCCAGACGATGAAATACCCGACCAGAACACCCAACCAACCCTCCCGAGTGCCGTTAGCGCTGCGGATCAGATCCTCATAGCTGCGCAATGTCGGAACGAGGGTCGGCAGCATCATTGCGGCCATCATGATGGCCCACATCCACAACAACGGACCGAATTCGGCCATAGGCATGTACATGTCCATTCGCGGGTCCATGGCGGCCATCGCTTGCCCCATCGGGCCTGGGCGACCGATCCAGTCCAAATCCATTCCACGACTCATGGTGAACATCATCCACCATGCCCACAGGATCAGACCGTAAAACCCCAGCCACAAACCGCTGCGCAGAACTGCACGACTCATGCATCCCTCCCGACTCAGTCCTTGCAATTCAAATGTCAGACTTTTAAATGTCAGACAAATAAAATCTCACCAACGGTCCCTTGATTATGAAAATCGACCCCAGAAAGCCCGCCGATTTGTCAGCTCAGATCGCGCAGGCCATTCGTGACGCAATCATTTCGGGTGAATTGATCGTAGATGAGCGGTTGCCATCCGAGGCAGAGCTGTCCGAGCAGTTTCAGGTCTCGCGTCCGACCGTGCGCGAAGCATTAAAACGTCTGGCCGCGCAATCTCTTATCCGAACGCAGCGCGGGGCCAGCGGTGGCGCTTTTGTCAACCGGATCAGCTTTGAGGACGCGTATTCACAGCAAGTCACCACCTCAACGCTGTTGCTGTCGATGAATGCCGTCAGTTTCGATACCGCCTGCGAGGCTCGCTTTGCGCTGGAACGTGCCTGTGCGCTCTTATCCGCGCAACGTCGCACAGCCGATCAACTGGCCACCATGCGGGCCGAGATTTTTCGTCAAACACAACCAGGACTTTCGGATGAGGCGTTTTGTGCTTCGGACGTCACGTTTCATCGGGCTCTGGTCGATGGAGCTGGCAATCCGGTGCTTTCTTACCAATTGGCCGGCGCGGTCGAGGCCATGCAGCCTCTGATGAACATGATCACTTTCACAGCCAGATCACGTGAGGAAATAGTCGCCTTGCACACCCAAATCGCGGACGCGTTGGAAAATCAGGACGCGACAAAGGTGGATGCAACACTGGTTGAGCTTGAAGCCTATACGCGTAAGCTGGCGCAGGATGTGGCTCAGCAACATCGCATACCTGCGTGACGAGGGAAAGATGACAACTGCTTTGAACGCAATCGCGGCCCTTTTGACCATAGGTTTTGGTCTTTTCGGGTTTCTGGCGCCCGCGTTTACAGCGGCATCGCTGGATCTTACGCCTACTGACAGCAATATGGGCCTCAGTGAGATGCGCGCGTCCGTTGGCGGCTTGTTCGTGGTCACTGGCGCTGTGGTTCTGTGGCTGAACAACCCCATGGCCTATGCCATGCTGGGTGTTGTCTACGCGGGCGCGGCGCTTGGTCGGTTTGTTTCGGTTGTTCTCGACAACCCACCGGTTGTCAAAGCAGTGACATTCGGAGGAATCGAACTGGCCCTGGCGCTTTGGTTAATCTTAGCGAACATCAATAGAGCCGCATAAGCGTTTGCTTTTAATGCATTCGCCGCAAAAAATTCCTGGTTTGCATCCGGGCGTCTGCTCACCTATATAGGATATGTCCTTCGGGACTATGGACATAAACGCGCTCGTAATAAGCGGATCGGACCCGGGGGCGGTACCCGGCGGCTCCACCAAAATCTTTCGTTTGAAGATCATGGGGCCGAAACAGGATCGACGAACGTCTAAAGGGGTTAGCTTTGTCTCGGCGGTCTGCCACCGTTACCGGCGAAAATAGTACAATTGCAAACGACAATCGTGCTCCGGTTGCAGTTGCTGCGTAAGCAGTAACAAGACCGAAACTTAAGCCCTTGCGCCTAGCCGCGTAAGGCGGGGTTCGCAGGTACCTGGCAACAGAAACCTGCATTTTCCTACAAATGTCTGCTGTTTAACCTTGATCTTGTTCACGTTCAGAGTTTTTTCACCCTTTGGTCTCATGCTGACCCCGACAAGAAAAGGAGAGTCGGGATGTCCCATGCAGATGTCGTCAAAGGATGGTATTCCGAGGTTTGGGAAAACGGGAACCTTGATGCGATCGACCAGTACTTCGACGCTGATACGATGGCCGAGGGGCTGATCCCCGAAATGCAAGTTGGCGCGGATGAATTCCGCGATTTGGTATTGGCGTTTCAACATGTTCTCGGGGACATAAAGGTCGAGATTCCAAAGATCGTCGAAGATGGTGACTGGGTGTCAGCCATTCTGCATGTCAGCACGACACGGGCCGACAATGGTGCCCCGCTAAAGGCCACAGGAAGCGTCTTCGCCCGAATAATGGATGGCCGGATGGTCGAGGCTTACAACCAATTCGACTTCATTTCCCTGTTCGAACAACTCGGGCAATTCCCGCAAGACACGCTGCCTGTGTGCATGACGGGCCAAAGGCTCGATTGGGCGTAACCCTGGTAAGGCAATCTTGACCCTTTGGGCGCTTGCACGTAAGCAAAGGCCATGGGGTAAGATTGCGAACGCCCCGTGAGGCGTCAGCCCAAGTTTCGCATGTATCCGCTCAAAACAGGAGACATGCTATGCCTGCGCCCAATTCAATCACACCGAAACAGCTGATGCGCCTGATCGGAACACCTCAGGCTCCGGTTTTGGTCGATATTTGTCTGGATGAGGACTTTGAAGCAGACCCCTATCTGATCCCTGGGTCCATGCGTCATCCCGCCAAAGATATTGACGGGATTGCTGACAGGGTTGGAGACCGTGCTGCGGTCATCGTCTGCCAAAAGGGCAAAAAGCTCAGCCAGGGGGTCGTCTCGTGGCTGCGCAGCAAGGGCTGCGGTGCTGAATATCTGGAAGGCGGTATGTTCGCCTGGGAGGAAATGCCCGACTCACCACGTGTTCCGGCCTCCGCTGTGCCAACAGGCAGTGATGGCAGGTCCGTCTGGGTCACGCGCCATCGACCCAAGATTGACCGAATAGCCTGCCCGTGGCTGATCCGCCGTTTCGTAGACCCAGATTCGCAGTTTCTGTACGTTGCCCCGTCCGAGGTACAAGCCGCCGCCGAAGCCTTCAACGCAACTCCGTATGATATTGAAGATACGTTTTGGTCCCACAGACAGGACCGCTGTACCTTTGACACGATGCTGGACGAGTTTCAGTTGCACACACCTGCGCTTGACCGTCTGGCCATGGTCGTTCGGGCCGCAGACACCAATCGCCATGATCTTGCCCCCGAAGCCGCCGGATTGCTTGCAATCTCGGTCGGTCTGTCTCGGCAATATCGTGATGATCACCAAAACCTTGAGGCCGGGTTACATCTGTATGACGCGCTGTATCGCTGGGCGCGTGACGGTTTTGACGAGGGCCACGACTGGCCCACGGACCGTAAATCATGACGCCATCAAACGCAGAACTTGTCCGGGTGTTCGGCCGCATCGGGCTTCTGTCTTTCGGAGGGCCGGCAGCACAGATCTCATTGATGCATCATGAACTGGTCGAGCGACGCCGGTGGTTGGATGAGCAAACTTATCTGCGCGCCTTGTCGCTGTGCATGCTGCTGCCCGGCCCCGAGGCAATGCAACTGGCCACCTATGCCGGTTGGAGGTTGCGTGGCGTTGTCGGCGGGTTAATCGCAGGTGCCCTGTTCGTGCTCCCAGGGGCTTTTGTCATTGCCGTTCTAGTCGGGCTTTACGCTGCTTTTGGAAACCTGCCGCTGGTGCAGGCTGGGTTTCTGGGGGTGAAGGCGACAGTGATTGTCATTGTTCTACAGGCGCTTAGAAATTTATCGCGCAAAGCCCTGACAGACACCCAACACCGAGCCATCGCGGGCCTGGGCTTTCTCGCGATTTTCGCGCTGAACCTACCCTTCCCGCTAATCATTCTGGCCGCCGCTATCTGGGGTTATGCCACCTTCAACGGCGAAGTTAGAACCGCAGATGCGCCCCCTGCTCCCAAGGCCAGTGGAATGCTCCGGACCGCTGCGATCTGGTTGGTTCTCTGGCTGGGACCACTTCTGGCTTTGACCTTGTCGGGACAAAAACTGCTCAGCGATCTGGGATGGTTCTTTGCCCGATTAGCCGTTGTTACGTTTGGCGGGGCCTATGCCGTGCTGGCTTATATGACCCAAACCGTTGTGGAAAAATATCAATGGATCAGCACAGATCAGATGATCGACGCCCTGGGGCTGGCCGAAACCACACCGGGACCGTTGATTCTAGTGACCCAGTTTGTCGCCATGTTAACGGGTCAGATCAGCGGCGGTGCGCCTCTTGCGCTAGCGGCCGGAGCGGTTGCTCTCTGGGCCACTTTTGTACCGTGTTTTCTGTGGATTTTCCTCGCTGCCCCATACCTGGACCAATTGGCGATCCGTTCGAGGCTATCCGCCGCGCTGCACGGGATTACCGCCGCTGTGGTGGGTGTGATTCTAAACCTGTCGGTGTGGTTCAGTCTGAATGTTCTTTTTCAGGATATCCCCCGGCGGTCATGGGGGCCTGTGACCATCCCTTGGCCTGATCTGTCCAGCCTAAACCCGGCCGCTCTGATCTTAACACTGTTAGCTGGGCTGTTGATTTTTAAGTTTAAATTTGGGATGGCGACAACTCTGGCCTTTATGGCCGTGATTGGAACGGGAATTCACTTCCTTTAAACAATCCTCGCATACCCGGTCTTTCGTTTCCGTCGAAATCCCCTATGCTGAGGGTAACCACTTTTGAGGATGACACATGTCGCAAGACATCGACTATGGGAACCTGATGCACACCGCCATGCGCGGTCTTATCAAGTCCGTTTTGAACAGCGTTGCCGATAACGGCCTCCCTGGCGCGCATCATTTCTTTATCACTTTTGATACCCGTCAGGAAGGTGTCGAGCTGGCCGACTGGCTGCGCGAACGCTATCCCGAAGAGATGACAATCGTTATGCAGCATTGGTTTGAAAATCTTGAGGTCGGCGACGATGGATTTGCCATCACGCTGAACTTTGGCGATGCACCGGAACCGCTGTATATCCCCTATTCGGCGATCAAAACCTTCGTCGATCCTTCGGTTGAATTCGGATTGCGGTTTGAAAGCCCCGAGGATGAGGAAGAAATCGAACCCATCACCGAAGAATCGATCGAGGTCGAGGAAGAGGCTGACCAACAAGACGCCGAGGTGGTCTCACTGGACAGTTTCCGCAAGTAACAGGCTCTATTGCCTATTGTTTTTTTAGGAATGTCTCGACTGATCGGGATTTCACGCCATTGCGAAACCGTGAAAACGACAAGTTCAGACCGCCATCTGCCAGGGTGCGGTCGAATTGTTGCAACTCGTAATCGCCGGTCTCACCAATAAACAGCGAAAATACGGTCAAGGTGTCACCATCGATCCGGCCCCAAACAAAGGGTTCGCCCTGCATCGGGTCAAGCGGGACCTCATGACCGAACACATTGCGTTTCATCGCAGCGGAAAAAACGTCAGCCCGGTCAGTCTGTTTGAAATCTATCGAGAATTTTTGCTCTTTGATACGACCATCCGCCTTGTAGGTCGTGGTCGTCCAACTGACGTTGAAGCCGTTTTTCATCTCGTGAATCGACACGCTCATGTCACGAGGGGTCTCGGTGCCGTCATCATCTATAACATTTGCTGACCCGACATAGTCACCAACAAAGGGGGCAATATCCGCTGCTTGGGCCGGCAGGTTGGACAATGCGGCCCAAAACAGGACGCTCAGAGAAAACGCAATATATTTCAGGGGACAAGTCCGAACCAATGTGCCCACCGGAGCCTCCAATTTGGTAATTCTTGTATTGTAGCGGACTAGCAAGCGCGCACAATGCGATTCACAAGAAATTTCACCCAACCTTCCACCTATACCTCTGGTGCCCTTGAGTTTATGGTGCGCGCAACTGGCCGATTGCTCTGTAGCTACGTTGCAGGTAAACGGCATGCGACTGTATACACGACGGAGTGACAGATGTCTCAGACCCGCACCGAATCCGACAGCTTTGGCCCGTTGGAGGTTCCTTCTGACAAGTATTGGGGTGCCCAAACGCAGCGTTCGATCATGAATTTCCCCATCGGTTGGGAAAAGCAGCCCGTCGCCATCGTGCGAGCGCTGGGTGTGATCAAAAAAGCCTGTGCGATGGAAAACAAAACGATCGGCAAGCTGGATGCAAAGATCGCGGATGCCATCATTCAGGCCGCCGGTGAAGTGATCGAAGGCAAGTTTGACGACAACTTCCCTCTGGTCGTCTGGCAGACCGGTTCGGGCACGCAGTCGAACATGAACTCGAACGAAGTTATCGCCAACCGTGCAATTGAGATTTTGGGCGGCGTTATCGGCTCGAAGGAGCCAGTTCACCCGAACGATCACTGCAATATGGGCCAGTCGTCCAACGACACATTCCCCACCGCCATGCATATCGCCACAGCGATGAGCGTGCGTGACGTACTGTTGCCGGGTCTTGAAAAATTTGCCTTGGCGCTGGAAGCCAAAGCAAAGGAATTCGCAGGCATCATCAAAATCGGCCGTACCCATACACAGGACGCAACGCCGCTGACTTTGGAACAGGAATTTGGCGGTTACGCACACCAAATCCGTCAGGGCATCGCCCGCGTGCACGCGTCGATGCCTGGCATTTACGAACTGGCACAGGGTGGTACCGCAGTTGGCACTGGTCTGAATACCCATAACGGTTGGGATGAGGCCGTCGCCAAGAACATGGCAGACATCACCGGCCTGCCCTTCGTGACCGCACCGAACAAATTTGAGGCGCTGGCTGCCCACGACGCTATGGTATTCCTGTCGGGCGCGCTGGCGACGATTGCTGGCTCTTGCTACAAAATCGCCAACGATATTCGCCTGTTGGGGTCGGGTCCGCGTTCAGGTCTGGGTGAGTTGATCCTGCCGGAAAATGAGCCTGGGTCGTCCATCATGCCGGGCAAAGTGAACCCGACGCAGGCCGAGGCGCTGACACAGGTGGCTGCGCATGTCATGGGCAACGATGCAGCGATGAAGTTTGCCGGTTCGCAGGGCCACTTCCAGCTGAACGTCTACAACCCGATGATGTCCTATAACCTGCTGCAGTCGATCCAGCTGCTGGGCGACGCCACCGACAGCTTTACCGAGCGGATGCTGCTGGGCATCAAGGCTAACGAGCCGCGCATCGACAAGCTGATGAAGGAATCGCTGATGCTGGTAACCGCTCTGGCGCCCACCATCGGGTATGACAACGCCACCACAGTTGCCAAAACCGCGCATAAAAACGGCACGACCCTCAAGGAAGAGGCCATCGCGCTGGGCTTCGTGGACGAAGAGACCTTTGACGCTGTTGTCCGCCCCGAACATATGATCGGACCGAAAGACTGATGAGTAAGCCGGTCAATCTGAACCGGTACAGAAAAGAAAAGGCACGGGCCGAGAAAAAGGCCCGCGCCGACCAGAACGCTGTCAAATTCGGTCGCAACAAGGGCGAAAAGGCTGAGGCCAAGTTCGAGAAAGATAAACAACGCCGCTACGTGGATAATCACGAGCTGGATGAATGAGCGGTCGCCCAGTCAAACGCTCGCTGACCTTGAAAGGGCATCGTACCTCGGTGTCTCTTGAAGATGAGTTTTGGCAGGCTTTCCGCGACATCGCGAAAGAAAAAGGGCTAGCAATCAACGCTCTGGCAGCTGAGATTGACATAGAGCGCGATCCTGAAATTGGGCTAGCCTCGGCCATTCGGGTCTATGTTCTGAATTGGTATCGTAACCTCGATTGACGCTTGTCAGACCCTTTCTTTTGCATTTAATCTGAACGAGAACAAAAAGGGTACATCGCATGAGCAAGACAGTCACCGGACCCGATGGAAAACCGCGTTGCGCCTGGTGTCAAGCTGCCCCAGAGTTCTTTGAGTATCACGATAAGGAATGGGGGTACCCGGTCGCGGACGATCAACGATTATTCGAAAAACTGTGCCTGGAAAGCTTTCAATCGGGTCTCAGCTGGCGGACGATACTGAACAAGCGTGAGAATTTTCGTAAGGTGTTTAATCACTTTGACTTCAATGTAGTAGCCGCATTCACTGATGTAGATGTCGAACGCCTTCTACAGGACGAAGGCATCATACGTCACCGGGGTAAAATTGAAGCCGTCATCAATAATGCCCGCCGCGCGCAGGAGCTTGTGGCCGCCGAAGGATCTTTGGCTGCTTATGTCTGGCGCTACGAAGCGGACAACCCGCCCGCGCCGCAAACTGCGTCGACGTCGGCCGAGTCCACTGCAATGTCGAAAGACTTGAAAAAGCGTGGCTGGAAATTTGTTGGGCCAACCACAGTATTTGCCTTCATGCAAGCTATGGGTTTGGTCAACGATCACGCAATAGGGTGCTCAATGCGTGAAAAAGCGGCGCAAATGCGCCGCGAATTCACCAAGCCTGAATAGCGCTCCTTAGACCGAAGCGCGGAATATCTTGTCGATGTTACCACCCAGAGCGGCGTTAAATTCGGCATCTGACTGCTGTTTGGACAGACCTTCGGTCAGCGCGCGCGAGAAAGATGCGATCATCTTGCCGTTCTGGTTCAGAAGATCACAGGCTTGCTCGGTCGAATAACCGCCCGACAAGGCCACAACGCGGACAACACGCGGGTGGTCAGCCAATTCGTCAAACAGGTTGGCATTGCTGGGGATGGTCAGCTTCAGCATGATGTCCTGTCCCTCGTCCAGCTGATCGAGGTTCTTCAGGATTTCGGCTTTAAGAATGTCCTCGGCCTCGGCCTTAGTGGCAGAATTGATGTTCACTTCGGGCTCGACAATCGGAACCATGCCCGCAGCAACAACCTCGCGCGCGACGTCGAACTGCTGTGCAACCACGGCGGCGATGCCTTCGGCGTTGGCTTCATGGATCACCGAGCGTTCCTTGGTGCCGAACACACCATCTGCCTTAGCCAGCGTTTCCGCCAGACCAGGGATTGGTTTCATCATCTGTACGCCGTTGGCTTGATCTTCCAGACCCTTGTCGATCTTCAGGAACGGCACGATACCTTTCTGCGACCACAGATAATCGGCAACTTTGCGGCCATCGATTTCCTCGCCCAAAGTGCGTTCAAACAGGATTGCACCGATCACTTTGTCCTTGGTAAAGTCGTCGGCAAGAATGATGCGTGCGCGCATCTTCTGGATTTCACCGAACATTTCCTCATCCGAGCTATAGTCCGAGGCCTCAACCCCATAAAGAGCCAGCGCCTTGGGCGTCGACCCGCCGCTTTGATCCAGGGCTGCAATAAAACCCGCGCCGTTGGACATCTGCTCGCGCTGTTCTGATTTGGACATAAGACTTTCCCGTTTAACAATGATTCCGCATTTTGCACTCGCATACAGCAAGGCGGCGAGCGATGGTAGCGTGTTAGCGCTCAACCACGCGCAACCAAATGCCGTCCTTTGATCGGACCGTCAGATGCGCCACCGGCACTGGCGTGCGACCTTCGACCAGCTCAAACCGAAAATTTCGCAACAGCATCGACAGCAACAAGGGTCCTTCTACCATAGCGAACCCTGCCCCGGTACAAACGCGGGGGCCAGCAGAAAACGGGATATAGGCGTGGCGTTGGCAGGCTTTCCCATTTTCGGTGGACCAACGGGTAGGATCAAAATCATCGGGTCGATCCCACAGACGCTCTTGCCGATGCAGATGCCAAGGGCTGATGACGATCTGCGCGCCATTGGGCACGTCGCGCCCTCGGAATTCCTCCGAACAGGATGCCTCACGCACCATCATCGGCACTGGAGGGTACAGGCGCAGCGCTTCTCTGAATACATCTCGGCTGAGTTTCAGCTTCGACACGACACCAAAGCTGGGTTCGTCGAGAATAGTCGCCTCAGCGCTCAGTTTCTCCTGCCATTCGGGATACAGCGCCATCAGGTACAGCGTCCAGGCCAGTGCCGATGCGCTGGTTTCATGCCCGGCCAGGAAAAAGATGGCCACCTGATCCACCATTTCTCGTGTGCCGAAACACCGTCCGGTTTCCGGATCAGGTGTAGTCATAATCTTAGTGGCCAGATCGTCCGGCGCCTGCCCCGAGGCGATCAGATCGGTGCGTTCAGCCGTCAGGTGCGTGATCAAAGCCCGGATACCCCGCGCATTTTTACGTGTATTGCGCGCATGCATTCTTGGCACCCAGCGCGGCACCGGGATAAACGCCGCGAGATTCAACAATGGCTGTTGCCGCTGATAGGCCCGAAACTTTTCAAACACCTGCGCGGCCACTTCATGTTCAATCGGGACCGAGAACAGCGTTCTGAAAATCACATCCGCCGCGGCGTGGCTGGTAAGTTCCTCGCATTCGATCACCTGCCCCGCCCGCCCCTTCAACCGTGTGACACAGGATTGCGCGGCGTCCAGCATGGCTGGAAACGTGTCCTTCAACCGCCCGCCTTCAAAAGCCGGGTCAATGATACGCCGTTGCTGTTTCCAAGTCTCACCATTTGTCAGAAAAACCGAGTCCCCCAACAGCGGACGCAACCCCTCGCTGATGCGGCCGGATTTGGGGAAATCCTCGGGACGCTGTTTAAGGACCGTATCCACAAGCTCGGGTTGGTTGATCATGTAGGACCTGAAGAACGGCGTGCGAAACTCGGCCATCCAGGCACGATACAGGCGCTGTGGTTGGGCCGACAACAGATCCTTTCGGAACAGTTTCACGTAGCGCCACAGAGAAACCTTATCCGGGCGGGGTGTTGGCTTGGGCGGCTTCATGGCTGAACCGTTGTGTATTTTGAAACCGGCTGCTCGATGCGAGATTTGGATGGCGCGCGCCCTTCAAACCTTTGTGCCAGGGTCAGCGGCCCCGCAGTAATGCGGAAGTAGTCATAAATTCCAGGGCGATCAAACGCGCAAAGATATTGAAAATGCAGCCGGAAAAACCGCCAACGCAGTTCTTGCCAACGCTCTGGCGACAAAGTTTGCGTGAAAGCTGCAGACAACACTAGCGGCCAGCGTTTTTGGTCAGTCGCAACGCCACTGACACCCACCGGATCACACAGCGCAAAGGCGCACCCATCACCCGGAGCAGATACGTCAACCCAGGCCAGGTCACTTTGGGTCGACAGGAATTGCAGATCAGTGCGCAAATCCTGCGCGCCTGGGAGGAATGAGACCATGGGCACCACCTGCCCCACACTCAAAAAGGAAAGGACCGGCCCGTTATCGGGCACCCCTTGCGCGCGGATCAGATTAGACAAAACCGTCACACCTAAATACGCGCCCGAGGAATGCCCGACGACCAGAACCTCATCCACATCTGTCTCAAGTGCGTGCTGAATATGCGTGGTGAATTCGGCGAGGCGAGAGTTAAGCTCGGGTGAGACAGCACCATTCAATGCAGCAGAATAGGCGTAATCGTGCATCAGGTAATAGGCAAACAAGCGATTGTCGATCTTGCGAAACCAATGCAACAACGCATAGGCCACCACGATTGCCGGGGCCAAAGTCAGCCATCCGCCAATGGGCCATAGCAGAGCTGCTACAATCCACATCACGGCCAACGACAAGAGAAATTGCGCAATCAGCATTCCAACAGGATAAAGTGCCACGATCACTGGTCCTTTGCGCAGGCGCATCAAACGTCCCAATGTCCCTGATCGGATGTAAATCCAGGCTGTGCGAAATAGCTGCAGGTAGGTCGCAGGAATCGAATTCGACATACTGTCGCGCACGATATCGGACCAGACTAGAACCTCGACATCCGTCTCAACATCTGAACCATCCTGATGTGAGCGGACATGCCAGCCATAAGGCCCATCAGTCGGCTTGGGCGACTGAGAAATCTCATAGCCCGATATGTCCGCCTGCACCCGGCTTTCCTTGCGGTACAGCTCTCGGTACCGGCGGGGATGAATCGGATCGTAGCCGGGAATATAGAACACCCGACGCCGTCTTACCCGAGGCTGATTTGTATGACTGCTCATGTCCTTACCTTCTACGGCGCAGGTTAACGCAGCCTCGCCGCCAAGGTAAGTCAGTTCAGCACATCATCCGAAATTGGCCAGCGCTGGGAAGGTCTCAAGCAGCCACCAACTGAATTCGGTAAACAGTCCGGTGATTAGCATAATGCCGACGAACAACAACAGACCACCCATGACCTTTTCAATCGTGCCCATGTAAGGCTTGATCCGGTTCATTACCGACATCGACCGGTTTAGGAACATCGCCGCCAGCAGGAACGGAATACCCAGACCCGCCGCATAAACCCCCAGCAACAGCGTGCCCCGCGCCACCGAGGCCTCGGACGCAGCCAGCGACAGGATCGCACCCAGCTGCGGCCCAATGCACGGCGTCCAACCAAACGCAAAAGCCAGACCCAGAATATAAGCGCCAAAGACCGAGCCACCGGAATCCCCAGTCTCGATCCGCGCCTCACGATCCAAAAACGGGATGCGAAAAACGTTCAGGAAGTGCAGGCCAAAGACAATGACCACCGCGCCAGACAACTTGGCAAACAGAACCTGATTCTGCAGCACAAACGCCCCAAAGGCCGAGGCCGTGAACCCCAGCAACAAAAACACCGTCGACAGACCCAACACAAAGAACAGCGCTGACATCGTTGCCTTGCGCCGTGCGCGCGCCTCGTCTTGCATCTCGTTGATGGTTACACCGCTCATATACGCCAGATACGGCGGCACGATGGGCAACACGCAGGGCGAAAGAAAGCTGATCAGCCCGCCCAGCATCGCGATGAACATGGCAGGCAGCAGGCCCGCGTCTATGATATCAATTCCGAACATAGATCAGCACATATGGTATCAACCTCGCCACGTCACGGGGCCATTCGGTCACATCCCCGTGCTTGGACGCTGGACACTGTGTCAAAGTGGAAATATCTGCATCTTATGTCTAACCCTACCGAAACGCTGGACGCGCTGGGTCTTCTGTGCCCCTTGCCCGTCCTAAAAGCCAGAAAACGCCTTAAATCTATGCCCGCAGGGGCGATCTTGCGTGTGTTGGCCGATGATCCCGCCGCCGTCATCGACGTTCCGCATTTTTGCGCTGAAAGCGGGCATCAGTTGGTTTCGCAAGAGGATGCCGACGGACATCAGATCTACGTTATTCAAAAAATAGGTTGAGACGAAAACACGTCCCATTCAAGAAAAAGGCGGGCTCAAGGCCCGCCTTTCTAGTTTATTGCCCTAAGGACCACCATCCACGCCGTTTCGGCTTGGGCGGTTCGCTGGGCTGCTCTGGCTCTTCGGCCACAACTTCCAATACAGGTTCCGGCGTTTCAGCAATTGGCTCTTCCGGCGTCACTTCGACCTCAGCCTCTTCGACCGGCTCAGAGACTGTCACTGCAACTTCTTCTACAACCGCTTCGGCGACCACTTCCAACTCGGTCACTTCTTCAGTCTTTGGCGCAGTGGGTTCGTCAGCGACCGGTTCTGCCGAGTCTTCACCGGTTTCAGGTTGCTCAACGGCCTGTTCCGCCTCAGCTTCTACAGGCTGCTCAGCAACCGTTTCTTCGGGCGCTTCAGCAGGTGTTTCGTCAGACGCAGAGGCGTTTTCCTCGGCCGCTTCAACCGGTTCCGCATCTTTCTTGCGTCGGCGTGGTGCTCGGCGGCGCTTGGGTTTTTCAGCCTTTTCTTCCGCAGCGGACTCTTCCGCTTCAGCCTCAGCAGGTGCTTCTTCTGCAGCCTCGGCAGCGGCCTCACCTTCTTCGGCACCGACTTCAGGTGCTTCACCCGAACCGTTGCTTTTCTTGCGACGACGACGGCGACGTTTGCGCTTGGGCTTGGTCTCTTCTTCGGACTGAACCGCTGTATCTTCTTCGGCGACTTCGTCCTCGTCCGCGTCCACCATATCCATCAACGTCGCGTCCACTGACACCACCGGAGCGGTTGCCTCGGGCACGATGCGGCTGGCGGTCTTGAATTTCTCCATCGAGAAATCAGGGCTGACCAGATGCACGTCCCCTTCGATCCGAACCGACAGGCCATAACGCGCCTCGATCTGCGCGATATGCTCCCGCTTTTGGTTCATCAGGAAGTTGGCAATGCTAACCGGGCAGCGCACCAAGACCTCGCGCGAGCGGCGGCGCGTGCCTTCCTCTTCGATCTGACGCAGGATGGTCAGAGCCATGTTGTCATCCGAACGGATCAGACCGGTGCCATGACAGGATGGGCATGGCTGCGTCGTCGCCTCCAGCATACCGGGGCGCAGACGCTGACGGCTCATCTCCATCAGGCCAAAGCCGGAAATCCGGCCAACCTGAATGCGCGCGCGGTCTGTCTTGAGCTTTTCTTTCAAACGTTTTTCTACGGCCGAATTGTTCTTACGCTCGTCCATGTCGATAAAGTCGATGACGATGAGACCAGCCAGGTCGCGCAAGCGCAGCTGGCGCGCGACTTCCTCGGCAGCTTCAAGGTTGGTCTTGAGCGCAGTTTCCTCGATCGAGCCTTCCTTGGTCGCCCGGCCTGAGTTCACGTCAATCGCCACCAAAGCTTCAGTCACGCCGATCACGATATATCCGCCAGACTTCAGCTGAACCGTCGGGTTGAACATCCCGGTCAGATAACTTTCGACCTGATAGCGTGCGAACAGAGGCAGCGCGTCCTCATACCGTTTCACGTTCTTGGCGTGCGACGGCATGATCATTTTCATGAAGTCTTTGGCGATGCGGTATCCGCCTTCGCCTTCGACCAGAACCTCGTCGATATCGCGATTATAAAGATCCCGGATCGACCGTTTGATCAGGTCGCCCTCTTCATAGATCTTGGCGGGCGCGATGGATTTAAGAGTCAGCTCGCGGATCTGCTCCCACATGCGCTGCAGATATTCATAGTCGCGCTTGATCTCGGACTTGGTGCGCTTGGCTCCTGCAGTACGGATAATCAGCCCCGCGCCGGTGGGTACGTCGATTTCAGCGGCGATTTCTTTGAGCTTCTTACGATCAGGCGCGTTGGTGATCTTGCGGCTGATGCCACCGCCACGGGCGGTGTTGGGCATCAGAACGCAATAGCGCCCTGCCAGCGACAGATACGTGGTCAGCGCGGCGCCCTTGTTGCCACGCTCTTCCTTGACGACTTGCACCAGCAGAACCTGGCGCACTTTGATCACTTCTTGAATCTTGTAGCGACGCGGACGCGGCTTGCGCGGCGGACGAATGTCTTCGCTGTCGTCCTCGTCAGCAACCGATTCGATGCTGTCATCTTTGGCGGTTGCGTCTGAACGAGGTTTTTCATCGGCCTCAACTTCGTCGTCAGAACCGCTTTTGGCTTCTTCTGCGGCAGCTGCGTCTTCTGCGCCTTCGCTCTCAGCACTTTCGCTTTCCGCGTCACCCTCGGCAGAGGCATCTTGCGCCTCAGCGTCTGCTGTTTCGTCTGCAATCTCCTCAGGCGCATCTTCCGCTACGGCTTCTTTCGCCTCATCAACAAGCTCTTCGGCTACTGTAGCTTCCTCTGCCTCTGCGGCAGGTTCTTCAGTTTCTTCTGAAGTTTCTGCATCGTCACTCGGTTCTTCGACCGGCGTTTCAGCGACATGATCCATCGGAGAAGTGCCTTCAGGAACCGACAGGTCAGCCCCTTCTTCACCCTCATCCAGATCGATCGTCTCCATGCCCGTTGGCTCAGACGATACCTCGATGGATTCTACGGCGTCGTCCGATTTCACATCCGCCGCTTTGGTACGCGACCGTGACCGGCGTTTTTTGGGCTTGGCTTCTTCCGCCTCGTCCCGGGCTTTCATCGCCTCGGCATAGGCGCGTTCTTCTTCCATCAGCGCTTCTCGATCAGCGACCGGAATTTGATAGTAATCCGGATGAATTTCCGAGAACGCGAGGAATCCGTGACGGTTCCCGCCATAATCTACAAAGGCCGCCTGAAGGGACGGTTCGACCCGCGTAACTTTTGCTAGATAGATGTTGCCAGCAAGCTGACGTTTGTTTTCGGATTCAAAATCGAACTCCTCGACCTTGTTTCCGTCGACCACCACAACGCGGGTTTCCTCCGCGTGGGTGGCATCGATAAGCATTTTCTTAGCCATGTGTCCTTGGTGCACCGCGCCAAACGCGTTGTCCTAACCCATCCGGGGGGACAGGCGCTTTTGGGGTGGTGTCTTGTCAGGGCGATATCGGACGGCGCGCGGCAGGGTCTGGCGCTGTGGCCCCCTGCCCGTACTCTCGATCGTTGCGCGCGCGTCATCGCGGTTCTTCTCCGACAGGCGCGGAGTGCCGCGTCCTGCCCATTTTTTCCTTTCGCCCGCTCAGGCGGGCTCAGGCGTTCAACTGCCCAGTTAAGGGCATAATCGGTCTGCTTTGCCTCGTGGGGATCATCACCATCCGCAGCAGAGCAGCGAAACTCAAAGCTTGGGGTTTAAGGGCGCAAAAAGGCCCGACCCGTCCCGCCACCATAAAGGCAGTCCTGTGGAAAAGACAATGGGCAAACTGCACGGTTCATGCTGAACACGGGCCAGGATCGCTTCATCTGGCCCAAAATACCTTGAGGGAGGGAATTGGCCCAATAGGCCAAGAGAGGGGGCTGGCCCCTTCTCCGACGTTTACAAGTAATCCGAACGCTGTAGGCTGTACTTAGCCATTTTCTCGTTCAATGTCCTCCGTGGCAGGCACAGTTCTTCCATAACGGACGCAATCGAGCCCTTGTGGCGGCGCATCGTATTGTCGATCAGCATCCGCTCGAACGCTTCGACATATTCCTTGAGCGGTTTCCCTTCGGTCGTCATAACCGGCTGCATTTCCTCGTGATCCGACATCAGCAACGATGCAATCGTCCCCGAGCCACGGCGTGATTGCAGCACTGCGCGTTCGGCGATGTTGATCAGCTGTCGCACATTTCCCGGCCATGGGGCCTGCAGCAGCTGCGCCGCCTCCTGAGCGCTGACCTGCGGCGCATCACAGCCATATTCCTCGGCAAATTGCTCACTCAATCGCGTAAACAGCGTCAGGATATCCTCACCGCGTTGGCGCAAGGGTGGCATGGTGATCCGTAGCGCGGCCAGACGATAAAACAGATCCGGGCGCAGCACGTCCTCGCTGGTCTTACCGGCCTCTTGCAGGTTCGAGATCGCCACGATCCGCGTCTCAGCCGGTGTACCCTGATCGTTCATGACGCTCAGCAGACGGGCCTGCAGCGTGTCACTGAGCGCCTCAACATCTTCAAGCACCAACGTACCACCGCGTGCCTCTTCGATCGCGGGCAGTTGCGCGTCTTCCGGCATCATCGGACCGAACAGTCGTTTCGACAGCACTTCTTCTTCCAGAGCCGCGCAAGAGACCAGAACGAATTTCTTGCCCGCTCGACTACCAACGGCATGCAGAGCATGCGCGACCAGGGTTTTACCCGTGCCGGTCTCTCCATCGATCAGCACATGGCCGTCGGCCTGCCCCAGGTCCAGAATATCCTCGCGCAAGCGTTCCATGACTGGGCTGGCACCGATCAGCTTGTTCATGATCTGAGTACCGCCGGACAACTCGCGCCGCAGGGCCCGGTTATCCAGCGTCAGACGGCGCGCGTTGCTGGCGCGTTTGGCCAGTTCCGACATACGGTCTGGGTTAAAGGGTTTTTCAAGAAAGTCGAACGCGCCCACGCGCATCGCCTCAACTGCCATCGGAACGTCACCGTGACCGGTGATCATGATGACCGGCAACGTGCTGTCTGCCCCCATCAGCTTCTTCAACAGTTGAATGCCGTCCATTCCCGGCATCTTAATGTCCGAAATGACAATGCCCGGATATTCCGGCCCCAGAACCTTCAGCGCATCCTCGGCGCTGGAGAAGGTTTCCGTGTCATAACCCGACAGTGCCAGCCATTGGCTGATCGACTGGCGCATATCCTGTTCGTCATCCACGATGGCGATTTTCATGGCCTGTGCCATAGTCATTCCTTTGTTATTCAGCGGCCTCAAGGCCGTCGCTTCCCAGTATCGGCAATTGCATCTCAAACACCGCACCACCTTGCTGGCTGTTACGCGCGGTCAGCCGTCCCCCGTGGTCGTTCACGATACCCGACGAGATGGCAAGCCCCAAACCGACCCCATCACCGGGCTGTTTGGTCGTGTAGAAGGGCTCGAACAGGTTCTCGATATTCTCGATTCCGTGACCATTGTCGCGCACGGTCAGCACCGCCATGTCACCAGCCGCCAGGATAATTTCCACATCCGGCTCTGATACAGATTTGGTAGCGTCCAGCGCATTGCGCAAGAGGTTCACCATAACCTGTTCGATCCGCATCCGGTCGCCCATCACTATAACAGGTTCTTCGGGCAGGATCTGAGTAATTTTCACATGCCGCTGCCGTAGCTGCGGCTCCATCATAGACAGACTGGAAGCCAGCGCTTCGCTAAGGTTTACAGGGGAAAACGCATCTGCGCCTTTGCGCGCATAGGATTTTAGCTGCCGCGTGATCGCACCCATCCGCTCAATCAAACCATCGATGCGACCAAAGCTGGCCAGTGCCTCTTCGGAACGGTTTCTGCGCAGCAACAGACGCGCGCCTGCCAGATAGGTTTTCATTGCAGCCAGCGGTTGATTCAGCTCGTGACTAACAGCGGCCGACATCTCGCCCAATGCGGCCAATTTCGAGCTTTGCGCAAGCGTCTGCTCGGCCACTTCCAATGTCTTTTCAACCCGTTCCCGTTCAGCAATTTCCCGCTGTAGCCTTGCATTCAATGCGCGAAGCTCTGCCGACTCGCGCTGGAACAAAGCCATCCGCAACGTTGCCCGACGGCTCAGCGCATAGAACGCCAGCGCCAGCAGAATCGCGAATCCCATGATCTCGAGCGCAAGAACGCTATTCACCTTTTCGCGGATCGAAGCATAGGTGGTGAAGGATGTCATCTGCCATCCACGGAAGGGAATGCGTGTCTCCATCCGCATCACGGCTTCACCCTGCAGGTAGGCGTCGGGGGGCAAAGCTGTCCAATCGGTCGTAGCCCGGATCGCGCGCTGGATCGCCCCTTCTGGCGGTTGGCGCAACATCGCCTCGCCTTCTTGCAGGCCGCGCCATTGCGGTTCGGTCGAAAGGATGATCGTGCCGGTGCTGTCGGCCACCATCACCGCGTCCGAAATCCCCGCCCAGGCCAGTTCGAACTTGTGCAGATCAACCTCAACCACAATTACCCCGAGGATCTCGGCATTGGCGTCCATGCGGCGTGAATAGACAAAACTGTAGCCGCCGGATTCCTTCGGGATCACCGAAAAAATGGTAGCGTTTGAGCGCACAGCATCAATAAAATATGGAGTGTTTCTATGCGCTTCGCCCAACCGGTTACGATCAGTAGACGCGACCGAACGACCGTCTCCGTCCAACAGCATCAGCGAAGCGGCACCGATCTCTTCGACAAACGAAATTAGGCGCTGGGTCGACAGTGAATAATCACTGGACTGAAGCGCCGAGATCAGCGTGGGGTCGCGCGAAAGCAGCTGCGGTACAATCGCGTTTCTACGTAATTCGCTCAGCAGGTTGCCGGAATACAGGGCTAGACGAAGCTCGGCCCGGTTGCGGGTCGACTCGGTGAATCTGTCGGTCAAAAGACGGTTCGTGATCCAGATCGTTGCGACTGCAGCAACCAGTAGGACAATAACAGCCAAACGCAGGCGCCACCCAAGGGGCGCGCCGCGAAAAGGTTTTGTCAGAATGGACCAGCCAGAGCGAACATCAGAACTCATCCCGGGAAATTACGCGGGCTTGGTCGCAAGCTCAAGTCACGCAGGTGCGAGGACACCCGACAATGCGCGGAACAATGCCGTTCCGTCGGTGCCGCCATGACCTTCATCTGCCGCCCGCTCAGGGTGAGGCATCATCCCCAGCACCCGGCGGTTTTCCGACAGGATGCCGGCAATGTCGCCGACCGAGCCGTTTGGATTCTCGGTATAGGTGAATGCAATACGGTCCTGATCCTGCAGCGCAGCCAGGGTGGAGTCGTCCGCAAAATAGTTACCATCATGGTGCGCTATCGGAATACCGATCACGTCACCCGCATTATAACCTTCGGTAAAGGCGCTGTCGCTGGTTTCCACTTTCAGACCAACGGTCCTGCAGATGTACTTCAAACCCGCATTGCGCAGCAGCGCACCCGGCAGAACGCCGGTTTCGGTCAGGATCTGGAAACCATTACAGATACCAACGGCATAACCGCCGCGGTTGGCGTGGTCGACAACAGCCTTGCAGATTGGCGATTGCGCGGCAATTGCGCCGCAACGCAAGTAGTCGCCATATGAAAATCCGCCGGGGACGCCCACGATATCGATGCCTTCGGGCAGCGCGGCATCTTTGTGCCAGACCATGTCGACCTGGAACCCCGCCTGTTCAAAAGAAACGGCAAGGTCGCGGTCACAGTTGGACCCTGGGAATACGATAACAGCAGCGCGCATGGCGGGGCCTCCGGGAAAAAGGGTCAGACCAGTTCGATTTCGTAGCGTTCGATGACCGTGTTGGCCAACAGCTTTTCACACATCTCGGTAATGTCGGCCTCGGTCGCGCCTGCGGCCAGTTCAAGATCGATCACCTTGCCCTGACGCACGCCTTCGACCTGATCGAAGCCCATCGCGCCCAATGCGTGCCGCACTGCCTCTCCCTGCGGGTCCAGGACCCCGTTCTTCAGCATCACATGCACCCGTGCTTTCATTCCTGCAACTCCAGCTAAGGGCCATGGTTTCGGGCCCGTTCCGTTGCGCGGGGGATAACGCGGTTGTTGGCATTGGACAACCCTTGTTGAACCTCAGTTTGCCCCAAAAACCAGAGTTTCAGCCGCCCCCGCCCGCGCTTAGGCCAGGATAGCGCGCATCAATTGCGTCGAAGGCACCGGTAAAAATCATCTCAACTGCGACGGCTACCAAAATAATACCCATAATCCGGGTTAGCACGTTGATCATCGTGGCCCCCAAGAACCGAGAGATCGGAACCGCAAACAGCAACCCTACCCCGATGAGCGCGCAAGCGATCAGAATGGCAGACCCAAGAGTCACAATTTCGGCGCCATCTGACAACGTGTGTGCGAAAACGATTGTTGTGGCAATGGTGGCCGGTCCGAACGTCAGCGGTATCGACAACGGAACCACGGCAATGTTTGTCTTTTTCTTGTGGCCCTCTTCCGCAGCCTGCTGATCGCCCTGCGCACGGTCCGAGCTGTTCAGCATTGTCATGCCGATACCAAGAATAATAAGTCCCCCTGCGATGCGGAAGGATGGGATGTCGATGCCGAAGATGGCCAAAACTTCCTCGCCAACCAACACGACAACCATCGACAGAATGACCACCGATCCCGTGACGATCAGCGCAACGCGTTTGCGTTCCGCGTTGGTATAGCCTTCGGTCATGCTCAGGAAAATAGGAATGCCGTAGAGCGGATTAAAAATCGCCATTAAGGCTGCAAAGAACTTTAGAAAAACGGCGTGATCGAACAGTTCGGCCATGGGATGAAATCACCTTGGTTGCAGGTCAGGCCGACAATGCGGGACAACCGCCCATTCTGTCAAACCACCAATTTCTAAGAAAAAAGCGCCACATCTTTCGACGCGGCGCTTTCTCTCAGAATTCAGGCAATCAGAAAGATCAGTTGATCAGTGTGGGCTTGGTCACATTGCTTTGCGGCAGAACGCCCAGACGGCGCGCAACCTCGGAATAGGCATCGGTCAAATTGCCCAGATCGCGGCGGAAGACGTCCTTGTCCAGCTTCTGGCCGGTTTCGATATCCCACAAGCGGCAACTGTCGGGGCTGATCTCATCCGCGATTATCAAACGCTGGTAATCACCGTCATAGACGCGGCCGATCTCAATTTTGAAGTCGACAAGGCGGATACCCACGGCCAACATCACGCCACTTAGGAAATCGTTCACACGTAGCGCGAGGCTCAGGATATCTTCCATGTCCTGCTGGCTGGCCCAACCAAAGGCGGCGATGTGTTCCTCGGTCACCAGGGGATCGCCTAGTGAATCATCCTTATAGCAGTATTCCACAATCGGACGTGGCAACTGCGTGCCCTCGGCAATGCCCAGGCGTTTCGACATCGTTCCAGCGGCATAGTTGCGTACGATCACTTCCAGCGGCACGATCTCGCAACTGCGCACCAACTGTTCGCGCATGTTCAGACGGCGGATAAAGTGGGTCGGTACTCCGATCTGAGCCAGACCGTTCATAAAGAACTCGCTCAGCCGGTTGTTGAGCACGCCTTTACCGTCGATCACGTCTTTTTTCTCGGCGTTGAACGCGGTGGCGTCATCCTTGAAATACTGTACGATGGTGCCCGGTTCGGGGCCTTCATACAGAATTTTGGCCTTACCTTCGTAGATTTTCTTGCGACGCGCCATCGGGGGCCCCTTCCATATCGGCAAAACGCGAATACCGCGTTGTTGCGGCCCTCATAGTGCAAGCCCCCCGTTCCCGCAAGCGCGCTGAACCGAGGGGCTTTGACGCAGCGCAAATTGCTTGCGCCCATACCAGTGTATAGTCATATCATGATGGAAGAAGATTCAATCCAAGGGGTCCCCAAACAATGACCACATTTGACGAACGTGAAGCCGCGTTTGAAAACAAGTTCGCGCATGATGAAAAAATGCAGTTCATCGCCCGTATGCGCCGCAATCGATTCATGGCTGTGTGGGCCTCGACCCTGAAGGGTGAGCCCGTTGAAAAAGCCAGGGCTTACGGTGAGGTATTGGTGCACACCGACCTTCAGAATGTAAGCGAAGATGACGTCGTCGAAGCGGTAAAAGGGTACTTGGGTGACCTGGCTGATGAGGCGAAGATCCGCGAAAAGATGTCCGAACTTCTGATCGAAGCAAAAGAACAGGTGATGGCTGAGGCTGAAATCTAAGCTTTGACCTGCAAATCTCATGATCTTCATGAGAATTATGAGTTTGATTTGGCGCCCCGGTCGTGAGACACGGGGCGCCTCTCTCATTATCAGGCCGATTGTGCCTTTTCCCGGATTACTCCAATGACAAATGCACTGACCCGTCTTCTCGAAACCACCGACGCCATTCTGGCAGACGGCGCGACAGGGACCAATCTGTTCAACATGGGTTTGCAATCGGGTGATGCGCCCGAGCTATGGAACGTGGACTCGCCGGACAAGATCCGCGCCCTGTATCAGAGTTCGGTCGATGCGGGCAGCGATCTGTTTCTGACCAACACTTTTGGCGGTACATCAGCTCGGCTGAAACTACACGACGCGCAAAACCGCGTGGCCGAATTGAACCGGATCGGTGCCGAGTTGGGGCGTGAGGTTGCGGATAAGGCCGGGCGTCCGGTCGTCGTGGCTGGGTCGGTCGGCCCGACCGGCGAGATTCTGGAACCCGTCGGCAGCCTGACCCACGCCGAAGCTGTTGAGATGTTCCATGAACAAGCAGATGCGCTCAAGGCTGGAGGAGCCGATGTTCTGTGGCTGGAAACCATCAGCGCCCCCGAAGAATTCCGCGCCGCAGCCGAGGCATTTGCGTTGGCCGATATGCCGTGGTGCGGCACCATGAGCTTTGATACCGCGGGACGCACCATGATGGGTGTTACCTCGTCCGACTTGGCGCAGCTGGTTGAAACCCTGCCCAATCCACCAATCGCCTTCGGGGCCAACTGCGGCACCGGCGCGTCGGATATCCTGCGAACGGTTTTGGGTTTTGCCGCGCAAGGCACTGAGCGGCCCGTGATCTCAAAGGGTAATGCCGGTATTCCGAAATACGTGGATGGTCACATCCACTATGACGGGACACCCGAGTTGATGGGTGAATACGCGGCTATGGCGCGTGATGCCGGAGCCACCATCATCGGCGGTTGCTGCGGCACCATGCCGGATCACTTGCGTAAGATGCGCGAAGCCCTAGACACAAGATCGCGCGGGTCACGCCCGACGCTGGATCAGATCACCGATGCGCTTGGGCCGTTTTCCTCGGCCTCGGACGGCACCGGCGACGATGCCGCCGCACCCGAGCGGCGCGCACGCCGCCGCCGCCGCGCTTGAGCGGTTCAGCGCCCCTCGAATTTCGGGGGGCGTTTTTCCATGAAGGCCACGACACCTTCGGCAAAATCACGACTGCGTCCGCATTCGCCTTGCAAATGCGCCTCGGATGCCAATTGCTGCGGCAGGGTATTTTCATAGGTACCACGGATGGCCTGTTTGATCGCTGCAAACCCAGCTGTGGGACCATTCGCCAAATAGGCCGCACGCTTACGCCAATGGGCGTCAAATTCGGCGTCGGGCACGGCCTCCCAGATCAGACCCCATTCATCGGCCTGCCGCGCACTGATCTTGTCGGCGAACAAGGCGGCCCCCATGGCTTTGGCGAACCCCATTTGACGTGGCATGAACCACGTGCCGCCCGCATCCGGCAACAGCCCGATCCGCGCGAAGGCCTGCAGGAAATAGGCACTTTCGGTGGCGATCACTATATCAGCACACAGCGCAAGGTTTGCCCCTGCCCCGGCCGCCGGCCCGTTCACGGCCGCAATGGTGGGAACAGGGCAGTCATAAATCGTTTCCAGCATGGGCTCATATTCGTCCCGCAGCGTGCGTTCCAGATCGACCTTGCCGGTGCTGGACGCATCACCCAGGTCCTGCCCCGAACAAAAGGCGCTCCCCGCCCCGGTCAGAACGATCGCCCTTGCATGACGGGCCGCATATTTCATGGCATGCGTGACCTCGGCGCGCATCTGCGCTGTCATCGCATTCATCTTGTCGGGTCGGTTCAGGGTAAGAACCGCCAAATCGTCCGTGATGTCCAACTGGATCGTTTCGTATTCCATAAACCCTTCCCCAATTCAAAGCTTTTCAAAACCCTGACTGAAATGGAGGGGAAGGAAAAGATGAACGCGGGGTCAGTCTTCAAGAATTTGGCGTAAACGCTCTTTCTCAGCCTCGCTGAGCGTATCCTTCTCACCTGCGACCTGAACCTGTGACCGTTTACGCAGAAAGCTCCAGCCCATGACGGCGGCGATCAACAACATGATTGGGCCAGCCAGCCACAGCATCAGGTTCGATCCCGAAGTGGTTGGCTTCAGTAGTACATATTCGCCGTAACGGTCGACGATGAAAGCAATAGCCTCGTCATCTGTGTCCCCGGCCACAAGCCGTTCGCGCAGCAACAAGCGCAGGTCACGGGCCAGTTCGGCGTTACTTTCATCGATGCTTTCGTTACGGCAGACCAGACAGCGTAGACCTGTGCTGAGGTCCCGCGCCCGTTGTTCCAACGCCGGGTCGTCCAAAACTTCGTCGGGCTGCACGGCAAACAAGGGCGACGCGATGAGGGTCAATATCAGGATCAGGCGTTTCATTCCGCAGGTACTCCGCCCGCTGGGGCCTTGCGGGCGCCGGCCGCTACGCGGAACCGGCGGTCTGACAGGCTGAGCAAGCCGCCCAGAGACATCAGGATACATCCACCCCAAATCCAGTTGGCCAACGGCTTGATATAGGTCCGCATGACCCAGCCGCCATCTGCCTGCTGATCGCCGATCACCACGTAGAGATCCCCGAGGAACCGGTAGTCAATCGCAGCTTCGGTTGTGGGCATCCGTGCCACAGGATAATCGCGTTTTTCCGGATGCAGGGTGCCCATGGGCCGCCCGTGTTTTTCGACCCTAACATCAGCCGTGGTCGAGAAATAGTTTGGTCCTTCAACAAGCCGAACGTCTTCCAGAGTCAAAGTAAACTGCCCTACTTCAAACGGCTGCCCGGGTTGCGCGACGCGAATGTCTTCAACCTCCCACGCGGTCAACCCGGCGATGGCAAACATTGTGACGCCCATACCAGTATGAGCCACGGCCTTGCCCCAATCTGCACCCGGCAGACGGAACAGACGTTTCAAATTGCCTTTGCGACCCGTACGGCTCCACAAATCAACGGCTGCGCCAAAGGTAATCCATGCGCCCAAGAACAGACCGACCGGACCCAGCGCACTACGCCCCGTCTGCATTGCCCAGACCAGCAAGGCCAAGGCAACGGCCAGAACAAAGGCATAGCGTAGTGAGTAGGCAGTTTTCCCAAGCTTGCCACGTTTCCACGGCAGCATCGCGCCAACAGGCAAAGCGATCCCGAGGGCGACCATGAATGGTGTAAAGGCTGAATTGAAGAACGGTGCCCCGACCGACAGTTTGCGGTCAAACGCCATCTCGGCCACCATCGGCCACATTGTACCTACGAATACGACGAAACAGCTGACGGCCAGCAGGATATTGTTCAGCACCAGCGCGCTTTCACGGCTGACCATGCCAAAGACGCCTTTGGCCTCCATCGCCTGTGCCCGCGCGGCAAACAAGGTCAGCGCACCGCCAATGAAAATCACCAGAATAATCAGGATGAACACGCCGCGCTCGGGATCATTGGCAAAGGCATGGACCGACGTCAGCAGACCCGAGCGCACGATAAACGTGCCGATCAGCGAAAAGCCAAAGGCAATGATCGCCAACAGGATGGTCCAGCTTTTCAACGACTCACGCTTTTCCACGACTATGGCCGAATGCAACAGCGCAGCGGCAAGCAGCCATGGCATGAACGAGGCATTTTCGACCGGATCCCAAAACCAGAACCCGCCCCAGCCAAGCTCGTAATAGGCCCACCAGGACCCCAGCGCGATACCGATGGTCAGAAACACCCAAGCCGCCAGTGTCCAAGGACGCACCCACCGGCCCCACGCGGCGTCCACACGCCCTTCGATCAAGGCAGCAACAGCAAAGCTGAACGCCATGCTCAAGCCGACATAACCAAGATACAGGAACGGCGGATGGAAAGCCAAACCTGGGTCTTGCAGCAACGGATTCAGATCGCGCCCGTCAAAGGGCGCTACGTTCAGACGGTCAAACGGGTTTGAGGTGAACAGAATAAAAGCAAAGAACGCCACACCGATTGCGCCCTGCACCGCTAGTACCCGTGCTTTTAACGTTGGTGGCAACCCGCCTCCGAAGAATGCGGCCATAGCACCAAACAGAGACACAATGAGAACCCACAACAGCATCGAGCCCTCGTGGTTACCCCATGTTCCGCTGATCTTATACAGCATTGGCTTGGCCGAGTGGCTGTTTTCGACCACGATCCGCAGCGAGAAATCCGACGATACAAAGGCCCAGACAAGCGCCCCGAACGAAAAGGCGACCATTGAGAACTGAATGATCGCCGCCGGTTCAGCAAAATTCATCCAGCTGGACCACCGTTTGGCAGCACCAATTAGCGGGACCACCGACTGTACGATGGCAACCAGAAAAGCGAGGATTAGGGCAAAGTGGCCAAGTTCAGTAATCATGGCCCCGGGTATATTCCTGTTCCGAGGCAAGCACCAATCACTTTCGCCCCTTAGGGGCGAACATAGTGTCGCGGGTCAGGCCACATGTTTGCGGCGCCAATCTTCTAGCGCCTGGTTAGCATCAGGATGTGTAACTCTTTCCACCAATGCAGCATCCGTCCCGGGACTTGCCGCCCCCAACGCATTGCTATGCAACGCCTTCAGCGCTTGCAGGTTTTCAACCACCTGAGGCGTACGACTCATCGTTGCGGTGATCTCGCGTTGCAGGTCTTGCACTTTGGCTTGATGGCGCGCGCCGAAATAAAACGACACGATCACACCCAGCAACCACCACAAGGGTTCCGGGACCAGCGCAATCCCCTGCATGCGGGCCGCGAACCACACCGGATCGACCATCGCCGCAAAAAACAATCCCAAGGTGCCCAATGCCATCGTTGGCCGAGGCAGACGATTAAGCCCATCCATGAACCGATCAAACGCGCCTTTGTGGGGGGCATTGAATTCGCCGCCGAACTGAGCCATCGCCTGTTGCTGCAAAGCCAAGCCGCGTTCAGCCCCGTTTTCAGCGTTTTCCCGAAATATTTCAACGGTTTCGCGTACGACATTGCGATTGCCACCAAACAAAATTGTCAACACGTCCGAGATCAAACCCATTCTGCAACCCTCGCTTGAAACTCTGCGTCACTCAGGTGGTAATTCGGCGAAAGGAATTCCTCGGCTCGGAGAATCCAGCCTCCTTTAAGCCCGGCCCGAGTACGGGCGTATTTGCGGGACGTGGGCCGGTGATCAGCCAGTCGAAAATAGTAATTGCGCCGCGCAACGCCATACGCGTCCCTGAGTGCAATTGGATCGGGGTCAGCCGCCTTTCGGCAGGCCCGCGCTGTTTTGGGGCCGATAACGCCATCGACTACGACCCCAAACTCCATGTCGCGCAGCAGCCGTTGCAGAATTATAATCGCGTGGCTGCCCGCGTTGACATACATGTCGAAAACCGAGGGCTGTAGTGCCCGTGGCAACATATCCATCCGAGGCTTCTCAAAATAATGCCGTTCGAAAATATCGACGGCCTGAGATTTGCTCAGCATCCGTACATCAGCGCTGTTGATCGTCCCATCGCCTGAAAGATCAAGCCCAAGACGGCGCATCGTGTGAATGGTCACTCCGTATTTGGTCGCCCCGCCGGGATCGTCTGGGTCATCAACGAACCCGCCTTCACGCGCCACGATCTCAGTTGCAATCTGTCGCACCGTCTGCATTGCACCCTCCGTCTGTCATTGAACAAACTCTGAGGCAATCCGGTTAAATCTGCGGAACGAAATAGGGCGCTGCTTACGCAACGCCCTTCAATTCTGTCCTGCTAGCCGGCGGCGATCAGCTTTCGCCAGCCTCTTTGTAAACACCCTGTTCCTTCAGAGCGTCCACGACTTCTTTTGGCATGTATGTTTCATCGTGTTTCGCAAGGATTTCAGTAGCTTCGAATACGCCATTCACGTAGGATCCTGTTCCTACCATACCTTGGTTTTCCGCGAACAAATCTGGCAGAACCCCGGTAAACGCCACCGGCACACTTTCACCGCCATCGGTAACGATGAACCGCACCGTCTCGCCCTGCCCACGAATGATCGAGCCTTCTTCGACCAAACCACCGATGCGAAACACTTCAGTCGGTTTCGGAGGTTCAGCAATCACCTGACTGGGTGAGCGAAAAAAGTTGATGCCATCGCGCATCGCAAACCCAATCAACCCCGTCGCCAAGACCAAAGCCACGACGGCCAGCAGAATGACTTGTACACGACGACGTTTCTTGAGCGTTTTCATACCGTCCTCACGGGAATAGCGGGGCCATCATCAGCCCCCGGGTTTCATCTTCACCTAACATCAGGTTGGCGTTCTGCAAGGCTTGGCCGCTGCTACCTTTTGTCAGGTTATCCAATGCGCCAATCACGATGGCGCGACGTTCGATCCGGTCGCCGACCACACCGATATGGCAGAAATTCGAGCCCCGCACATGGTGGGTCGATGGCGTTTCGCCAAACGGCAACATCTGAATAAAGGGTTCATCTTCATAGGCTTTGGCAAGCGTCTCATACACGCTGGCCGGATCGCCTTTGACATATGTCGTCGCCAGAATACCCCGATTGGCCGGGACCAGATGCGGGGTGAACTGAACATGTACAGCACGCCCAGCCAGCGCCGAGAATTCCTGATCGAACTCCCCCAAATGCCGGTGCGTGCCGCCTACGGCATAAGCATTATAACCCTCGCTTAGCTCTGCATGCAGCAGGTTTTCTTTCAGCGACCGTCCTGCACCCGATACGGCGCATTTCAGATCCAGCACGATATCGTCCAGATCAATAACGCGAGCAGAGATCAAAGGACGCAACACATATTGCCCTGTTGCTGCGTTACACCCGGTTCCAGCCACCAGCCGCGCGTTGCGGATGTCATCCCTGTAAAACTCGGTCAGGCCATAAACGGCCTCTTCTTGTTGTTGCAGCGCCGCGTGTGGGTTGCCGTACCACTTTTCGTATTCATCCGGGTCACGCAGACGGAAATCCGCAGACAGATCGATAACCTTCAGATTTTTCGGCAGGTCGCGAATGACCTCTTGGCTGGTTTTGTGCGGCAATGCGCAGAAACACAGATCAACCGCAGAAAAATCGATCTCAGAGATTTTGCACAGGTCCGGCAGATTCATGTGGCGTAGATGCGGAAAGACCTGCGCCATGGACATGCCTGCTTTCCGCTCGGCCGCCAATGCGGTGATTTCCATATTCGGGTGCTCGGAGATCAGCCGCACCAGTTCGGCGCCAGTATAGCCGGATGCACCTAGAATTGCGATTTTATGGGTCATGTCAGACCTCTTGTTCCAGTGTGTCACATATCACGACCGCCGATGTGACGGTCTTCGAATAACGGAGAGTGCGCAGCGACGTCCTTGACCTAAGTCAGGCGGCCTCGAACGAGATTTGTCGTCGGAGGAACTGAGTCGCCCGGTCGCTGACGAAATCCGGCTTGCCGGTGGTCAGAAATCCGCCCTTGGCCTCGCCCTGCATATTCGGGTGGCGTTGCAGATAATCCGCAAGGCTGTCCGCCACTAAGGCGCCTTGGCTGAAAACCTGCACATCCGGACCTAAAGCGGTCTGAAATGTTTCAGCCATCAACGGGTAATGCGTACAGCCCAAAATGGCAGCCTGTGGTTCGGGCATTTTCCGTTTCAACGCATCCACATGGCTGCGTACCAGCGCCTCGGCCAGGATCAAATCACCGTCTTCGATGGCATCGACCACACCGCCACAGGCCTGCGCCTCGACATCTACGCCAATCGCACGAAATGCCAGCTCCCGCTGGAAAGCGCGGCTGGACACCGTTGCGGGTGTAGCAAACAAGGCCACATGCTTGACGGCGACCTCACGCGGGGGACTGTTGTCGCCCCACTGCCGCTCGGTCAGTGCTTCGATCAAGGGCACAAAAACTCCCAGAACGCGCTTGCCCGCTGGCACACCCTCTTCCTGCATCCGGCGCAACGCCGCGGCGCTGGCCGTGTTGCAGGCCAGAATCACCAGATCACAGCCGCGGTCCCACAGGTCATGAACTGCGCGCCGTGTCAGATCATAGATATTCTCGGCGTCACGCACGCCATAGGGCGCATGTGCACTGTCCGCGTAATACAGAAAATTCACGTCCGGCAGACGTTTCTGCGCGGCGTCCAGAACGGTCAGACCGCCCAAACCAGAATCAAAAATGCCTACTGCCATTTGCCCCTTTAGGCGCGATGCCGTTCCTCGAATTCATAGCCGTAATCATAAGACTTTAACGGCGTCGGAGACAGCTCATACGTGGCTTTGCGCAAGAAATCCATCATCTTGCGCGTATCTGTGGCCAATGGGTTCAGAACATCGCGTCCGATGGGCTCTCCGACCACCACTTTAACCGGCGTATCCACACGTTTTTTGAACTCTTTGATCAATAGGCCCATGCGCAGCGTATTGTGCAAATGGCTGGCGATCTGGAACAGGCGTGAGGTGTGGCCGTCAAAGAAAACCGGCACCACAGAGGCATTGGATTTGGCCACCATGCGCGCCGTGAAACCACGCCAACCCGGATCCATAGGGTGTGAGAACGGTTTGACCCCGGTGCTGACCGTGCCGCCCGGAAAAATTCCAATGGCTCCACCCTCACCCAGATAGCCCAATGCAGCTTTGCGCGTTTCAATGTTCTGTTTCATCGCCTCTTTGGTTTCGTCGAACGAGATAGGCAGGATGATATTGTCCAAATCCTTGGCTTTGCGAAACACATGGTTGGCCAGAATACGGAAATCGCCGCGCGTCTGCGACAGGATGTGACCCATCATCAACCCATCCAGAATGCCGTAGGGATGATTTGCGATCAGAATCAGAGGTCCTGTTTTCGGGATATTTGCTAGCGATCCGCTCGCGATATCCAGTGACAGCCCGTAGCGTTTCACCATCACCGACCAAAAATCACGCCCTTTGGCGATCTCTTTCTCGTATCCGTCTGCGCGCTTTATCAGGCGCATTCGACCAGTGGTGTTTTCCATCAGCTTGATCATCATCCGCCCGCCTTTGGTAGAGGCGGAATAGGCATAAGATATGTCACGAACAACATGGCGGCGCGAGGGCATACGACTCTCCGAGGTTTGCGGCCTGTAAGATAAGTATACGCGGCAATCTTGCCTAGGATTCGTGACAATCCCGTTATGATTTATTCGGCAGCGGCGCGCAGTTCTGGCCCTCCGTTCCGTATTGTTGCCAGCAATTCCTCACGCCGCTTGGCTGCTTTGGCTTCATTGGCCCGCAGCACCGGACCGAACCCGCGAATGTCCAATGGCAATTGGGCCAACGCAATCACGGCGTCACGAGTATGCTGTGTAACAAGTGGCTCTACCCCTTTGATATCCCTTTCATATTGCTTGATCAGAGTACGTTCCATTCGCCGTTCAGCGCTGTAGCCGAAAATATCGAAGGGTGTTCCCCGCAGAGATTTCAACCGAGTGAGCAGTTTCATCGGCTTCAAAATCCACTCACCAAAACTGCGTTTGCGCGGGCGTCCATCTGAACCAGTTCCACCAAGGATGGGCGGGGCGAGATGAAAGGTCATTTTGAAATCCCCATCAAACTCGGCCACGGCCTTTTCACGGCAGTCCAACATCAGTCGCGCGACTTCGTATTCATCCTTATAAGACAATAACTTATGGTATCCTTTTGCCACCGCTTCGCGGATGGTTTCATCTTCGAACATATCCACCAGTTTGCGATAGCGTTTGGCCAAGCGACCACTTTGATAGGCCGTCAGGTGTTGTGCGCGGTAGTCGATCTTTTGCTCCAAAGATTTCGGCATATCCGTCACGTTAGGCTCTAGAATATCCGCGACCTCCTGCGGGTGCAGAACCGTCCAACGGCCGATGTCAAAGGCGCGTTTGTTGCGTTCGACTGCGGTGCCGTTCAGTTCTATGGCCCGCACGACGGCATCATGGCTAATCGGCAGCAAACCCCGCTGCCACGCCGCACCAAAGACCATCATGTTGGAATAGATCGAGTCCCCCATCACCGCCCGTGCCAGATCAGTCGCGTCGAACAGTGAGACATCCTCTTTCAACCGCGCCTGCAGAGCCAGTTCAAGCCGGTCACCCGGAATTCGGAAGTCGGTGTCGCGAGTGAAATCACCGGTCACTGTCTCATGATTGTTGATCACAGCTCCGGTATGACCAGCGCGGGTCAGCCCTAGCGTCTTTGCCCCGGCGGATACCACCAGATCGCCGCCAATCAGTGCGTGCGCCTCACCAGTGGCAACGCGAATGGCGCTGATATCCTCGGGTCTGTTGGCCAAGCGACAGTGGATATGAACGGCACCGCCTTTTTGCGCAAGCCCGGCCATTTCCATCATTCCGGCGCCTTTGCCGTCGATTTGCGCGGCCTGTGCCAGAATCGCACCTAGTGTCACCACACCTGTGCCGCCTACGCCGGTGATTACCACGTTATGCGTCCCTTTGATTTCGGGTAGCATAGGCTCAGGCAGATCCGGCAGATCGATATTGGCGGTCGCTTCCTTACGAATTTTCGCGCCTTCCAACGTTACGAACGACGGACAAAACCCGTTTAAACAAGAGAAATCCTTGTTACAGCTAGATTGATCAATCGCCCGTTTACGGCCCAGTTCCGTCTCTTTCGGCACAATCGAGACGCAATTCGATTGCACCCCGCAATCACCGCATCCCTCGCAAATATCAGTGTTGATGAACACACGCTTGTCCGGATCGGGAAACTCACCCCGTTTGCGTCGACGCCGTTTTTCGGCTGCGCAGGTCTGTATGTAGACAATGACCGAAACACCCTCGGTCTCGCGGAACCGTTCCTGAACCCGCATCAGGTCAGCGCGTTCAAAGGTATCCACGTCAGCGGGCATCGCTTTGAAGTTAACATCTTCTTTTTCATCGTAGACCACAGCGACATTTTGTACGCCCATGGCCTTGACCTCGGCGACGATCCGTTCCGCCGACAATCCACCCTCGTTTTCTTGCCCGCCGGTCATGGCCACGGCATCATTGAACAGGATTTTGAAGGTGATGTTGGTGCCCGCCGCCAACGCCGCACGGATCGCCTGCACCCCTGAATGGTTATAAGTCCCGTCGCCAAGGTTCTGGAACACATGTTTGGTGGTCGAAAACGGCGCTTCGCCAATCCAATTGGCACCCTCACCGCCCATCTGCGTGAACCCGGTGGTCTCGCGATCCATCCACTGCACCATGTAGTGACAGCCGATCCCAGCGTAGGCACGACTACCATCCGGCACCCTGGTAGAGCTGTTATGCGGGCATCCTGAGCAGAAATACGGCAACCGTGTCGCGATTTCTTCGGCGTTATCCGCCCGGCTCCCCTCGGAGAGTTTGGCCAGACCAGCACGAATATCTTCTGTGTCGCGGCCTTCTTCGATTAGAATTTCACCCAGTTTCTCGGCGATCATGTTCGGATCAAGTGCGCCGCGTGTTGGGAAAAGCTCTTCACGATGCAGGGTCCCAGCTCCACCCTTGTACCAGCCATAAACACGGCGACCGCGACGGTCGTCAAAGATGGCCTCTTTGACCTGAACCTCGATCAATTTACGTTTTTCTTCAACAATAACAATCAGTTCCAGGCCTTCAGCCCAATCGTGAAACCCTGCCATGTCCAGGGGAAAGGTTTGACCAATCTTATAGGTTGTGATCCCCAACCGTTCAGCCTCATCAGCGTCGATATTCAACAATGACATGGCATGGGCCAGGTCCAGCCAGTTCTTACCCGCCGCGACAAACCCGATTTTGGCGCCGGGTTTACCCCACACACGCCTGTCCATCTTGTTGGCACGCGAAAACAACTCGGCCGCGAAACGTTTATGGTCGATGATCCGCCCTTCTTGCAGGTGCGGCGTGTCGCCCAGACGGATGTTCAACCCGCCCTCGGGCATGTCGAACTCAGGTACGACCAGATTCATCCGGTCTGCACTGCCATCGACGACTGACGTGACCTCAATCGTGTCCTTCATCGTCTTCAAGCCAACCCAAAGCCCCGAAAACCGGCTGAGAGCAAAACCGTACACGCCGTAGTCCAGAATCTCCTGCACACCCGCCGGGCTAACAATCGGCATGTACATATCGACCAGAGACCATTCCGACTGATGCAGAACGGTCGAGCTTTCACCGGTATGGTCATCGCCCATCGCCACCAACACACCACCGTGCTTGGCCGTACCCGCCATATTGGCGTGACGCATCACATCGCCGGACCGATCCACGCCGGGCCCTTTGCCGTACCAGAGGCCAAACACGCCATCGAACCGCCCGTCGCCGCGCAGCCCAGCTTGCTGACTGCCCCACAGCGCCGTGGCGGCCAGATCTTCGTTCAAACCGTACTGAAAAGTGATGTCGCTTTCGGTCAGCTGTTTCTGCGCCCGTGTCATCTGCAGATCCACCGCACCCAACGGTGAGCCGCGATATCCGGTCACTAGGCCCGCGGTGTTCAGCCCCGCCCGCGTATCCCTCGCCTTTTGCATCAGCATCAGGCGCACCAACGCCTGCGTGCCATTCAACAGAATTGGGTTCTTATCCAGATCGAACCGATCATTCAGCGATATTTGTGGCTGACTCATCAAACGCCTCCCCTCGTCAGATCAGTGTGCTGCATATTTCAACATATTAGGTCACCAATACTGACCTGCATAGAGTTTATCCCCTGAAACGTAAGGATTTCACCGTTTGATTGTAGAAGTTGCTACCTATTTCATATAGGCAGTCTGAAAGATAACGAAAGTTGCGGCGATGGATTGGGACAAGCTTAGGATATTTCACGCAGTGGCGGATGCAGGTAGCCTGACTCATGCGGGTGATAAGCTGAATCTGTCGCAATCGGCCGTCAGCCGGCAGATCAGAGCGCTGGAAGAGTCGCTTGATTCGACTCTGTTTCACCGTCACGCTCGTGGACTGATCCTGACAGAACAAGGTGAGTTGCTGTTCGATGCAACCTCGGCCATGACAAAACGTCTGGATGCCGCCGCCGCCCGTATTCGTGACAGCGAAGAAGAAGTGTTCGGCGTCCTGCGCGTTACCACCACCTATGGGTTCGGTACGCTATGGCTGGCCCCTCGCCTGCCGAAACTGTACGAACAGTACCCCGATCTCAATATCGACCTGATGCTTGAAGAACGCGTGCTGGACCTACCTATGCGCGAGGCCGACGTAGCCATCCGCATGAAAGAGCCGAGCCAAGCCGATCTGGTCCGCAAGCGTCTGATGACCGTGCAGATGCAGCTTTATGCGACGCAGGAATACATTGATACCCACGGTGGCATGCTCAAATCGCTGGACGAAATCAAAAACCACCGGTTGATCTGTCAAACGCCCTCGGCGCCGCAAGTTGGCGCGGGTGCAGCAATGGTGCGTCACCTGATGACGTACAATCCGGGTTCGCTTCTGACCGTTAACAACTATTTTGGTGTACTTCAGGGAGTGCTACACAATTTGGGTATCGGAGTCCTGCCCGACTATGTCACCCAAGGGTTGCCCAATGTTGCGCCGATCCTGTCTGATATCGAAAGCGCGGATGTCCCCGTCTACCTCGCTTATCCCGAGGAGCTGCGCCATTCCAAGCGTGTCGCGGCCTTCCGGGACTTTGTTCAGGATGAGATCGTAGCACAACGTAAACAGTTGAAACAGATGGGAAAACTCTAGCTATGCACCAACAGCATAGCGGGATTGACCTGCAATCATTCTGAAATCTCTTGATCGTTCACAAACTGATCCCTAAATGAACTCTCGAAGGCGGTGATGCTGAAACGCTCATCATCTTCATACCTCCCTGTTGGACTACGGCCGAGCTTAGTGCTCGGCCTTTTTTTTGGCCAAACGGCAACGCGCATTGAGATCGGTTGGCAAAACATCTGGGAAACTCGGGTACTTAGACCTATGATCACGAAAAAAATCACGAAGACTTGTGTTCGAGGACAGATTCGATGTTTCACCCCCTTCGCATTTTATTGGCGATACTTTCAGTCATTTGCCTTTCAGGGCCGGTTCTTGCGCAAGATAGCGACACAGCCAGTTCCTCTACTACTATCGGCATTCCCGATGACCTAACGCCTGAACAGGTGGACGACCTGGTCGCGCGTATGTCTGACGATCAGGTCCGCGCCATTTTGCTTGAGCGTTTGGACGCAGTTGCCGAACAAAGGGCCGCCGAAGCAGAAGAACGCGAAGACCCGATCACGGAAATTAATGAAATATGGGCCGAAATGGTCGCCTCATGGACACATGTAGCCGTTACCTTGCCTAGAATTTTCAGTGTGCAGGTAGAGGCGGTTCAAAACTTCGTCGGCACGTTCGGTACGACCGGCACCTTTAGCCTGATGGGGCTGATCCTCAGCGTTCTGATCGTCGGGTACATAGCAGAAAAACTGTTCGGCCTGCTCACCCGTAAATGGCACAACCGGCCCGAGCCCGCAGACGAAAACGATTTGTGGGGCGCTGTTAACTACCTGTTCCGACGGTTTTGCCACGAAATCGCCGGTTTGGTCGTGTTTTACGTTGTCATCCGTGCCCTTGGACGCGGCCTTCTGACACCCGAGCAACTGACATATGCTGCACCTTTCGTTTTCTATCTGATCTGGATTCCCCGTTTGGGAGCCGCAACTTCGCGCTTCATTCTTGCACCGAACAAACCACACTTCCGTTTGGTCAACATCGAAGATCACTGGGCAAAGTACCTACACCGGAATCTGATCGGCCTTCTGATCCTTATCGGCTTTACGCTGTTTATTATTCACTTCAACGAACTGAACGGGATTAGCGGTGGTGAAACCCGAATTGGGTTCTGGCTGAACGCTGCAATCCACATCTATATCGGCGTGATTGCCTGGAAAGCCCGCGAAGGGCTGTCGCAGATGATGCTGGGTACAGACCCTGATCACACAAAGTTCGACGAAGAAGTGGCCTATTATTACCCCTATTTCGCCATCGGTGTGTCAGCGGTAACCTGGTTGCTGGTCGAATTTCTTGTCGCGCAGCGCAACCCAATGCTGTTGAACCTGTTGGTACAGGGCGCGCATTTCACGACTATGTTCTGGCTGTTGATCGCGCCGGCCTTAGACACATTGATCCGTGGGTTGGTGCGTCATCTACAGCCGCCGATGCAAGGCGGAGGCGCAGTGGCCGAAAAGGCGTACAAATCGACCAAGCGCAGCTATATCCGCATCGGACGAGTTTTGGCCGGTATTCTGATCATCCTGATGATTGCCAATGCTTGGGACCTTGATCTGCGGGAAATTGCGGGTGGAGGTGATGAATCCGGCAGCAAACTGATCCAGTTCTTTATCATTATCGCCGTTGGCTACATCCTCAACGAACTCGTGTCGCTTTGGATCAACCGTCGTCTGGCCAAAGAGCAAGCAGCCGATCAAAGCCCGGATGAAGAGGCCGGTGAAGGCGGCGGTGCTGGCGGGTCCCGTCTGGCCACGGTCCTGCCTCTGCTGCGAGTGACCGCTCAGGTCGCTATAGCGGTCATCTTTGTGCTGCTGGCGCTTGGAGCACTGGGGATCAATATTACCCCTTTGCTGGCCGGTGCTGGTGTGCTTGGTCTGGCCATTGGTTTTGGCGCACAGAAACTTGTGGCCGATATCGTTGGCGGTATTTTCTTCCTGGTCGATGACGCCTTCCGCGTCGGTGAATACGTAGATGTGGGCGGCACCACAGGTACGGTCGAAAAAATCTCGATCCGTTCAATGCAGCTGCGGCACCACCGCGGGCCGGTCCACACTATTCCTTATGGCGAGATTCAGAAGCTGACCAATTACAGCCGCGACTGGGTCATTATGAAACTGAAATTCACCGTGCCGTTCGACACCGACCCCAACAAGGTTAAGAAGATCTTCAAAAAGATCGGTGCCGAGATGATGGAGGACGAAACTCACAAGGATGGTTTCCTGCAGCCCTTCAAGTCACAAGGCGTGTTCGACTTTGATGATGTTGGCATGATCATTCGCGGCAAGTTCATGGCGAAGCCAGGCAAGCAGTTCACGCTGCGCAAGGAAATCTTCAACCGTGTGAAGGCCGCGTTCAAAGAAAATGGCATCGACTTTGCCCGCCGTGAGGTGCGCGTTGCGATCCCCGGTCTGGATGACGCAGATCATCTGAGCGAGGAACAAAAGGCCGCCATCGGCGCAGCCGCCGGAGAGGCCGCCAACCAGCAAGCAGAACAGCAAGGCCAAGAACCCGGTTCGGAACACGGTGCACCGAAATAGCGATGTCACACCACAAACAGCACAAAGGCCGCCCTGAGGGCGGCCTTTTTTGACCGGATCGCCACAGGAAACCCTCTGACGCCGGTCTTAACCCTTTCCACCGACGCGCCCTTGCCCTAAAAGGCGCGCAATCTCGGCCACCTTGAGAACAGGACAGACGATGCAAGAGCCCGCCATCACACCGGATCTGATTGCCGCCCACGGACTGAAGCCCGACGAATACGACATGATCCTTGAGATCATCGGCCGCGAGCCGACCTTCACCGAATTGGGCATCTTTTCCGCCATGTGGAATGAGCACTGCTCGTACAAATCCTCGAAGAAATGGCTGCGCACCCTGCCCACTTCGGGCCCTCAGGTGATCTGCGGTCCGGGTGAAAACGCTGGCGTCGTTGATATTGGTGATGGGCAAGCCGTTGTTTTTAAAATGGAAAGCCACAACCACCCGTCGTACATCGAACCCTATCAAGGTGCAGCTACCGGTGTCGGAGGCATCCTGCGCGATGTTTTCACTATGGGCGCTCGCCCCATCGCGTCGATGAACGCGCTGTCCTTTGGGGAACCCGGCCACCACAAGACCCGCCAGCTGGTCAATGGCGTAGTCGAAGGCATCGGTGGTTATGGTAACTGCTTTGGTGTGCCCTGTGTCGGCGGCGAAGTGCGATTCCATCCCGCCTACAACGGCAACTGCCTTGTGAATGCGTTTGCCGCAGGTCTGGCCGACAGCGACAAAATTTTTTACTCGGCGGCGTCCGGCGTCGGTATGCCCGTCGTCTACCTGGGTGCCAAAACCGGTCGTGACGGCGTTGGCGGCGCAACCATGGCGTCGGCCGAATTTGACGACACGATTGAAGAAAAACGCCCCACCGTTCAGGTTGGTGACCCCTTCACCGAAAAGCGTCTGATGGAGGCGACGCTGGAACTGATGCGTACCGGTGCCGTGATCTCGATCCAGGACATGGGCGCGGCTGGCCTGACATGTTCAGCTGTTGAAATGGGCGACAAAGGTGGTCTGGGCGTGCGCCTCGATCTGGAAAATGTCCCTCAGCGCGAAGAGGACATGACCGCTTACGAGATGATGCTGTCTGAATCGCAGGAACGCATGCTGATGGTCCTCAAGCCTGAGCTTGAGGCCGAAGCCCGCGCCGTATTTGAAAAGTGGGACCTCGACTTTGCCATCGTCGGCGAAACCATCGCCGAAGACCGTTTCCTGATTGTCCATAACGGCGAGGTCAAAGCTGATCTTGTGTTGTCGAAGCTGTCCTCGACCGCGCCGGAATATGACCGCCCGTGGGAGCCTACACCAGAAGCCGAAGAACTCGCCGAAGTACCGCAGATCGACCCGATCGACGGCCTGCGGGCCCTGCTCGCTTCGCCGAACTATGCTGGCAAGCAATGGGTGTACGAACAATACGACACCATGGTTATGGCTGACACCGCCCGCACGCCGGGTCTGGGCGCGGGCATGGTTCGTGTGCACGGCACCGACAAAGCGCTGGCCTTCACCAGCGATGTGACCCCCCGCTATGTCCGCGCCAACCCGGTTGAGGGCGGCAAGCAAGCCGTGGCCGAAGCTTACCGCAACCTGACCGCCGTGGGTGCCAAACCGCTCGCCACCACAGACAACCTGAACTTCGGAAACCCGGAAAAGCCCGAAATCATGGGTCAGTTCGTTGGTGCCATTCAAGGTATCGGCGCTGCCGTCGCTGCGCTGGACATGCCGATCGTATCTGGCAACGTGTCGCTGTATAATGAGACCGACGGTCAGGCGATCTTGCCTACCCCGACCATTGGCGCGGTTGGCCTGCTGGACCACACCGACGAAATCATCGGCAACGAGGTGCGCGAAGGCCACGTCGCGCTGGTTATTGGTGAAACCAACGGGCATCTGGGGCAATCCGCGCTGCTGGCCGAAGTATTCAACCGCGAAGACGGCGACGCGCCTCATGTCGATCTGGACGCGGAAAAGCGCAACGGTGATTTCATCCGAGCCAATCGTGAGATAATCAAGGCCTGCACCGATCTTGGTGACGGCGGTCTGGCGCTGGCGGCTTTTGAACTGGCGGAAGCGGCAGGCGTTGGCGTTCACCTCGACGAAGCCTCGACCGAGTTCCTATTCGGCGAAGATCAGGCTCGCTATCTGGTCGCCTGCAACTTTGATCAGGCCGAGGCGCTGATGATTGCTGCCGGTCAGGCCGGGGTTCCGCTTGTCTCGGTCGGTCGCTTCACCGGTGACACAGTCAAGGTCGGCAATTCCGAGGCCTCTCTGGCCGAGTTGACGGACACGTTCCGCGGCAGCTTCGCCGCCGCCGTGGCTTGATCTCATAATCGGACCGACTTAAGAAACCTGCGCCCATACCGGCGCAGGTTTTGTCGTCTCAGGCCCCTCATCACACCCTTGCACCCCCCGTTCGGGCGCTCTACATCTTGGGAAAGACCTTCAGGAGTAACCTACATGCCGATGAGCGCCCACGAAATCGAACACCTGCTGCGCGAAGCCTTTCCCGATGCGGAAATTCAGGTCGGCGGGCATGACGGCGTGCATATGTCCGCTATGGTCGTGGACGAGAGCTTTCGCGGGAAAAACCGGGTTCAACAGCAACGCGCAGTCTATGCTGCGTTGAAAGGCAAAATGGACGGCCCGGACGGCGAGCTGCACGCGCTGGCGTTGACGACGAAAGTGCCTGAATAATGGATGCACCGATCGGATGGGTTCTGCTAAGGCTGGCCTATCTGGTCTTTGACTTTGTCAACTGCATAGCGATCTTGTTTTGTGATTTTCCAAAGCTCCTGCAATACGGTCCCAGATATTGGCGGGTTACAAGAAAAATGAGACACCGCGACTACGAACGTCGCCAAATTTGAGTTGCAAAAATGAATGGCTGGCTGTTCTGGATAGGTGTAATCGCGGCGTTGATAGTTGCCGCCGCTCTGATCGAAGCCTATGTGAAGCGCAACCGGAAACGTAACCTCGCCGACATGCGTCCCGATCCGGACAAGATCAGCAAGGTCGGCGGCATTGAAAGATACGGGTTGGACCCATTGTCTCTGGCACAGGCCGAACATCGGCGGCTAGAGGAAGAAGGATGGGGTTCTGACCCATCGCAAAGTAAAACCACTGCCCAGGATGAGGGTAAAGAGGACAAGAAAGATGACCGACGTTAAGACCCAGATCGACGAAACCGTCAAAGCCAACAACGTGGTGCTGTACATGAAAGGCACCAAGGAAATGCCGCAGTGCGGATTTTCCTCTCGCGTGGCCGGTGTTCTGAATTACATGGGCGTGGAGTACACCGACGTGAACGTCCTGGCCGATGAAGAAGTGCGTCAGGGTATCAAGGACTATTCCGACTGGCCAACCGTGCCGCAGCTCTACGTCAAAGGCGAGTTCGTCGGCGGTTGCGACATCATCACCGAGATGACTCTGTCCGGCGAACTGGACACGCTGTTTGACGAAAACGGTGTCGGCTACAACAAAGAAGCGGCCGACAAGATTCGCGAAGCAAACGCCTGATCAGCGGCTGACGCAATTTTCCAAAATGACCTGCTCACTGGCGGCATCCGCACCTGCCGCCAGATAGCTTACAGTTGCGTCCCAACCTTTAGATCGCAGGATGTAAATTCCAGCCCCTCCGGCGGATTCATAACGAATACCGGAACCGCTTTGGACCTGACGCAATGTGACCAGTTGGTTGTCTACCAGCATGGCCGCCGCGCTGGATCCGTCGGGCGCGTTAAAATAGGCAACCTCCAACGGTACACCGTTCAAGCAGGTGAAGGTCACCGGCAGAATATCAATCTCAGCCCAAGCCAAGCCCCCGGGCAAAGCCAATGCCACGGCGCAAGCGACCGTCTTTATGGAATTCATCCCGCTGACCTCTCCTCAATCACCGATGCCAGTGCTTCGGCCCGTGCGGCCAGTTCAGCCAGAGTGTCCGTCACCGACGGCGGAACAACTGCAACCTCAATCCGTTCCGGCTCGGGTTGCGGCATGTTTCTGAGGGTTCGAAGCTCGGCTTCAACTTCGGCCAGTTTGGTCTCAAGCGCTTTGATCTTGTCGTCGGTTCCAGCAGTTTTATCTGCCAGCATCAGCCCAGCCATCAACAGCATCCGGGATTCCGGCATGCGCCCGATCTGATCGGATAGGACTTGTGCCTCGTCATCCAGCAACTTGGCAGCGGAATGCAGAAACGGTTCTTCCCCTTCTTGGCACGAGACATCAAAGCCGCGTCCACCGATTTGAATGGTCACTTCGGGCATTATTCAACCTCTCCTTCCGCCAGTTTCGCCTTCGACAGCAGTGGCTCCAAGCGGGCCAGGACCGCATGTGCTTCGGCCGCGTCGGTTGCCTGCGCCGCGCGCGTCGCTTCAAGTTCGGCCACCGTTGCGCGGTTGAGCAGATCTGCATCCGGCACACCAGCCTCAGAGGCGGAGCGCAACTCATCGACCGATTGACGCAACTGTTCATTTGCTTTGCGCATCCGCTGAAGATCGTCGTCCAAACGAGACATTGCCGCCCCATGACTGGAACGCTCTGCGCGCAACATATCCAATTCAGCGCTTAACTCCGCCACACGCTCGCTATCCGCCAGTTCTGACCGAAGGCGCGCGTTTTCGGATTCGATTTCCTGAGCTGCTTCAATTGCGATTTTCAGCTCAGCGTTTTCTGATTTAAGCGTTTCCAATTCACTCTGGTTTTCCAGCGCAGCTTTGGCATCGGCCAGTTCAGCCCGAGCCGCTTCGACCGAAGCCAGCCTGGCCGTTGCTTCGGCCAATTGCTCACGAAGAGCGGCGTTTTCCGGGTCTTCCACTGGCGCTGTACGCAGGCTTTCCATGTCGGCGCGCATGGCGTCAACTTCCCGTTCGTGGCGTTCTTTCAGTGATTTCAGCCGCTCTTCCAACTGCGCATTGGCGACGCGCTCATCATCCAGTGCCGCGCGCAGGTTGCCATCCTCGCCACTGCTGGCCGACGCCGTATCACGCAGCGCTTCGACGCCGGTCCCAATCCGATCCATCGCGGTTACAATACGGCGGTGTAATTCTTCGATCTGGCTCATGCCCCTGCCACCTATTAACCAAGGTTCCTTGTATCGCGGATGCATCCGAATCAACATCACCCACGTCTTGCCCTAGTCTAACCCAACGAGCTGGAAAATACCCACTGTTTGCTTTCAACAACTTGGGCTGCTTTCTTGAACCACAACTTTATCAGAACACCCGGTTCTGCTTGCACTTTGGAAGGTGAATGGTATTGAGCGCCACATCTGCCTGTAATCCAAAGGAACAACGCCCGTGGACCTGACTGCGCTGCGCAATGCAAACCCCGAACACTGGGACAAAGCTGCGGCCATCCGCACCCTGACCCTTGACGCCGTCGCCGCCGCCAATTCCGGCCATTCCGGTATGCCGATGGGCATGGCCGACGTTGCGACCGTGCTGTTCGAGAAGCACCTAAAATTTGATGCCTCGGCCCCGAACTGGCCTGACCGCGACCGGTTCATCCTGTCGGCGGGGCACGGCTCGATGCTGATCTATTCGCTGTTGTATTTGACCGGTCATGGTGACGTGACGCTTGATGAAATCAAGAACTTCCGTCAGTTGGGCGCGAAAACCGCAGGCCACCCGGAAAACTTCCTGGTTGACGGGATCGAGACCACGACGGGCCCTCTGGGACAGGGCATCTCGAACGCTGTCGGCTTTGCCATGGCCGAGGAAATCCAGCGTGCGCACTACGGCAAGAAAGTCGTGGATCACTATACTTATGTAATCGCGGGCGACGGTTGCCTGATGGAAGGCGTTAGCCAAGAGGCTATCACTCTGGCCGGTCGTCATGAACTGAGCAAACTGATCGTCTTCTGGGATAACAACAACATTACCATCGACGGCACTGTTGATATGGCCGACCGCACCGATCAGGTGCGGCGTTTTGCGGCTTCGGGCTGGCACGTGATCGAGATTGACGGGCACGATCCGCAAGCTATCGACGCAGCCATCGTGCAGGCGAAAAAGTCGAACAAACCGACCATGATTGCGTGCGAAAGCCATATCGCATTGGGTCACGCGGCGCAGGATACCTCGAAAGGCCATGGTGCGCTGACCGATCAGGAACAGCTGAAAGCCGCGAAAGAAGGTTATGGCTGGCCGCATGATGCGTTCCACGTTCCAGCCGAAGTGAAATCCGCATGGGAAGCCATCGGTTCCCGCGGGCTTGCCGAGCGCACCGCTTGGGAAGAGCGTTTCGCGCAAATGTCCGAACGCAAGCAAGCCGAATTCAATCGTGCCTATGCGTTTGAAGCGCCCAAAAAGCTGGCCGGTGCGATCCGCGCGTTCAAAAAGCAGATCTCAGAAGATCAGCCTAAACTGGCCACCCGCGCCTCGTCCGAGAAGGTTCTGAACGTTGTGAACCCGATCATGACCGAAACCGTAGGCGGTTCGGCTGACCTGACCGGTTCGAACAACACCAAATCAGCTGACATGGGTGTCTTCCTGCCGGAAAACCGCAAGGGCCGCTACATCCATTACGGTATCCGCGAACACGGTATGGCTGCAGCAATGAACGGCATGGCGCTGCATGGCGGCATTCGCCCCTATGGCGGCACATTCATGGCCTTCACCGACTATGCCCGCCCATCCATGCGACTAGCTGCACTGATGAAGGTGCCCAGTGTCTTTGTGATGACCCACGACTCGATCGGTCTGGGCGAAGACGGTCCGACCCACCAGCCGGTCGAACATCTGGCGATCTCACGCGCGACGCCGAACACCTATGTGTTCCGCCCGGCTGATTCCGTAGAAACCGCCGAAGCGTGGGAACTGGCGCTGACCTTCAAAGACAGCCCCTCGGTCTTGTCGCTGACCCGCCAAGGCGTGCCGACAGTGCGGACCCAACACAAGACCAAGAACCTAGTCGCTCAGGGCGCTTACGTTCTGGCGGAAGCCGAGGGCAAGCGTCAAGCCATCCTGATTGCCACAGGCTCCGAAGTTTCGCTGGCGATGGAAGCCAAGGCGATGCTCGAGGCCGAAGGCATCGGCACCCGCGTCGTCTCCATGCCCTGCATGGAACTGTTCGCTGAGCAGGACGAAGCCTACCGCAAGCGCGTTCTGCCCGCAGGTGCCGTTCGCGTCGGAATCGAGGCCGCAGTCCGCGCTGGTGGTTGGGATCGTTGGCTGCTGGGAGAGCGTGGCCGCGAAGCCAAGGCCGGCTTCATCGGCATGTCAGGCTTTGGCGCCTCTGCTCCGGCAAATGAGCTGTACAAGCATTTCGGCATCACCGCCGAGGCGACCGTTGCCAAGGTCAAGGAATTGCTTGGGCTGTAAAACAGACCAAGCTCATCGTGCAAAGGGCGGCTTGTGCCGCCCTTTTCATTTTAACCTCAGTGAGTTTTTTCCTTTTTCGACAACAAAGGCCCAATCACTTTAGTGGCCACGGGGATCAGCACAAACCCCCAGGCCAGACCAAACACGCCATCCATTGCCGCTTTGGAAATCCATTCGACGGCCCCGACCCAGTCCTCTGACACGGAATGCCCAATCGCGTAGGCCCAGTCGTGGATGTGATGGCCCAGCCAGCCAAATCCCAGAACTTCCATCCCGTGAATGATGATCGATCCGCCGACCCACAACATCGCGGCGGTTCCAACAATTGATAGGGTTTTCATCACTCCTGGCATCGCCTTGACCAACCCGCGCCCCAACCCGCGCCCCACTGGCGTCGGGGCGTTTTGGGCCAGAAACAATCCGACATCATCCATCTTCACGATCAGGGCGACCGAGCCATAGACCGCCACCGTCACCCCAATGCCCACAACAGCCAGGGTCGCGGCCTGCATCCAAAGATTGGGCGCCTCTATCGCGGCCAGCGCGATGGTCATGATCTCGGCCGACAGGATAAAATCCGTCTTGATGGCACCCTTGACCTTCTGCTCCTCAAGGTGTCCAGGATCGCGCACATTCATGTCTTCCTCGATGGCGTGGCTGCCATGGGGAAACAGAACGTGAAATATCTTCTCAGCGCCTTCGAAACAAAGGTAAGACCCGCCTATCATCAGCAGCGGCGTAATCAGCCAAGGTGCAAAATTGGCCAGCAACAGAGCCACCGGCAACAGCAGCACGATTTTGTTGAATATTGATCCGCGCGCAATCCGCCAGATGATCGGCAACTCGCGAGCAGGCGCAAAGCCCTGAACGTATTTCGGAGTGACCGCCGCATCGTCGATAATTACTCCCGCCGTCTTGGCCCCGGCCTTGCCCGCCGCCGCAACAACATCGTCCACCGAAGCCGCCGCAACCTTGGCGATCCCTGCCACGTCATCCAAAAGAGCCAACAGACCGCTCATCGCGCTACCTTTCCTGTCACCTGTCGCAACAGGACCCTACTTATTCTCACGGCTAGCGCAAGCGTTAGCGCAATCGTGTGAGGTTTGCGCTAACACATTAAAAATATGCCGCTTTTGCTCTTTTGAGATTCACCAATCGCCGCTATATGGCCTGCAACGCAAGCGCATTTGGAGACATCATATGACCATCAAGGTCGGCATCAATGGTTTTGGCCGCATTGGCCGTTGCACCCTGTCGCACATCGCCGCGTCAGGCCGGAACGATATCGAAGTCATCAAGGTCAACGCGACCGGACCGCTGGAAACCTCGGCGCACCTGCTGAAGTATGACAGCGTCCACGGACGTTTCCCCCGCGACATCGCCATCAACGGCAACACCATGGATCTTGGCCGCGGCCCGATGGAGATGTTTTCGACCTACGACATGAACGAGCTGGACTGGGAAGGCTGTGATGTCGTCCTGGAATGCACCGGCAAGTTCAATGACGGCACCAAGGCAAAAACACACCTTGAACGTGGCGCTGGCAAAGTTCTGCTGTCCGCACCGGGCAAAAACGTCGACAAGACCATCGTGTTCGGTGTGAACCACAACACCCTGACCGCAAACGATAACATGGTTTCGAACGGGTCGTGCACCACGAACTGCCTTGCTCCGCTTGCCAAGGTTCTGGACGAAGGTGTTGGCATCGAAAACGGCATCATGACTACGATCCACGCCTATACCGGCGACCAGCCGACCCTAGACCGTCGTCACAGCGACCTGTATCGCGCACGCGCCGCCGCCATGTCGATGATCCCGACATCAACTGGTGCCGCCAAAGCGCTGGGTGAGGTTCTGCCGAACCTGAAAGGCCGTCTGGACGGCTCGGCCATCCGCGTTCCCACCCCGAACGTTTCGGCTGTGGACCTGACTTTCCGCGCTTCGCGCCAAGTAACTGTCGAAGAAGTCAACGAAATCGTCCGCGAAGCAGCACACGGCCCGATGCAGCGTGTTCTGGGTTATGAGCCCGCACCGCTGGTCTCGACCGATTTCAACCACACCGAAGAAAGCTCGATCTTTGCGCCGGAACAAACCCGCGTCGTTGATGGTCGCTTAGTTCGTGTTCTCGCCTGGTACGACAACGAATGGGGTTTCTCGGTTCGCATGGCCGATGTCGCTGTTGCCATGGGTCGTCTTAACTAAGACCGGTTTGAAATCTTGAACCTTTTTGCCCGCTCAGGTTATCTGGGCGGGCATTTTCGTTCGGGGCCGCTATGACCAACCAAATCGCTATCTGGCTTGGCCTCTTGATCCTCGGCTGTTTCATTTTGGATTACGTCATCTTTGGGCCCGAACATTTAATTTTCCTCGGTAAAAAGCTCTACGCCTTTTTGGATTGGCTGGCTTTCTGGCGCTGACAGAGGTTTTGCTTGACTTTTTCGCTCATCTGGCTTTGTTAGCGCTAACTTTATTAATTCCGATATTCGGACGGAGCGGAACATGACACTCAAGCTGGCAATTAACGGATTTGGTCGGATCGGACGCGGAGTTCTGCGCGCGGTGATGGAATCTGGTCGTACAGACGTAGAAATCGTAGCTATAAACGATCTGGCTAAACCCGAGATGAACGCGCATCTGTTCGAGTTCGACAGCGTACATGGCCGTTATCCTAACAAAGTGACGCTAACCGAGGCTGGATTAGACGTGGGCGCTGGTCCAATTCGGCTGACCAGTGAACGAGACCCTGAGGCGCTGAATTGGGCAGACATCGACGTGGTTCTGGAATGTACCGGCGTCTTCCGCACTCGTGAGACCGCAGAACGCCACCTGAAAAACGGCAGCAGAAAAGTTCTGATCTCGGCGCCTGCACGCGGCGATGGAGCTGTAAAGACAATTGTCTTTGGTGTAAACGAGCATGAGTTGTCGGCCGAGGAAACCGTGGTTTCAAACGCCTCGTGTACCACCAACTGCCTGTCGCCCGTTGCTGCCGCGCTGGATGCCGGGCTTGGCATTGTCCACGGCAATATGACCACTGTTCACGCTTATACTGCCAGCCAGCCGGTCCATGATGCCGCTGGCAAAGATCCCTACCTGTCACGCGCTGCGGCTTTGTCGATGATCCCGACCACCACGGGTGCCGCGGCAGCTGTGGGTCTGGTATTGCCGCAACTGGCGGGCAAACTGACCGGCCAGGCCATCCGCGTGCCCACACCGAACGTGTCCGTTGTTGATCTGGTAGCCGAGGTTTCGCGCTCTACCACCGAAGACGAGGTTAATGCGTTGTTTGTCGAGGCAGCCGCCCAGCTTCCCGGCGTTCTGGCTGCCGAAAGCCGCCCGCTGGTGTCGATGGATTTCAACCACGACTCCCATAGCTCGACCGTGTCTTTGGCAGAAACCAAAGTCACCGACGGCACATTGGTGCGCGTGCTGGCCTGGTACGACAATGAATGGGGCTTTTCGAACCGGATGCTGGACACAGCCGCCGCGATGGGCGCGTTAGCCTAACCTTTCACGCAACGCCGTATGAACGCGGGGCGTCACGAATTTCGATACGTCCCCGTTCAGGCGCGCGATTTCTTTCACCAGTTTCGATGCGATGGCCTGATGCCGCGCTTCGGCCATCAGGAATACGGTTTCGATTGAATCGTCCAAAGCACGGTTCATACCGACCATCTGGAATTCATACTCGAAATCCGCAACGGCCCGTAGACCGCGCACAATAATCTGGGCTCCCACATCGCGGGCGCAATCGATCAGCAGGTTTTCGAACGGATGGGCGACAATCTCGGTTCCGGTCTGATCGGACAGAAGTGTGCATTCAGCCTCGATCATGGCCACGCGCTCTTCCAGAGAAAACAGTGGGCCTTTGTCCCGGTTGATCGCCACGCCGATCACCAGTTTGTCCACCAAAGCCGAAGCGCGCCGGATAATATCGACATGACCCAGAGTAATCGGGTCAAAGGTTCCGGGATAAAGACCAACCCGCATCACGCCCTCCTGCGTTCCGGAATTTCTGCGTCAGCAAACACAACTTTGCTGCCGGTGCAAGAGGTTGCAATCGCAACCAGCCCCGTCAGTGACCCATAATCATGCCTTGTAGGGCATCTTTTTCCATCGCCAGCTCGGTCAATTGCGCTTTGACCACGTCACCAATTGTCACGATTCCAACGAGTTTGCCCTCTTCAACCACGGGCATGTGGCGAAAACGGCCCTCGGTCATGCGGGTCATGATGTCTTGCACAGTTTCTTGCCGCGTTGCTGTAACCAGATCACGGGTCATATAGGTTTCGACCTTTTGATCCAGGCAACTGCTGCCGCTCGCGGCCAGTTCGCGGACGATGTCCCTTTCCGACAGGATACCGATAGCGGTGCTGCCGCCGTCTTCGGACACGATCACGGTGCCAATACGCTTTTCTGCAAGAATTTTCGCTGCTTCTGATACGGTTGCCGAAGGCTCAACCGTCACCACGCTGTCTGTCGCTTTGGATTTCAGAATGGCCTGAACGAGCATGAAGAGCACCTCCGGAATAATGAACTTATCCAAAGCGTTGCGCGATTGTATCGACCTGTCAAGCGTTGGCGTCGGCTTCAAGCCGCGCAACTTCGTCACGGATGCCGTGCGTCAGCGCCTCGGCAAAGCGGTTCAAGCGTTCGTTGCGCTGGTCACCCTGATGCCGGACCAGATAGAAACTTCGCGTCAAACCCACTTGATCCGTCAAGATTTTCCGCAGGTTTGTGTGAAACGGCAAAGTAAAATCATGAGCTACACAAACCCCGGTGCCCAGTGATACCTGCCGCAACTGAACCGAGACCGAATTCGATGCAAGTGCGACACGGTCAACGCCGATATCGTTGAGATAATCTAGCTCTCGGTCAAAGATCATGTCCGGAATGTAACCAATCAGGCGATGCCCCTTAAGATCGTTGACGGACCCAATAGGCGCGTGACGATCCAGATAATCCTGAGTTGCCACCATATGCAGTTTATAATCACTGATTTTCTTTACCAGTAGCCTGCCCGCTGTGGGGGCACTAACGGTCACGGCCATATCGGCCTCGCGCCGAGACAGGTTGATGATCCGCGGCAGGGCCAAAATCTGGATGTCCAGATCGGGGTTTGCATCACTGATTTTCGCGCAAACCTGCGGCAGCAAATAATTGGCGCTGCCGTCCGGCGCCCCAATCCGAATCTGCCCGCTTAGGGATTTGGTCGATCCCGCGACCACACCGGCCGCTGCGCGCATCGCCTCTTCGGCCTGCAGACCGTGATCCAGAAGACGTTCTCCAGCAGCTGTCAGGATGTAACCTTGCTGCGATTTAGTGAATAGCTGCGCATCCAATGTCGCCTCAAGCCGCGCGATACGCCGCCCGACCGTGGCAGGATCGATCTTAAGGATACGGCCCGCCGACGATAGGCTTTCCTCGCGTGCAACTGCCAGAAAGACTCGCATATCATCCCAGTTTGGGTTCATGTTTTACCTTTTGCATTTTTGCAAGGCTCTTTTGAAACATTGCCTCTGTTCACCGAATTTTTGCAAGTCTATTTTGGCCGCAAATCTACCCGGAGGAATTTGTCATGCAAAACTTGACCCACTATATCAACGGCGAAAATGTAGAAGGCACATCAGGCCGTTTTGCCGACGTGTTCAACCCCGCCACTGGCGAGGTTCAGGCCCATTGCCCAATGGCCAGCGTTGCCGAAACCGAAGCTGCAATTGCCGATGCTGCTGCTGCTCAGCCTAAATGGGGAGCAACTAATCCACAGAAACGTGCACGCGTCATGATGGCGATGGTTGGCCTTATGAACCGCGACATGGACAAACTGGCCGAGGCGTTGAGCCGTGAGCACGGCAAGACTATCCCCGACGCAAAGGGCGATCTTCAGCGCGGCCTGGAAGTGATCGAATACTGCATCGGCGCACCGCAGATGCTAAAGGGTGAGTTTACCGACAGCGCAGGTCCCGGCATCGACATGTATTCGATGCGCCAGCCTCTGGGTGTTGTTGCGTCGATCATGCCGTTCAACTTCCCCGCCATGATGCCTCTGTGGCATGTCGGGCCAGCTTTAGCCTGCGGCAACGCTGTGGTTCTAAAACCGTCCGAGCGCGATCCTTCTGTGCCGCTGATGCTGGCCGAACTGTTTGTCGAGGCAGGCCTGCCCAAAGGCGTATTCCAAGTCGTAAACGGTGATAAAGAGGCGGTCGATACCCTGCTTGACAGCGAAATCATTCAAGGCGTCAGCTTTGTCGGATCAACTCCGATCGCGCATTATATCTATTCCCGTGCAACTGCGAACGGGAAACGTGCTCAGTGCTTTGGAGGTGCAAAGAACCACATGATCGTCATGCCGGATGCCGATCTGGACCAGGCCGCTGACGCGCTGGTCGGTGCGGGTTTCGGAGCTGCTGGCGAACGCTGTATGGCAATTTCGGTTGCCGTTCCGGTGGGCGAGGAAACCGCTGACGCGTTGATCGAGAAACTGATCCCGCGCGTTGAGAAACTAAAGGTCGGTCCCTATACCGCCGGAGATGATGTGGATATGGGACCAGTCGTAACTGGTGCCGCCAAAGAGCGTATTCTTGGCCTGATTAACTCTGGTGTTGAACAAGGCGCAAAACTGGTTGTCGACAACCGCGATTTCAGCTTGCAGGGATATGAAGACGGCTTCTTTGTCGGCCCCCACCTGTTTGATAACGTCACACCCGAGATGGACATCTATAAGCAGGAAATCTTCGGCCCGGTGCTGTCCACAGTACGTGCGGGATCATACGAAGAAGCGCTGAAACTGGCGATGGACCACGAATATGGAAACGGTACGGCGATCTTTACCCGCGATGGTGACACCGCTCGTGATTTTGCAAGCCGTGTAAATATCGGCATGGTGGGCATCAACGTTCCGATCCCGGTTCCGTTGGCATACCACACCTTTGGCGGTTGGAAGAAATCCATGTTTGGTGACCTGAACCAGCATGGACCGGACAGCTTCAAGTTCTATACCCGCACCAAAACTGTTACCTCACGTTGGCCGTCGGGTATCAAAGAAGGTGGCGAGTTCAACTTCAAAGCGATGGACTGATCTGCAACAGCAGAATTGGTTTTCCTGGATACCGGCCCCTCGCGGGCCGGTTTTTTTTGGCAAGGAATTGCCACAGTAGACAAGAAAATCCAGATCTCACGATAAATTCAAAGTACAGGCACTGGAGAATCAACCCCGACGACAATAATTTAAAGCCAATTTCCAAGTTCCGAGCAGTACGAATACCGGAGGCCGCTTTGTCAAATCCGTACATGACCCGCCGCTCTGCCCTGTTGGGTGCAGCTTCTTTGTTGGCGACACCCGCTTTGGTGCGCGCTCAAAGCTTAGATGCTTTTCCGGCGGACGAAGACGCCATCAGTACACAATTGCCGGTACGCCGCAATGTGTCTTCGTTCTCGCAGCAGAACTGGCAGGATCATTTTGATGAGCTGGGCGTTGGCTGCTTGCTGGCTGATATCACTAGCCGCGCTGTGCATTACTGGGGGCCGGACGGAACGTATAAGCTGTACCCAAGCTCAGTTCCGATGAGCGAGGAACTGACCAAGCGCGGCTATACCGAAATTAAACGCAAAACCGAAAATCCAAGTTGGACCCCAACCGCATCCATGCGTGAGCGTGATCCGACTCTGCCTGTTCGCATGGAAGGTGGCGAACCCGGAAACCCGTTGGGGACTCGAGCCATGTATTTGGGTTGGCCTGCATATCTAGTGCACGGCACCCACGACACGCGCAAGATTGGACGTCAAAGCTCCTCAGGGTGTATCGGCTTATACAACCAACACGTTGAAGAACTTTATCCACTGGTGCAGATCGGAACCAAGGTTCGCCTAGTTTAACAAAAAAGCCCCGGCCATCTGGACCGGGGCTTTGTTCTTTACAGGGGTCGTTGTTTTTATTCCGGAAGGATCACCGCATCGACCACGTGGATCACACCATTACTGGCTTCAATATCGGCCGTCACAACTTTAGCATCATTGACTTTTACACCGTTTTTGGCGTTCACACTAAGGCGGTCGCCTTGTACCGTCAGCACTTTGGCGCGTTTGCCTGCGATATCACCTGACATCACCTTAGCCGGGACCACGTGATACGTAAGAATTTCGACCAGCTGGTCCTTGTTTTCCGGCAGCAGCAATGTTTCGACAGTGCCCTCGGGCAGCGCGGCAAACGCTTCGTCCGTGGGTGCGAACACAGTGAAAGGACCATCACCCTTCAACGTGTCGACCAGACCTGCGGCCTGTACGGCGGCGACTAGGGTATTGAACGATCCGGCCGAAACGGCGGTATCGACGATATCAGCGGCTTGTGCCTTGACGGGCAGTGCGAGTGCAAGTGCGGCGGCAGCGCCCATGAAAGTGCGGCGAAACATGGCTGTTGTCTCCTCTCCAGCTTGTTATGGAAAGGTTTACGGAGGCTCAGCCATCCCGGATCACTTTTCTTTGACCTGAACCCAGATACTCTGCGCACGCCCATCTTGCAGAAACGGCAATGCCTCGACCGCATCGGGGCGATCCATCTGCAAGAAATATCCCGGCCAAAGCATTGAATACGCGCCAGATTGCAGCAATGCATGCAGAATGTACTGCTCACCCCAGCCCGGGCAGTCATAGAAAAACCGCTTGGGATATTCGTAGGGCAGAAAAACATCATGCACGTGGATCACCACACCCGGTTTCAACCCAGGAATGATGCGGCAAAACAGATGCGCCACGTCGTTGCTCATCCGAACGACGTGGCTGGAATCAATGAACAGGATGTCACCTGATTCTAGCTGATCGAACAGCGCCGGATCGACCTCTTCCAGCCGCTTCTGTTCAAAGTGATCGACGACATGCGCGATATCCGCCCGTGGATACGGATCAACCGCAGTGATCTGCGTATCCAGACCGCCGTCGATAATGGCCTGCCGGGTGACGCGGGTTGAATTGCCGCAGCCGACTTCAATCACGCGTTTGGGCGCGAACCGCCGGATCATCAGGTACAACGCGTCAGCATCCGGGCTGTCGTAATATCCATTGCCCAGGCGATAGCCGGTTTGATTGCGCGCAGGGTCTTTCAACGCCTCCAGTGCGGCAGCGTGCTGACTATATTCGGCAACCAGCTCGCTGATATCAAACCCCTCCATCCCCGGCGACAAGGCATAGGCCGGGCGGGTCAACCCGCCTGCCCGTTCAAACGCCTCAAGCCGCGCTCGCTCGTCCAGTTCCGTGACCTTATCGACCAGCTTCACCCCCAACTCATCAAGGGCTGCGTTGATCTGCGGGAATTTTCTGGGTTTCACGGGCGGCTCCACTTGGCGGTTCGTGTGTTCCATACCTTTGCAGGCCGGGCTTGTGCAAGAAGAGCCGCCCCAAACGCTTGGCAAAACAGAAATTTCCGTATTCACTGGTCAGAATAGTAGTACGAGGGTTGCCATGCAGCAGGAATTTACGCTGGGCATTGAAGAAGAGTATCTGCTGGTCGATCGCGACAGCTTTCAACTTGCCCAAGCGCCCACGGCACTAATGGAGGCCTGTCAGGCGGATTTCGAGGGACAGGTTAGCCCCGAATTCCTGCAATGCCAGATTGAGGTCGGCACCCGGCCCCATTCGACGATCAAATCGGCCCGAGAAGATTTGAAACGCCTGCGCTCATGCGTTGCGGATCGGGCGGCTGAATACAACCTCGCGCCAATTGCCGTGTCCTGCCATCCGTTTGCCGACTGGAAGAAACAGCATCACACCCGCAAGGATCGCTATGACGCGCTGCAACATGCCCTTGGCGGCGTTGCACGGCGCATGTTGATCTGCGGGATGCATGTGCATGTGGGTGTCGAAGACCCGGCCATGCGTGCCGACCTGATGCCTCAGCTGTCATATTTCCTGCCCCATCTGCTAGCGCTTTCGACCTCGTCCCCCTACTGGAATGGCGAAGATACGGGCCTGTCATCCTATCGCCTGACCGTATTTGACAATCTACCGCGGACGGGATTGCCGCCGGTTCTTGCCAGTTGGGCAGATTATGAACGCACCACCGGTATTCTGGTTGAGTTAGGCGTGATCGAGGATACGACAAAAATCTGGTGGGACTTGCGCCCGTCACACCGCTTTCCCACGCTGGAAACACGGATCATGGATGTGCAGCCGCGATTGGAACATACCCTGTCGCTGGCGGCATTGGTCCAGGCCCTGACCCGCATGCTGTGCCGCCTGAAGGATCGGAATCTTCGCTGGCGGCATTACGACCAGTTCCTGATCAGCGAAAACCGCTGGCGCGCACAGCGCTACGGTGTGGGCGAAGGGCTGATTGATTTTGGCGACCGATCTATAAAACCCATGCCTGAACTGATGGGTGAACTGATGGGTATGCTGGCCGAAGACGCCGAGGCTTTGGGTACTATGACGGAACTGGCGCGTCTGCAGCAAATCGCACAGACCGGCACCTCGGCCACTCGCCAGCGCCGGGTCTATGCCGAAGCAACTGCGCGCGGCGATGATCCCGGCAAAGCCGTGGTGCAGCACCTGATCGAAGAATATCACCACGATCTTTAATACTCCCTGTCAACGATTGCTGACCGTGCAAAAATTCTGTAAGAATTCGGAAATAAACAGTTGTTCAATTATTTCGACAGCGTGGGAGGCAAGCCTTGGATTTTGCACTGACAGAAGAGCAAACCGCGATCTTCGACATGGCGTATGATTTCGGGCAGGACAACATCGCCCCATACGCCCGCCAATGGGAGGCTGACGGCACCATCCCCAAGGATCTCTGGCCACGAATTGGCGAACTGGGATTCGGTGGTCTCTATGTCTCGGAAGACAGTGGCGGTTCTGGCCTTTCCCGTCTGGATGCGACACTGGTGTTCGAGGCACTTTCGATGGCCTGCCCGTCGGTCGCGGCATTTCTGTCGATTCACAACATGTGCGCCAAGATGTTGGACAGTTTCGCCAGTGACGACCTGAAAGCCCGCATCATGCCCGATGTGCTGAGCTTGAACACCATTCTCAGCTATTGCCTAACAGAACCAGGATCAGGCTCGGATGCGGCTGCGCTGAAAACCCGCGCGGACCGCACGAATGAAGGCTATACACTGAACGGCACCAAGGCCTTTATCTCGGGGGGCGGTTATTCCGACGCCTATGTCTGCATGGTACGCACCGGTCAGAACGGGCCCAAGGGCATTTCGACGGTCTATGTCGAAGACGGCACGCCGGGCCTCAGCTTTGGCGCGCTGGAACAGAAGATGGGCTGGAAAAGCCAACCGACGGCGCAGGTGCAGTTCGATGACTGCCATATCCCGGCCGGAAATCTTGTGGGCACCGAAGGCGACGGGTTCAAATATGCGATGAAGGGTCTGGATGGCGGGCGGCTGAACATCGCCTCTTGCTCTCTGGGGGCCGCCCAATCCGGGCTGAACATGACGTTGCAATACATGTCCGAGCGCAAGGCTTTCGGTCAGTCGATCGACCAGTTTCAAGCGTTGCAATTCCGTTTAGCGGATATGGAGATTGAACTTCAGGCCGCCCGAACCTTCCTGCGTCAAGCCGCTTGGAAATTGGATCAAGGCACGCCCGATGCTACAAAGTTTTGCGCCATGGCCAAGAAATTCGTGACCGAAACCGGATCAAAAGTGGTCGATCAATGTCTGCAACTGCACGGCGGTTACGGCTATCTGGCCGATTACGGCATCGAGAAACTGGTGCGTGATCTGCGCGTTCACCAGATTTTGGAAGGCACCAATGAAATCATGCGGGTCATCGTGGCCCGCCAACTGCTCGCCGAACGCTGAGGGTTCTATGCCAGAAATCGACATCCGCATCACAGGCCGCGCCGGACGCATCACTCTGACCCGGCCAGAGGTGTTGAATGCGATGACCTACGACATGTGTATGGCTATCGACACGGCCCTGCGCAACTGGCGCGAGGATGACGCGGTGGATCTGGTCATCATCGACGCGGAAGGCGACAAAGCCTTTTGCGCGGGGGGCGACATCGCCGATCTTTATGCCACGGGCATCAAGGGTGATTTCGATTATGGCCGAACATTCTGGCGCGATGAATACCGGCTGAATGCGCTGATTTTCGAATTCCCTAAACCGGTCGTCAGCTTTCTTCAGGGCTTTACAATGGGCGGCGGTGTCGGCATCGGTTGCCATGGCAGCCACCGGATCGTGGGTGAAAGTTCAAAGATAGCGCTGCCGGAATGCTCAATTGGACTGATCCCCGATATCGGCAGCACCCTGATGCTGGCGCTAGCCCCCGGTCGTCTTGGCGAATATCTGGGCATAACCGGTCATCGCATGGGCCCCGGAGACGCAATCTTTGCGGGGTTTGCCGATCATTTTATCCCCATCGCGGACTGGTCCGCCCTGATCGAAATGCTCGAAGCGTCGGGCGATGCCGAACTCATCGAACGGCACTCCGCTGCGCCACCCGAAAACGCGCTGGAACAACAACAGCCCACTATTGACGGCCTTTTCGCTGGGGAAAGCTTGGGCGACATCCTGAATGCGCTCGGCAATTCAGATGACGCAATGGCTGCTGACGCGCTTGGGTTGATGGACCGGAATTCACCGCTTTCAATGGCTTGTACGGTAGAAGCGCTGCACCGCCTCCGGGGACCCAGCCTAACGCTGCGCAAAGCGTTGGAGTTGGAATACCGGTATACATACCGCGCGATGGAGCACGGAGATTTTCTGGAAGGTATCCGCGCGCAGATCATAGACAAAGATCGTAACCCGCTATGGCAGTTTCCCGACCAATCCGTGCCTGCGGTGGCGGTGTCGAAAATGCTGCAGCCGCTGGGCAAAGACATGCTGACATTTGAGGAGATTTGAAAGATGAAAATCGGGTTTATCGGTCTGGGAAACATGGGCAACCCAATGGCAGCCAATCTGGCCAAGGCCGGGCACGAAGTGACTGGTTTTGACATGGCTGACGTCAGCGTTGCTGGCGTCTCCATGGCCGACTCGGGTGCTGAGGCGGCAGCCAATGCCGATGTCGTCATTACCATGCTGCCAAACGGGAACATCCTGCGTGCGGTTGGGGATGAGATTATCCCCGCGATGCAGTCGGGTGCCGTGTGGATTGATTGTTCGACCGTCGATGTAGACAGCGCCCGCGCCGTCGCAGATCAGGCAAGAGAGGCTGGAATACTCGCGGTTGATGCCCCTGTATCCGGTGGAATCGGCGGAGCGGCAGCGGGCACCCTAACCTTCATGGCTGGTGGCGGCGACGCAGCCTTCGCCAAGGCCGCGCCACTGTTCGACATCATGGGCCAGAAGGCCGTGCACTGCGGTGACTCCGGTGCAGGTCAGGCGGCCAAGATCTGCAACAACATGATCCTCGGCGTTACAATGATTGCCACCTGTGAGGCGTTTGCTTTGGCAGACAAGCTGGGTCTGGACCGGCAAAAGATGTTTGATGTGGTCAGCACATCCTCGGGCTATAGCTGGACGATGAACGCCTATTGCCCTGCCCCCGGCGTGGGCCCCGAAAGCCCGGCGGACAACAACTATCAACCCGGCTTCGCCGCCGAATTGATGCTGAAAGACCTGCGTCTAAGTCAACAAGCTGCCGAAAGCTCGGATGCCGATACGCCGATGGGGCAAACTGCAACGGCGCTTTATGAGCAATTCGTGGAATCCGAGGACGGATTAGGTATGGACTTCTCTGCCATGCTGCCACGGTTCGAAAAGCGCGGACGGAGTTAAACACCTTCGTGGGCAGGTTCCTGCCCACAGGGTTGACCACACAGGAAACAACGGCCATCTGTCTTTTACTACAGCGTTCTTACAGAGGGTAACTAGATGACGCGTGTATTGACCATTTCTACGGCAGTTCTAGCGCTCACGCTCAGTTCTGGGATTGCCATGGCCGGGAACGGCAAAAGTAAAGTCGGCCATTGCCCTCCCGGTCTGGCTAAGAAAGCTGTACCGTGCGTGCCACCAGGTCAGGTTAAAAACCTGTACCGCGCGGGGGATTATATCAACCGCGACTATCGCTGGATCAACGACCCGTACCGCTATGGACTGAACCGAGGCAGCTACATCCGAGCCGGTGACTACGTCTATCGCGTCGATCCCGACACGCGAAAAGTGCTGAACCTGATCGGTGCGGTGGCTGACATCCTTAACTGAGGATCAGCCCCACTATTCCGCGGCAACTCGCGCGCCCTCAAGCATCTGTTTCAGATACCGTCCGGTATGGCTGCGTTCCACTGCAGCCACATCTTCGGGCGTTCCCGTGGCTACGATCTCACCACCGCCATCGCCGCCTTCAGGGCCGATATCAATGATGTGATCCGCGGTTTTCACAACATCCAGATTGTGTTCGATCACCACGACCGTATTGCCCTGATCGACCAGTTCATGCAAAACTTCCAACAACTTACGGACATCTTCGAAATGAAGACCGGTGGTCGGCTCATCCAGAATGTACAATGTCCGTCCGGTGGAACGTTTAGACAGCTCCTTTGACAGCTTCACCCGCTGCGCCTCACCACCCGAAAGCGTGGTCGCTTGCTGGCCGACTTTGATATAGCCAAGCCCGACCCGTGCTAGCGCATCCATCTTGTCGCGGATCGACGGCACGGCCTTAAAGAACTCCTGCGCGTCTTCCACTGTCATATCAAGAACATCAGCGATGGACTTGCCCTTGAACTTAATCTCTAGGGTTTCGCGATTGTACCGCGCACCCTTGCAGGTTTCGCAGGTGACGTAGACATCAGGAAGGAAGTGCATCTCGATCTTGATGACGCCGTCACCCTGACAGGCCTCGCACCGCCCGCCCTTGACGTTAAAACTGAAACGCCCTGGCTTATACCCCCGCGCCTTGGCCTCGGGCAAACCGGCAAACCAGTCGCGAATCGGAGTGAAGGCCCCGGTGTAAGTGGCTGGATTCGAACGCGGAGTCCGCCCAATGGGTCGCTGGTCAATGTCGATGACCTTATCCAGATGTTCCAACCCCTTAATCGTCTCACAAGGAGCCGGAGTCTGGCGCGCTCCGTTCAGACGCATCGAAGCAGTCTTGAACAGTGTCTCAATCGTCAACGTGGACTTACCGCCACCGGACACGCCCGTCACGCAAACAAACTTGCCCAGCGGGAAATCGGCAGTGACGTTCTTCAGATTGTTCCCTGTCGCCTTGACGACGGAGACCTTTTTCTTATTTCCCTTGCGCCGCTTCGCCGGAACCGCGATCTCTCGTGTCCCCGCCAGATACTGTCCGGTCATCGAGGCCGCGTCGGCCGCGATTTGTTCGGGCGTACCCTTGCTGACCACCTGCCCGCCGTGCACACCTGCGCCCGGTCCAATATCAAACACATAATCAGCCTCGCGGATCGCCTCTTCGTCATGTTCGACGACAATCACCGTGTTGCCCTGATCGCGGAGGTTCTTGAGCGTGCCCAGCAGGCGGTCGTTATCCCGCTGATGCAGCCCGATTGAGGGCTCGTCCAGCACGTACAGAACCCCGGTTAAACCGGAACCAATCTGGCTGGCCAGACGAATTCTCTGGCTTTCTCCCCCGGACAGGGTGCCGCTTGAGCGAGACAGCGTAAGGTACTCCAAACCAACGTTATTCAGGAATCCCAGCCGCTCACGAATCTCTTTGAGAATGGCCCGCGCGATCTCATTCTTCTGAACGCTCAGGTGGTTCGGAGCATCCTCGACCCAGGCCAGCGCTTCTCTGATCGACATTTGAACAACCTGCCCCACATGTAGGCCAGCGATCTTGACGGCCAGCGCCTCGGGACGCAGGCGGTAACCGTGGCAGGCGCCACAAGGCCGGTTGTTCTGGTACCGCTCAAACTCTTCGCGAATCCAGGCGCTGTCGGTTTCGCGATAGCGGCGTTCCATATTGGGAATCACGCCCTCAAAGCTGCGCGTGACCTGATAGACCCGCCCGCCTTCGTCGTACCGGAACTGGATTTCCTCGTCGCCCGATCCGCGCAAGAACACCTGCTGCACATTGGCAGGCAGGTCTTTCCATGGGGTGTTTTTATCGAATTCGTAATGCCGCGCGATCGCCTCGATCGTTTGCAAGAAATACGGTGATTTGCCCTTGCGCCACGGGGCCAGCGCTCCATCGTAAAGCTTCAGCGTTTGGTCCGGCACAACAAGGCGTTCATCAAAGAACAACTCAACCCCCAGGCCATCACAATCGGGGCAAGCGCCAAAGGGTGCGTTGAACGAAAACAGACGCGGTTCAATCTCGGGGATCGTGAAGCCGCTGACCGGGCAGGCAAAATTCTCGCTGAATGTAATGCGTTCCGGATCACCTTCCCGCGGAGCGGTTTCCAGAATCGCGATTCCGTCCGCCAGATCCAGCGCTGTACGAAGGCTGTCGGCCAAACGCGTCTCCATCCCTTCGCGAACAACCAGACGGTCGACCACGACGTCGATGTCATGGCGAAATTTCTTGTCCAGCGTCGGCGGCTCGTCCAACTCGTAAAACTCGCCATCTACTTTGACACGCTGGAAGCCCTGCTTGCGCAGTTCTAGAAATTCCTTTTTGTACTCGCCCTTCCGGTCACGCACGATGGGCGCTAACAGATAACCGCGGGTGCCCTCCTCCATCGTCATGATGCGGTCAACCATGTCCTGCACTTGCTGTGCCTCAATGGGCTGGCCAGTCACGGGACTAAAAGGTGTACCTGCACGGGCGAATAACAGGCGCAGATAGTCGTAGATCTCTGTCACAGTACCAACCGTCGAGCGTGGATTTTTCGACGTGGTTTTCTGCTCAATCGAAATCGCCGGGGAAAGACCGCTGATATGGTCTACATCCGGCTTTTCCATCATATCCAGGAACTGGCGGGCATAGGCCGACAGGCTTTCGACATAGCGGCGCTGCCCTTCGGCATAAATCGTATCAAACGCCAAAGACGACTTACCCGAGCCCGACAACCCGGTGATCACCACCAGCTGATCGCGTGGGATATCCACGTCGATGCTCTTCAGGTTATGCTCGCGCGCGCCGCGCACCTCGATATTCTTCAGCTCAGCCATATTGGCCCCCAACACACAAGTGTCCTAGAAATAGGCGAGCGGCTCCGAGTCTCCAACAAAAAAGTTAGAACAAAGTGTGAACAACTGGATTATTGCCGACATCTCCTGACAGTATGACCCCAATCCGAAGTGTGCCCCGGAAGGGGTTGATTGTATTTTCGGTATTTCAGGAAAATGGCGCGGTTGACGGGGCTCGAACCCGCGACCCCCGGCGTGACAGGCCGGTACTCTAACCAACTGAGCTACAACCGCGCATTTAGGGTCTATGTGCGATCCATTTACCCGGATCAAAGGCTGGCAGCGATGGCGCGGTTGACGGGGCTCGAACCCGCGACCCCCGGCGTGACAGGCCGGTACTCTAACCAACTGAGCTACAACCGCCCGCTGCCCGTTCGTTGCTGAACGTTGGGGTGTATTATGGCCACGCCCCGGCAGCGTCAAGCGGGCTTTTGAAATTTTTTTGCAGAACTCAAAAAATGTTTGCCGACTTCGTCCGCTTCCTTTTTCGGAATTGCCCCTTTCCGAAGCGATTGCACAATCCAGGACGACCACTGGGAATGGCGCTTCCCTTTTCTGCAGAAGCGTTCCTGCCACTCAAGTTTCTATTTTCACCGTTTCCAGTGTGAAATGTAACGTGCAGACGGAATCAGAAAATATTTAACATAATCCCCAAAAGAACTGAACTTTGGGAATTGACCCAATCCTGCTAACAACGTGTGCGCCATCATTCGGCCACATTGCGTGTGCCAGAGGCGACACAGTAACACAAAATCAAAATATAGTGGGACGCTGAACTTGCACAGGGAAGTCTCGAAGTGGAGTATCCAAGCAGATAATAAGTCCCATATAACGGGATAATTAGTAAGCCTAACACAATCGGTAATCAGGATTTTTGAAGATCAGTTGGTTGTGTTGCAAAAAATGGAAATAGTAGTATGTCAGTTGCAACTAACTCTTACCCCGGCGCCAGCCCAACTGGTTATGAATATGTAGACGGATTGATTTGGGGGTCCTCCTGGAATCTAGGGACCAGTGTTGGAGGTCCAGTTGGAACTCTTACATATTCGTTCGGAGATTCCTCTGTAAACGGTTTCGCCGATTTTCTTGAATACGAAAAACAAGCCTTCCGTAACGCCCTAAACGTAATCGAACGATATATCCCCATTAAATTTGTCGAAGTTAATTTCCTCGCGCCCCAAGGGACGCCCTACTACGAGAACATTTCCTGGGGTCTCATTACCCTCGATGATCTTGGGGGAAGTCTCGCGGCACACCAGGTGCCTGGTATGCAACCTGTTTTGCAAGACCAGGGTATTGACACCTTGTTTGGCTGGTTCGCCTACGACACCGTTTTATTTAGCCAAGCGGCATTGTCGAAAGGTGGTGCAGGATTCGAAACTATCCTGCATGAAATACTGCACGGTCTTGGCTTGGCGCACCCGCACGACGCAGGCGGCAGTTCAACGATCTTCGATGGCGTGACCCAAGAATTTGGCGACTATGGAACTGATGCGCAGAATCAGGGCGTTTACACAATTATGTCCTACAATTCGGGCTACGCAGAAGTTGTTCCAGTCACGAGTTACAAGTTCGGCCATTCTGCCACACCGATGGCCCTGGATATTGCAGCTCTGCAAGCAATCTACGGAACGTCCACCTACAGAACCGGTGACAATGTTTATAAAATCAATGGTTCTAACGGTGCCGGTACATTCTGGTCGGCCATCTGGGACACTGCCGGTACAGACACTATTTCAGCGGCAGGTGTGACAAGAAAAGTGGTCATCAACCTCAATGACGCTGACTTGGAAGGTCATGACGCAGGCGGCTCGCCTTCCTCGGCCAATGGCGTTGCTGGAGGTTTCACTATTGCAAACACTGTGATTATCGAGAACGCGATCGGCGGTCTTGGCAGTGACATACTTATAGGTAACGAATACAACAACACGCTTAGCGGAAGCAGCGGTCATGATGTTATAGCCGCAGGTGCAGGCGACGACACAGTAATCGGTGGTGCTGGCAAAGACGTTATCGGTGGCGGTGCCGGCGCGGACATTCTGAATGGCGGCGGTGGCGACGACAAATTCAATGCCAAAGATGGTGATGGCAACGATACCTTCCATGGCGGTGTAGGTATTGACTGGATAAGATATGACGGCACGACCGCAGTAACCTTAGACCTGTTCGAATTCGGTGCGCAGGATACAGGTTACGGTGTCGATATCATCCGTCTAATCGAAAACGTAGAAGGTTCTGAACAGAACGACGTGATCAGCGGCAATGGTCAGGCGAATACGATCATTGGCAATGGAGGGGATGACGTTCTCGATGGCTACCTCGGGCGAGACGTGCTGATAGGTGCCACGGGAAATGATACACTTATCGGCGGCAATGGTTGGGATTTCTTAAACGGCGGCAGAGGCGACGATACCCTAATTGGCGGCCAGGGATTGGACACAATGACGGGCGGCGCAAACGCTGACGTGTTCGTCTTCAATTCGACCAGCGACAGTTCAACTGTAGTTCAGCACGCTGACTGGATAAGAGATTTCAAACCCGGCGAAGATAAAATCGATCTGAGTGCCATTGATGCCAGCACTGTTCTGGCTGGCGATGACTCGTTCATCTTCAACGGAGAAAACTCCGCTACAGATTCCGACGAGGGAGAAGTGTATTTCGTCAAATTGCAAAGGGCCAATCCCGTCGACAACAGAACCTATGTCTATGTCGATACTGATGGGGATAAGGAACCCGAAATGCTTATCAAACTGACCGGTCTACACGATCTGACAGCGAACGACTTTATCCTGTAAGCCCACGATCAGGATTGCCAGGCAGCAGGATTCTGCTGCCTGTTTTTTTTGCCCGAAATTTAAAGCTTTTGTACTTCCAGCACCCTTGCAAGCCCCCAGTTCACTCTGTAAGAGGCATCCTCACGGGTGATTAGCTCAGTGGTAGAGCGCTTCGTTCACATCGAAGATGTCAGGAGTTCAAATCTCTTATCACCCACCATTTCCCTTTTTAAAGCTTCCTTCCAATTTTCCGTTCCCTGACGGTTACTTGCCATAAATCGTCTGGCCTGCGTATCCTGATTTGAACAGCCGCAGGACTTTGCGGCGATAAGGGATGGAGTAAGGACGTGGCCAGATTGAAGCGGGATATCGGCCTCGTAGGGCTAACTTTCATTTCAGTCGGTGGCATCATTGGGTCCGGATGGTTGTTCGGCCCACTTCTGGCGGTGCAACATGCTGGGCCAGCCGCTGTCTTCTCATGGGTCATCGGCGCAGTGGCTATGTTCATTCTGGCGATTACTTTCGCTGAAATTTCGGCCATGCTTCCAATTCCAGGGGGCATTGCGCGGGTACCGCAGTTTTCCCACGGCAATATCGTTTCGATGGCGATGGGTTGGACGGCCTGGATCGGCTATAACACCACTGCCCCGATCGAGGTCGAGGCAATGCTGAAGTACCTGGCACCCTACGCTCCATGGCTGCACACAGCCGAGACAGGGGACCTGACTGGCGCTGGCATCACTGTCGCCCTGTTTTTCATGCTGCTGTTCGTCGCGGTCAACGCACTGGGTGTCAAATTCTTTACTCAAGTGAACGCGGCGTTGACATGGGCGAAGATCGCGATTCCAATCGTTTTGGCCGCCTTGCTGATCGCCAATCGGTTCGACACCCAGAACTTCACCCAACCGGATGGATTTGCGCCATATGGGCTGCAAGGAATTATGGCCGCAGTATCGACCGGGGGCGTGATCTTTTCCTTCATCGGCTTTCGTCACGTGGTCGACATGGCCGGTGAAGTTCGAAACCCCAAATTCGCAATCCCAGCTGCACTAATTTTGTCCATCGTACTTTGCGCACTGATCTATGTGGGCTTGCAAATCGCTTTTATCGGCGCGCTGGACCAAAAAATGCTTGCCAACGGCTGGGCCAGCTTGAGTTTCGGTGGTCAGGGCCCGCTGGACGGCGTCATCATTTCGGTCGGGTTTGTCTGGTTTCTTAGCGTGCTGAACATTGGCTCGGTCATCGGGCCGTTCGGCAACGGCCTTGTCTCGACTGGATCGAATGCAAGGATCGCTATGGCATTGGCGAAAAACGGCTTTCTGCCAACTCGCTTGATGATGTTGTCATCATTCGGAGTTCCCCTTTGGGCGTTGGCGCTGAACTTCCTGATCGGCATCCTGTTCCTGCTGACTGTTCCCTTCACTACCGTCATTGCCCTGAACGGCGCGGCCATCGTGCTTTCATTCGCGGTCGGCCCCATTGCCGTCGTATGCCTGCGCCATTTGATGCCGGATCACCCCAGATCCATCCGAATCCCTGCAGTGAAACTTGTTGCCGTTTCGGCCTTCGCCATCGCCACCCTCGTGGTGTATTGGAGCGGTTGGGATACGGTATGGCGTTTAGGTATCGCTCTTGCCATTGGAATGGCTCTTTTGCTGGCGCGGTTCCGCAACCGGCTGGATGAGATGGACGTGACCGAAGCGTTATGGCTGCTACCTTATCTGGTAGGAGTCGGCCTGATCTCTTATCTCGGGCAGTTCGGAGAAGGCGCCTTGAAGCAAATACCCTTTGGCTGGGACATCGCGCTTTGCGTGTTGTTTTCTGCAGTGATCTTTGGGCTGGCGGTTCGTTCCGCCCTACCCCAGGAAAAATTCCAGGAATACATCGATGAAGAAGAGATTCTGGACCCAAAGAAACCCGTCATAGGGCTGTAAAAAAGGCGGGGTCACCCCCGCCTTTAATCTGTTTTAATGTGCTGTGGCCGACGGGCTGGCGCTTTCGGCCGCTTTGGCGGCCGCCGCTGCGGCTTCTTCTGCGGCCTCATCCCATTCGACAGGCTCGGGCTCGCTAATTAGCGCGTGTTTCAAAACTTCCGAGACATGCGTGACGGGGATGATTTCCAGCCCTTCTTTCACGTTGTCTGGGATTTCCGCCAGATCCTTTTCGTTTTCTTCCGGGATCAGAACGGTTTTGATGCCACCACGCAGAGCCGCTAGCAGTTTCTCTTTCAAACCACCGATAGGCATAGCGTTACCACGCAGTGAAACCTCACCCGTCATGGCGATATCCTTACGAACCGGAATGCCGGTCAGCACGGACACGATCGAGGTCACCATCGCCAGACCGGCGCTTGGACCATCTTTGGGCGTTGCACCATCCGGCACGTGGACGTGAATATCCAACGTGTCAAACTTCGGCGGTTTCACACCAATCTGAGGAGAAATTGACCGCACATAGGACGACGCCGCGTCGATGGATTCCTTCATCACATCACCCAGCTTACCCGTAGTCTTCATCCGCCCTTTGCCGGGCAGTTTCAGAGCCTCGATATGCAACAGATCGCCACCAACGGAAGTCCAGGCCAGACCAGTGACAACACCGACCTGATCATCCTGCTCGGCCAGACCGTAACGGAACTTCGGAACGCCTAGGAATTCATCAAGATTTTCAGGCGTTACAGTAACTTCTTCCGCCTCTTTCTTGATGATCTTGGTCAGCGATTTCCGCGCCACCTTGGCAATCTCACGCTCGAGATTCCGCACACCAGCCTCGCGAGTATAGGTGCGAATGATCTTCTGCAGCGCCTCATCGGTCAGTTCGAATTCCTTAGCCTTCAGACCATGGTTCTTGACCTGCTTATCAATCAGGTGCTGCTTGGCGATCTCGCTCTTTTCCTCTTCGGTGTAGCCGGCCAGCGGGATGATCTCCATCCGATCCAGCAGAGGTCCAGGCATGTTGTAGCTGTTCGACGTGGTCAGGAACATCACGTTGGACAGGTCATATTCGACCTCAAGGTAGTGGTCCATGAACGTATTGTTCTGTTCGGGGTCCAACACCTCGAGCATCGCCGAAGCCGGATCACCACGGAAGTCCTGCCCCATCTTGTCGATCTCGTCGAGCAATATGAGAGGATTCGTAGTCTTCGCCTTCTTCAGCGCCTGGATGATCTTACCCGGCATCGAACCGATATAGGTCCGACGGTGGCCGCGGATCTCGGATTCGTCGCGTACGCCTCCCAGCGAGATGCGAATGAATTCGCGCCCCGTGGCTTTGGCAACGGATTTACCCAGCGATGTCTTACCCACACCTGGAGGGCCAACAAGGCACAGGATCGGGCCTTTCAGCTTTTTCGAGCGCTGCTGAACCGCCAGATACTCAACGATCCGCTCCTTGACCTTTTCAAGGCCATAGTGATCGTCATCCAGAATTTCCTGCGCGCGGCCCAGATCCTTTTTGACACGGGATTTGGTGCCCCACGGCAGTGATAGAATCCAATCCAGATAGTTACGCACGACGGTCGCCTCGGCGGACATCGGGCTCATATTGCGCAGCTTTTTCAGCTCGCCCTCGGCCTTTTCACGCGCTTCTTGCGACAGCTTGGTCTCGTTGATCTTGGCTTCCAGTTCGGCGACTTCGTTACCGCCGTCCTCACCATCGCCAAGTTCCTTCTGAATGGCCTTCATCTGCTCATTCAAATAGTATTCGCGCTGCGTCTTCTCCATCTGGGATTTTACGCGTGTCTTGATCTTTTTCTCGACCTGCAGAACCGACATTTCGCCCTGCATCAGGCCATAGACTTTCTCAAGCCGCTCGCTGACGGAAAGAGTTTCCAGCAGTTCCTGTTTTTGCTCAACCTCGATACCCAGATGGCCCGACACGAGGTCGGCCAGCTTGGCGGGTTCGGCGGTTTCACCCACGGCAGTAAGAGCTTCTTCGGGTATGTTCTTGCGAACCTTGGCGTAGCGTTCGAACTCATCCGCAACGGTGCGCAGCAGTGCTTCGGTCGTGGTGACGTCGCCCGGGATTTCGGTCAGATATTCGGCGCGAGCTTCGAAAAACTCTTCGTTTTCTAGAAATTCGGTGATCTGCACCCGCGCTTGCCCTTCGACCAGCACCTTTACGGTGCCATCGGGCAGCTTCAGCAATTGCAGAACATTGGCCAGAACACCAGAACGGTAAATTCCGTCTTCAACCGGATCGTCATCGCCCGGATCAATCTGGCTGGACAGCAAAATCTGCTTATCGTCCTGCATCACTTCTTCCAATGCACGGACGGACTTATCCCGACCCACAAACAGCGGCACGATCATATGCGGGAACACTACAATATCGCGCAGCGGCAGTACCGGGTATGAGGAATTAAGGGGCTCTTGCATGCTCAATCCTTATCGTTGGCAAGATGGCTCCGGTCCCTGTTCAGGCAACGCTCGGCCATCTCCTGTCTTGGACGATAAAGGTGGGGCCTCATCGCCCTTTTTCAACCTTACCGCCATGTATCGCGATTCAGAATGACCCGAGCCTTGGCGGACTGCAAGGCATCCAGTGAACATATCCACCGAATTTAACAAAACTGGCCAAGAGGGCCGAAAATGTAAGCGTCAGAACACCCTTTGAACGGCACGAGATAGAAAAAATCCGTGCCCGTCCTCATTCTTGCACTCCAACCCCTTCTTTGACGAGTGGCAAACAAATCCACCGAAATTACCAGTTACTCCGTATTCGGCCCGGTCGAACCCATCGCGATGACGGTTGAGCGGTCGGCACAGCATCTCGACCGGCCCGGTATTCGCCATGAAGAAGTCATGCCCCCAATCGGATTGGCAATCTGACGGGCGCGGCAGGGCTGGATCGCCCCGGCGCTCGATAATGGTACAATAGATGTCTGCGGCGTTCAGCTCTTGCCCGACCGAACATTGGATGTTTTCCGATGGAGTTTCAAACGTCCAGACATCGGCAGACGTGGCGGTCGCAATTGCTGCTGAAAAGACAAACAATCCAAATAGACGAGGCATAAAAACCCCCAGTGCAAAACAGAAAATACCTTGAATAATTCGAAAGCAGATTAGCAAAATAACGGCGTTTTGTCATCAAGGGGCCGGAATTACAGCGGTTCGATATCGCCCTGCGCCCGCTGTGCGTGAAACTCTGCCTGCCAAGCCTGGAACGTTCCGGCAGCGATGGCATCGCGCATGCCCTGCATGATTTCCTGAAAGTAATGCAGGTTGTGCCAGGTCAGCAGCATGCCCGAGATCATCTCGTTGGACCGGAACACATGATGCAGATAGGCCCGCGAATAGTTCGAACAGGCAGGGCACGAGCACGCCTCGTCCAGCGGTCGCGGATCATCGGCATGACGGGCGTTTTTGATGTTCACAACGCCATGGCGGGTGAACACCTGCCCGGTGCGCCCCGAGCGTGAGGGCAGAACGCAATCCATCATGTCGATACCGCGCGTAACCGCACCAACGATGTCGTCTGGTTTGCCGACCCCCATCAGATAGCGCGGTTTGTCGGTCGGCAGGAAATCGGGCGCGTAGTCGAGACAGTCGAACATGGCCTCCTGCCCCTCACCCACGGCCAGACCACCGACCGCGTAACCTTCGAAACCGATGGCTTTCAGCGCCTCAGCGCTCTCCTCGCGCAAATCTTGTTCCAGCCCGCCTTGCATAATGCCGAACAACGCGTGCCCCGGACGATCCCCGAATGCCTCACGCGAACGTTCGGCCCAACGCATCGACAGACGCATCGACTCGGCGATGCGGTCGCGGTCGGCGGGCAAGGCCGGACATTCGTCGAAACACATGACAATGTCAGACCCCAGCAAGCGCTGGATTTCCATCGACCGCTCCGGCGTCAGTTCGTGTTTCGATCCGTCCACATGAGATTTGAACGTCACACCCTTTTCGGTCAGCTTACGCAGCCCCGCCAGTGACATGACCTGAAACCCGCCTGAGTCCGTCAGGATGGGCCGGTCCCAGTTCATGAACCTGTGCAACCCTCCCAGCCGATAAATACGTTCCGCCGTGGGGCGCAGCATAAGATGATAGGTGTTACCCAGCAGAATATCCGCCCCGGTCGCACGTACACTTTCCGGCATCATGGCCTTGACCGTCGCCGCGGTGCCCACGGGCATGAATGCCGGGGTGCGCACCTCGCCCCTCGGCGTGTTGATCGCACCGGTTCTGGCCTTGCCATCGGTGGCTTTCAGATCAAATGAAAAACGCTCGGTCATGGGGTGCCTCGGGGTTTTTGAACCGGGCAGCATTTGCCCGATCTGTCAGGGCAATGCAACCCATCAGGGCAGCGAGGCGACACGTTCGGTAAACAGGTGCACGACCCCTGTTCCATCTACGTCTCGACACACCCGGACTGGAGGCCGCGAAGGATCGGGACGGGTTGCGCCAATCTCAGTCCCCTCGGTCACTACGCGCAACCCTGTTTCGACCACGTCAAACATCGGTTCGTGCGTGCAGGCGATCACAGCGGTTGAATCATGCAACCCACAACCCTCAAGCCCGCCAACCTCTTTGTAGAATTTCAAATAGAAGCGAGAGATATCGCGCAGGAACCCGCCTATGTCCGTTGACCGCTGGGCTAGCGCCTCAAAGTCCGCCGGTTCATAAAGGGTTTTCAACGTCACATCCAAACCCACCAAAACGGTCTGCGGTGGTTTGGCAAAGACTTCATCCGCCGCTGAGGCATCGTGATAGATATTGGCTTCGGCGTATTGAGTTACGTTTCCGTGACAGTAAACCGCGCCCCCCATGATGACCAAACGCTTGATATTGGTCGAAAACTGCGGATCCAAACGCATCGCAGCGGCTATATTCGTCAGGGGACCTACCGCGCAAACCACCAGCTTGCTCTTATGCTTGCGGGCCATGTCCACTAAAAACTCGGCTGCAGGCAGGGGGTGATTTGTCCCGATCTCAGGAATCTCGGTCACATCACCAAAGCCTTCAGGCCCGTGTACATGGTCCGACGGGTCGTGGTGATCCCGCCCCATTGCATTTGCGGCGCCTTCAGCCACCGGCGCATCCAGCCCCAGTTTATGCAGCAAAAACCGTGCATTGCGGCTGGACTGATGAATATGCGTGTTGCCGAATACTGTCGTCAAGCCGATCAGGTCAATCTCGGGCGCAGCGGCGGCATAGGCAATGGCCATGGCATCGTCGATGCCGGGATCTGTATCGATGATCAGTTTCATAGCGCCCGATACCGCAATCAAGACGGGATGCAAAGCGGTCACATTCCCGAATTACTGCCCAACATCTGCAACTTCAAAGATTTGCATCCACACCCGATCACCCCATACCAGAGTTGAAATTGGGCGACTCAATCCCCACATGTATACCATAGTACACAACAAAAGAGGACAGATATGACCGAAGACCAGATTATTGGCTTGCTGACGTCAAACATCATTTACGTTCTGGCGGCGGTCCTGATCATCGTCGTCATTTTCAAGGGCATCAAAATCGTTCCCCAATCCGAGAAATACGTGGTCGAACGGTTTGGTCGCCTGCATTCGGTTCTTGGCCCCGGTATTAACTTTATTGTTCCTTTTCTAGATGTTGCGCGCCACAAGATATCCATTCTGGAACGCCAGCTGCCCAATGCGACGCAGGACGCGATCACCAAGGACAACGTTCTGGTGCAGATCGACACGTCCGTGTTTTACCGCATTCTCGAACCGGAAAAGACGGTGTATCGTATCCGTGATGTAGACGGCGCGATTGCGACAACTGTGGCTGGTATCGTGCGGGCAGAAATCGGTAAAATGGATCTGGACGAGGTCCAGTCCAACCGCGCCCAACTGATCACCCGTATTCAGGAAAGCGTCGAAACGGCCGTGGATGACTGGGGCATCGAAGTGACACGAGCTGAGATTCTGGACGTGAACCTAGATCAGGCAACCCGCGACGCCATGCTGCAGCAGTTGAACGCTGAACGGGCCCGCCGAGCGCAGGTGACCGAGGCCGAAGGTCAAAAACGTGCGGTCGAATTGAACGCGGACGCCGAACTGTACGCTGCCGAGCAAACCGCCAAGGCGCGCCGTATTCAGGCCGAAGCCGAAGCCTATGCAACCGGCGTTGTCGCCAAGGCCATTCAGGATAACGGCATCGAAGCCGCGCAATATCAGGTTGCCCTGAAACAGGTCGAGTCTCTGAACGCCCTGGGCAATGGCAACGGTTCGCAAACCATCGTTGTGCCCGCCAACGCACTGGAGGCTTTTGGCGACGCCTTTAAGATGCTGAGAGGAGGAAAATAATGGCCGACCCCTTCTGGCTGACCTGGTGGCTCTGGCTGGCCGGAGCGCTGGCCCTAGGTATACTTGAGATCGTCCTGCCTGGCTTTATCTTTCTGGGCTTTGCGATCGGGGCCGCGGTCACCGGGCTTTTGCTGATCATCCCCGGAGTCACTCCCTCGCTACCGGTCCTTCTGCTGATTTTCGCAGCGTTGTCCCTGATTGCGTGGCTGGTTTTGCGACGTGTGTATTCCCTGCCTCATGGTCAGGTGAAAACCTTCCGGCACGACATTAACGACTAAAACTATCTGGCGCCCCACACGGGGCGTCATTGCACCTCTGGACGCTGGCCATGGCTTTCCCTATATAATTGCTCAGGTAACAGACCCGAGGCACGAATGACTCATCCGAGCGAACAATTAGAAGGCACACCGCTGATTGCACCTTCGAGCGTTGAGCACCCCCTGTATGACTCCGTGGTGGAAGCCTGCCGCACGGTCTTTGACCCTGAAATTCCAGTGAATATCTACGACCTTGGCCTGATCTATACGATCGACATCAATCAGGAAAACGCGGTGAAAGTCATCATGACTCTGACCGCACCGGGTTGTCCAGTCGCCGGCGAAATGCCCGGCTGGATTGTAGAAGCCGTCGAACCCGTCGCAGGTATCAAAGAGGTGGACGTCGAGCTTACCTGGGAGCCCCCCTGGGGCATGGAGATGATGTCGGACGAGGCGCGGCTTGAACTTGGCTTCATGTAAGCCAGGCAATTAACCCCTTGTCGTAAAAGCTTTATATCTCTGTCATCGGCACGTTGGAAAACCGTTACCGAAATCGGCAAAGGTTTCCTTGTACTTGCATCCTAATAAGCCAAGGCCGGTCGCACGCTTGTGCCCCCCCAATAAAGACCCGGCCTTACGACTTTAATGAAAGACCGCTCTTGCCCGAGAGCGGTCTTTTTACGTTAGTGCACTGCTTATTCTACACCGCATTTGGATTTTATTTCCGCCGCGCGTTCATCTAGAGCTTTTACATAATCCCCTGACAACATAGACAATCTTTTGTTTTCTGTGCCAGTCACCAATCCCAAAAGCGCGCCAGCAGGCAAAATGGATATAACGCTTTCCACCTGCTGATCCTGCGCATACTTTTTTTCGGCCGCGATCGCGCGCAAGTCGCCTTCGGCAGTGGAACAGTTGACGGGGTGTCTTTTTTGCTCTGTCTCCGCTAACGCTACGCCTGAAATTATCGGAGAAACCGCAACAGCTGACGCTAAAGCCATGCTTTTGCAAGTGAATTTCATCTTATACATTTTGTTTCGCCCTATATCAATCTGCCGGAAATTATCTTTGATCAGCTAAGGTCAGCTTGTTTTAAAAGGCAAGCACAATCCGGAAATGCCTGAAATGTTAGGTAAGAATGACTGCTATGTCTTGAGCCATCGCCCTGTCGGCACTAGATTAAAAGCTGCGCGCGACAACGGAGATCACTATGTTCGGCATACCCGGCAAACAAGCCGTGACCATGACGCCTAAAGCGGCAGAGCAGATTGCCCGCCTGATGGAAACAGGCGGCCATGCAGGCCTGCGCATCGGCATCAAAAAAGGTGGCTGCGCCGGTATGGAATACACGATGGACTACGTCGATCAGCCTGACACGAATGACGAAGTTGTGGAGCAGGACGGTGCGCGGATCATGATTGCCCCGATGGCACAGATGTTCCTGTTTGGGACCGAGATCGATTATGAAGTCTCGCTGCTGGAATCCGGGTTCAAGTTCCGCAATCCCAACGTCGTTGATGCCTGCGGTTGTGGCGAATCGATTAAGTTCGACGAAAGCCTGTCTTCCCAGTCGTAAGACCCGCGAAGCTGCGGCTGCCCTTCCCTGAAACACGGCGGGCATTGCCGATTTGTTAACTGCGCTGCAACCGCAATTGTCAGCCCGCGCTGGTGGTGCTATCCGGTTGCAGAATTTGCGAATTTCAAGGAGATCGGATTATGCGGCGCAAGCTGGCGGCTGGGAATTGGAAGATGAACGGAACCTCGGCAGCGCTGAGTGAGCTGGGCGCTCTGGCCAGCGCCTTCCCTTCGCCTTCGGTCGACATTCTGATTTGCCCGCCCGCTACGCTGCTGAACCGTGCGGCCGAAACTATGCGTGGCGCAGGTATCTCCGTTGGCGGACAGGACTGCCACACTGCCACATCAGGCGCACATACGGGTGATATCAGCGCTGACATGCTGGTCGATGCCGGAGCCAACTCGGTCATTCTGGGCCATTCCGAGCGTCGTGAAGATCACGGTGAGCAAAACGAAACCGTCCGCGCCAAAGCCCGCGTGGCCATGGATGCCGGGTTGAAGGCCATCATTTGCGTCGGCGAAAGTCTGGAGCAGCGCGAGGCGGCCAATACGCTGGACATCATCGGCGGCCAGTTGTCGGGTTCGATCCCGGATCAGTCGACCGGCGAGAATCTGATCGTCGCCTATGAACCGATCTGGGCTATCGGCACCGGCAAAGTACCCACACTGGACGAAATCGGAGAGGTCCATGACTTCATCCGCAACCGGCTGGAGCGGCGGTTCGGCGAAGTTGTTGGTCGCTCAGTCCGACTTTTGTATGGTGGTTCGGTCAAACCGTCTAATGCTGCCGATATCTTTGCCGTGTCAAACGTGGATGGCGCGCTGGTCGGGGGTGCCAGCCTGAAAGCGCAGGATTTCTCGGGCATTATCGATGCGCTGCAAAAGGCCTGAGCTACAGCTCAGGCCAGTTTCATCGTCACCAGGCCCGTCACGATCAGAACCGCCGCGATGATACGCGCGGCGTTTACTGTTTCGCCTAACAGCATGATTCCCACCAGAAACGCCCCTACTGCGCCGATGCCGGTCCAGATGACGTAGGCCGTGCCCAAAGGCAACGTACGCATCGCCATGGCCAGCAAGCCGAACGACCCAATCATAGAAACCCCCATGATAGCCGTCGGCCATAGCCGCGTGAAACCGGCAGATTGCTTCATCGCAACGGCCCACACGATTTCAAGCAGGCCAGCGAACAACAGATAAATCCAGGACATAAGGACACCTCAAAACTTTTCGGGTCGTCCCGAATGATCACCCGTTCTGGGGAGGTCGTCCTCTGTTACAAATTTGGGAAGGCGAGCTGCAACTTCAAGTGTCTCACAACGAAAAAGGCCGGGCAGATCGTGCTGCCCGGCCTGAGCGAAGGGTTATCTTCGCTAGTTCGTTATGATTTCCGGCCCCATGAAGGTATTGGGCAGAAAGGTCGATATCCAGGGGATATACGTCACCATGATCAGGAAGACGAAGAGCACGGCCAGGAACGGCAGCGCGGCCTTCACCACACCCATCATCGGCATGCCCGCCACGCCCGATGTCACGAACAGGTTCAACCCGACCGGAGGTGTGATCATCCCGATCTCCATGTTCACCACCATGATGATACCCAAATGGATCGGGTCGATGCCCAGCTCAATCGCAATCGGAAAGACCAGAGGTGCGACAATGACCAGCAGGCCCGAGGGCTCCATGAACTGACCACCGATCAACAGGATTACGTTGACAACGATCAAGAAGGTCACCGGCCCCAGACCTGCTGACAGCATTGCGCTGGCGATATGCTGTGGCACCTGCTCGTCCGTCAGCACGTGCTTCAGGATCAGCGCGTTGGCGATGACGAACAACAGAGTGACGGTCAGCTTTCCGGCCTCAAACAAGGTGTGTTTGGTGTCCGGATGGAAGAATGCGGTGATCAGAGCATAGGGTTTCTTGATCAGAGGCAGGTTCGCCTGACCCTCTTCGGTGCTAAGCGGTCCCATATCCTTGTAGACAAAGCTAGCAATCAGGAACGCATAGACAGCAGCCACAGCGGCGGCTTCGGTCGGAGTGAAAATCCCGCCATAGATACCGCCCAGGATGATGACGATCAGGAACAGGCCCCAACCGGCTTCACGTGCCGAGGTAAAGACCTCGCCCCACCCTTTCCAGTCACCTTTCGGCAGGTTCTTGACCTTGGCCATGACGTAGATGGTGATCATTAGCATCAACCCGGCCATCAGGCCCGGAATGACACCGGCAAGGAACATCCGCCCGACCGAAACCTCAACGGCTGCCGCATAGACAACCATCACGATCGATGGTGGGATCAGAATACCCAGGGTTCCAGCATTACAGATCACACCAGCGGCGAATTCCTTGGAATAGCCCACTTGGCGCATCCCAGCGATCACAATTGAGCCGATGGCTACAACTGTCGCCGGAGACGACCCGGACAGCGCCGCAAACAACATACAGGCGAAAACACCTGCAATCGCCAGACCACCCGGAAGATGGCCCACGCAGGCGATCGAGAACCGAATGATCCGCCGCGCCACACCACCCGTCGTCATGAAGGAGGATGCGAGGATAAAGAACGGAATTGCCAGAAGGGTGAAATGCCCTTCAAATGCCTCGAATAGGGTACCTGCCACCGAGGCCAACGAGCTATCGGAATACATCAGCAGGAACAGGGTCGAGCTGAGGCCCAGAGCCACCGCAATCGGAACCCCAATCAGCAGCAGTCCGATGACCATCGAGAAAAGGAATACAACGTCCATCAGTCATGCTCTCCTTGCTGAGCGCGCACTTCTTCGATCTCGTCCTCAACCTCATGGCTGGCGACAATGCGGTCTGCCTCACCACGCCAGATTTGAATGGCGGCCTGCGTAAAACGGATCACCAGCAACAGCATCGACAGGGGGAGGACGAAATACGGAACTACCTTTGGCAACTTTTCATAGGCCTCGTCGTAGTTGATCATCGCTTCCAGAAACCGCAGTGGCGCGACCATGGGGATGTCGTCGACTTCGTAAAAGCTTTGACTGCGGGCGTCGAAGTTGAAACCCGTCGGGAACCAACGGCCCGATGTGGGAGGCAGATCAGCGAATACGGCCCAATAGTCATATGCGCCTTTAAGCATCAGCAGCGAAAACACTAGACAGCATCCCACTGCAATCAACGCCAGAACGCGGCGCGGCGCCGGGGCTAACATGTTAAGGATGGCGTCCACACCAAGATGCGCGTGCTTTTTCACCGCATAAGACGCACCCAGCAGTACCAGCCAGCCAAAGGTGAACACTGTCAGCTCAAGCGCCCACAGAATGTTGGAATTGAAAACGAAACGAGCGATCACATTGGCAAAGGTAACGGCCGTCATCAGGCCCAGCAGCAACGCGATCAGGGTTTCTTCGATATGGTCGACCAGCCCGCCTTGGCCGGATTTCGCACCAGACATCTCTTTAGTCCCCGCAAATTTTTTGTGATGAGAGTGATAGCGGGCGGGCCTTTTCTGATGGCCCGCCCGGCCTGCGCGTCAGCAACTCCCCAGCCCCCTGACGCGCGGCCTGTACCGGGATCAGAACCCGGCGTTAATTGCCTGAGCGGCGTCGATCTTGTCCTGACCCACGTCGTCGGCGAATTTGTCCCAAACCGGCTTCATCGCATCAACCCAAGCCTGACGCTGTTCGGGGTTCAGATCGCGAATGATACCGCCAGCATCCGTGATCGAGGCTTTGGCCGCTTCGTTCACAGCAAAGGCTTCCTTGTTCCGGGTCTCGGTCACTTCACCAAGAATGGTCAGGAATTGATCGCGCACTTCCGGATCAAGGCTGTCCAGCCAGTCCACGGAGGTTACAACCAGGTAATCAATAATGCCGTGGTTGGTTTCGGTGATGCCGTCCTGAACCTCAAAGAACTTCTTACCGTAGATGTTCGACCAGGTGTTCTCCTGACCGTCCACAACACCCTGCTGCAGCGCGCCGTACACTTCCGAGAACGCCATTTTTTGCGGGCTGCCACCAATGGCTTCCATCTGCGCCACAAGTACGTCCGAGGACTGAACGCGGAACTTCAGACCATCCGCGTCAGACGGATCAACCAGCGGCTTATTGGCCGACATCTGCTTCATGCCGTTGTGCCAAAACGCCAGCCCCTGCAGACCACGGCGCTGCATACTGTCTTTCATCGCCTGACCTTCCGCCGAGGCCTGGAATGCATCCACGGCATCGATGTTCTTGAACATGAATGGCAGGTCAAACAGGCGGAACTGTTTGGTGAACTTTTCGAATTTTGACAGTGACGGTGCAGCCAGTTGGACGTCGCCCTGCAGCATTGCCTCAAGCACCTTGTCGTCGTTATAAAGCGTCGAGTTCGGATAGACCTCAACGCACATCACGCCGTTCATCTCGTCATTTACGCGCTGTTCCAGAAGCGATGCCGCGATGCCTTTGGGGTGTTTGTCAGTGTTGGTGACATGCGCGAACTTTACAACGATTTCACCATCGTCGCATGCCGCCATGCCTGTTGTCGCAATTGCGGACAGAGCTACTGCCGTTGCAGCCGTCGTCAGAAATTTCATCAGTCTTTTCCTCCCGGACTTCCTGGATACTCCAATTGGCGCCAGTTCAGCGCCGCATGCCGGGAAGTGAACTGAATCAGCTGTTCTGGCTCAACATTTTGTTACGGCGCACTAAATTCTTCATTCTTCCCTTTTAAATTAAATAGTTAAAAGATTACCTTTAGGTGCACTAATTGCTCACCAGCATTCACTGTGCGGAAATTCGCACAAGCTTCACAAGCCTTGTGCGGATTTCCGCACTCCATTCGAATCAACTCGGCCGAATCAGACCCGTCCCCGCTTGCACCAACCGCAGCCCGCGTCAGCGGGCTGCCCAGCCCAACGCCTTTAACCGCATGATAATGCGGTCAAAGGAGGCGGGAGATTCTGTGGTTATCTACGATAATCCTCGGGGCGAATCTGATACCGGGCCAGCTTGTCATAGAAGGTTTTGCGCGGTAGCTTCAGCGCCTTTGCCGCGTCAGACGCCTTACCGTTATGCCGCCCCAGCGCTGCAATCAGCAAAGACCTCTCAACCCGCGCCATCTGCTCGCTCAACCCCAGATCGGCGACCTGCGAGACTTCCTCCGGCATGCCAAGTACGAAACGCATCGCGGCTGACATCAAAGACCGAGCGTTTCCGGGCCATTCCCTGACCATGAGCGTTGCCAGATGTTCCGAGGATATCTCGGGCTCGGCAATACCAGCCTGCTCGGCCGCCTGTGCCACGTAGTGGCGAAAAATCACTGGAATATCCTCGGGTCGTTCGGCCAATGACGGGATGCGTACACGCATCACATCCAAACGGTAAAACAGGTCCGCTAGGAATTGCCCCTCAGCGGACATGATGGCAAGGTCAACTGTCGTCCCGGCCAGAATGCGCGCGCCCACGCCCTGTTCGACCAACTCCAACGCTGCATACTGAGTGGCCTCGGGCATTGCCGATATCTCGTCCAGAAACAAAGAGCCACCGGAGGCGTCTTCGCAGACCTGAACCAGCGCCTCGGGCGTTAGACCCGACGACGGCTGTTTTACGAACGATCCCTGCCCTTGCGGCGACATAAGGTGTATGACCTCGGCCACTTTTGAAATCCCGCTGCCCGCAGGCCCCGTGACCAACACTTCGGCTCCGGTGGGGGCAACGGTCCGAACACGTTCTCTCAGCGCTTCGGCCTGTGCTGACAGACCGAACAGCAAACGAGCGGCAGGATCACCGCGCGCCAGCTCTTTCTTCAAAGCGCGTTGCTCCAGAATCTGCACTCGGGCGGCAAAAGCTTTCCCCAAAACTTCAAGCAGGTCCGCGGCCGCACAGGGTTTTTCCAGAAAGTCGAACGCACCCTGCCCCATAGCCCGAACGGCCATGGGAATGTCCCCCTCTCCCGTCAACAGGATGACTGGCAGCTCCGGGTCGACCTCGTTCGCGTAGTTCAATAGATGAAACCCGTCCCGTCCCGGCATGCGAATATCCGACACGATGACACCCGGAAAATCGTCACGGATGTGATCCTTGGCCGCCACAAACGATCCCGCCGTGACCGGATGATAGTCTGCCAATTCCAGCGTCTGCGCCAGTGCCTCGCGCACAGCGGCGTCATCATCTACCAATAGAACCTTGCGCGTCATGCCACTTTACCTTCCCGGTAATACTCAAGTTCGACAGTAAACATCGCCCCTGTCTGCGCGTTGGAACCACGGATGTTGCCACCAAAGCTCTGCACTAGACCATACGAGATCGAAAGACCAAGACCCATCCCTTCAGACGATCCAACCGCCTTGGTCGTATAAAATGGTTCGAACAATTTTTTGGTATTCTCAATGCCCGGTCCGATATCTCGGACTGTAACGGCCAGCTTTTCTCCGGTGTCTATAGCAATATGAATAAGACGGTCGTCCTGTTGGCTCATCGCATCTGCGGCGTTGTTGATCAGGTTCACAAAGACCTGAACCAACCGAACCTCTCCGCCCCACGCATATACCGGTCCTTTCGGAGGGGACCACTTCATTGTGACGCTTTCCGACCGCAAGCGCGCCTCAGTCAACTCTAGGGCTGTGTCAATTACCTGAACCAGATCGACCTTACCCATAGGCTCACTTTCGTTGCGGGCAAAGGCGCGGAGGTTCCTAATGATCCGTGCCATTCGGGCGGCCATGTCGGAAATACGTGTCAGGTTTTCGCCAGCCTTTTCTGTACGGCCCCGCGACAGGAACGCAGCACCATTGTCGGCAAATTGTCGGATCGCCATCAGGGGCTGGTTCAACTCATGACTGATACCTGCTGACATCTGACCCAGAGCGCTTAGCTTGCCGGCCTGAATAAGCTCTTCCTGAGCGTGTTTTAGCGCGGCTTCAGCCTCTTGCCGTTCGTGCACCTCGCGGCGCAAAGCACTGTTCGCAGCGGTCAGAGCGTGGGTGCGTTCAGCGACACGGGTTTCAAGTTCCGCATTGGCCTCGGTCAGGGTGCGCCTGCGTTCAGTCGCCAGAAACAACAAGGCGCCAAAGGCCAGACAGATTGCAGCGACAGTGGCAGCCTGCAATCCGGCCAGACGCCGAGCCGGGGCCACGTCCATAACCACCTCACCCGTCATACCGATGACCGGCAAATCCCGACTAAGGTGCAGCGCGCGCTTCGGCAAATACGGCCCCCACCCCAATTGCCACAGCTCGAACGGTCCAATCCGGGTTTCCGCAAATACCACCTGCTCCCCGCTCGGAGGGATCAATCCCAACTGTCCTTCAGCGCGCTGCCAAAACAACAGCTCGGAACGGTTGGAAATGAAAACCAACCCGGTGCGATCGACAAAGAAGACTGCTTCGGTACTGCCACGCCAAGTCTGTTCGATAGCTTCGACATCGGCGATGACAATCAATGCACCCGACACTATGCCGTTGGGTGCAAAATCCGGGGCAGCATAGGTGAAAATTCGGTTTCCCATCCTGGGAAGCACACCGTGAGAGCTGCCCAAAGCGCCCTGCATAGCACGCTCGAACGCGGGCTGGCCCGAAACGTTGCCACCCACAACGTCATGGGCTGCCGCCAGAACTCGCCCCGACGCGTCAGCATAAAGGACGTCTACAGCCGCAGTTTTGTCAGCAACTTCCAGCAACAAGGCCCGCGCGATCGCCAAATCCACAGGATTGTTCAGATTACGCAGGTCAGGATGCCCTGCCATTAGTACGGCTAGTTCCTGATACACCTGCAACTGCGTGCTCAATCGGTCAGCTGCCAGTTCCAGATCTGCCTCAGCCTTTTCACTAAGCTGGGACAGCGCCTGCCGGTAGCCATAAGACCACACTCCGGCGGACAACAGCCCGACAGCACACAGAAAACCCAAGATCACCCAAACCCTTTGCATGACATAGGGTCTTGCATTCGCCACGCCGCATGGCAAGTCTGCCGTGCATGAAGACGGTGTTCCAATCCCCGGTTGAACCGGATTTCGTGCAAAACCCTTATCCGTTCTATTATGCGGCTCGTACGCACGGAGACCTTGTGTATTGGGACGATTACAACAAAGTCGCGGCCGTCTCGAATCGGGCCGTGCAGGCCTTGCTGAAGGATCGCCGCTTTGGCCGAGAGATTCCCGCTGAATTGCAACGCCCTGGTCCCGCTCATCTGGCGCCTTGGTTAACCGTTGAGGCGCATTCGCTGCTCGAAGCAGAACCGCCCCGTCACACGCGACTGCGCGCGCTGGTCATGCATGCCTTTACCTCGCGCGCAATCGTTGCGTTGGAGCCTTCTCTTCACGATCTCTGCCACAGCTTGATCAATCGCTTTCCCGACACGCCGTTCGACCTGTTGAATGCGTTCTGCACACAGGTTCCCGTGATCACCATATGCCGACTTCTGGGTGTACCCGAAAAGATGTCGCCCGATCTTTTGCGTTGGTCTCATGCTATGGTGGCGATGTATCAGGCCAGCCGGACACGCCAGACCGAGGACGAGGCCGCAGATGCCGCGCGTGTTTTCAATCTGTTCCTCACGGAATACATCGAACAGCGCCGAACGGATCCTCAGGACGATCTGATCACCCGCCTGATTGCAGCCGAGGAAGACGGCGAAAAACTTTCTCACGACGAACTCGTCGCGACATGCATTTTGCTGCTGAACGCAGGGCATGAGGCGACGGTTCATTCATTGGGCAACGGTGTGAAAACAGTTCTGCAACTGGGGCTTGATCCCCGGAACTATGAACCGGACCGGTTGGTTGAGGAAATCCTGCGTTACGACCCGCCCCTGCATATGTTCACACGCTACGCTTATGAAGACGTCGAAGTTTACGGCCACAACTTCAAGCGCGGCGATGAAGTCGCGCTGTTGCTTGGGGCAGCGAACCGCGACCCCTCGGTCTGGAGCGACCCGGATCGATTTGATCCCTCCCGCCCTATTGTCACCAACACCAGTTTCGGAGGCGGGTTGCATTTCTGCGTCGGTGCGCCGCTGGCCCGGTTAGAGATGCGAATTGCGTTACAGGTGCTGTTTGACCGATGCCCGAACATTCGCCTTTTCGCCGATCCCGAATATTCGAACATCTATCATTTCCACGGCCTGGCCCGGCTGATAGTTCAGGTTTAGGCCGCCTCAGCTTTCGATCAGCGCATTCAAGGGCAGCATGGTAGTGGATTTGATCTCTTCCATCGACAATAAGGCGGTCACGTTGTGCACACGAACCTCAGAAATCAGGGTCTGGTAGAAAACGTCATAAGCCCGCGCGTTCTTGACCCTCACCTTGAGGATGTAATCAATATCCCCAGCCAGCCGGTGCGCCTCTTGCACTTCGGGGCGGTCACGCAGGGCCTTGAGGAACTTACGCTGCCAATCAGCCTCATGCTCCGAGGTTCGGATCAGAACGAAAAATGTAGCCTCAAACCCCAGTGCTTCGGCATCCAGCAAAACGGTCTGCTGACCGATGACTCCTGCCCCTTTCAGCTTGCGGATTCGATTCCACACTGGGGTCTTGGAACTGCCGACACGGGCGGCTATTTCATCCAGCGACTGACTGGCGTCGCGCTGTAGCTCGACCAGAATTTTCCGATCCGTGTCATCAATCCGCACCGACATTCCATTTTTCCCTTCGTTTCGAAACCAATGTCCCGATTGGCGACCTTTATGGAACATTTGTCCTTATTTGGTCGCCCATATGGCGTTTTACCGGGAATATTTCCTATATTGCAGGTCAAGTCAAACCAAGCGGAATGAAACATGCAGCTTACGCATTCATATGATGGCACAGGACACGTCGACTTTGTCGGCGCGGGTCCGGGTGATCCGGAATTGCTGACGCTCAAGGCACTGAAAGCCTTTGAGCGCGCTGATGTCGTGCTGCATGACCGCTTGATCAGCCCCGAGGTCCTGACCCTGGTGGGCAAGAGCGCTGTTCTGGTCGATGTTGGCAAAGCCGGGTTCGGCCCATCCTGGAAACAGGAAGACATCGACGCGCTGCTGGTCGACTACGCCCTGAAAGGCCAGCGTGTAGTACGCCTGAAATCTGGCGACCCCACCATATTCGGGCGTCTGGACGAAGAGATAGAAGCGGTCGAGGCCGCAGGCATCACATGGCAGATCGTACCGGGCATCACCGCCGCGTCTGCTGCTGTCGCCGGGATTGGCCAAAGCCTGACCCGTCGTGGCCGCAACTCATCTGTTCGTATTCTCACCGGCCATGACATGAAAGGTTTTGCCGATCACGACTGGAATGCGCTGGCACGCGCTGGTTCCGTCGCGGCGATCTATATGGGCAAGAAATCCGCCCGCTTCATCCAGGGCCGCCTGATAATGCATGGCGCCGAGCGGGACACACCAGTGACGCTGGTCGAAAACGCCTCGCGCCGTGATCAACGTGTTCTGGCCAGCACTCTGGACCAGCTGCCCAATGACCTGACCGCCGCCGAAATGTACGGCCCCACCCTGACCTTTTACGGCCTCGCTCCGCGCCAAGCGGCTGCAGCACTGACCGAATTCAAGAAGGAGCACGCCTGATGGCTCGCGCTTTTACTCCCAAAGTAGTCACCGCTAACGATCTGTTGTTGGGTGACGTCATCTATCTGACCGCAGACGACCGTTGGTCGCGTGATCTGGCCGATGCAGAACTGATCACCGACGAAGCACATGCTCAGGTCCGTCTGTTGGATGCCGAACGTCAAGCCAACAAGATCGTCGGCGCCTATCTGGCCGATGCCGTTGCTGGCGTGAACGGCCCCGAACCCACCCATTTCCGCGAGGACTTCCGCCGCACAGGCCCGTCCAACTATGCCCATGGCAAGCAGGAAACCAAAACGCAGCCCCGGGCCTAATTTCTGGCCTACTCTCTCCCCTTCAAGGCCCCTCAGGATCGGGGCTGCAACCAAGGACAGCTAGACATGTATCGCTACTCCGAATTTGACCATGATTTTCTGGCAGAGCGTAACGCACAGTTCCGCGCCCAGGTCGAGCGCCGTCTTGACGGTTCGCTGACCGAAGATGAGTTCAAGCCCCTGCGCCTGATGAACGGCTTGTACCTGCAACTGCACGCTTACATGCTGCGGGTTGCAATCCCCTATGGCACGCTGAACAGCGATCAAATGCGCAAACTGGCGTTTTTGGCGGAAAAATGGGACCGGGGCTACGGTCACTTTACCACCCGCCAGAACATCCAGTTCAACTGGCCGAAACTGCCCGATGTACCGGACATGCTGGATTCGTTGGCCGAGGTTGGCCTGCACGCGATCCAGACCAGCGGCAATACCATCCGCAACGTAACGGCTGACCACTTTGCTGGCGCCGCTGCGGGTGAAGTTGCTGATCCGCGCCCCTATGCTGAATTGTTGCGCCAGTGGTCGACCGACCACCCGGAATTCCAGTTCATGCCGCGTAAGTTCAAGATTGCGCTGACCGGCTGTGAGGAAGACCGCGCCGTTATCAAGGCACATGACATCGGCCTGCAGCTGATCGAGCGCGACGGCGTCGTTGGCGCGCGCGTGTTAATCGGTGGTGGCCTGGGCCGGACCCCGATGATCGGCAAAGAGCTGTCAGAATTCGTTCCGTTCGAAGATCTGCTGGCCTACGTCGAATCCATCGTCTCGGTTTGGAACCAGATTGGCCGCCGCGACAACAAATATAAGGCTCGTATCAAGATCACCGTTCATGAAAACGGTATCGACACGATCCGCGCCCGCGTGAACGAGCGTTTCCTGCAGGTGCGCCAGCAGTTCAAAGGCGCCGATATGTCCCTGCTGGAAGAGATCAAGGGCCACTTTGCGCCGCCAGAGTTCCGCAAGGCATCGGTTGCATCCTTCGAGTCAGCCTATACCAACGATCCGGTGTTCCGGTCGTGGATCGACACCAATATCGCACCGCACCGCGATGCCGATCATGCGATCGTCACTATCTCGATCAAGAAACCCGGCGCGACCCCCGGCGACGCCTCGGCAGACCAGATGCGTGCGATGGCCGATCTGGCCGATGCATACGGCTATGGCGAACTGCGCATCAGCCACGAGCAGAACGTGATCCTGCCGCATGTCCACAAGTCGGACCTTCCTGCAGTTCATGCCAAGCTGAAAGAGTATGATCTGGCCACCGCCAATATTGGCCTGATCAGCGACATCATCGCCTGCCCCGGAATGGACTATTGCGCGCTGGCGACCGCCCGCTCGATCCCTGTCGCGCAGCAGATCGCAACACGGTTCGACGAGCTGAAGCTTGAGAATGATATCGGCGAAATGAAGATCAAGATCTCGGGCTGCATCAACGCATGTGGTCACCACCATGTTGCGAACATCGGTATCCTGGGCCTGGATCGCGCTGGCGTCGAAAACTACCAGATCACGCTGGGCGGTGACGCCACTGAAACGGCTGCCATCGGTGACCGGACTGGTCCGGGCTTTGCCTACGATCAGATCGTGCCTGCCGTGGAACGCATCGTTGAGACGTATTTGGAACAACGCGAAAGCTCCGAGGAGACGTTCCTGCAAACCTACCGTCGGGTTGGTATGGCTCCGTTCAAGGCTGCCCTCTACCCCGAGGCGCAGGCCAATGCCGCTTGACTTAATCCAGACGGAACTGGGTAAAGACCGCGCTGAGTTGACCGAACAGGTCGAATCGCTGAACGCCCAGTTTCGCCACCACAGTGCACATGACGTGATGCACGGCGCGATCGAGGAGATAGACGAGCTTGCTCTGGTCTCCTCTTTCGGGGCGGAATCGGTTGTTCTGTTGCACATGGCTGCGGTTGTGAATAAAGCGACGCCGGTGCTGTTCGTGGACACGCAATTGCTGTTCCCGGAAACCCTGGAATACCAGCAGGATGTCAGCGACCGCTTGGGTTTGACAAATGTCCAGGTCATCCGCGCCGATGATGAAGACATAGAACGCGACGATCCTTATAGCGCGCTGCGCCTGAGCGATACGGATGCCTGCTGCAACCTGCGCAAAACTTTCCCGTTGCAAAAGGCACTGATGGGATTTGATGGCTGGATCACCGGGCGCAAACGGTTTCAGTCGGGCACGCGGGCCACGCTCGACTTCTTCGAGGTCGAAGACGGCACCGGACGGATCAAGGTCAACCCTCTGGCCCATTGGGCGCCCGAGGATGTTCGGGCCTATATGGAAGAAAACAACCTGCCCCGGCATCCGCTGGTGGCCAAAGGATACCCTTCGATCGGCTGTGCGCCCTGCACCTCGCCGGTCAAAGAGGGCGAAGACCCCCGCGCCGGACGCTGGCGCGACCAGAACAAGGAAGAATGCGGCATCCATTTTGTCGATGGCAAGATGGTTCGCGTTGGAGAGAGATCATGAACGTAATCGTAACGGATACGGGGTTCGCCCCCGATGACTGGACCGATGGATTTGTCACACTGGAAGATGCGGCCAATGATGTCGTCGCGCTTGATGTGGCTTCAGATACGGACCCGGATGAGTTGTTTGACCGCTTGGGTAACGCCAAAATGGTGCGTGTGGATTTTCCATCCTCGGCTGATGGTCGAGGCTTCACCATTGCCCGCGTTCTGCGCCTGAAGGGCTATACCGGTCGCCTGCGCGCCAAGGGGCACGTGTTGGCCGACCAATATGCCATGGCCCGCCGCAGTGGCTTTGACGAGGTTGAAATCGATCACGCGCTGGCCAACCGCCAGACCGAAGACCAATGGTTGGCCCGTGCCAACTGGAAAGAACATCACTACCAGGCCCGCCTGCGCGGTTAAGACCGCCATCGCCAGCTTGTGAAGGAACGGGGGCAAACTGTCCCCTTTTCCTGCCTTGAAACAACGTTTAAACGGAGATGCCGGTCACGCTGACCGACAATGAAACCATGACAGAGATGAAGCCCGTGACCGAAGCAACCACTGTGAAGGCCCCCGTTCTGCCGGATGCCCAGACCGTAACAGACGTCAAACACTGGACCGACAGCCTGTTCTCGTTCAAGGTGTCGCGCCCCGCCTCGCTGCGGTTCCGCTCGGGCGAGTTCGTGATGATCGGCCTGCTGGGCGACAATGGCAAGCCGTTGCTGCGCGCCTATTCCATCGCCTCGCCGTCCTGGGACGAAGAGCTGGAGTTCTACTCGATCAAAGTACAGGACGGTCCGCTAACCTCGAAGCTGCAGCACATCAAGCCGGGTGATCAGATCATCCTGCGGCCCAAGCCTGTTGGCACGCTGGTCCATGATGCCCTACTGCCTGGCAAGCGCCTGTGGTTTTTCGCCACCGGCACTGGCTTTGCTCCGTTCGCCTCACTGCTGCGCGAGCCGCAGACCTATGAGGATTATGACGAGATCATCATCACGCATACCTGTCGCGAAGTTGCGGAACTGGAATATGGCCGTCAGCTGATCGACAGCATCCGCCAAGACGAAATGCTGGCCGAGTTGATGGGCGAAGGCTTTGCCGACAAGATCCGCTATTACCCCACCACCACCCGGGAAGAGAGCCCCAAGATGGGCCGCATTACCAACCTGTTGAAAGACGGAACCGTGTTTGCCGATCTGGGCATCGAAGGTGGCATCAACCCTGACACAGACCGCGCCATGGTCTGCGGTTCGCTGGCCTTCAATCTGGACATCAAGGCTATTCTGGAAGAATTCGGCCTGCGCGAAGGTGCCAATTCCGAGCCCAAGGAATTCGTGATCGAAAAGGCCTTTGTCGGCTGATCCAATCGCGCGGGCCACTGGAACGGCCATGGCCTGCGCATAAACCTGCTGTTAAACCTGATTTATTGAGCCGTTTCGGCAAGGTTCGCGCTTGAAACAAGACGCGCAGCAGTCTAAATTCCGGGCTCGAAATTCTGCAATTATCAAAGGAATGAACCCATAGCTCGCAGACCTCACAACGCGCCGCCGCAACGAGACACTGGCCCGCGCGTCAATGACAAGATCCGTGCCCCCGAAATTCGCCTTATTGGCGCCGAAGGTGAAAACGTCGGGGTGGTTCATCCCGCCAAAGCAATGCAAATGGCCGCTGACGCCGGGCTTGACCTGGTCGAGATTTCGCCGAATGCGAATCCTCCGGTCTGCAAGATTATGGATTTCGGCAAGTTCAAGTACGAACAGCAGAAACGCGAAAGCGAAGCCCGTAAGAAGCAAAAGATCATTGAGGTGAAAGAGGTCAAATTCCGGCCCAACACCGATACGCATGATTATGACGTCAAAATGCGGAATGTTTTTAAGTTTCTCGAAAATGGCGACAAGGTCAAAGTCACTCTACGTTTCCGAGGTCGTGAGATGGCCCACCAGAATCTGGGTCGCGAATTGCTTGAACGCGTGGCCGAGGACGTCAAAGAGTTGGGCAAGATCGAAAACATGCCCAAAATGGAAGGTCGTCAGATGATCATGATGATCGGGCCTCTGCCGCAGAAATAAGGTTATAAACAACCTGAATGTTCAAAGCCCCCTCGATTGAGGGGGCTTTTCTTTTGAAGGGCTTAGCCATGTAGGGCTAAATCACGGTTGCAATTGCCTTGCTCAGCTTGCCAACCATCTCGTCAATCTGTGCGTCTTCGATGATGAAGGGTGGCGCAAGCAGGATGTGATCCCCCAGCCGCCCATCACGGGTGCCGGACATGGGATAACAGATCAGCCCTTCAGCCAGCGCAGCCTTTTTGATCTTACCAGCCACCCCAAGCGCGGGGTCCAACGGCGCTTTGGTGTCACGATCCGCAACCAGTTCAATGCCCCGGAACAATCCCCGGCCGCGAATATCCCCGACGTTGGGATGTTGCCCCAACGCAGCTTCAAGCGCGGATTGAACCTTTTCGCCCATTACAGTCACCCGCGCGGGCAAATCACGCTGTGTCATTTCACGAACTACGGCCAGAGCTGCCGCCGTTGCGACCGGATGGCCGATATAGGTGTGGCCGTGCTGAAAAAACCCAGATCCGTCGCGGATCGCATCGAAAATCTTCGCGGTACACATCATGGCACCAATAGGTTGATATCCAGCGCCCAATCCTTTGGCGATACATAGAATATCCGGGGATAATCCATCGTGGTCACAGGCAAACAAGTGCCCTGTCCGGCCCATACCGCACATCACCTCATCCAGGATCAACAACACACCGTACTGGTCGCAAATTTCGCGAATACGTTTGAAGTATCCCTCAACCGCAGGCACCGCACCCAAGGTCGCACCAACAACCGGTTCGGCCATAAACGCCATGACGGTCTCAGGGCCCAGCCGCAGAATTTCGGCCTCAAGCTCATTGGCCACGCGTTGGCCGTAGTCAAAGCTGCTCTCACCGTCTGGCTTTTCTGCGTATTCATAGCACGGTGCGATATGGGTCATCTCGATCAGCATCGGTGCGAACTGTGCCCGCCGCCACGCGTTGCCACCTGCCGACAAAGCCCCCAGGGTATTCCCGTGATAGCTCTGCCGTCGGGCAATCACATGTCGGCGCTCTGGCTGACCGATTTCCAGAAAATACTGCCGCGCCAGTTTGATCGCTGCCTCGGTCGCCTCGGATCCGCCGGAGACGAAATATACCCGATCCAGATCGCCCGGGGCATGCTGAATCAGCAAATCTGCCAAGGCCTCGGCCGGTTCCGAGGTCATGAAGCCAGTATGCGCAAAGGCGATCTGCTCAACCTGATCCTGTACCGCCCTAATTACGGACGGGTTCGAATGACCCAGGCACGACACCGCCGCATCACCGCAATCCAGATAGCACCGACCCTGCGCATCAATCAGATAGCACCCGTCCCCACCGACCGCGACTGGCAGCTCTGATTTTGTATGGCGTGGAAATACGTGACTCATTTGACTGCCCTTTCCAGCTTGTCAACAAGCGCCGACACCGACGCGGCATTGTCTTTCCAAAGGGTCCCGCTCTCATCCGTCAAGCTGTTTTCAAACCCGACGCGAACGTCCCCACCTTGCCCGGCTGCGTATGCCAAACAAGCATGTTCCTGCCCACCAAAGGCGCAGACCATCCAAGGCGACGGGTCATTGGGAAACCGATCCAAATCTTGCGGAGTGGATTGCTGACCGGCCGTATAACGCCCCAGAACCAAAATACGCTCTACCTGTTCTTCGCGCACAATCCCGACCTTTTGCCATTGCGCCAATAAGGCCGCATCGTCGGCATCGTAAAGGATATGCTGCACTCGCGTACCCTGGTCAGCACACAGGCCATAAACCCGATCGGCCAACTCTGGCGAGCGCGCAACCTCTCGTATCGAGATCGACGCCCATTCCGGACGCACCTGCTCCAGACATGTGAACTGGGCGGCCACATCGAACACGCCAGCGGCCTCGGTTGTGATCTGCAGATCCAGCCCAGGAACGCTATGACGCAGCGCGGCCATCGTTTCCCGATACTGACCTGCGTCCAGAGAATGCTGACCGTCCGCATCCCGAATATGCAGGTGCAACCCGTTTGCGCCCGCCGCAGAACAGGCGCGTGCGGTCTGAATGATCTGATCCGAGGACACCGGCAACTCCGGATGATCCGGCGGCCCACGCCGCGCACCGGTTGGGGCGACAAGAACATAGGGTCGCCTGGCAGGTTGGTCTTCTGACTGAGAGTCTGACATGCACATTCCTCAAGTATTACTTGACCCATCTAATCTGTCGCGAAATGTTTTTTACTTGATAAATTAAAAACATTTGTTTTTCTACGATAATGGACAGCACACCCACCCAGATCATCGACCACCTGCGTCAGGATATTGAGCGGATGCCAGTCGCGCTGCAAGCCGCCGCCAAGTACATCATCGATAACCCCGGCGATTTCGGCCTTGATCCAATCCGTGCCACAGCCAGCCGAGTTGGCGTCAGCTCGAATGTACTGGTCCGTCTGGCACAACGCATGGGTTTTGATGGGTTCGAAGCGTTTCGCGCACCCTTCCGCAATGCTCTAGTCACTGACAGAGAAGGCAATCTGGGACAGGATTGGTTGACGGCACTGCAATCCGAAGACGCCTTCGGCAACCTTCAGGCCAAACTGGTACAGAATGAACAGAACGTCGTCTCGCGTTCTTTACGCCTTATGAAACCCGACAAAGTGCGTGAAGCCATCCGGCACATAACCACCTCTCGCCGATGTTTCGTAACGGCCACGCGCGCCAGCCATGCCTTGGCCTACTACTTTTCCTATACGGGGCGCATGGCGCATCCGGGCATTCAACTTGTGCCGCGCCATGTGGGCTCCGCCACCGACGATCTGTTGGATGCGGACCAACAGGACTGCTTGATTGCCATCACCGTTCACCCCTATTCCGCCGACACGATCCAGTCTATGCGTTTTGCAAAACAACGGGGACTGCGCCTGATCCTGATCTCGGATAGTGATGTGATCGCGCCGGGGGTCGAGCCTGATGTCGCCTTCACCGTCAGCACCCGCGCCCTGCATCCGTTTTCCTGTTTCACTGGCGCGATGGCTGTTCTGGAATGCCTGCTGGGGCACCTTTTCGACGCCGGAGGTGACGCGGCCCGTCAGCGATTAGACGCCTATCAAAAAGCGCGCGAAGACACCGGGGCTTACTGGCAGCCCTCAAAACCACCAAGACTACGCCGCACGTAAAAAGCCCCGGCCAAAAGCCGGGGCTTCAAGGGTTTTCCTCCAATCACATACAGGCTTCGACGGCCCGTTTTGTCATGACACCAACAAGATGCGCGCGGTAGTCCTTGCTGCCATGCAGATCAGCGATCATGTTGGCGGGATTGATGCGCAAATTCATCAACGCATCGGGCCTGAACTCTTTGTTCAAAGCTTCTTCTGCCTCGGACCAACGGAACACACCATCTTCACTGGCCCCGGTCACGGCTACACGAACACCGTCCGCAAATCGCGCAAGGTAGACACCGACCAGAGCAAACCGAGACGCGGGCTGCAGGAACTTCTGGTAACTCGCCGCCTGCGGCACCGGGAACCGGATCGAGGTGATGATTTCTCCTTCGTCCAGCGCGGTCGAAAACATCCCCTCAAAGAAATCATCCGCCGCGATTTGACGTGCATTGGTGACAACCGTCGCGCCCGACCCTAAAACACCCGCCGGATAGCAGGCCGCAGGATCGTTGTTAGCAACCGAACCGCCAATGGTGCCACGATTGCGCACCGCCGGATCACCAATCTGACCGGCCAACGCCGCCAGCGCCGGATAACTGCCCGCTGCCTCAGCCGCGACAGTGGCGTGGGTTGTCGCCCCACCGATGGAGACCGAGCCATCATCGTCGACACACACACCCTTCATCTCGGCAATCCCGCTCAGCGAGACCAAAGCCGAAGGCGCTGCCAATCGTTGTTTCAGCGTCGGGATCAGGGTCTGACCGCCCCCCAACGCCTGCGCATCCTCGGCCCCCAACGCGGCAACCGCATCAGCAATGGTCGAGGGTTTTTCAAACTCGAAATTGTACATTTCGTCTTCCTTTCCGAAAGGCGCGGATCGGCCCTTCATCTGGCTGTAAATATCCCGGGGAGTGCGAGGTGCTGGCACCTTGCACTCCGACCACTCAGCTGTTCATAGCCGCCCAGACGCGCGAGGGGCTGACCGGCATGTCGATGTGATCTACAGCCTTTCCACCTGAATTCAGCGCATCTAGCACCGCGTTAACCACTGCGGGTGGCGACCCGATAGCACCGGCCTCACCGCAACCTTTAACGCCCAACGGGTTGTGCGTGCAGGGTGTCTGGCTGGAATGGTCGACCCCATAGAACGGGACGTCATCGGCTCGTGGCATCGCGTAATCCATGAAGGACGCGCTCAGCAGTTGACCGTTTTCGTCATAGGCACAGTTCTCCAACAGCGCCTGACCGATGCCCTGACCGATACCGCCATGCACCTGGCCATCCACAATCATCGGATTGACGATATTGCCGAAATCGTCCGCCGCTGTGAACTTTTCGATGCTGACATGACCGGTTTCCGGGTCGACCTCAACCTCACAGGCATAAGCCCCTGCCGGGAAAGTAAAGTTGGCCGGATCGTAGAACGCAGTTTCCTCCAACCCCGGTTCAACCTCCAGCGGATAGTTGTGCGGAACATAGGCCGTCAGGGTCACATCGCCCCAAGCCACCGACTTGTCAGTACCCGCCACGCTGAACTGACCGTCTTTCAGTTCGATATCAGCCTCGGACGCCTCAAGCAGGTGCGCCGCGATCCGCTTGGCTTTCTCGATCACCTTCTCGGTTGCCTTGACCATGGCCGAGCCGCAAACCGCAAGCGAGCGAGATCCATATGTGCCCATGCCAAACGGAATCTTGGACGTGTCGCCATGCACGATCTCGACCATCGACTCATCAATACCGATCATATCGGCCACAACCTGAGGGAAGGCGGTCTCATGCCCCTGACCGTGGCTATGCGCACCGACCATGACGCTGATTGAACCAGTGGCGTTCACCCGCACCGTCGCAGCATCATAGAGACCAGCACGGGCCCCCAGCATGCCGACGATATTCGAAGGCGCGATGCCGCAGGCTTCGATATAACAGTTGATACCCAGCCCCCGCAGCTTACCGTTGGCCTCGCTTTGCGTGCGTCGTGCAGCAAAGCCCGCCAGATCTGCGGCGACCTCAAGCTTGTCCATCGTTCCGTTGTAATCTCCGGTGTCATAGGTCAGCGCCACAGGCGTGTCATAGGGGAATTGGGTGACAAAGTTTTGGCGACGCAGGGCAATCGGGTCGACGCCCAACTCGCGTGCGGCCTTATCCACGACACGTTCCAGTTGGAATGTCGCCTCGGGGCGACCTGCACCGCGATACGCATCCACCGGCACCGTGTTGGTGAACATCGCCTTTACGTTCACTTGAATGACCGGCGTCTTGTAATTACCCGCCATCAGCGTTCCATGCAGCCAGGTCGGAACCGAGCTGGAGAAGGTCGACAGATAAGCACCCAGGTTGGCATAAGTGTTGGTACGCAAGCCGACAAAATTATTGTCCGCATCCAGCGCCAGTTCGATGGTGCTGACATGGTCGCGACCATGCGCATCTGACATGAATGCCTCGGACCGGCTGGCCGACCATTTGACCGGGCGATTGCAGGCCTTAGCGGCGAAGGTACAGAATGCCTCTTCGGCGTAGTGGAAGATCTTGGTGCCAAAGCCACCGCCCACATCCGGGGCTACAACGCGGACCTTGTGCTCTGGCAGGCCCAGAACAAACGCGCACATCAGCAACCGGATCACGTGCGGGTTCTGCGACGTGGTGTAGAGCGTATATTCCTCAGTCCCACGGCTGTATTCGGCCACAGCTACGCGCGGCTCCATCGGGTTGGCGACCAGACGGTTGTTTACCAAGTCCAGCGTGGTCACATGTGCCGCATTGGAGAAGACTTCGTTCACCTTGGCGTCGTCGGCCTCACCCAGCTGCCAGTCGTAGCAGATGTTGTTTTTCAGATCGTCATGAACCAACGTTGCGCCATCCTGCGCCGCGGCTTTCATATCCATGACGGCGGGCAGTTCCTCAATATCGAGGTCAATCGCCTCGGCCGCATCACGGGCCTGTTCAAGACTGTCGGCCACAACAGCCGCTATCGGGTCGCCTACGTGACGGACCTTGCCTTGTGCTAGAATGGGGTGCGGCGGTTCCTGCATAGGCGCACCATGCTTGTCGGTGACTTCCCAACCGCAGGGCATACCACCCACGCCTTCGAAATCCTTACCGGTGAAAACCTTCACCACGCCGGGCATGCCCTCGGCGGCCGAGGTGTCCACGCTATTGATCCGTCCATGCGCTATGTCAGAGCGCAGGAAATAGACATGGGCCTGTCCGGCCACATTAATATCGTCGGTGTAATTGCCCGCTCCGGTCAGAAAGCGCACGTCTTCGCGTCGCTTGGAACTGGCTCCGATGCCACTGTCTTTGGGCATTGCTTGTTCTCCTCCCATAAACGGATGCTTGTGCACCCCTTGTCATCCCACGGGCGTCTCCTCTTACGCCCGCAGTGGCATCATTCGGCAGCGACGCTGCTGACGTCCTGGCCTGATGCGGCCATGATCGCTTTGACGATGTTGTGGTACCCGGTGCAGCGGCACAGGTTGCCTTCCAGATATTTGCGGATTTCAGCCTCGGTCGGGCGCGGATTGTCTTTCAGCAAAGCTGCAGTGCTCATCACCATACCCGGCGTACAGAAACCGCATTGCAGGCCGTGGTGATCCTGAAAGGCCTGCTGGATCACGTTCAGCGAGCCGTCATCATTGGCCTGCCCTTCGATCGTGCCGACATCGGACCCATCAGCCTCAAGCGCCAGCATGTTGCAGGACTTCACCGCCTCTCCATTCACGTGAACCACACACGCGCCACATTGCGCGGTGTCGCAGCCTACATGCGTTCCGGTCAGTGACAGATGATCGCGCAGAAAACTGGACAGCAATGTCCGGCCTTCGACATCACCGCTCACGGATTTTCCGTTCACGGTCATTGAGACCTGTGTCATTCGCTCCTCCCAAAATGAAACTCTCCCTGGCCCGAGTTAAACACGGGAATTTTTGTTTGAGAACAAAAATATTTAGCGATTTGCCCAGGAGGTCGTTTGGTCAGCCTTCATAAGTATTGCGTTGACTCAGAAAGGCAAATTATCGCCGCGATGCCCGTGGTTGTGGTCGTGTCGGGATCTCTTTGAGCAGCCCACCCACCCCCATACCGGCAATATCCGCACCGGTCGTTTCGATCCCGCACGCAACGCGCGACAGCACCCAATCGGCCCCGTTCAGCGCGGGGGATCGCGCACAACCCGGTAAGCCGATCACCGGTCGCGATCCAAGCGAGCCTAGAAACAGCAGATTGCCCGGATCGACCGGCATGCCGAACCGATCCACCTGCCCGCCAGCGGCACGTACGGCGGCAGGAGCTACATCCGCTACGTCCGAAGTCGCCGACCCGGTCAGGATCATCGTCACCTGGCCCTGTATCTCGGTGACAGCCTGCGTAATGGCGTCCGTCTGATGCGGCACGATGCGAACATCGGTCATCTCCATCCCCAACGCCTCAACCCGGCCCCGGATAGCCGCGATGCCTTTCTCATTCGAAGGCCCGCCGGGAATGTCGGTCACCACCAGTCCGGCGTTTTGGAAAACCGGCCTAGCAAGGCGAATTGCGCCTTGCGCCATCCGGGAGGCCTCGAGAACGTCAGCGCCCGGAACGGCGTAGGAAATAACCTTGATCGTTGCGACCATACCTCCGGTGCCCATCTGCTGATGTTGCGGCACGGTGGCAACGGTAATCATCGGATTGACCTGATTGAACGCCTCAAGCGCTGGGACATCCAATACCGCGACACCCGGCCCGTCTGCCAACAGGTTCACGCGCCCCGTGAATGGCTGCGTCACCCGTAACGCAGCAGCTTTCGGATCAGGCGCCAGAGCATCTGCCAGCATTCCAGCTGCCTTGTCCTCGTGGCAATCTCCGGGTTCCAGTCGGGCGACTGTGACGGATTGATAGCCGGCCGCGACCAGTTGTTCCTGATGCTCCGGCGTCAGGACGATCCCTTTGCGTAGCTTGGCATCCTTGACCTGCACGGAATGCGCGAGAATGGCTCCAACGGCTTGATCGACGGGAACCGGGCCGAACTTCACGCCTTGCCTCGCAGTACAGCAGTCATTTGCGCCAGAATAGCTACGGCGATTTCAGAAGGCCCCGTAGCACCGATATCCAACCCAATGGGGCCATGAATGCGAGCGATCTGTGCGTCGGAAAAGCCAACCTCTTTCATCCGCGCCACTCGTTTGGCGTGGGTCCGGGTCGATCCCAAGGCACCTATATAAAACACCCCCGCCTCCAGCGCCGATTGCAAAGCTGGATCGTCCAGCTTTGGGTCGTGCGTCAACAGCACCACCGCCGTCCGCGCGTCCAGCCCCAGTTTGGCTACCGCCTCGTCGGGCCAATCGGTCAGGATATTCTCTCCCGGAAACCGCGCGCTTGAAGCAAAGGCATCGCGGGGATCAATGATGGCGGGATCATATCCGGCGATCCGCGCCATCGGCACCAGCGCCTGCGCGATGTGGACCGCCCCCACAATGATCAACCTTAGCGGAGGGTTTTGGACCGCAACGAATGTTAGACCGTCCTCTTCAAACCCCGAGCGGTCCATGCGCAGCCGATCTGCGTACGCGTTTCGGCGCAGAGCCCGGTGGCCAGTTTCGATATTCACCTCATAAGCCACGGGCTCACGCCGGGCGCGGGCCTCGACCAGCTCACGAAGCATGGATTCGGGCAACACCTTGCCCACCGGCTCAACCAATACCCGGATTGTACCGCCACAGGCCAATCCCACAGCAAAGGCGTCATCGTCACTCACTCCGAACTCCAACAGGCGCGCTTCGCCTTCGTCGATCGCCTCCAACGCCTCGACCACGACCGCACCTTCGACACAGCCACCCGAGACGGACCCTTCGATCCGAGCATCCCCATCGATCACCAGTTGCGCGCCGACACGGCGCGGGGCGCTGCCCCAGGTTTCTACCACCGTGGCCAGTGCTGTAGGTCGCCCTTCACTGAACCAGCGCAAGGCCGTTTCCGGGCTATTGTCGAATCTGTCCATTGCACCCTCCACGAGCGTTCAGGTTCAACATAAGCAGGTTTCGCCAATTGAAAAGGAACCGCGATCATCAACTGCGTGTGGCGATCTAGTAAATGCGCCCTTCGGCACGAATTGGCCCGGTTTTCCACCGTTTAAGCAAAGGATTGATTGTCACAGGGTCTGATTCTAGCTTACACGCGCAACTGGTGCATTCCAGTATGCGCATATTTTATTTTCACAAGGGAGACAGAGACTTGAAACGCATTTTTACACTCGGAACTGCAATCGGCCTGCTGGCCTCGACCGCGGTCAGCGCGGATACGTTCCTGCGCTATGGCGAAGTCGAAGGGTGGAAAGTTTTCATTGATCAGGAAAAGAAATCCTGCCTGATCGAGGCCGTGGACAGCGCTGAAAACGTGGTTCAGATGGGACTGACCGAAGATCGCGGCGTCGGCTATGTCGGCGTTTTCACCAAGGCCAAGACCGACATCAAGCGCGGTGAGAAAGAGGCCGTGGCGATCCTGCTGGGCGACAACGTCTATGTCGGCGAAGCCACCGGTATGAAGGGCAACATCACCAAGGGCTATTCCGGTGGTTATGTTCTGTCTGATGACCCTCAGTTCGCCGATGATATCGCCAAGCAGAAGGTCATGGTCGTGTTCCCGGAAAAGGAATTCGCCTTCACCGTCGATCTGACCGGCACCTACAAGGCCATGGAAATGGCGCGGAAATGTAACGAAGAACAGCTGAGCTGAGCTGAGCTGAGGTTCAGCCAGAAAGCGCGGCCATCAACCGCGCTTTCTCCCCCATGTCGTCGGGTTTTGATATGACGGCGGCCAAGTCCTCAAGCGACGCAATCGAATGCCCCGCGCGGAAACTGTCCACATGCGGCAGCATCGCCACCACACCCCGCGCCTTGGGTGCGAACCCATCCCAACGCAGCAATGGATTTAGCCAGATCAGACGACGGGAAGACAGGTGTAGCCGTTCAACCTCGTGCCCCAAAGCGTCGGGATCTCCACGATCCAACCCGTCCGAGATCAACAGAACCACCGCACCCTGCCCCATAACCCGCCGTGACCAGTCGCGATTAAACGCGTGCAAGCACTCTCCGATCCTGGTGCCGCCCTCCCAGTCCTGCGCTTCGGCCCCTGCTGCGGCAAGGGCGGCGTCCACGTCGCGTTGTTGTAAATGACGGGTGATGTTTGTCAGGCGCGTGCCAAAGGTAAATGCATGCACCTTGGCCCACCCCGCCCCCTTGGCATTCGAGACAGAGTGCAGGAAATGCAGAATGATCCGACTGTATTGGCTCATCGACCCTGAGATATCGCACAGCACCACAAGGTTGGGCCAGCGCGGCTTGGGTTTGAGTCGGGCGATATCACGTAGTTCTCCACCCTGTCGCATGGCCGACCGCAGGGTCCGCGCGCGGTCAATCCGGTGCCCCAGATGACTGGCCTGCCCACGGCGGGATTCGATGGGTTTCACGGGCAAGGTCAACCGCGCAAGCATACGTTTGGCCTGTGCGATCTCGGCTGTGCTCATCTGTTCAAAGTCCAGACTGCGCAACCGTTCCTCGGTTGAGGCGGTTTGAGAGGCGTCGATCTCCAGCTCGGTTTCGCCTTCATCATCGGTCGCCTCGGGCAAGTCTCGTTCGATCCCATCCAGCAAAGCCTCAGCTGCGCGTTTTTCGGCAGCGTCGGCCTTGCGGTCTTCCTGCACGCCACGGATGGCCGGCAGCATCATCGACATCATGTGCTCAAGATACCGTGGATCACGCCAATACAACCGAAAGACCTGCGCAAATACTGTGCGATGTTCGGGTCGGTTCACGAAACAGGCGTGCAGAGTCCAGTAGAAATCCCGTTTCTCGGTGAACCCTGCGGCCTGTACGGCACGGATGGCATCAACAACCCGCCCCGTCCCGATGGGCAAACCGGCCTTACGCAAAGCCCGCGCAAAATGGGTGATATTCTGCGCCAGCTTTGGGTCGTCAGGGATATCAAGCGGCAGCTGTTCCGCCATCAGCCCGGTTCCAGATCAGCTTTCGCCTCATCCAGAATCCGCTTTGCCTCGGACCCTTGCAGTTTCTGAATGTCGTCTTGGTATTTCAGGATAGCGCCTAGCGTATCGCCGATCACCTCGGGGCTAAGATTGATCACATCCAACGCAAGCAGGCATTTCGCCCAGTCGATAGTCTCGGCCACGCCGGGTTTCTTGAACAGGTCTTCGGTGCGCAGACGTTGGACAAAGGCGACGACCTCACGGCTGAGCGCCTCGGCAGCTTCGGGTGCGCGGGCGTGTAGGATTTCGATTTCGCGGTCGAAATCCGGATAGTCGACCCAGTGATACAAGCAGCGGCGCTTTAGCGCGTCATGCACCTCGCGCGTGCGGTTCGAGGTTACGATCACAACGGGTGGTTCAGGCGCTTTGACCGTACCCAGTTCGGGAATGGTAACCTGAAAATCGCTGAGCGCCTCAAGCAGAAAAGCCTCAAAGGGTTCGTCCGTCCGGTCCAGCTCGTCAATCAGCAAGACCGGCGCACCGTTCTCGTCCGGGCGCATAGCCTGCAGCAGCGGACGTTCAATCAGGTAGTCGTCCGAGAACAATTCGGACTGCAAGGCACCACGATCTGCCCCGCCCGCGGCCTCAGCCGTGCGGATCGCCACCATCTGTGCCGGGAAATTCCACTCATATACGGCCGAGGACGCATCCAGCCCCTCATAACACTGCAGTCGGATCAGGCGTCGGTTCAGCCCGGCGGCCAGTGCTTTCGCGATTTCGGTTTTGCCAACTCCAGCTTCACCTTCCAGAAACAGAGGGCGACCCAGTTTCAGCGACAGAAACACGACTGTGGCCAGAGCCCGCCCACAAACATAGCCCTGCGCGCCCAGCATAGTCTGAACGGAGGTGAAGGAATCTGGCTGGGTCATGTCATTTTTCTCCTTCGCCACAACAGGTCACGGCAACGCGCGTGCGTCAAGACCGCAGTCTTTCCGGGACTTACGTCGATCGGGTCCGCTGACAAGGGCTTTCCCGCAGACGGCCGCTGTGCTAGCGGATGCGCCATGACCGATAGCATCACGATCCGCCGCCCCGACGACTGGCATCTGCACCTGCGCGACGGCGCAATGTTGCAGGCCGTCCTGCCCGAAACCGCGCGCCACTTTGCACGTGCGATCATCATGCCGAACCTCGTACCGCCCGTCGTGCGCGGTGATCAGGCCGCCGCCTATCGTGACCGCATCATGGCCGCTCTGCCCGAAGGTATGACGTTCGATCCGCTTATGACGCTCTATCTGACCGAGGACACAGATGCCGAGGACGTGGCCGCAGCGCATGCCAGCGGATTGGTCAAAGCGGTCAAGTTGTATCCGGCGGGAGCAACAACCAACTCAGCCTCGGGTGTGCAAGACTTCAACAATGTTCGCTCGGTGCTGGAAAAGATGGCCGAGATCGGATTGCCCCTTTGCGTTCACGGCGAGGTCACCGACGCCGAGATCGACATTTTCGACCGTGAGGCCGTGTTCATCGACCGCATTCTGGACCCGATCCGCAAGGCGACACCCGGCCTGCGCGTTGTGATGGAACACATCACGACCAAAGACGGCGTGGATTATGTGAAGTCAAATGATGCGGATCTGGGCGCGACTATCACAGCGCACCATTTGATCATCAACCGAAACCATATTCTGGTGGGTGGGATCAAACCGCACTACTACTGCTTGCCCGTCGCCAAACGCGAAGAGCACCGGTTAGCACTGTTGGCCGCTGCGACCTCGGGCGATGCGCGGTATTTCCTGGGTACTGACAGCGCGCCGCACACAGATGCCAACAAGGAAATGGCCTGCGGATGCGCTGGGTGTTTCACCGCGACAAACACCATGTCGCTGGTGGCCGAGATGTTCGAATCCCAAGATGCGCTGGACAAGCTGGAAGGCTTCGTCTCGCTCAACGGTCCTGAGTTCTACCGCCTGCCAGTGAACGAAGACACCATTACCCTGACCAAAGGCGATCCCGTGGAATACCCGGACAAGATCGAAACCGAGGACGGCCCCGTGACGGTGTTTGAACCGGGCTTCGCCTTGCACTGGCGCGTGGTTTAACCCGCCAGCATCCTTGCCAGATCGCGGGCGCGGCCACCGGTGCGCAGCATCGACCAGATCGCGTCCGCTTCTTCACCGCCGATCAATTTGGCCGCTTTGCCACGCACGCGATCTTCACGGTCAGAAAGCGTCATCGGTGCCATCAGATCATGCGTCGCCTCAAGCCGCGCACCGTCACGGCGCAGCAGGGTCAGATGCGCCTGCGTTTCCAACAGCGACTCATCGACCTCAACCGAAATCCTGTCGCGCAGGGATTTCAGCCGCGGGTCGGCACAGACCTTTTCGGTGTAGCTGCCCGGCAAGGCTGTATCATAGCCAAGCGCCTGCATAGCGATCACCGTTCGATAAGAAAACTTGGCACCCAATCCGGTGGTCGGAGACAATTGGTTGCAGACACTCATCCAACGCGGATGAGTCTTGATCTTGATCTCGGCCACTTCGGGTTCTGCGATATCAAGATCACGCGCGGCCTCTAGTGCGGCGTGTAAGCCATGGCAGCAGGCGTGGAATTTGTGGCTAACAGTTTCGAACAGCCATTCATCGCCCAGACCCGCCAACGCGGTTTGCGCATCATCTACGCCTCTATGGGTCGCCCCAAACCCAAACTGACCTTCCAAAGCATCGATGTTCGGCGTGAATCCTTTGGCGATCAGTAGCGCGGCCTCAACCCCGGCTGAGGCCGCAAGCCCTGCGTTATAGGGTTTGCCCATTGTTCCGAACTGCGCCTTGAGACCAGCTGCTCGGGTTGCCGTCAATCCAAGCGCTTTCCGCATCTGGTCCGTGTCGAAACCAAGGATACGCCCCGCCGCAACGACCGCACCAAACGCGCCCGCCGTAGCGGTTTGGTGAAACCCCGCCTGATAGTGATCCCGCCCAAGCCAAAGCCCAACGCGGATCGAAACCTCCATCCCCACAAGGGCGGCTTCAAGGAAATCCACCAGAATACGGTCATCCCATTCGCTCAGCGCCAGCGCGGCCGGTAGAATCGCAACCGAAGGGTGACCGATGTGAGCAAAATGCGTGTCATCGTAGTCCAAGGCATGCGACACCGTACCGTTGACCAAAGCAACCCCACGCAACGGGGCCGCCCCTCCGCCAAACAAATGCGCCTGCGCCGCGCCCTCTTCGCCCAAAACAAGGTCTCGCATCGCTTTGGAGACGGGCTCATCAACACCGGCCCGCCCGACTGCAATCCAGTCCAGTACGGACAGAGATGTGACGACCCGCGTTTGCAAAGTCGTCTCGATGGGTCCAGCAGCAAACCCGGCAAGTGAAGTGGAAAAATCGCTCATGAGCGCAGTCTAGCGCGCGCCGGATGCGGGTAAAGACCTAGCCGTACAAATCGGCAGCACGGGTTTCGAACGCCTGTACGATCCGGTGCATGGCCTCGTTGAAAACAACGCCAATAATGCCCTGCAAGATGGCGTTCTTGAATTCGAAATCCACGTGGAAAGAAACGTTGCATCCACTGTCGGGTGCGTCCTCGAACTGCCAATCGGATTTCATGTACTTGAACGGGCCGTCCAAATATTCCGTGTCGATCCTCATCTGATCAGGGAACAGCGTCACCCGGCTGCCGAACCTTTCGCGAAACACTTTGAACGAGATGATCAGGTCGGCCTCCATCACCTGCGCCTCGCCCGCAGCATAGGTCCGACGGATACGGGCGGCTGCACACCAGGGCAGAAATTCGGGGTATTTCGCCACGTCCGCGATCAGGTCGTACATCTGCTGTGCCGTATAAGGCAGGTGGCGGGTTTCCGAATGAGTAGGCATAGCGTCCGGTTTTAACAGGTGACAATGGCGCGTGATTTCGTATGTTGCGCGCCAAAGATCAAGGGGGCAGCGATGAGCGACCGTGCATATGTGATAGATGAGATGATCTCGGCCAAGGCCATCGCCGCCCGGATCGAGGAGCTGTGCCGCGAAATCAGCACCGAATACAAAAACACCGACAAGCTGGTCGTGGTCGGCCTGTTGCGCGGCAGTTTCGTCTTTATCGCGGACTTAGTGCGCGAGCTGGACCTGCCGATTGAGGTGGATTTCCTTGAAGCGTCATCTTATGGCGATTCAATGGAAAGCAGCCGAGAGGTGCGCATTCTCAAAGACTTGCGCGGCGCAATTGAAGGGCGCGATGTGCTGGTTGTCGAGGATATCGTTGATACCGGCCACACGCTGAACCACGTCACTCATCTGTTGCAAAGTCGTATGCCCAAGCGTCTGAAATCCATCGCCTTGTTGGACAAACCCAGCCGGCGCGAGGTTGATTTCCGGTCCGACTGGATCGGGTTCGAGATTCCGGATGAATTTGTCGTGGGTTATGGAATCGACTACGCGCAGCGCAACCGCAACCTGCCATTCATCGGCAAGGTGCGCTTTACCGAGGATTGATCGGGTCCAGAACCTTTTGAATGGCATTTACGAAAATTTCGGTTCCGACCGGGATCAGCGCATCCGGGAAATCGTAGTCTGGGTTGTGCAATTGTGGATGATCTTCACCCGACCCTAGCCAGAACATTGCTGCTTTGGCATCTTTGCCAAATTGCCCAAAATCTTCCGAGAACTTCTGCGGGCTTGGCGTCACTTCACAGGTTACGCCTGCGCGCACAAAAGACCCGCTTAGGATATCGACGGCGTCTGGCGCGTTCACACAGGCTTCGAACGCGTCTTCATACGTGATCTCGTATTCAAGCCCTTGATCCGCAGCCACCTGCGCAACTAGCGCTTCGGCCTCATCAATCAGGCTTTGCATACGCGCGTCGGCGACAGTGCGCAGGGTCACCCACAGCTCGGCCAGTCCCGGCGCCACGCCAAAGGTCGGCTCGCCCAGTTTAGCATGCGTCACGGTCGTCAAAGCGAAATCGGCATCCAAAGGGCCACCCTGCCCCAACTGCGCCATTAGCGGCATCAGCGTCGCCAGTGCCCCCGCTGGTGAGACCCCATCTTGGGGCGCTGCTGCGTGCGAGGTTTTGCCTGCTAAAACAACCTTCATTCCGCGCGATGCACAGTTCGCCGGGCCTTCACAGAGTTGCACATCCCCCAAGGCCAGCCCTGGCAGATTATGAAGGGAAAACACGTAGTCCGGCGCAATTTCGGAAAATTTGGGGTCGGCACGATAGGCGATAGCGCCCTGCCCGGTTTCCTCGGCGGGTTGGAAAATCAATACCACTCGGCCGTGCTGGGGGCGGTTTTGGTTCAGATGGTCGGCCACACCCAGAACCATCACCATATGCCCGTCGTGCCCGCACAGATGAGCTTTGCCCGATATACGGGATGCATGGGCCGCATTGGACAGTTCCTGAATGGGCAGCCCATCAAGCTCACATCGAATGGCAACCGTCGGACCAGCCTGCCCGCTGTCGAACACACCTGCAACTCCGTGGCCGCCGATACCGGTCAACACCTGATCTGCACCACGGTCGCGCAACTCGTTCGCGATCCGAGCGGCCGTCAGCTCTTCTTGTCCAGAAAGTTCCGGGGCCTGGTGCAGTTCGTGACGCAGGCGCGTAAGCCGCGCGAGTGTGTCAGGTGTCACCCTTGCTCCAACTTCTTCTGGCGGGCATCACGCAGGCGGGAAAAGTCGTCGCCTGCATGGTAGGACGACCGGGTTAGCGGAGTCGCAGATACCATCAGGAAGCCCTTGCCATAGGCCGCTTTCTCATAGGATGCGAATTCCTCCGGCGTGACAAAGCGGTCAACGCCATGGTGTTTCGGCGTGGGCTGCAGGTATTGGCCGATGGTCAGGAAATCGATGTCAGCAGCGCGCATGTCATCCATGACCTGCCGGACCTGCTGTTCGTCTTCACCCAGACCAACCATGATCCCCGACTTTGTAAAGATCGAAGGGTCCAGTGCCTTGACCCGCTGCAGCAAGCGCAGCGAGTGGAAATAGCGCGCGCCGGGGCGCACCTCGGGGTACAGGCCCGGTACAGTTTCGAGGTTGTGGTTAAAAACGTCAGGCTTGGCCTCGACCACGACTTCCAGAACTGACGGATCGCATTTCAGGAAATCTGGCGTCAGAATTTCGATCGTTGTCTTGGGCGAGCGGTGCCGTACGGCGCGAATAGTCTGGGCGAAATGTTCCGCACCACCATCTGTCAGGTCATCGCGGTCCACAGACGTAATGACCACGTGATTCAGACCCAGCTTTTGCACCGCATGTGCCACACGTCCAGGCTCAAACGCGTCCAGATCATCCGGGCGACCAGTGGCGATGTTGCAAAAGGTGCAGCCACGGGTACAGATCTCGCCCATGATCATCATGGTGGCGTGGCCCTGGCTCCAGCATTCACCCACATTGGGGCAACCGGCCTCTTCGCAGACGGTCACCAGATTATTCTCGCGCATGATTTTATGGGTTTCAGCATAGCCCTTGCCGCCGGGCGCCTTAACGCGAATCCACTTCGGCTTTTTCGGCTGCGCATTGTCCTGACGATGCGCCTTTTCGGGATGACGTTGTTCGGGGATCTTCAGATCACGCACGGTTGGCTTTCCTGACTTTGGGTCACTTTGCTTGGACATAATATAAACTGCTGCGTTGAGCTATACCACCCGTGCATACCTGCCATAATGGCGCACTTTGCGCGCGCAGCATTCGGACCACCTAAAACCGAAAAACGCGAGAAAAAACAGTCCTTTTGATAGGATGCGCAGAAAACACGTTTGTGACGAATATATCGTTGAAACCAATTTAGAACTATTTTAAATCATCCTCAGTTCACACATGAATCACAGGAATTTGATAATGAAATCCGGTACCCAACTGCCTGATGTAACCTTTCACACGCGCGTCCGCGACGAGGCCGTCGAGGGCCCCAATCCGTTCCGCTGGGAAGACAAAACTACGGCAGATTACTTTGCTGGCAAGCGCGTGATCCTGTTCTCGCTGCCCGGTGCCTTCACCCCAACCTGCTCGACCTATCAACTGCCCGGTTTTGAAAACGGCTATGCCGAATTCAAGGAAAAAGGCATCGATGATATCTACTGCATGTCGGTGAATGACAGCTTTGTCATGAACAAATGGGCGCAGGATCAGGGTCTGGATAACGTCAAGGTTATCCCCGACGGATCGGGCGAGTTTACCCGTAAAATGGGTATGCTGGTCGACAAGGACAACCTGGGCTTTGGCATGCGCTCGTGGCGCTATGCAGCCATCGTCAATGATGGTGTGATCGAAGCATGGTTCGAAGAGCCCGGCCTGATGGATAACTGCCCCGAAGATCCATATGGCGTGTCTTCCCCGGACAACCTGAAAAAACACCTAGACGAAGCGAAGGAGCCGGCACTGGCTTAAGCTTTCCGGCAATTCCAAGCAAAAGGCCCGCCACTGGCGGGTCTTTACTTTTTTCAGGCGCGGGTAGCCGTGACAATACCCTCTCCAACTTGACGGATAACCTGCGCCAGACTGTCGAACCACTCCTCACCCGCAGTCGATACGCGCCGGACCAGCCCAACCGTCCGTGCCGGTTGGGGCGCACCGAAGCGCAGTAGTTTCAACCCGGGCACTGCGTCGGTTTCCGCCCGCGCGGCCAGCTCGGGCATAAGCGTCAGGCCAAATCCTTCGGCCACCAGCCGCGACAGGGTTGCAAGCGAAGACGCACCCATATTGATCAAACCGCTGCTTCGATCCTGACCGCAAACCTCGAGCGCCTGATCGGTCAGGCAATGCCCATCATCCAGCAACATCAGCTGTGCGGTTTGCAGGTCTAGTGGTCGCAGGGCCTCGGGATTTGTGGCCATGCCTCGCAGACGGGCGGAACTGCCAGCCAGCAGGAAGCGGTCCTGAAACAGAGGTAACTCGAACAGGTCACTTCTTCCGGCAGGCAAGGCGATGACACCGGCGTCGATTTCCCCTTCACGCAGCATCGTCAACAAACGCTCGGTCCTGGCCTCGCGGACCTGCACGCGCAATGACACATCAGACGTCCGCAAACCCGCCAAGACACCGGGCAGCAAATACGGCGCAATCGTCGGAATGATTCCGATCGATAACGACCTATGCCCACCTGAATGATCCCTGGCGAACTGATCCAGCCTTTCTGCCGCCCCAAGAACAAGGCGCACACGGTCCAGCACATCACGCCCCAATGGGGTCAGCAAAATGTCTCGCGCCTGACGCTCAAACAGCGGGCCGCCCAAACTGTCCTCAAGCGCTTTGATCTGAACGGACAAGGCGGGTTGAGATACATGGCATACTTGCGCGGCCCGACCGAAATTGCGCTGCTCGGCAACGGCATTGAAGTATTTCAGTTGTCTGAGGGTAAAATTCATAACCCCTGATTATCACTTACCCACCTAGGCGCAACCAAAACATATTGCGCTGTTATCCGATCAAACGGTTGCGCTCGGACTGGCTTTCGTAATGACGCTTGAGCCGCTGCAACGCGATCCGCAGCACAATTTTACCCGAACGCGCCGACCACCCCATGCGTTTTTCCGCAAGTTCCAACCCCTCAAGATAACAACAGCAGCGCAACGCCACGTCGCTAAGCCCCGGCCCCAGATCCGACAGAGCATGTTCTACACGAACCCGCGCGTCTGACGACCCCTGCCCGCCATGGCCTTCGCTTTTGAAACTTCCGCGTCCACCAGCCGTAAGAAAATGATCCCAGTTTTGCGCGACCTGAGGGCCGATCTGCGCCAGTTCAAAGTCCTCGCGCAGCCGTTCGCCCGCCGCTACTAAGGTTTCATCCAGAAAGGGTTTTCCATCCCGATCCCGCCTGCGTGCCAACGCGATCAGGGGGCTCTCGGTCGCGCTGTATCGAATACGCCGGGGCCGGTCAGGTTTCGCCGCCCGTGCCATTTGACCCTGAAACGAGGCCTGCGCATCAGCCATACCAAATTCACTGCGCTCGCGCGCCATATTCTCGGCGTCGGCAATGAGGCGGCTCAACGCCGTCCGGCCTGATGAGGAAATCCGGTACCGCGAAATTCGTCCTGGGTTGTCGCAGGAAATCCAGTCTTTTAGCGCCAGCGCCTGCGCTATTTTGCAATCCACGACCGCCGTTCTGGTGGCCCCGCTATCACCAGTATCTCGGACCACTACGGCCTTGTCCATTTCCTCAGCCACCGCAAGAACCGACCCAGTTTCGCAGAGCCTGCGCAGAATACGCAGGGCTTCGCGGTTGAATTCTTCGTCCTTGGCTGTGGCGGTTTCATCTTCGTTTGCGGCCAAAGCGCCAAATTGCTTCAGGGTCGGTTCACTAACCGAATCCGAAAAATGCGTCTCGGCCAGAGATTGCAGCGCAGCATCCACCAAAGGGTCGTCCCGGCGCATTTCGATACGCCTGATTTGCCTGAGTATAGTCGAAGCATGGCACCCCGCTGATCGCGCAATATCGCGGATCGACTGGCCGGTCTCGGTGTGGGCAAGGTATCGCTGTGCCCCTTCAGGTACCCAAGCCGGAATGGTGAATGCCATGTTGTTTTCCATAGTTACTTGTCCTCGTCGACACAACAATCTGTTCTCAATCGCCCCCGGTGAATTGGTTAACCAATTCTAACTAGAGTCGCTTTCGTTACTCGTTCGTTAACCCGCAGTGACAAGGACCAGATTTGATTCAAAAACATAAACACTCATGAAGCCATAGTTCGGCGCGAACTCAATCAAGGCAACACCCGCTAAGGTTGTGCGACACATTCAGGGACGTTCACTCACACAAGGAACACCCGGAATGCAGGACCTGATGACCATGATTACCACCCTCCGCCGTCCACGCCTGTTGGCACGGGCCGCGAAACACGGGGCGCAGGACTATGACCGGGATCGGCACCTGCAGCGCATCCTTGGCTATGGATCGCTACCTGGCACAGGCGCGGCACTGATGCGGCTGATGGAAATGGAACGGGAAGTTAACGCGCAGCGCGTGGAAGAGGACGCAGCCTATTCGCTGGTCCGTCATCTGGACCTGCTAATCGCGTTGTTGGGCGAGGCGCAGCTGTTTCAGGCCAGCCGCGCCGCGCAGTATCAGTGATCAGGTGAAGGCATCCGGCATGGATGCTTTCTTCTTATCAATGTACTCGTTAAGAGCAGCATTGATTGCCGGGTCGAGTTGCGGCTGCTGATAGTTGGCCAGCAAATGCTCGACTCGGGCAGTCGCCAGTTGGCGCGTGTCACGCCCACCTTCATCTTCCCAGGTTTCGAACGGTTTGTAGTCCAGCATTTCAGACTTCCAGAACGCATCTTTGAAGTTTGCTTGCGTATGAGCACAACCCAGATAGTGACCGCCCGGACCGACCTCGCGGATCGCGTCCATCGCCTGCGCGTTCTCGTCGTAGGCCACACCTTTGGCCAGGCCATGCAGAACGCCCAACTGATCAGCATCCATGACGAACTTCTCGAAATCCGCGACCAGACCACCTTCGAGCCAGCCGCACGAGTGCAGCATGAAGTTCACACCCGACATCAGGCCCATGTTCAGCGAGTTTGCAGTTTCGTACGCTGCTTGTGCGTCAGGCAGCTTCGAACCACAGAACGATCCCGCTGAGCGGAACGGCAGGTTCAGACGTCGCGCCAGCTGACCCGCACCATAGGTGACCATCGACGCTTCGGGCGTACCAAAGGTCGGCGCGCCCGAGTTCATGTCAATCGACGATACGAATGCACCAAAGATTGCCGGAGCTCCCGGGCGAATAATCTGGCTGTACGCCACACCGGCCAGCACCTCGGCCAGAACCTGTGTCAGAGTACCTGCCACCGAAACCGGCGCCATCGCACCACCGACGATAAAGGGCGAGATGATGCAGGCCTGATTGTTAGCCGCGTAAACTTCAAGCGAGCCCATCATCACGTCGTCGAAGGTCATCGGCGAGTTGATGTTGGTCAGCGAGGTCATCACTGTGTTTTCCTGAACGAACTCTTTGCCGAACAGGATTTCGCACATCTCAACCGAATCCTGCGCCCGGCTGGGATCGGTGACCGAACCCATGAACGGCTTGTCCGACAGGGTCATATGCGCCATCAACATGTCCAGGTGACGCTTGTTCACCGGTACGTCGGTCGGTTCGCATACGGTTCCGCCCGAGTGGTGCAACCATTTGGACATATAGGCCAGTTTCACGAACTTGTTGAAATCGTCCATGGTTGCGTAACGACGACCACCCTGTGCGTCGCGCACGAATGGAGGACCATAGACCGGTGCAAGCACTAGATTGCGGCCACCGATGACAACCGATTTCTCGGGATTGCGCGCATGCTGGGTAAACTGGCTGGGGGCCGTTTTGATCAGCTCTCGTGCCAGACCGCGCGGAATGCGGACACGTTCACCATCCACATCGGCACCGGCGTCTTTCCAGCGCTGCAACGCGCCCGGATTGTCGACGAAATTTACGCCAACCTCGGCCAGAATGGTTTCCGCATTGGTTTCGATGATCTCCAACGCTTCTTCGTTTAGAACCTCGAAATTCGGAATATTCCGTTCGATGTATTTCGCAGTTTCGATACGGACTGCGGTGCGCTCGGCCCTGCGGGCGGCACCACCACCGCCTCTGGCTCTGCGTCGGGTGTTTGCCTCTGCCATGAGATAATCCCGTTAGTCATGTTCACGTTGCAAATTGTGTTACCGGAACCGCAGATCACACCAGACGTGGATTACGGCGCAATAGGGGTAAAAGCGACATGATCGCCCATTCGATCCTGTTTTGACCCCTATTTCCTGACGCACATGATAGAAGCATGGGACCGGAATCGCAAAAATCATCTAACCGTCAGCTGAGCGAAACCTCCCTGCCGCGACCGAAATTGGTGGCGTTATACCTCTGGATGTTCGTGAGGAATCTCAATTGACAGGCCGACAACCCTCAGAGGTCTTTGCGCATCGCAACCGTGTTTCCTACCACGTCGATTTCAACCCACCCAAGATGCGCATAAATTGCCCGCGTGTCCCGCATCAGTCGGTGAGTTCGTAATTCCAAATGGGTGCAACCAGCCTCGCGCGCGTTGGCCTCTACGCGTAACAATAGTTTTCCGGCAATCCCCTGCCCTTGCGCCGACGGTGATACGGCCAGGTTGAAAACCTTCATCGCAACGCCTTGTTGGGCAAAAATAATCACACCGGCCAATCGGTCCTCATCGTGGGCCAGAACCACGCGGTGCTTTGCAATTTCTTCCGCCAAACCTCCGGTTACATCGGGCAGATCATCTATGGTTTCGCGCGCGTTGGCATAGGCAGCCCTTATGCAGCCAGTCACCGCCTCGACGTCATCCTGCGTTGCATCCCTGAAACGAATGACGGTCATTGATCCAATCTCCCTATGCATCTGGCTGAAATCGCCTTCATAACGCTTGCACATAACCGCCGCGCAACCTAAGAGCCAGTCATGAGCCAGACATCCCATGACCGCCTTCTGATCATCGACTTCGGCAGCCAGGTGACGCAGCTGATCGCACGCCGCCTGCGCGAGTTGAATGTCTATTGCGAAATCCACCCCTATCAGAAAGTCACGATGGACTTTGTGCGCGAAATGGCGCCCAAGGCCGTGATCTTTTCAGGCGGGCCAGACAGCGTGACGCGCGAGGGGTCTCCCCGCGCCCCGCAAGAGATTTTTGACTACGGCGTGCCGATCCTTGGCATCTGCTATGGCCAACAGGTGATGATGCATCAACTTGGCGGCAAGGTCGAAAGCGGCCATGGCACTGCCGAGTTTGGTCGCGCCTTTGTCACTCCGAAAAACCAATTGGATATTCTTGACGGCTGGTTCGCGGATGGTGACGAACAAGTCTGGATGAGCCACGGTGATCACGTCAGCGAAATCGCCCCCGGGTTCGAGGTCTTCGGCACCTCGCCCAATGCGCCTTATGCAATCACGGCTGATACCAACCGTCACTTTTATGCCGTTCAGTTTCACCCCGAAGTGCACCACACGCCCAAAGGCGCGAAACTGTACGAAAACTTCGTGAAACTGGCCGGGTTCAGCGGTGACTGGACAATGGGTGCCTATCGCGAACAGATGATCGAAAAGATCCGCGAACAAGTCGGCGACAAAAAGGTTATCTGTGGCTTGTCCGGCGGCGTCGACAGCTCGGTCGCGGCGATCCTGATTCACGAAGCGATTGGCGATCAGCTAACCTGCGTATTTGTCGATCATGGACTGCTGCGCAAGAACGAAGCCGAAGAAGTTGTCGGCATGTTCCGCGACAACTACAACATTCAGCTTATACACGCGGATGAAAGCGACCTGTTCCTTGGCGAACTGGACGGCCAGTCCGACCCGGAAACCAAGCGCAAGATCATCGGCAAGCTATTCATCGACGTGTTCCAGAAACATGCCGACACGATCGAAGGGGCGGAATTCCTGGCTCAGGGTACGCTTTACCCCGACGTCATCGAATCAGTTTCGTTCTCGGGCGGTCCGTCGGTCACCATCAAATCGCACCACAACGTCGGTGGCCTGCCGGAAAAGATGGGCCTGAAACTTGTCGAGCCCCTGCGCGAACTGTTCAAGGACGAGGTTCGTGCCCTGGGCCGCGAACTCGGCCTGCCGCAAAGCTTTATCGGCCGCCACCCCTTCCCCGGACCGGGTCTGGCGATCCGTTGCCCCGGTGAGATCACCCGGGAAAAACTGGAAATCCTGCGCGAGGCCGATGCTGTCTATATCGACCAGATTCGCAAACACGGTCTGTATGATGACATCTGGCAGGCATTTGTGGCTATTCTCCCGGTTCGCACAGTCGGCGTAATGGGTGACGGACGTACCTATGACTATGCCTGTGCACTTCGTGCCGTGACGTCAGTCGATGGCATGACAGCCGATTACTATCCGTTCAGCCACGAATTCCTCGGTGAGACCGCCACGCGGATCATCAACGAGGTCAAAGGCATCAACCGATGCACCTATGACATCACTTCGAAACCTCCGGGGACGATCGAGTGGGAATAAATCCTACGATAAGGCAACACATGGGGGACTCGTGATGGAAGTGCGTTCGCTGAAAAAGGGCATCCGCATATTCGGACACGAAATTATCCGAATAAAAAGAACTGATGCCGTGCGAAACAGGCTTAATAGTTTGTCTGAACACCTCGCGAAGGCAAATTCGTCCGCTAGAACCCTGACTAAGGAACTTGAGCGCTCAAATTCGACTGCAGAACAGCTGCGCAAACAAACCAATCAATTGCACAAACAGGTTGAGAAGATGCAGAGCGAGCTAGCTAAGCTTCGCGAATGCAACAAAGAGATCCCCAATCTGATGGATTTGGCCCTTGTTGCCGCAGGATGCCAGGAAAAGTCTGAAGCACAGCTAAAACAAGATATCTTTGTCTTGTTGCAGACCAAGTTCAAAACCGGTGGCTTCTTCGTTGAATTTGGTGCCACCAACGGTCTTGGTCTCAGCAATACCTACCTACTAGAGAAGTCCTTCGGCTGGACAGGTATTCTAGCCGAGCCAGCACCCATGTGGCACGATGACCTGAAGAAGAATAGGAATGCCTCCCTGGATTTCGATTGCGTATGGACAAAGACCGGAGAAACACTCGAGTTCAATATGGCGAATGAGGGTGAACTCTCGACACTAAATTCGTTCTCGAACAGTGATCACCACGCGGAAACAAGAAAAGCCGGCGAAATTATTTCAGTTCAAACGGTTTCTTTGAACGACCTTCTAGAACGCCACAACGCGCCGCGAAAAATCGACTATCTTTCGATTGATACGGAAGGCAGCGAATACGAAATCCTAAAGAACTTCGATTTCTCGAAGTATGATATCGACATCATCACGTGCGAGCACAACTTCACGAAAATGGGTGACGAAGTTTTCGAATTGCTTTCCAAGCACGGCTACAAACGTGTCTTTGAAGGAACGTCAAAGTGGGATCACTGGTACGTTAGGTCATAGCCAAGGCAGTATTTTGTGTTTCAGTTTAACATTCTAAACACCAAATGGAACAAATAATGAATAGATTTATTTCACGTATTGTCGGCTACTTCGGCTACAAGCTCATTGAAAAAAACTCCGAAGAAGTCCCGTCTCCAGTACTATCTCAAGACACTATTTTGGATGCCTCAACTTCACCCGATTGGTCGAAATTTGCCGATGGAGATATCCTTGAGAAAGGCCGTTCGTTTCAAGAACGTGCCAGAGATGTGATTTCCGATCCACTAAACCTCTTAATCGATAGAGTGCCCAATGCTGGATATGTTGATCGCAAAGGGCGAGTTATCCTCCACAATGGAAATAGAGTACCCGCCAGTGGCGACTTTTCCTATTATGGAGAGTTCTCGGAGGTTCTGATTTCTAATCGCGGCGTTCACGAACCTTTGGAAGAATTCTGTTTTCAACAGGTCTTGAAAAAAATACACTCAACCAAACCTAGAATGGTCGAATTAGGTGCCTATTGGGCGCACTATTCTATGTGGTTGAAATTGGTGTATCCAGACGCGGATTGCACAATGGTTGAACCGGAAGAACAAAACCTTGAAGCCGGCAAAAAAAACTTTGAGATAAATGGCTACGACGGAGAATTCATTCAGGCATTTGTTGCAAAAGGCCAGTTTTCAGTAGATACATTTATGGAAGAAAAACAAGTGGATAGACTGGATATCTTACACTGCGACATTCAGGGTTATGAAAAAGATATGTTGCAAGAAGCGAGCGAGACGCTTGCCAATCACAAAGCTGACTATGTGTTTATTTCCACTCACAGCGAGCAACTACATAACACTGTCCTAAATCAAATGAAGGGCTTTGGTTATCGAATTGAAGCACACTCTCCTTTTGAGAAGCACACGACCAGTTTCGACGGTTTCGTTCTTGCCAGTAGTCCTAACCTTCCGGAATTGTTTAGTGATTTCGAACCATGGGGACGTGAGGATATAGCCAAGGCAACCGGCAGGGAACTCCTCGAAAAGCTAAATTTGGATGCGGCTTCAATTTCGGTTACCCAGTGAACGACACACTTCGGGCAGCGCTTTGGATGACGGGGGCAATTGCGTCCTTCTCGTCTATGGCTATTGCTGGCCGCGAGCTAAGCGTCACCCATGATACATTCGAAATCATGTTCTACCGCAGCCTTGTCGGTATCTGCGTTGTAGCGCTAGCACTGACACTGACGCGCAAATGGCATCAGGTCTCGACTTACAGGCTAGGGCTGCACGGTATTCGAAACCTGACACATTTTATTGGTCAGAATTTGTGGTTCTATGCAGTAACCGTCATTCCTCTGGCACAGGTTTTTGCGCTTGAGTTTACACAACCCATCTGGGTGATCCTGCTGTCACCGCTGCTGCTTGGTGAGCGGCTGACATCTGTGCGTGCGCTATCGGCCCTGATTGGGTTCGCCGGCGTTCTGATTATCACGCGTCCCGGCGCTGTGCCACTAAGCACTGGCATTTTGACTGCTGCGCTTTCCGCTGTATTCTTTGCCTTTACAACTATTTCCACCAAGACCCTGACCCGCTTTGCCAGCATTGGCTGCATCATGTTCTGGCTGACCGTCATGCAGGCGGTCTTGGGGTTGATGGCCGCAGGGATCGATGGGCAGATTACTCTGCCGACGGCAAACACAATCCCCTTCCTGGTACTTGTAGGATTGGCGGGATTGCTGGCGCATTATTGTATCACCAACGCTCTGGCCATTGCCCCTGCGACCGTGGTTGTACCGTTCGACTTTGTCCGCCTGCCCACCATCGCGGTGGTGGGGATGATTCTCTATCACGAGCCACTGGATCACTGGACGCTGCTGGGGGCCGTCGTGATCTTTGCCGGTATCTTTCTGAACGTTCACACTGAAAATCGTAACAGTTTGGCAACAGTTTCCCGCCAGACTCACCAGAAATAACGCACCGTCACTAGTTGACGATAAAGTAACCCTCAAGAAAGTATCGAGCACCATAAGGCAGATCGGTCTTCACCACTCAGCAACCCGGTCTGAAGAACAGGACACCTTTAGGGAGGACAGAATGAAAAAAGCGCTTCTACAGGCGTGCGCGGTGTGCGTTGGGACAACGGGGGCTTACGCCGGGGGCATCGACCGGAGCGGTCAGGGCATCAACCTGATTTTCGAAGAAGGAACGGTTGTTCAATTCGGCCTGAGCTATACAGATCCGGATGTAAGCGGCACCATGCCGAATATATTTGGCGCCGGTGAACCCATCGACTCGGGTAATATCGCCAGTGATTTCTTCACACCACATCTGGGGTTCAAAACCGCGTTAACTGAACAAATCGACCTAGCGATCATCTACGATGAGCCATTCGGCGCTGACATCGCCTATTCGTCCGCATACCCACTTTCGATCAACCCGTTCAATCCTTTCCAGGCCAATTCGCTCAGGGCCGAGGCTGATATTGACGCGATTACCGCCTTGTTGCGGTACAAGTTTGACAATGGTTTCAGCGCGTTGGGCGGTGTGCGTGTTCAACGCGTATCCGAGGCGAAGATTGGTGTTCCAATTGTCGGTGACTACTCGTTTGATGCTGGTAGTGAAGTTGACTTTGGGTATTTGATCGGCGTGGCGTGGGAGAAGCCGGAAATTGCTGCGCGGGTCGCGTTAACGTACAATTCCAAAATCACTCATAGCCTGTCGCAGACCGAAGTCATTGGAGGCGCTTCATTTGAGACGTCGACAGAAGTTGACACACCGCAATCGGTCAACTTGGATTTCCAGACGGGCGTAGCCCCCAAAACCTTGCTGTTTGGTTCGATCCGCTGGGTCGATTGGCCACAACTGGATCTGGCGCCCCCAGTCTACACTGCTAACGTTGGTCAATCTCTCGTTGACTATGAAAACGCGACATATACCTACTCTCTCGGTCTCGGCTACCAGTTCACTGACGAGTTCGCTGGTGCCTTTACCCTAGGCTATGAAACCGACGAAGGAATCCCAGTGTCCAACCTGAGCCCAACTGACGGGTTCTGGAGCATTGGCGTTGGCGGCACATATACTTTGGAAAAGGCAAAAATTTCTGGCGGTGTCCGATACACTGATATCGGAGATGCGACCGCAGACGGAGCCGGCGGCGTTACGGCCGATTTCACCGGCAACAGCGCGTGGAGCGTCGGCTTTCAGATCACCTATTCGCTGGGCTGATCCGCAGAACAAAAAACGATTAACCCCGCCTTTCCGGCGGGGTTTTTCTTTGCGCGTCTGCCAAAATATGCCTTCCAGAAACCCCATTGCAGTTAAGCCACAGTTTCAGTGAATTCATCGGCCTTACAATCTCACAATGATATTCTCTCTGTCCGTTTCTGACCGGATCAACTAGGGGACCGGCACAACAAAAAGAAGAGGACATCAAATTGTTGAATCCAGGCAAAACCTCAATTTTAGCAATGATTTCACTGATCCCGACAATTGCAGGGGCGCAAGAATTTCACGGTGCCGCGACATTGGGTTACGGGCAATCTTCCATATCCAACGGCGGTGGCGATTTCGGTACATTCACCGGAGATTTCACCGGAACTTTAAGCTTTGACAACGGCCTGCATTGGGGCTTTGACACCAAGTACTACAATGCTGATCCTGACAACCTTTCTGGGGATCTTTCCCTGTTGGATTTGGGCACAACGCTGAATTACCAGTTTGATAACGGCGGTGTTCTGGGTGGCTATCTTGATTACGCCGATTCCGATTTCGATACCGGTCTGGGTTTCAACCTGTCCAGCGATGTTACTTCGTATGGTATCTCGGGCGGGTATGTCATCGAAAATGCCGGGTTCGAGGCGTGGATCGGTGAATCGGAGACATCCCCCAGCCTGCCCGGTGGCGCGGATTGGACCGATTTCGGCGCGCGGTTCCGCTATCAGGTGTCGGATAGCGCAGTTTTCGGCGGTCACTATGTCCGCAGCGACGTGTCTGGAGGTGGTGTAGACCTTGATCTCTACAGTATCGGCCTGGGCGGTTACTACCAATTCGACAGCGGCTGGGGAACATATGCAGGTCTCGTATATCAGTCGTTTAAGGACCTCGATTTGGACCTCACAACCCTGGGCATCGGCGTGGACTATAATCTGCTTGAGATCAGCGAAATCCCGGCCCAGGTGTCACTGGAACTGGCCAGATCGGATATCGACGCTGGCGGCGCCAACTTGGATATCGATTCAATTCGCTTCGGCCTGACCTTCCCTCTTGGCGGTCGTACTTCGGCGACACCGCTCAACAGCGTCGCGGGTGCTGCCATGGCTCCACGCCACAACGCCTTGACAACGCTGGAAGACACAACCTTCTAAGCGGTCAGAGCAATCTACAAGATCTGGAATGCCCCGCCTCTCTAGTGGGGTTTTTCTTTGCGCAAGTTCCGGGTCGATAGAATCTAGTTCGAATGCAAAAAACTAGGCATGGCTGCACAAAAACACCTCTCCGCCCGCGCATGGACCGAGCTCATTCTGCTCGGCGTGATCTGGGGTGCCTCGTTTCTTTCAATTCGGATCGCGCTGGACACGATTCCGGTGATGACATCAGTTTTGCATCGCGTTTTATGGGCCATGCTGGTGCTTTGGTTGGTGGTCCGTTTCCAGCGCTTAACTGTGCCGCGCAGCCCGCGTATTTGGCTAGCGTTCTTGGTGATGGGGCTGCTGAACAACGCGATTCCGTTTTCTCTGATGGCCTGGGGGCAGCTTTATATCGAGACCGGCCTAACCTCGATCCTGAACGCCATGACAGCAATCTTCGGAGTCATCATAGCAGCGTTGTTTTTCAAGGATGAGCGCCTGACCCGTTCACGCGCCATTGGTGTAGGGCTTGGGTTTCTGGGGGTCGCAACGGCAATCGGGTTGCGAAATTTTGCGACGTTCAACCTGCAGAGCATTGCTCAACTCGCCATCATCGCCGGTACGATTTCGTACGCGCTGGCCGGGGCCTGGGCGCGTGCCACTTTGTCGGATCTACCTCCCGTAGTTGCTGCGGCAGGAATGCTAACCGGGTCGACCGTGCTGATCATGCCCCTTACCCTGATGATCGACGGTGTGCCCAGTCTGAACCTGCCGCTGATCACATGGACCGCAATCGGGTATTATGCTGTGATTGCAACGGCTGGCGCATACCTGCTGTATTACCGGGTTCTTGCCATGGCCGGAGCGGGCAATCTGATGCTGGTTACTCTGGTCATTCCCCCGGTCGCCATCGTTTTAGGCGCGGTTCTGCGGGATGAGGCCCTGCTCCCACAAGCTTATTTGGGCTTTGCGATCCTCGCGCTGGGGCTACTGATCCTCAACCGTTCAGGCACACGAGATTGACGCCGCCCGCTGCCCGTTTTAGCTAGGTCTGAAAGAGGGATGGCGGACAATGATCTACGGCTCGGCAAAAGACTGGCGCGAAGCAGCGCGAAAAAAGGTGCTGTTCTTTGGTATGTCCGGGCTGGGCAAGACCTATGTGTCGAATGTGTTGCGCGACTCGGGTGACTGGTTCCACTATTCGATCGATTACCGCATCGGTACCCGGTACATGGGTGAATACATCGCTGACAACGCCAAGGCCGAAGCGATGAAAGTGCCCTTCCTACGCGAACTTCTATTGTCGGATTCGATTTTTATCGGGTCAAATATCTCTTTCGAGAATCTAACACCTGTTGCCGCTTATCTGGGCAAACCCGGAAACCCGGCGTTGGGTGGTCTGGATCTGCCCGAATACAAGCGTAGGCAGGAACAATTCAGGCAGGCCGAAATCCATGCTCTGTTGGATACCGAATACTTCATCGACCGCGCGCAGCGCCTGTACAAATACCCGCATTTCATCTGCGACACCGGTGGTTCGATCTGCGAATGGGTAGACCCGGAAAACCCCACAGATCACGTCTTGTCAGAACTATCTCGGCAGACGCTGATGATCTGGATTCAAGGTGATGAGGACCATACCGCAGAGCTGATCCGCCGTTTCGACAAAGCGCCCAAGCCGATGTCCTATCAGCCCGAATTTTTGATCCGAGTCTGGGACGACTACTTGATCCAACACGACTGTCGCTCGGAAGACGTGGACCCTAACGAATTTATCCGGTGGACTTATGCGCAGGCACTGGCGCACCGCCAGCCGCGCTATCAATCGATGGCGGACAATTGGGGCGTGACGGTCACCGCTGAGGACATACACAAGGTCCGTGATGCCGCAGATTTCGATGAGTTGATCGAACGCACCCTTGAGACCCGCGCCAACCGGGCTTAATTACCGCCTCTACACTGTAACTCCAAAGGCTTGCACCTGATGCCAATCAAGATTCCCTCCGACCTGCCTGCATTTGACGTTCTCACGCAAGAGGGCGTCATGGTCATGGCCGAGGATCAGGCGATGCGTCAGGACATCCGCCCCCTGCGGATCGGTTTGCTGAATCTGATGCCTAAAAAGATACAGACCGAAAACCAGTTTGCCCGCCTGATCGGGGCGACTCCGTTGCAGATCGACCTATCTTTGATCCGCATGACCGAACACCGCACCAAGAACACTGCAGCCGAGCACATGGCCGAGTTCTATCGCCCCTTCCAAGAGGTGAAGCATGAGAAATTTGACGGTCTGATCATCACAGGTGCCCCAATTGAGCATCTGGAGTTCGACAACGTCACATATTGGGAAGAGTTGCGCGAAGTATTCGAATGGACCCAGACCAATGTGCACTCGACCTTTGGCGTGTGCTGGGGTGGGATGGCAATGATCAATCACTTCCACGGCGTTAAGAAACATATGCTGGACGCCAAGGCGTTTGGCTGTTTCCGGCATGCGAACCTTGATCCGGCCTCGCCTTTCCTGCGCGGGTTCTCGGATGATTGTGTAATCCCGGTCAGCCGCTGGACCGAGATGAAACAGGGTGAGATCGATGACGCCGATGGTTTGGTGACGCTGCTGGGTAGCGACGATGTTGGGCCTTGTCTGGTCGAAGATCGAGGTCATCGCGCGCTCTATATCTTCAACCATTTTGAGTATGACAGCGATACTCTGAAACAAGAGTATGACCGCGACGTTGCCAACGGCACGCCGATTAACGTGCCGATGAACTACTACCCGGACGACGATCCGACCCAGACACCGCAGAACAGATGGCGCAGCCATGCGCATTTGCTCTATGGCAACTGGATCAGCGAGATTTACGGGACTACGCCCTATGACATCAGTCGGATCGGTGTCGATCAGACCGATCTGAGGGCCTGATCCGGTGATGCGCGTCGGCCTAATTGCACTGACCTTGCTGGTTTTGCTGTGGGCCGTCGCACTCTGGCGCGCTGCCCGGAATGAGGCTCGCGCCGAAGCCGCATTTCCCCCCGAAGGCGAAATCGTTGAAGTTGACGGTATCCCGGTTCATGCCGTTGTCATGGGCGAAGGTCCAGATGTCGTGCTGATCCATGGATCAAGCGGCAATACGCGCGATATGACCTTTGCGCTGGCTCCGATACTGGCAGAGAACTACCGCGTGATCGTCTTTGACCGTCCGGGTCTGGGATATAGTGCCAGCTTTAATCCGGACGGTGAAACCATTGAGCAACAAGCGGAAATCCTGCAAAAGGCAGCGGCTCTATTGGGCGCTGACAAACCTATCGTCGCGGGGCAAAGCTATGGAGGCTCGGTCTCGCTTGCGTGGGCTGTCACGCGACCTGACAATATCTCGGGACTGGTCCTGATTGCTGCTGCGGCCATTCCGTGGGAGACCCCTCTGGACGGCTTTAACAAGCTGGCGGCGACACCCACCGGCAACGTCGCTGCACTACCCTTGATCACTGCATTTGTGCCCGAATGGTATGTTGAGAAGGCTTTGGACCGCGTATTCGAACCGCAATCTGCGCCCGAAGGATATGCCGACCACTTTGGCCCTGGCCTGACCATGCGCCGCGCCTCGATGCACGCCAATGCCAAGCAGCGCGCTAATTTGCTGGAAGAGGTTCGCGCCCTGCAACCGAGATACAGTCAAATCGAAGTGCCGACCGAGATTGTCCACGGCACCGACGACGATACCGTAGGGTTGGGATGGCATTCACATCGACTGATCGAACAAATTCCCGGCGCGGAATTGATTGAACTGCCTGGAATTGGACACATGCCGCAGGTCGTAGCCGCGCCCGAGGTTGCCGCCGCCATTGACCGTGCCGCACAACGTGCGGGTTTGCGTTAGGCTCGTTGCTAATCCATAGTAGGATATGGATTTTATGGCGAGGTAACCCATGGCCCGTTCCGAAAAAGGTTCCATCGAAAAGTACTTTAAGAATGACGCGCCGAAAGAGGTGCGTTCAGCCATCGAAAAATCCGATAAAGGCGATATTCTTAACCCGTCCTACCCTTACGACGAACGGATGAAGCGTAAGGATTACGACAAACAGATGGAAAAGCTGCAAATTGAACTGGTCAAGATGCAGTCCTGGCTTAGGGAAACTGACCATCGTATAGCGCTTATTTTCGAAGGCCGCGATGCGGCTGGTAAAGGCGGCACCATCAAGCGGTTCCGGGAAAATCTGAACCCGCGCGGCGCACGCAATGTGGCGCTCAGCAAACCTTCGGATACCGAGCGCAGCCAGTGGTACTTTCAGCGATACATCGCACATCTACCTGCCGCTGGTGAGATCGTGTTCTTTGATCGCAGCTGGTATAATCGCGGCGTCGTTGAAAACGTCTTTGGTTTTTGCACTCCGGAGGAACGAGAGCGGTTCTTCCGACAGGTCTTGCCGCTGGAAACTGGTTTGGTGAATGACGGGATCAAACTGTTCAAGTTTTGGCTGAATGTCGGCCGAGCAGAGCAACTCAATCGTTTTCTGGCCCGTGAAACCGATCCGCTGAAACAGTGGAAGCTTAGCCCGATCGACATAGCGGGCCTGAACAAATGGGACGAATATAGCCAGTCGATCGAAGAAACCCTGACGCGCAGCCATACAGAGCACTGCCCCTGGACCATTGTTCGATCAGACGACAAGAAACGCGCGCGATTGGCGGCCATTCGTACGATTTTGCACGCATTGGACTATGATGAAAAGGACGAGGAGGCCATTGGCCCGAACGATCCGAAAATCTGTGGTGGGCCGGACATCTGGGATGCATGACAGGTGGTGGACGAATGCGTCGGCGCGAATTATGTCATGAATTCTATAACTTAAAAAAGGGCACCTGAAGCAGGTATGACAAAACGCGGGTATCACCACGGGAACCTGAAACAGGCTCTGATCGAGGCTGCCCTGTCTCTGATTGAAGAAAAAGGTCCGACCGGCTTTACCCTGTCCGAGGCCGCAAAAACCGCTGGTGTCACTCCAGCTGCTGTCTATCGGCATTTCCACGGACGCGAAGACCTGATCGCCGAAGCCGCCAGGCAAGGGTTCGAGATGTTCGCGGATCTGATGCAGTATGCCTATGACAAGGGTCAGCCTTCAGCGCTAGCCGCATTCGAGGCGACAGGGCGCGCCTATCTGGCGTTTGCGCGCAAGCACCCTGGCCACTACATCGCGATGTTTGAAAGCGGTATCTCAGTCAATCGCACGCCCGAACTGTCCTTAGCCGCAAACCGCGCCAAGGCAGTGTTGGAGAAAGCCGCCGCTGATCTTTCGCAACACATCCCGCCCGAAAAACGCCCGCCAGCTTCCATGTTCAGCGCCCATATCTGGGCCATGAGTCACGGCGTAGTCGAACTTTACGCCCGGAACACCGGCGCCAGTTCCCCCTTTTCGCCCGAGGATTTACTGGAATCCGGCATTGGCATCTACTTGCGAGGTCTGGGGCTTGTGCCGCAGGACGATTAACGGTCAGAATCTGCCAAGTGGTTTCGGTACGCTGAGGCCAGAGGTGACGTTGATCAATTCCATTTCACCCATGCCCTTGATGTCTACGCGCCCGATGTCCGAGACCTGAAACTCATCAATCAGGGCGTATTTCATCTCTTCCGGGGCAACGATATGCATTGGGTTTGCAAAAACTTGGAGGCGTGAAGCTATGTTCACTGCCGGTCCGAAAACGTCATAGACGTATTTCTGAATCCCAACCACGGAACCCACCGCGGCCCCCATTCCCAAGCCGATCCGGGCCTGCCATTTATGAGGGTGGCTTTCATTGCGCCGCTCCAGATAGCGCAGGAAGCGAACCGCGCAATGAGCAACAGCGGTGGCATGATCCGGTGTCGCATCAGGCATACCGGACACCGCCAGATAGGCGTCACCGATGGTCTTGATCCTTTCGCACCCGAACTGTTCGACGATACGGTCAAAGGCGGTGAAGATGTCGTTCAATTCGCTTAACGTGACGGTTGGGTCGGTCTTGGCGGCAAAATCCGTGAAGCCCACAAAATCCAACATCACCACCGAAACCTGTTCGTATAGCTGCGGCGTGACGACACCAAAGGTCTTGAACTCTTCGTACACTGCTCGAGGCATAAGATTTAGTAGCAGACGTTCGACACGCTCTTTCTCGCGCTCCAGTTCACGCGTGTTGCGTTCCACCATGGTCGAGTAGCTGTCGATCATGCTTTCCAATTCGCGGATACGGGTGATGTTCTGGCATTCGACGACCAGAACCTGTTCGGACAGGCCGTTCGCCAGAGATACCGCCGTCGCAAAAATCAACGTTCTGCGTTTTGGTTTGATCTGCAGTTCGACAGTGTATCGAAGCCCCGATTGCTTGACGTCGTCCAATTCGCGCTGATCCAGCGACGGGAGCAAATCCAGCAAGGTCTGCCCTTCGGTCGGGGTTCCGAACCATTCGGCAAACGGTCCATTGTGGAACACAAAGCTCAGATCCGAAGCACGCACAACGGCGACGCCAACACCTATCGCCCGCAGCAATTGTTCGTTTATCGCAAGAATACTCATGCGGCGTCACGTGCGACAATAATTGCGCGTTTAGATTCAATGGCATTCATGGCGATCTTGATGTGCGTATCTTCCATTCCGTGCATAGACAATGCCTCGGCAAATAACTCTGCCATCTCATCGAAATCCGCATGAGAGATATTGAGGTTCCTGTGGACGGCCTCAATCCTGTCATCGCTAAAGGATGCAGGACCACCGACAAGAGAAGACACGAATTTGGTCTGATGGTCGATCAAACGCGGCATGTCGATGTCTTCGAAATGGCCACCGATCTGATCCGAATCCAAAGCCATTTCATAGAAAGTCATCACGATCCGACTGATCGTTTTGAACCCACCGTATCTTTCATATATTGTCTGCCCCACGCTACACACCCAAGCTTAAACCGAAAACAACACTGCAAGTTTATATCAAACTGACAGTTTTGTTAACGCTTATGCGTAGTTCGGCGGATTGGTGGTTACAAAAAGCTTCGGGACCATCCGTGACTTAAGTTAGACTTTCAGGTCTTCGGCGCAAGGAATGAAGCCCTCAAATCCGCCGTGTGCCAGCAATCGCCCTTGTCCGCCTGCACGCCAATACAACTTGCGCCGGGCGGCCTGTAGTTCGCGACGGATGCGGAACCACAGTGGGCCTTTGTCCAACCCGCTATTGGTTTTCTGATCCTGCGACCGTTCGCTGACCTTGACGGTTTCGACAATCAGTTCCTGCTGTTTTGACCATATCATCTGCACGCCTACGGCCGGAAAACACTGATACATACTCCAGTCTGGACGCGGAATTGAAATGAAATCATCTAGATGATCCGAGTATTGTTCAGACCACGAAAGCAATTTACGGCAGGCTGCTTGCGTCAAAATATAAGCCGCCGCACTAGGGGCCATTTCCAACATCGGTCGTACTGGCACATCCGCAATCGTCTCAAGTGCCCCAAATCGCATAGAACGTGGCGAATAATCCAGCTTGATCAGGTCGAACCCTGATCCATCCCCCAGCAACGCCGCGATACACGCGCCAGCTTGAGCTGACATTTCAACATCATCCTCAAAGATCGCGACTGCATTCAACCCTTGATCCACCGCAACCTGCCAAATAGAGCGATGGCTTTCAAAACAGGCAATTTCGCTCTGCTTCAAACCCCAACGGGTGCCGGTTCCCGGAACGTAACCATTTCCATCCAGCGCCCCGGGTTGCTGACCATCCACTGCACTGAACTGACGGGCACCGACCAACCCTGTTGCGGTGAACTGACCCTCCATGAACGCGGCCCGCTCGGGCACCCGGTCCAGGTTGATAAAGTAGGCACCTGTTCCCGGCGGCAGCTCATAATGTCCCACGGCGCATCCTTTCAAACACTGTCGTCAGATACACACCGCAGAAGCGGACAATCAACCCCGCCACAGCGTGACCACGTGAAGTTCTGATGCCTACGTGAGGCAAGAAGGGCTGACCGCCCTTCTTGCCGATCCATTTAAGCGCTGATCGTGTTGTGCTCGGGACCATATGGGAAGCCGGTGATATTTTCCGCACCAGTTTCCTCGACGACCAGAATGTCATGCTCGCGATACCCACCCGCGCCTTTCTGGCCTTCGGGAATCCACAACATTGGCTCGATGGACACGACCATGCCCGGTTCAAGCACCGTGTCGATGTCTTCGCGCAACTCTAGCCCGGCCTCACGGCCGTAGTAATGGCTGAGAATGCCGAAGGAATGGCCGTAACCGAATGAGCGGTATTGCAGCAGACCTTCGTCAGCAAAGAACCTGTTGATCTCTTCACAGATGCCGGAACAGGTTGCGCCGGGTTTGATCAGGCTCAGGCCCAGTTCATGCGCGGCGACATTGGCCTTCCAGATGCGCAGGCTTTCGGCGTCGGGTTCTCCCAGAAACAACGTCCGTTCTAACGCGGTGTAGTAGCCTGAGATCATTGGGAACGTGTTCAGTGACAGGATATCGCCGTTCTGCAGGGCACGCTTCGTGACCGGGTTATGAGCCCCATCGGTGTTCAAACCCGACTGGAACCATACCCATGTATCGCGGTACTCGGCTTCCGGATAAGCCCGCGCGATCTCAGCCTCCATCGCGTCACGCCCAGCCATGGCGATCTCAATCTCAGTGGCACCTTCGCGGATCGCAGCGTGAATGGCCGCGCCACCGACGTCAGCCGTACGGGCGCCACCCTTGATCAGGTCGATCTCTTCGGCTGATTTCACCATGCGTGCCGCCATCGTGTCGGGTGCGATATCCACCAGTTCTGGCCCGCCTAGCATGTCCAACGCCGTATCGCGCATAGCCAGCGTCATGTGATCACCCTCGATACCAATCCGGCCGGCCGAACCAATCAGGCTGGCCACAGCGCGCCAATAGTTGTTCCGCTGCCAATCGGTGTAAATCACATTCTCTTCGACCGAGCGCCGCCACGGCTGGCCCGCGTCGATATTCGCCGAAACCGTCGTGCAGCTGTCCTGCGTCACGACGCAACCGTATGGGCGGCCAAAGGCGCAATACAGAAAGCCCGAGTAATAGGCGATATTGTGCATCGACGTCAGCAGCACCGCGGGGATGTCACGCGCCGCCATCGTCGCACGCAATTTGGCCAGACGCCGCGTGTACTCGGCCTCACTGAAGGGCAACGGTGCTTTGTCACCATTGTGGCTGGTGAAAAACTCTGGGCGATTAGTCAGGTCAGTCATATGGTCTCTCCTAATGCCGGACAGGCACCGCCCGGCCACAAGCCCCGGCGTTCAGGACAAGCGGCCTCGGGAACCGAGAGCCATGCACCCCGTGTATCGTCACGACGCCATCGTGACCGGAGTGCATGGTGAAATCGCTAAATCAGCTTTCGAGTCGCGTCAACCCGGGCTGAGGCCCCGTAGTCGCTCAGACCGACGTCGCAGTAGTTCGACCGTGGTCAGCAACGCGATCGAGATCACAACGAGAATGGTCGCAACCGCCAGAATGGTCGGGCTAATCTGTTCACGCAAACCAGTGAACATCTGCCAAGGCAGCGTCTTTTGGCTTGCCGATCCGACAAACAGAACCACAACAACTTCGTCAAACGAGGTGATAAAGGCGAACAACCCGCCCGAGATTACGCCCGGCAGGATCAGCGGCATCTGGATCTTGAAAAACGTCCGCACCGGCCCAGCCCCCATATTCGCAGCGGCCCGCGTCAGCGACCGGTCAAACCCGACCAACGTCGCGGTCACCGTAATGATAACGAACGGAATGCCCAGAACCGCGTGGGCAAGAACAACTTTGATGTAACCGACAAAGTTCTTGTCCATGCCCAACGTGCCTTCCATGAATCGGCCGATGTCGCTGTAGAAAAAGAACATACCCGTGGCCGAGATGATCAGCGGCACAATCATGGGCGAGATCAGGATGCCCATGATGGCCCGGCGACCTGGCACATGCGATTGGCTAAGGCCGATGGCGGCCAACGTTCCCAGCGAAACCGAAATGACGGTCGCGATTGGCGCGATGATCAGCGAGTTCTTGAAGCTGCGCTGCCATTCATTATTGGTGAAGAAGTCACGGTAGTGCTTCAGCGAATACCCTTCGGGGTCCAGGCGCAGCATCTCAGGGGTGAATGTGAAAAAGTCCTGTGCGTTGAACGACAGAGGCAGAACCACAAGGATGGGTGTGATCAGGAACACAAAGATAGCGCCGCAGATCACCCGAAACAGGTAGTGTCCGAACACCTGTTGGCCCGTTAGATAGGGCAACAGTTTTTGTCGGTAGCGCCCTTCGTAAAGCCAGAAGATAAAAAAGGCAAAGAACCAACCGGCCAGTAAACCAACAATCAGTCCCGTGAATCCGGCAAAGAAGAAACCGATCACGCCCAGCCCCAGAATGGTGATCCAGCGCGCGACGCCTTCGTTATCAAGCACTGTGATGTAAACCCAGGCCAGTCCTGCCATCAGCGCGGCCCCGATCAGGATGCCCAGCAGGACACTGCCCTGCCCGGCCCCGACGAACATGCCCAGGAAACCTCCGGCGGCGGCAACTGTGGGCAGAACCATCGACAACGGTTTGCGGGATATTGGTGTAAGTGCTGCCATGATCTTTATCCCAGTTTCACGTTATCGATGCCGACGATTTTGTCGTAGCACCAGTACAGAAGCAGAACGACCGCCAGCAGGATCGTTCCCAGCGCCGCAGCCAGCCCCCAATTCAGCGAGGACGAGATGTGGTACGCAATCCGGTTCGAGATGAAGACACCTTTGGTGCCGCCCACGATTTCGGGCGTGATGTAGTAGCCGATGGCCAGAATGAATACGAGGATCGAGCCAGCGCCGATACCCGGTATGGATTGCGGGAAGTAGATCCGCCAGAACGTCGTCCAGTTCGTGGCCCCCATCGACTTGGCAGCACGAGTGTAGGATGGCGGGATCGTCTGCATCACCGAATACATTGGCAGGATCATGAACGGCAGCAGGATATGCGTCATCGCAACGATCGTACCGATCTGGTTGTTGATAATCACCAGTCGCGCGTCATCCGCGACCAACCCAAGCCAAACCAGCGTTTCGTTAATTACACCTTGCTGTTGCAGCATCACTTTCCACGCCGATGTCCGCACCAGTAGCGAGGTCCAGAAGGGCAACAGCACCAGGATCATCAGCAGGTTTGAAACGCGCATTGGAAGGTTCGCCAGCAGATATGAGACCGGATAGGCCAACAGAATGCACGACCCGGTGATGATCAGGGACATGAACAACGTTCGACCGAACAGCTTTACAAGAATCTGCTTTTCTTCCGGCTGCGCAGCTACACCATCAGGCGTGAGCCTCAGATCAACCGCAGCAAGGAAATAGCCGGGGGTCACGTTGCGGGAATGGGTCTTGATCACGCGCCAGTTTTCGACGTCTCCCCACCCTTTTTCAGCATCAATGAGCTTTTCCTTGAACGGCGCGTCCGCCACGGGGTCCCATTTCCTGATCTTTCGACCGGTTTTACGGAACAGGGACGAGATGCCCGGCTCTTCGTAGTTCAGCCGAGACCCCAACCGTGTGTGTTTCTTTTCAGCGACCGCAATGATCATGTCATTGACAAAGGCGTCATAGACGGCCTCGTCCGGCAGTTCGCCGCTTTTTTCATCCCAGCTCTCCAACGCCACAACCGTCAGAGGCAGCGTTTTTTCAACGATGCCGTTTTCCACCGAACGGAACAGCATCGATGCGATTGGAATTATGAATGAGAACAGAACGAACAGAAGAAGGGGCGCAATCAATAACAGAGCGCGCAGCTTTTGCCGTCGTAGTGAACGTGCCAGAGATTGCTTGAGCGGCGTTCCATCCGCGGCCAGCATCGGTCCTGCGTTTTGGCTTGCGTCAGTCATCAGTGCCCCTTGAATTTATCGGGCCAAGGGGCAGCGAACCGCCCCCTGACTGGTTTTTGAACTCAAATGGTTACTGCGACAGCCATGCCTGGAACCGTGCGTCCAGATCATCACGGTAGTCAGCCCACCATTCGTAGTTGTTCACAAAGGTGTTCTGAGCGTTGCTGGGATCAGTCGGCATATGGGGGGCCATGTCGATACCCAGTTCAGCATGTTGACCTACCAGAGGCGCCGAAGACGCACGGGCCGGGCCGTATGAGATATAAGCGGCCTGATCAGCCAAACGCTGAGTGTCCGATGCGAATTTGATGTAGTCCAACGCCCGCGCCTCGCGCTCCGGGGTCAGACCGGCCGGGATTGCGAAACCGTCCAGATCGAACATCTGCCAGTCCCATGCCATGCCGACAGGCTGATCCTGCTCGGCAATCATCGAGAACAGGCGACCATTATAGGTAGAACCCATGAAGATTTCGCCATCAGCCAGCAATTGCACTGGTTCGGCAGCCGCGGACCACCAGATTGTCTGGTCTTTGATCGTGTCCAGTTTCGCCAGAGCACGCTCGACACCTTCTTCGGTTTCCAGTGTGTCATAAACGTCTTCGTAGGCCACGCCATCGCACAGTAGTGCCCATTCCATGTTGGCGATCGGGCGCTTGTTCAGTGCGCGCTTACCAGGATATTTCTCAAGATCGAATACATCGCATGCGCCAGTTGGGGGTTCCACGCCTTCCGGAACCATGTCCGTGCGATAACCGAAGGTTGTCGAGAAGACGATCAGGGGAATGTAGCAGGGCGAAACCAGCTGATCCCCGAAATCTTCGGTAGCCGGAGTGCCGTCAGGCGCCGCCGCCAGATGCTCATCAGGATTGATCTCGATGATCAGGCCTTCGTCGCAGGCGCGGATATTGTCTGCCGCTTCAAGGTCGACAACGTCCCACGTGACGTTGCCCGCCTCGTTCATGGCGCGCAGCTTGGCAACGCCCTCGGGCGAGCTGTCGTCATTCAGAATGGTGACACCTGTCTTTTCCGTATAGGGCTCGTGATACGCTTTTAGCTGCGATTTGGAGTACGCGCCGCCCCACGAGACGATCGTCATCTCTTCGGCCATAGCACCGCCAGCAATTGCGGCAACCGCACCCGCCAGTAGAGTGGTTTTGGTAACTTTCATTGTTAACTCCCTGTTGTTCCCGTTAATTTTAGCTTTTCAGGTCGGGCCACGGGACGCCCGATTACCTGATATCCCCCACGTCCGGGCGGAGCGTGTGGGTATTTCCCTGCTCAGGCGTCAAGCGCCCTGCAGTCATGGGCTAGCCAGCCGATTTCAACCTCTTGGCCCGGCTGCAGTTTCACCGCATCCGGTGCATTCCGGGTTTTGATGATGAAATCGTCGTTCCCCGCCACAGACAGGCGGAAACGGAACACGTCACCCATATAGATGAACTCTTTGACCGTAGCTTTCAGCGTATGCGCATCTGCGTGTAGGCGGTCTTTGTTGAACTCGACCCGTTCCGGACGGATGGAAACTTTGGTCCGATCTCCCGGGTTGTGGACATTCACAGGTTTGGCATCGATCTCGGATCCGTCATCCAGCGCCACCACGCAGGAGTCGCCGTCGATTGATTTAATAACACCTTCCAAGGTGTTGTTTTCACCAATAAACTGCGCAACGAAACTATTTTCGGGTTCTTCATAGAGAAGATCAGGTGGGGCTAATTGTTGAATGCGCCCATCGTCAAACACTGCGACCCGGTCCGACATCGTCAACGCTTCGGTCTGGTCGTGTGTCACGTAGACGGTGGTAATCCCCAGCTCATGCGCCAGTCGGGTGATTTCAAACTGCATATGCTCGCGCAGTTGTTTGTCTAGCGCCCCCAGTGGTTCATCCATCAACACAAGTTCAGGTTCGAACACCAGCGCCCGCGCCAATGCGATCCGCTGCTGCTGACCACCTGAAAGCTGCGCGGGGCGGCGGCTACCAAAGGCCCCCATCTGCACCATATCCAGTGCGCGTTTGACCTTTTCCTCGCGCTGATCCTTGCCCATCTTCCGCACTTCCAGCGGAAACGACAGGTTTTCAGCCACTGTCATATGGGGAAACAGAGCATAGTTCTGGAACACCATCCCAATACCACGCTTGTGCGGGGGGATGTTGTTGATCGGTTTTCCGTCCAACATGATCTCGCCATGGGTAGCAGTTTCAAACCCTGCCAACATCATCAGACAAGTTGTCTTGCCGGACCCCGACGGGCCCAACATTGTCAGAAACTCACCTTTTGGCAATGAGAGGTTTAGATCTTTTACAACGAGTATTTCACCATCATAAGATTTTTGGACACGTTGAAACTCGACGAACGCAGCGTCATTGGACATATACCGACTTGGCTCCCTGTGCGGTCTGTTGCTTGCCCGGTTTATCCGGATCTCAAAGACCATTGGGGACATTTAAGGACATGCAGGGCGCGCCACGCAACCTAATTTTTTAGGCAGGGTGACTATTTTAATTCCGACCAGTCCGTCATCCGACCGAGTTCAGTTCCCGCATATGCCAGGCAAGGCTTTGATTGCTGGACAAAACTGGCTTTCCAAGGCGTTCCTGTATCTCGGGTATAGCATCAAAAGTTCTTAGATTCGTGCAGCTTAGAAAAACAGCTTCAACCAATGGATCAGCCCCTAGTTTAAGCGCAGCATCCACCACAGAGCGTTTCGAAATTCGTACGACCTTTGATTCTTCAGCTTCACCGAACGAACCGAAAACATCCATCGAAACCCCGTTTTCTGCGAATGCTCGGCGCAGTGGTTCGTTCACTTCTTCGATATAGGGCGACAGCAGCGCGAGTTTTGAAACACCCAAATGCATTGCACAGACCGATGCGGCACGCAGAGGATTGGTGACCACGGCGGTATTGCACGTCTTTTGCACCATCCGCTCGACCTTCTCTGAGCCTATGACCGAACTGGCGGACGTGCATCCGTAGCCGACTACTTTGTAAGGGCGAATTTTCGGCAACAGATCCGCTGCGGCGGGCAGAGCAGTCTCCATTTCCGCCAGAGTATCCGTTGTCACCTCGGCCCCGCTTGGAATCCGCGAGACATAGATCGGACAGGTACGATCCGCGAAATAGGCGTTGAACTCGGGCTCGATAGTCTCGTCGGTTTGCAGAACAATCAGACCCATTGGCGGAGCTTTAGGATCGTCCTCGTCCAGCGTGTACGGAAGATAACTCATATCTGTGGCAACTCCGGTCCGATCCTAGGGCTTATAAAGCGTGGCATCCCTTCGGTGATGACGATATTTTCTTCATGAACCAATATATTATCGCCTATAGCTATTCCCGGTTCTAGCGTCAGGACCATACCGGGTTCCAGCACCGTGTGATCCGTCGGGATCAGAGACGGCCACTCCGTCAGTGACATCCCAAGGCCATGCCCCAATCGTCCTGCACCGGTGTCCTCGCTGTTTCGGGACAGGATGGCGTTCATGACCTGGAATAGCTCAGCCGCCGTTGCGCCCGGACGTGCAGCTTCGAACGCAACATCCGACGCTTCGATCAGAGTGGCATAGGCATCACGCACCTGCTGCGTGGCTTGCCCCACCGACCAGTTGCGGTCGTAATCGCAGAAATATCCGTCCCACACCAATCCTGTGTCCAGCATCAGAACATCGCCCGGCACCAACGCAGTTGGGCAGGCCGGAGAGATCACGTCGGTGTACCCGCCCTGCTCGGCCCCGCCCGCAAGGTATGGGACCCAGTCCGCGCCTTCCTCAAGGCACAGCATCTGAAACCGTCGAAACACCTCGTCCAGGGCGACACCTTCACCCGCGATCTCGGGCACGCGCTGAAAGGCCCTACCGCCGATTGCGCAAGCGTTTTCGATCTTGGCGATCTCAGCCTCGGATTTCACCATACGCAGCGCGCGGAGTATTCCAGCGTCACCACTCAGACGCCGGGCATCCAACCTCTCCTGCAACCTGTGAAGATCGGTCAATGGCATGCGAACATGGGTTTCGTGCCCATCCGGCAGACCGATCACCGCATCCGTCGGGCAAATTTCGCACAGAGTATCGGCCAGCAGACTGACACCGTCGTCGGTCAAGTCCGGAGCGCTCCAAGTGCGTATGTCTTCGACCCAGGTCGTCGCCATCAAGGCCGCGCCGATCGAAGGGATAACAGCGATAGGTTTGCCGGTTACAGGAACAATCAGAAACCATGGGCGCGTCGGGCTTTCCCAAAAGCGGGTCAAGTACCCAGTGAAATAGCGAATCTCAGGTTCTGTAGTCAGCAACAGCGCCGACAGACCCGCCTGCGCCATTCGTTGTTGCGCGCGTTCGGTCCGCGACTGGAACTCAGAAGGTACAAACCCCCTCATTCCGCGATCTCTGAGATTATGCACAGCACACGGGCATCTGGCCCGATGCCCAAACCCTTGCGTGCATCCTCGTTCATGACAGCGGCAACCCCTGCTCCGCCAGACGCTGTCGTGGCGATGCCCGCTTTAGCCATGGCTGGCAGATGTTCGGTCACTTGGTCGTCGGTCAGGGTCAAGAAACTGTCGGCATCCCGGGCCAGCCCGTTCAAGGCTATCAAAGACGGTTCTTTGCAGTCGAGACGTCCCATCACGCTGTCAGGGCCATCGGCGAACACGCAAGCTCCTGCCTCAATACTGGCCTGCAAGGCTGGGGCCGCCTCGGGTTCGACGACGATGATCTGCGGTTCCTGCCCCCATGCCGCCCTCGCATAAGCGGCGGCTGCTCCGGCCAAACCACCGACACCCGCCTGCAGCATGATATGGGTCGGCACCTGAGGACATTGGCGCACTGCTTCGGCGGCCATCTGCAGATACCCTTCCATCAGAGTATGCGGCAACTCATAGTACCCCTCCCACGAACTGTCAGAGAGAAGTATCCAGCCGTTATCCTGCGCCGCTTTGCTGGCGGCCTCCATGCTGGCGGCGTAATCAGCACCCTCACGCACAACATCCGCTCCTTGCGCACGCAGACGTTCAGCAAAGTTCTCAGGTACGGTACCCGCAATGTAGACGACGGAATTGGCTCCGAAACGGCTCGCACCGGACGCAACGCTTAGGCCGTGATTGCCTGCGCTGGCGGTAACATAAGTACGGCCCGCCAGTGTGGAGGTATCCGGGTTTTCAGCGATATCCGCTGCATGGCGCGCGATGACATAGGCCGCTCCCAGCGCTTTGAACGATCCCAGCCCCATCCGACCGCGCTCATCCTTCACCCACAGGTGGGCAACGTCGGTCAATCCTGTCACTTCGGTCAGAGGCGTTTCTTTGTCCGACAGACAGCGGGCGATCAATTCCGACGCGCGCGCGACATTGGTCGAAGGATACGGCGCGGCCTCGATCAGTTTCTGGCCGCCGCGATGAGGGTTGGATGTGATTTTCAATTGAGCGTCTTTCCTGAGTTGCCCATTGACGTGATCGGATTCGTCCAGTTCTGTCAACAAAACTCGGTCACCACAGGAGCGTCCAATGGCCCATGCCAACCCGGCCTTCAGCCAAGCTGAATACGACCGCCGACTGATAAAAACACGTGCTGCTATGGCAGCAGTTGGTTTGGACGCTTTGTTTATCGAAGATCCGTCCAACATGGCGTGGCTGACGGGGTATGAGGGGTGGTCGTTCTACGTGCATCAGGGCGTTCTGGTTCTGCATGATCAGGAGCCCATTTGGTGGGGCCGCAATCAGGACGCCAACGGCGCGCTCCGCACAGTCTGGATGAAAAATGACCGAGTTCGCGGCTACGCGGACCACTTCGTGCAATCCACCGTTCGCCATCCGATGCAGGACCTCGCAACATTGATCCGGGATTGTGGTCTGGCTGCGGATCGGATCGGCGTCGAACTGGATAACTACTATTACTCGGCCAAGGCTCATCTGACCTTGGTGGCCGAACTGCCGCAGGCTGATTTGGTCGACGCAAATGGGCTGGTGAACTGGCAACGCGCGGTGAAATCAGATGAAGAGATCACGCTGATGCGCAAGGCTGCGCGCATCACAGAACATGTCATCGATGGCGTGATTGACCGGATCGAGCCCGGTCTGCGTAAGAACGAAATGGTTGCGCAAGTTTATCACGATGCGATCTCGGGCGTGGATGACGATTGGGGGGATTATGCCGCCATAGTACCTCTGCTGCCTTCGGGCTCGGATGCAGCCGCGCCGCATCTGACATGGGACGGCGCGCCTTTCAGAACCGGTGAGTGTACGTTCTTTGAACTGTCCGGCTGCTATCGCCGCTATCACACTCCGTTCTGCAGGTCGGTTTTTCTGGGCCAACCGCCTGACCACATGTTGCGGGCCGAGGCGGCATTGGTCGAAGGTCTTGAGGCCGGGTTGGACGTCGCCCGCGCGGGCAATCAGGCCCGCGATATTGCGCTGGCCCTAGCCGCCCCCCTGGAACGCGTCGGGATTGAACGCGGTGCGCGATGTGGTTATCCGATCGGCCTCAGCTATCCGCCGGATTGGGGCGAGCGCACGATCTCACTGCGGCCCGAAGATGAGACCGTTTTGGAACCCGGCATGACCTTCCACTTCATGCCCGGCCTCTGGATGGACGACTGGGGGCTTGAGATTACCGAATCCATCCTGATCACTGAAACCGGACCTGCCGAATGCTTTTGCAACCGGCCCCGAAAACTGTTTGTAAAGCCATGACCCTGCCAAGAACCACGGAAATCCTTGCTGACCTGATTGCCTTTGAAACGGTTTCTGCCGTCAGTAATCTCGAGATCATCCGCTATCTGACCGAACGCCTTGAGGCTTTGGGCGCGCGCTGTATCGAAACGCGGGATGCGTCCGGGAATAAGGCCAACGTCTTTGCCACACTCGGGCCGGGTATGGCGGGCGGCATTCTGCTGTCAGGTCATACGGACGTGGTGCCCGTGGCCGACCAGGACTGGACCACGAATCCGTTTGAAATGACCGAACGGGATGGCAAACTTTATGGTCGCGGCACCTGTGATATGAAGGGGTTTATCGCCGCCGCGCTGGCATTTGCTGAGACACTGGACGCTAGCAAACTGACCCAACCGTTGCATTTCGCCTTTACCTATGACGAAGAAACCGGCTGTCTGGGCGCGCAGAACCTTGTCAACGATCTGTCCGAACGAGGCATCGTGCCAGACATTGCCGTCATCGGTGAACCGACTGAGATGCGTGTGATCGAAGGGCACAAGGGTTGCTTTGAATACACCACCAGCTTCGTCGGGCTCGAAGGACACAGCTCGGCCCCTGATGATGGTGTAAATGCGGCTGAATACGCTGCGCGATACATCGGCAAGCTACTGGAACTGCGGCATATCCTGAAATCACGCGCACCGAAGGGTAGCCCGTTTGAGCCGCCCTGGACCACGGTCAATGTCGGACGCATCTCGGGCGGAGTCGCCCATAACGTCATCGCCAGCAAAGCGGAAGTCGCGTGGGAAATGCGCCCAGTGCAATCCAGCGACGCCGAATTGGTCAGAAACACTCTGTCGGATTACGTCAAGCACAGTTTGCTGCCCGAAATGCAGGCCGTCCACCCCGATGCCAGCATCACGCAAGAAGCGGTGGCCGAAGTCGAAGGGCTTGAACCCATGGACGAAAATGCCGCGCGTGAGCTTGTGGCCGAACTAACCGGTGCCAATGGCACCGGCGTCGTTGCCTTCGCCACCGAAGCCGGTCTATTTCAGCAACTGGGCGTACACGCCATTGTCTGTGGGCCAGGCTCGATCACGCAAGCGCACAAAGCTGACGAGTATGTCGAAATCGAACAGCTTGACCTGTGCTGCCGGATGCTGAACCGTCTGGGCCGCCGCCTGATTGCTTAACCGGCACCGTGCGTGCGGTCATAGGCCGAGCGCGCGGGTTGCACATGCGCGGCGCGCGCAACTCCACCCGGATCATAAACCTCCATCACGAGCGGATAGCAGGCAGCTGCGTCCGAGGAATGCTCCGACGAACAGTCGCCTCCGGGACAGGCCGAAAGACCGACAATCAGGTCGATCTCAGCGAAGAACTCAAGATAGTCGCCGGGACGCACCGGGCTGGCCTTCATGAAGTACTGCCCGGTGTCGCGGGTGAACCCGGTGCACATGAACACGTTCAAAACGTCATGCACCAGCGTCTCGGCCTCGTGCAACGGCAGGTCGCAATGGCTGGCAAGCGCACGGGTCAGGTTGGAATGGCAGCAATAGTGGTAATCGTCGCCGGACAACAACCGCCCTGTATAAGGATCGCAGCGCGTGCCGATCACGTCATGAACCGAACCACCAAACGCATCGAACCCGTACCAATCCAGCGTGTCATCGACAACGGTCGCCATCGGGCGCATGTTGGGAAAGCTCGACCACATGCGGTCCCCGGTCGACAGGTGTGTACCATGCAACGCGCGGGTTTTGCCGGAATAGAAGCGCTCGGACAGGTCGTGCTTGTTCCACATGTTCAGATCGCCGACCTGCGGACCATCAACAGACAAGACCCGAACGAACGCCCCGGCGGGTACATCGATACAGGTCGCATCACGTGGGGCAGCGATAGCCTCGGCCGTCTTGCTGGCCCCCTGCCGCAGCTTAGACAACGCGGTCAGGTCGGGTTGCGTAAGTGTCTCGGGCGGGTAGCAAATGACCGGTTGGATAGCCTTCCGGTCATCTGCATCTGTTGGTGCTGCGAAGTTCGGGTTTTCCAGTTTCATCAACGCTCTCCCCATGCTTTTGCACAGGCTTAGCGCATAATGAACGGGTTCGCCATCGGCTCTTGCGCGGTGTTGATCCAGGTTGTTTTGGTTCGGGTATAGTCCAGTATCGACTCGACCCCGGCCTCGCGCCCATAGCCCGATTGGTTAAACCCGCCAAAGGGTGCAATCGGAGAAATCGCTCGGTATGTATTCACCCAGCAAATCCCCGCCCTGATCCGTTTCGATACCCGATGCGCCCGCGCCAGGTTCTGCGTAAACACTCCGGAACCCAGCCCATAGGGCGTGCTGTTCGCAAGCGCGATCGCCTCCTCCTCGGTGTCAAAGGGCAGCAGAGACATCACCGGCCCGAACATTTCGACCTTCAGCGTTTCCGTATCGGCCGAAGCACACACAACCAGCGTTGGTTTCATATAGTTCCCTGATCGATCCGCAGTTTCACCGCCAAAATGGATCGTCGCCCCCTGCCCGCGCGCTTTGGCTAGCGTTTCCTCGATCCGCCGCACCTGCGCCGCGGTACACAATGGCCCCACATGCGTTTCCGCCTGCAGCGGGTCACCCAATCGGATACCACTGGCCTTCTGTTCAATTCGTTCGATCAGCGGTTCCAGAATGGATCGATGCACCAGCCCCCGTGTTCCTGCTACGCAGCTCTGCCCCGAAGCGCCAAAATTCCCGGCGATCAAGCCATTGGCTGCGCCGTCCAGATCGGCATCTTCAAACACCAGAATTGGCGATTTGCCCCCCAGTTCCAACGAAGTGACGGCAAAGTTTTCGGCCGAGTTGCGCACCACATGCCGCGCTGTCTCTGGCCCGCCGGTAAAGGCGATCCGGTCGATATCCGGGTGACGGGTCAGTGGAATGGCGCAGTTTTCGGCGTCGCCCGTGATGACCGAGACGACGCCGGGTGGAAACCCCGCTTGTTCGATCATCCGCGCAAACTCCAGCATTGGCGCAGGCGCAATTTCCGAGGCTTTAAGAACAACCGAGCATCCCGCCGCCAAAGCCGGACCCAGCTTTGTCGCGGTCAAAAACATTTGCGCGTTCCACGGCACGATGGCCGCGACAACTCCAATGGGTTCGCGAGTTGTAAAGACGTGCATATCGGGCTTGTCGATGGGCAGCACCGTGCCTTCGACCTTATCCGCCAGACCTGCGAAATAGCGGTAGTAGTCCGCAACATAACCCGTTTGTGCCGAGGTTTCGGCCAGCAGCTTGCCGCTGTCCGTTGTCTCCAACTCTCCCAACTTAGGCGCATGTTCAGCCACCAGATCGGCCAGCCGGTACAACAGCTTGCCACGCGCGGTCTGCGTCATATCCCGCCACGCCGGATCGTCCAGAACGCGTTTGGCAGCCGCAACAGCGCGATCGACATCCCCGGCCGAGGCGCAAGCGAACGTGGCCCATCCCTGCCCGGTCGCGGGGTTCTCTGATGTCATGACCTGAGCGTCTGATCCTTCGGACCACTCGCCATCAATGAACAGTTGAAAATGCGGAAGATTTCCCATGGTGGTCCTCACTGAAAAGCTGGCATGACGTCGTCGATGAACCGCGCCAGAGAGGCGCGTTTGCGTCCGTTGGTCATGCCGCTATCGACCCAGAACGAAAATTCATCATAACCCAGATCCTCATATCGTTTGATCCGGTCAATCACCTGCTGTGTGGTTCCAACGGTCAGATCGCGGCCCAGCTTATCGGTGGTATACATCGGGTTGGCGTCCATTTCGGCCTGCGTGAGCGGCTCGATCAAACCCTGTTGGACCGGACGTTTATTCAGGAACCAGGCACCGAAATAATTGTAGTAGCGCCGCAAATCCCGAACGCCCTGCGCCACGTCGTCGTCATCCTTGCCGACATAGGTGTGATGCAGCAACATAATCTTGGGACGCGGCCCGGCATAGCTGTCACAGGCATCGTTGAAGCGGCCCATCAGCGTTTCGATTTCCTCCATCCCCTGCCACAGCGGCGTGACCTGAATGTTGAACCCGTTGTGGACGCCGAACTCGTGGCTGTTCGGATCACGAGCCGCGATCCATATTGGCGGGCCGCCGTCCTGCAGCGGCTTCGGAGCCGAGGTCGTGGCGGGGAAGGAATAAAACTCGCCCTCATGCGCGCAATCGCCCTGCCAGATTTGCGGCAATAGCGGCGTGGATTCCCGCATCCTTTGACCGGCCTCCCACGCGTCCATCCCGGGCATCAAACGTTCGTATTCAAAGGAATAGGCCCCGCGCGCAATGCCCAGTTCGATCCGGCCCTTGGTGATCTGATCCGCCGCCGCAGCCTCACCGGCCAGTTTGATCGGATGCCAGAACGGCGCGATCACCGTCCCGGTACCAAGGCGCACATTCTTCGTGTGATGCGCCAGATCGACCAGAGACAGGAATGGGTTCGGCGCAATGGTAAACTCCATGCCATGATGCTCGCCCGTCCAAACCGCGCGCATGCCACCCTCATCAGCCATTTTTACCAGATCAACGAATTCGTCATACAGAACGTCATGCGGCTGATCCGGCGTCAGGCGTTCCATATGGGCAAACAGCGAAAACTCCATCAATCGGCTCCTTTAACGAAAGCTGTGAATGTCGCCGCGTTGGGCGTCGCCCAGATACAGGGCAAAATCCCCGGTCTGAGCCTCGCGTGCAAAGCGGGTCATCATGTGGTGAATGCCTTGAGTGGCGTATGTCAGATTGGGCAGGTCCGCGACCGCAACCCACTGGGTATTCGCCGATGTGGGGGCCTGATCTGCTGATGCCAGGAAGAACGTGTACTGCAGCTTGGTCTCGGCGTCGTTGAACGACGAATAGACCTGTTCGATCCGCGCGTGGATACCGCACTCCGACAGCCCCTGCTCCAACCTGTTCCTTTGGCCCCCGGCCTCAGCACCCGAAACCTGAACCGGGCGGAACGCATCGCCGTTGCGTTCAAGAAGCACTTGGTCGCCAGCAGTAATAATTGCGCCGCAAACCGTTGGAACTTTGGCGTCCATTTCGGCTTCAAGACCCAGACTGAAATACGACCCCCCGACATAGCCCAAACCGTCACCCGCAACGTGCGAGAAATCCAGCACCCGACCTATTAGGATAGTGTGATCGCCTGCGGGAATGGCCTGATGGGTTTCGCAACAGAACTGCACCAAAGCGCCTTCCACCAACGGCAAGTCATGCACGCCTTTACGATGGGGAACTTTCGCGAACCGGTCGCCTTTGTACCCTGCGAAAGTGTTCGAAACTTCTTGCTGACCTTCTGCCAGGATATTGACGGCAAAATGTCGACAGCCAGCGAACACCTCATAGCTGGACAGGAACTTGCCCGGGCACACCAACAACAATGGCGGGTCAAGTGATACAGAGGAAAACGAATTGGCCGTGAACCCAACCGGCGCGCCCGCCGCATCGCGAGCGGTCACCACCGTCACGCCGGTCATGAAACTGCCAAAGGCATCGCGCAGGGCGCGTGGGTCCAGTGTTGTCATGTCAGGCACTCCTGAACGAAGGGCAACAAGACGGCGTTGACCTCTGCGTCATGGGTCATCGGCATCATATGAGCCGCATCAGGTATGATCTCTGCGCGCCCCTTTGGTGCAATGCTGGCCATCTGGCGCGACATATTGGGGGTCGAGTTCGGCTCATCCGCGCCGGTTACAAACAAAGCTGGACATGTGATCCCGGCCAGGTGCTCCTCGGTCGGACCGTCGCTTTTGGCAAAGACCGTATAGGCCGCTTTATAAGCGCGAGGATCGACCTCTTGCAGCCATTGCGCGCAGGCCTCGCGTTCCGCCGATGTATCATCTGCAAACCATCGTTGCAGAGTGATCGAGGCGTCATTCGGCTGCTGCTCATCCAGCGCATGGGCCCGCGACAATACCGCTTGCCTGGCTGAATCAGACCGCTGGTAAATGGCGTTCAGGGCCGCAACACCTTTGACATTGCGATTGCCCGAGGCCGCAATATGCGTTGCGATCAGCGCGCCCATCGAATGCCCGATGAGTACTGCTGGCTCGCTCAGCAACTCAACAATCGGCGCGGCATAGCTCTCCAGCCCGTTTGGTGCGGCAAACGCCGTTTTCCCATGCCCCAACATATCCGGGCTAACGACCCGATATCCTGCTGCAACCAGCGCCTCAATCTGCCCGCCCCACGCCTCGGCCCGCAGTCCGACGCCGTGCAACAGCACGACCAGAGGTCCCTCGCCCACGTCAATCGCGGCGAGGTCGCCGAACTTAGACCGAGGCCGGGTTGTCCACGTCATGACCCAAATCCTTCAAGTCCTGATAGCGATCCCCAATCCGGTGATGCGGCCGCCCCGAAGTGGCCCCACCCAGCACAATCACAACCTCATCAGCGCGCGGTGCGTCGGGAATGGCGAATTGCAGCGTCAGATAATGTGACCGGCGACCGGCATCGTTCTTATCCATCAAAGGCACCATGATCGGTGCGTTGGCTGGCCCACGGGTATTGGTGAAGGACAGATAGGATTTCGCCCCAACGGCCTGCCGGAAATGATTACCGAAATGCAGCGTGTGGATCAGGCCCGAGGCATGCTCGACCTCTCCGTCCAACCCCACCACGGCAGCCTTGCCATAGGCTTCGATTGCATCGCCGCTGCCAGCCAGCGCAATCATTCGTCCGGTCAGTTCCTCACCCAGAACGGGGGCAAAGCTCAGAATCTCAGGCCGCAGATCTTCGACATAACGTCCGGCCCATGGGTTATGGACCACGGCCGCCACGGCAAACATCCGCCATGGGCGATCTGCCTTGCGAAACCCTTCGACCAGAACTTCTTCATCGTAGGTCACGAATTTTCGAATATTTGGCTGCACAAACGCCCCCTGTGATTGGTTGGCAAACTATCCTCGGCCAGGGGCTGCTTTGACAAACGAAAGAACTTTGGTCTTAGGTATTAATGACTCTAATATGTAGGTTACAAATGCCCAAAACCCTACCCCCGCTCACGTGGTTCAGATCGTTTGAAGCGGCCGCCCGACGGCTAAGTTCCACCGCAGCCGCTGACGAGATCGGCCTGACGCAATCCGCTGTCAGCCAACAGATCAGATCGCTGGAAACGCGGTTGGGTGTGGTGCTGTTTCACCGCCACGCGCGTGGCTTGTCACTGACCGACGAGGGCCGCAAGCTGCTGCCACAGGTCGAGGCCGCGTTGGAGATGCTGCACTCGGCCGCGTCACCGTATCTGGCCGATGAACGCGCGCGTCACCTGACTGTTGCGGCGTCGGTCAGCGTGCTGGAATGGGTGATATCCCCCGCGTTGCCGCAATTCCGGTCGCGAAACCCGGACACATCCGTGCGCTTTGTCAGCACGATCTGGCCGGATGAATACTCGGCCTCTCGCGCGGATATCGAAATTCGGTTCGGGTCTGTAAAACAAGTCGGCAGGGACGCCACCGAACTGCTGCCCAACGACCTGATCGCGGTGAAATCACCCCGTTTGGACGGAGACCTAACTGACCTGCCTTTGATTGAAGCAGTCGGCACATCTGGCAATTGGTCCTCTTGGTCCGAGGCAACCGGCCACACGATCCCAACGCCGACCTTCTACGTGGATTCTTACGGCCTCGCCTTGCAACTCGCCACAAACGGAAACGGAGTTGCGCTGGTCAATGCTCTGGTCGCGGAACACGCGTTGAACACCGGTCAGGTCATACGTGCCACCGAATCGACAGCCCCGGCAACCGAAGGGTATTTTCTGGCGGTCCAACGGCGCTCGCCCGAGGTGGATGCATTTGTGGAATGGTTTTCGCACATTCTCCCAGAACAAGTCGCATTTAACGTCTGATTCAGACAAGTCGATGTCGCATCTGAGGATATTCATAGGCCTCATTTTAGTGAATTCTGGCGAAAAAGGTCCGATTCATGCGATATTCAGGCTTCCGAGTCATCAAAGAGGCGCTCACCGGCCACAAAGGGTGGAAACCGGTCTGGCGTGAGCCCGAACCCAAGGCGCATTATGACATAATCGTCATTGGCGGTGGTGGCCATGGGCTGGCAACGGCGCACTACCTGTCCAAGGTCTACGGTCAGCGCAACGTGGCCGTTGTCGAAAAAGGTTGGATCGGCGGCGGCAATGTGGGGCGGAACACCACGATTGTCCGCTCGAACTATATGCTGGACGGGAATGAGCCTTTCTACGAATTCTCGATGAAGCTCTGGGAAGGGCTTGAGCAGGACCTGAACTACAACGCTATGATGAGCCAGCGCGGGATCATCAACCTTTTTCATACTGACGGTCAGCGCGACGCCTATACTAGGCGCGGCAATGCTATGATCCTGAACGGTGCGGATGCCGAACTGCTGGATGCCGATCAGGTGCGCAAGGAACATCCCTATCTGAATTTCGACGATGCCCGTTTTCCGATCAAGGGTGGGTTGGTTCAACGTCGCGCAGGCACCGCCCGCCACGACGCGGTGGCCTGGGGTTTTGCGCGGTCGGCTGACCTGCATGGCGTCGACATCATCCAGAATTGCGAGGTCACGGGCCTGCGGATCGAGAAGGGCAAATGCCTGGGCGTTGAAACAACCAAGGGCTTTATTGGCGCCAACAAAGTGGGCTGCGCGGTTGCCGGCAGTTCTGGGCGCGTGATGGGAATGGCCGGGATGCGGCTGCCCATCGAAAGCCACGTGTTGCAGGCCTTTGTGTCCGAGGGTTTGAAACCCGTTCTGCCCAGTGTCATCACATTTGGCGCCGGTCATTTCTATGTCAGCCAGTCCGACAAGGGCGGGCTGGTCTTTGGTGGCGATATCGACGGCTATAATACCTACGCCCAACGCGGCAACCTGCCCGTGGTCGAGGATGTGTGCGAAGGCGGCGTCGCCCTGATGCCGATGATCGGACGCGCCCGTCTATTGCGGATGTGGGGCGGCGTGATGGACATGTCGATGGACGGCTCGCCCATCATCGACCGCACTCCGGTCGAGGGGCTCTATTTCAACGGCGGCTGGTGTTACGGCGGGTTCAAAGCGACCCCGGCTTCCGGCCATTGCTTTGCGCATCTGTTGGCGAAGGACGAGCCGCACCCGGTCGCCACCGCCTATCGCCTGGACCGGTTCCAGACCGGCCGGATGATCGACGAAAAAGGCGTGGGCAACCAGCCCAACCTGCACTGAGGGGGACCATTCAATGATTATCAACCATCCCCTTCTGGGCCCGCGCGATGCCTCGGAATTCACCTATCTGGGTGATGCTTCACTGATAGACCGCCCGGATTGGCAGTCCGAAAACGCAGCCGAGGCGTTTTATGAATACGGCTATGTCCGCGACAACCCCGCCGGCGAGCATCAAGAACTATGGTATCACGAGGCCGGTGACCGTTCCTGGCTGGTCGTCACGCGCAACACGCTGACGCATGAGATTTCAAAGGTGGAACTGGCCCGTGACGTGGCCCGCGCACGGGGGCGATCCAAATGACGCAGACAAACCGGCTGAACGGCGGTCAGATCGACCGCAACACCTCTTTGTCCTTCAAATTTGACGGGCGCAGCTATACCGCGCATCCCGGCGATACGCTGGCCTCGGCCCTGCTGACCAATGACGTGCGTCTGATCGGGCGCTCGTTCAAGTACCACCGCCCGCGCGGTTTGCTGACCGCCGGGTCCGAAGAACCCAATGGCATGGTCGAACTGCGCACCGGCGCGCGGAAGGAACCCAACACCCGTGCCACAACGATTGAGGTGTTCGATGGGCTCGAGGCGAAGTCGCAAAACCGCTGGCCCAGCTTGAAGTTCGATGCGCTGGCCGTGAACGATCTGTTTTCAAACTTCCTGTCTGCGGGCTTCTACTACAAGACCTTCATGTGGCCCGCGGCGTTCTGGGAAAAGCTGTACGAGCCGATGATCCGCCGCGCCGCCGGTTTGGGATCGTTATCGCAAGAGGCCGACCCGGATGAATACGACAAAGGGTTCCGTCACTGTGATCTTCTGATCATCGGTGCCGGACCAGCCGGTCTGATGGCAGCACTGACCGCAGGACGTACCGGAGCCGATGTCATTCTGGCCGATGAGGATTTCGTCCTTGGTGGCCGTCTGAACAGCGAAACCTTTGCGCTGGATGATCATAGCGCCCAAGACTGGGCCGCACAGGCGGTTGCGGAGCTGTCGTCTTTGCCCAACGTCCGGTTGATGCCGCGTACCACTGTGATTGGCGCGTTTGATCATGGGATCTATGGCGCTGTGGAACGGACCGGGGACCATCTGGCTACCCTGCCTGCGGGCAAACCCCGTCAGATCCTATGGCGTATCTACACTCAAAGAGCACTGCTTTGCGCCGGAGCCACGGAGCGCCCCATCGCGTTCGAAAACAACGATCGACCCGGCATCATGATGGCCAGCGCCCTGCGGACCTACGCCAACCGCTTCGCAGCCACCGCGTCGCAGCGTGTGGCGATTTTCACCAATAATGATGACGCTCATCGCACCGCTGCCGATCTGCATGCGAAAGGCGTCACGATCACTGCCGTGGTAGATGTACGCGAAGACGCCCCCACCAGCTATGACTATGAGGTTCTGAAAGGCGCCCAAGTCATTGATACCAAAGGCCGCCACGGGTTGACCTTTGTCGAGCTGGCGTTACCCGGCGGCTCGACCCGGACACTCGAATGCGGTGCGCTGGGCGTTTCTGGCGGCTGGAACCCCAACGTGCACATGACGTGCCACCAACGCGGACGCCCGGTCTGGAACGACGCCTTAGCCGCCTTTGTTCCCGGAGAGAACCTGCCCGTCGGCCTGTCGGTTGCGGGCGCGGCAAACGGAGTGATGTCGACCTATGGTGCCCTGCAATCCGGCGCGGAAGGCGCAGTCAGCGCGCTGGAACTGACTAGTGCTCTGCCCGACTTGCCCGAAGCCGAGGATGCTCCGGTCTCGCAAACTCCTTTCTGGTATGTAGAAGGGTGCAAACGCGCCTGGGTGGATCAGCAGAACGACGTGACCGTCAAGGACGTGAAACTCAGCTATCAGGAAGGGTTCCGATCAGTCGAGCACCTGAAACGCTATACTACACTGGGCATGGCGACGGATCAGGGTAAGACCTCGAACATCACCGGGCTTGCGATCATGGCCGAGGTTGCTGGCAAGTCGATCCCCGAGGTTGGGACCACCATTTTCCGCCCGCCTTACACGCCCGTTCCGATAGGCACTTTCGCGGGCAGGATGAAAGGACAGGAATTCCATCCGACCCGCCTGACGCCCTCGCACTATTGGGCCAAGGAACGCGGCGCGGTGTTTGTCGAGGTCGGCAACTGGCTGCGGGCGCAGTGGTTCCCCTTGCCTGGTGAGACGCATTGGCGGCAATCCGTGGACCGTGAGGTGCGCCAGACCCGCGCCTCGGTCGGGGTGTGCGATTGTACGACGCTGGGCAAGATCGACGTACAGGGTACCGATGCGGCAGAGTTCCTGAACCGCATCTATGCCAACGGATTTGCCAAACTGGCCGTTGGAAAAACCCGGTACGGTCTGATGCTGCGCGAAGACGGAATGGTGATGGATGATGGCACCGCCGCGCGGATGGCCGAGGATCACTTCGTCGTCACCACAACCACGGCGAACGCCGTAAGTGTCTACCGCCACATGGAATTTGCGCGCCAGTGCCTGTACCCGGACATGGATGTGCAGTTGATTTCAACCACCGAAGCCTGGGCACAGTACGCCGTGGCCGGCCCCAATTCGCGCAAACTGCTGCAAAAGATCGTGGACCCAGAGTTCGATCTTTCAAACGACGCCTTCCCGTTCATGGCCTGTGGCAACGTCACCGTCTGCGGTGGGTTACGGGCGCGGCTGTTCCGAATCTCGTTCTCAGGCGAGCTGGCCTACGAAATCGCGGTGCCCTCACGTTATGGCGACGCGCTGATGCGGCGGCTGATGGCCGAGGGTGAGGAATTTGACGTGGTACCATACGGCACCGAAGCGCTGAGCGTGATGCGGGTCGAAAAAGGCCATGCCGCAGGGAATGAATTGAACGGCACCACCACTGCACTGAACTTGGGCCTAGGCAAGATGGTGTCGAAGAAGAAAGACAGCATCGGTTCGGTCCTGTCCGAACGTGAGGCTCTGGTCGAACCGGGCGTCCTGCGGCTTGTCGGGATCAAACCACTGCAACCCGAGGATAAGGTCACCGCAGGCGGGCATCTGATGAACACCGACGGCCCGGTCGATGCGGCCCATGATCAGGGTTATGTCACCTCGGCGGTCTACTCGCCGATCCTGAACAGCAATATTGGTCTGGGCCTCGTGAAAAACGGTGCCGAGCGGCTGGGCGAGAAAATGCGCTTGGTCTCGCCACTCACCGATCTGACCGTCGAGGTGGAACTCGTCTCGGCCCATTTCGTCGACCCGGAAGGAGAGCGTCTACGTGCATGAACTTGTTGCAATAACCGCCCTGGGCGGGACTGACCCACACGTGGACACTGTCGGAGGTGTCACATGTACCGAAGTGCCCGGCATTGCGCTGGCTTCGGTCGCGGCCCGGATAGGGCAAGAAGACAAAACTGCCGCCTCGTTGGCCAAGTTGATCGATGCCCCCGTCCCCGAAATTGGCCGCTGGGCCGGTACGACGATCAACGCGTTCTGGGCCGGTCCCGATCAATGGATGATCGAAGCCCCGTTTGATACCCACGAAGAACTTGCCGATCAGGTCAAGTCTGCCATGGGGGGCACCGCATCGGTCACCGAGCAAACGGATGGCTGGACACGGTTCGATCTGGACGGAGATGACATTCCTGCGGTTCTGGAATTGCTGTGCCAGCTTGATCTGCGCAAGATTGATCCAGGCAGCGCAGCGCGCTGTTCGATCCACCATATCGGTTGTTTTGTTCTGTGCCGCATGCCCGATAGCTTCAGTGTCTATGGTCCGCGATCCTCGGCCGGTTCACTGCATCATGCCCTTTTGACGGCAATGCGCTCGGCGCTTTGACGTTGTGCTCAGACCGATGGGAGCGGTGCATTATCTTCGACACGAAAGCGGTTAATTCTGCGCCGATCTTCACTGGGGCTTAGTCCGAAAGCCGCGCGATAATGCGTCACCAACGGCGCGACCGACCCATAACCTACGGCCGCAGCGATCTGAGGTATCGGATCCTTGGTATAGACCACCATCTGCCGCGCCGCCTTCATGCGCATGGCGCGGTAGTAATGGCTGGGGCTTTGTCTGGTTGCCTGTTTAAAGGCGCGTTCGATCTGGCGGGGCGTCACCCCCATCTGCTGCGCCACCTCCGCTACGGAAATCGGCTCGCTCATATTTGCGGCGAATAGTGCGACGCTACGGGCTACCAACGATGGCAGACTGTCACCCGTGTTGGGCGCCGTGGCGCTGGGCACCTGCTGTTGCACCCCCGCCCCGCGCATCATCGGGTGCTGGAACCAACAGGCGACCTCATGCGCGACATCCCCGCCAAGGCGGTCATGAATAAGATGCAACGCCAGATCAAACCCTGCCGCCGCGCCCGAGACGGTTGTGCGACTGGCATCCCTTACGATCACTTCGCTGCGGGCATCCATGTCTGGAAATTCAGCTTCGAACGCGGCCTCATAGCACCAATGCACCGACACCGGATGCCCCTGCATCACACCTGATCGAACCAACGGAAAAACACCTGCGCTGATGCCGCCTAAAACCGTTCCGTGGCGACCAAGACTGCGCAAGGCGCCGTTGCCAAAACTCGGGTTGTCGAAGACCGAAGTCGGACTGCTCAGCAGAAAAACAATGTCAACATTCTTGCACGCTGACAGCGACCGCTCGGCTTCGAACCGGACACCGGCGCTGGATTTAACCTTTTGACCATTCTCTGAAATCAAGGACCATAGGAACGCCTCTTGCCCCGCGATTTCGTTGGCCGCCCTTAGCGGCTCGATCACAGAGGTCAGGCAGGCCATGGGGAAGCCGTCAAACAGCAGAAAGCCGATCTCGATTCTGTTCTCAGTACGCATGGGCCTGTCCTAGCAGGAAATCCGCCTTCTCCCTACGCGAAGTTTCACGTCCAACGGATCAACCCGATGATGGCGGAAGTTGCGTAGAAACCCTGTAACAACAGAAAGGTCCAGCGCCGGTCGATCACAGCCCAGGCGGCAAACAAGCCCGATGACAAGAGCAGAAGCGTAAAGCCTAACAGTTCCGCTCCTATGTTCGAGGCGATTAACAAAGCATAAGCCATCGCCAACACGGACCCAGTGATTTCAAACACCGTTGTCAGGCCACGACGTGAGGTTTTAAAATTTGTCGGGACTGGTTCTGTGACTATACGTGGCATTTTGGACCTCTGGAGTTTTGTCTTTTCCTGTGACTAGACCAAGAGTAATGTGTGACTCAAATGAATGATTGTCATTCTTTGATCTTGTTTTGTCATGGATGAGGCAAATGAACGAACGCCTGGAAATCGACGCCCTGCGGGCATTGCTGGCTATTTCTGCACATGGCGGAGTGACCCGCGCGGCGGAACACCTGGCGCTGTCTCAATCCGCAGTCAGTCACAAAATCCGGCGGCTGGAACAAGCACTGGATTGTAGCTTGCTGGCGCGCCGCGCGGGTGGTCCTTTGTTTACCGAAGCCGGCCAACGGCTGTGCGACTATGCCCGCCGGATCACTGAATTGCATGACGAGGCGCTGTCATCCTTGGGGAAGAAGCCCCTAACGGGCACCATCCGATTGGGTATGACCGAGGACACCGCCACCAGCGATATCGCCCGCATACTGGGCCGATTCACCCGATTGTATCCGGATGTTCGTGTCCGCACCCGAACCAGTCAAAGTTTGAACGTACAAGTGTGGCTAAAAGCCGGAGAGTTGGATATTGCGGTCATGCAGATTTTTCATCAGGATGTACTACCTGATGATCTGATCCTGTTCGAAGACACGCTGCATTGGGTCAAATCGCCGGAATTTCACGTGAACTTGTCAGCGCCTGTGCCCTTTCTGTCCTTCGACAGTCAGTGTTTCTACAAGCAATGGGGCATGGCCAATGAAATACATCGGTTCGACAATGTTCTGGAATGCCCCAGTGCGGCAGGCATCCAATCTGCGGTACGCTCGGGTCTGGGTGTGGCGCTGCTGAACGGCATGCACATTTCCTCGGGAATGGAAGTCATTGACGAACTTTTCCCTAAACCACCTCGCATCGCCTTTGTCGCCCGCACGCATCTAAAACGCCGAAATCCAGCTGCAGCGGCTCTTATTCAGGAAATCCGCAAAGAGTTTGGAAACGCGAAACACTTGGATCGCGCAGGCCAAATCAACCCGTCCCGAGCATAAACCCCTTGGACATACGCGCGCGGCGGCGTTCGATCGACTTGTTGAATGCCCAATTGCTGAACAGAACCAGCGGGAACATCACCCGTTCGCCCAGCCCGTCGATAATAACCAATTTACCACCCCGCTCTTGCGCACGGACAATGTTTTCGAAGCCCATATCGCCAACGATAATCTGTCCTTGTTTGAGGTCATCCATCAGTTCCATGAACTCGTCATGCAATTTTTGACGCGCGGGTCGGTCCGACGCATACGCAAGCTTTTCGGATTGCAGGGTCGGCGCAAGCCCGCCATCCGGGCCGGTCAGTTTTTCCACCACCAGAGCCGGCCCTGACGAGGTCGGCGCATAGCCCATGAACCGTGCCAGGCGTTCTATCTCGGGGCACCCGCGATTCAACGCAGCAAGATATTCGTTCGCCTCACGGTTCCATTGCCGCAGATTGCCATAACGCCAGGTGGCATAGCGTGGAATCGCGTGGTTCCGAACGGGTTCATCCGCCCGGACCTTCAGCAACGCGCCCTCAATTTCAGGGTGTTGGAAAATTTTGTAGTTGCGGCTTTCGCGCAGCGGAGTTTGGCCGCTTAAGTCAATCATGTCTGTCAGGTCCCAATCATGAAAAACGTGCGCCGCAAGGGCACTGGGTGCTGAAATCAGTGTCCTTCATAAGGCGTTATTATTTATGTGACAATGAACCTTTGTTTAAGCCCGAACAATAGGCTGACAATCCCCATGTCCGTTCGCCTAGCTTGAGCCGTGCCAATCTGGAGAGGTCATGAGGGTCAAGTGCAAGTTGATTGAATTGCTTAGTAATTGCACCACACAGCACGAGGGCAAAGATGGCACAATGATTTAACTTACTTCGATCCAGGATCGTTGCGACCTCGGATGTGACTTTAAACTCGGCACTGATGCGCAGGATCTAACTCCCGGAACTAATGACTTTTCACAATTTCTGCCGGGTTTCTCTTTTCTACTTCACAAAGTTCTGATCGTGAGGGGGAGATTATGAAAAAGCCATAGAACCTATGATCTTATTCGATGACTTGCCCCGGCCGGACCCTGTTCTACTGACCAGTCCAAAGCCCAATTTCATCGCCATCGATGATAATTGCGAGATCCCAAAATTTTCGAATTTCCTCTTCTGCGGCTTTTGCTGCTGCCGGCTCATCCGGAACGCGTTCGACACGAAAACCGAATTGTTCAAATCCACTATAGTCTACGCGGCTAAGAATAACCGGGAACACTTCGCGTTCCATTGCCGCTGCGGCAAGAAACCTAGCGGCATTGTATACAGATTTCGGCGGTTTCAGAATTCGTACACCGATATGCGTTGGGCTGCTTTCATCTCGATCCCACAGGGCGACGGAAGGTGTCAGATTTCTTTCAGGGAACACAACTTTCCCGTGCAACTTGGACTTTTGATCACCAGTGATTAGCGCGTCCAATTGCACCGGCCGCTTTGGCGATGTTCTACTCAGGATTTCGTACCAGGAAATTTCCGTCATTTTGTTTGCTTGGCCCCTGCAATGATTTCGGCCGCTTTTGCCGCCCCCGGTTCCGGTAGTTCAATTTTCTTCAACGCAGACCGATATGTTTCCATGTCACCTTGATCTAGGAAGGCTGAAACAGTCCGCTCCAGTTTCATGAACTCTTTTTCGGTAATTATTGCGCACAGGTCGCGGTCAGCCAACGCCCTTGCGCGTCGTTCCTGATTGTCCAGATACGGTGCGGATTGTGGGATCAGGATCGCAGGAATCTTGTTGTACAGGATCTCAAGGACAGAATTGTATCCCGCCGCTGAAATGACTAAATCCGCCGCTAGGCACAGCGTTGTGGCCTCGAATGTTTGAACGACGCGGGTGTTTGTCCACCCGAATGTGGCGGGCTGAACCTTGCTTCCAGGCCAAGTTACGACAAGATGTAAACAATCCGTCCGATCCTCAAACATTCCGGAAATGGCTTGAAGTTGGGCCGACCGGTCAGACGCCACTCCACCGCCCAACATGCTGACAACCAAGTGATCGAATTCCCGCCCGAACCGCTCTGCCAGTCGGGCCCTGAGTCCGTCGCGTTCCACTTTGGACTGAACCGCCTTGCGGAAGATCGGACCAACATTGTGTATATGACTACCGAAGCTGTAGCTGTCGTTCAGCTCTTCAAAGGCTTCGGATGGGACTATCACCTGATCAAAGACTCCCTCTCGTCGAAGCATCCTTGGTCTGGATCGTCCATCAGGCCACAACCCCCGTCGCACCCACACTGCCGACAACCTACGTTCAAGGATCAGCCGGTAGACGGAATCAAAGACATAACCGCCGTCAAACACCAACCTGTCATTCTCCTGCAACGCGGCACCAAGACGGCGATAGGTCAATACGTCATTGCCATTGAAATTGTCGGAAATCTCCGTCCGCTGGACCAACGGGATGCAATCCATGCCTTCGCGACGCACAAGCGGTACGCAGCTGGGAAAGGCCGCAAAAATTGGCGTTATGTCATCTGGCAACGCTTTGGCTATAACAGCGCATCGCTGAGCGTGCCCTAATCCAACCCCGTTCGTTGGATAAAACAAGGTTCGCTGTTGCGTCCGAACGGTTTCGCGCTTTTGCGGCTTAAGACCAGCTGCCGTTTCAAAACGGGAAATATCCACCGAGTGCAGCCATTGGGATTTTGTTACCTGCTCCGCCACCTGGGCAATGTTGCCCAGTATTTTCCCGGTTAGGTACCCGTCCAGAGCAAGTGGCGACTTGGGCCCGATCAACGCGGGCGCACCGGACGACACAATAGCTTCATCATCTGTACAATCTATTGCGATCCCTCCGGCAGCGATCAGCTCGACCGCAAAGGCCGCCATACGAACGCCAGCAACACCATGACCAAACATCACCAGAACGTCGGTCGAATTCGCCAGAATAAGCGAGGAAAGGTCGGTATACAGGCTGGTCGGCAAATCACTGAAGGGTGACGCATTGATCACCTCGTTTTGCGCACCATTGACGATGAGTCTTAAGTTGTAACTGCTTTGGTTACTCATCCGGGACAAGCAGGATAACGTTTCGGAGTTATCCAATTCCATGGAGCCCAGGACAACAGCAACCTTTGGTTTCGTACCCACTGACCGGGAAGTTGGTCGAATGTCCGCCACCAATGGACAGGCCGCCGTAGGCAACATCGAACGCGGTTGAAAATCCGTAAGGTCCAGCACCGTGGCCTCGCGCCCAAGCGCATATGCCAGACGAGACTTTGCTGCGATGTAGCTTTGTTGGGTTTCAAAGCGGCCCGTCGCGATCACCGGAACGTCCGCCGCCAGTTGCTTTTGCCTCAAGGACGCAAGAAGAAGATCATCAATCTCCTCGGCACCAATCACAAACACTGTTTCGACCTCATGCTCGCCCGGGTCGACCAGAAATTTAGCCGCATCGTACACCCGACCACGGCCTGCGTCCTTCGGCAGGTATTCAGCATCTATACACACGCTGAAACCGCGCGCGGCCAGCTGCTCGGCAAAGATCAATTGCGCATCAAAGGACCGCAGCGAGCGTGTACCAGATTCCACGAAAATCATTTTAGAACCCCGCTGTCAGCGGTCATGATCTTTGACAACATTGTCTTGAAACTTTTGGCAGAAAAGCAATCCAGGACTGCTTGCGACTTAGACACCTGTTCACGATATCTCTGCGGGTCTGCCACCATCTCAGATATGATGTGATCCACTTCACCTGGATAACAGGTCAGGACTGCATCACCAAAAGTCGCCCCGGTTTCTGGGTTGGTAAGAACCACTTTGCCTGCGGCTAGCGCCTCGGCCACGACACGGCCAAAACTCTCTTGCCAGGTCGGCGCTGTGAAATAGACGTAAAAATCAATCATTCCAAAAAACTCGTCCACGCTAACGGCGTCAAATGGCAGAAGGGTCCAATGCGCCCGGAGAACACCGGTATTCAGCAACGCATCTGCCCCCAGAATAACATTGCTTTCAGAATGCGGGGAAAAACACATGTCGAGATCTGATATCGACGGAAACTTCTCAAACCCGGGCCGTGAATGCCGACCCCGACGGTCCTGTGGCAATTCGCACGGCGGGTCTATTTCCGTTTGGCAAATGTTGAACCAGTCCCAATCCGAAACCTCCCATTGTCGGCCTTCGCGTGAATTGGCCAGCCAATCGGTCACGGTCTGCCGGTTATACGGCGAAATCGGCGCCAGAATTCGTCTGAACGCAAGAGAGGATGCCTCAATCTGGTTCAGGCACGTGGTAACGTCGAACCCCTCTTCCCCACCTGGACGCAAAAAATTCTCATGCGTGACCACAATCAAATCGCGGGCAAAAATCTTAGTGCTCAGAGCGTCGTTAAACTTCAGAAACGATGGATTGTGTAGGATAACAAAATCTGCACTTACACGCGGCGCATCCCAAATCAGCGGTATGCGCAATTGGTCCAGCATCTGTCGCAGCACCGGCGCGACATGCTGATTTTCGCCAAAAGTTTTGGAGGTTACCGCATGTACCTCGAGCTTCCCAAAATCAGCGATCACTCGAAGTTCGGCCGCGACCGCTGCAGAAGTACCACCCGAAAACCGAGGTTCAATTATATAGGCAATCGTCGGACGGGTTGAGCAACTGATTGCGTCAAACACTGACATAAGCCCTAGTGCGCCAATTCGCTATCGGTGGCAGAGGCGTTCGAACTGGCTGCCGGTCCGGCGGTATAGCCAAAGTTCAAATTGCCGGTGGTGGCAGCATCGTAAAAGTTGCGCAGTTCAATCGACAATTCATCCTGACCCGTAAGCAAATCCGGGTTTCGCTCAAGATACGACTGCAGGGCTGTGGTATCGTTTGTCGACAAAAGCTGGTCAATGGCAAGCAGATGTTCAAGCGTAATTTCAGCGCGCGCACCCTGCGTCGTCGCCATAAATAATAGCGCAGTCACTATGCCGATGAGTCTGGTATCAGTCATCTAAAAAAACCCGTCGATACTTTTTAACTTTACACACAATTTACTTTGGTCCTTCGCACTTAATCCCAGAATAACGCCATTAGTTTGTCGTTGTCCTGAGTTTTTTCAAAACCTGGCTTCTAAGTTGGTTGACCGTACTGCTTGGGGTCGTGTTTTGGCGGCTTTTCTTGGCCGCTCGTTTGACTGGTGCTTGTCCAAGTCCCTCTCCAGCCAGATACAACTCGACCACCCCGCTCGGTGTTTTCGATTTCGAGTCGGTAAAGTCCCGCAACAAGGCTCCCGCATCCTCCGCAAGCGCGGCCGCTTTGGCGGCGTCCTGTCTGTGATAGAACCGCACATTGGATTGCGTAACTTTGTAACCAACACGCGCCGTTCCACTTAGTTCGTGACCCGTCGTTGTTAGTTCAGCCACAACAGTTTCCACTGCATCGTTTGGAATCTTGTTTGGCGCGTACAGCCGGAATTCTGCCCCTCGAACACCAGGAATGGGTTCCAATGCCCCCCCAACATCTCCATCAGGCAGCGCCGCCAGCTCTGTCGAGTCCGACGGGCTTAGCACCAATGTCAAAGCAAGGGGTTGTTGGGTGGGTGGGCTAAGCGCCACGTCTTCAAGCAGGACTGATGGATCAGTTAAAACGACCTTTAAAGCATTCTCAATGGGATTTGCGGACAGAGGATGGTCTGACTGAATTTCTCGGCTTTGTCCTTCTAACACCCCTTGCCCCTCTGCAGGTGCCAAAGGTGAAGGAGTGTCCAACGCCCCAAGCTGCAAGGAAACGTTGGGGGCGCGCTGAGGCGGAATGATCGGGTCGAGTGAAACAAATACAGGATCAGTAATTGCCGAAGCTTCGTCCGCCAATCCGATCGACGTGGCAAAGAATTCGGGCGTGAATTCATACGGCAGGAAACTTGGGTTCGCCTCTTGTCTCGGTAAGTACCCCACCCCACCCACAGGAAGCATTGGTCGTTGAAGCGTGGGAATATAGGGTAAAATGTTCGGAGCCACATTTGGCGCGCTGGACTCAGAAACCTCGGCCCTTAAAGAAGGACTGAGAGCAGACTGTGAGGGATTAATCGGGTCTAGTGAAACCAAAACCGGATCAGTGATTGCCGAAACTTCGTCGGTTGAAGAGATGGACGTGTCGAAAAATTCTGGTGTGAATTCATACGGTAGGAAACTCGGATTTGCCTCCCGTCTCGGTAAGTACCCCGCCCCGCCCACTGGTAGCAACGGTCGTTCAAGCGCCGGAACATAAGATAAAACACTAGGTGCCAAGCTTGCTGTTCTGGGCTCAGCGATCTCAGCTCTTTCGGGCAGGTCTGACGAAGGCGGCACCAACGATGCAAGACTGCTCACTCCCTCACCCTCAGTTGCTCCGGTGTCGGAAGACATCTGCCAGTCTGACGCGTCAAGCAAATCGGCTGAAATAACAGCTTCACCTTCTGCACCGCGCATTACATCTGGTTGCAAAGTCTCCGCTTGAACGAAATCCGGTGGTATAGCTCCGTCTGTCGCTTCGGATACCGCCCTTTCGGTCGAGCCCGACGAACGCCACCCGGACAGAGTCAAAAAAACCGAAGACGAAGCAACCACACCGATGGTACAGCCAAGGGCCACCAAACCTACTCTGACCCTGCGGCGCCTGCGTTGGTGGTCTTCCAATTTTTGCAGAAGTTTTTTGGACAGGCGATGATCAACCTCCTCAGAGGAAAGAATTAAACTGAGCTCCGCCCGTGTCAGATCCCTTTCGTGCGCGTCATCCCGAACAGATGCGTGATCAGGCCGGTCCGATTGCTTTACGCTCTGATTCCCTGGGGCGGCTACAGCTTTTGGTTGGCCCGCCCCAGGATTTCCACGGCTTGCCTGTTCGGGAATAGTCGGTTTGTCTTTCTGTCTCGCTGCCCCTGGTAAAGATTGCTCAGCACTGTTGGCTGAAACTTTCTTCCGGCGAACATCAGGCTTACCGGGGGTGGTTTCTTTCGACTCGGCGGCGCGACGGGCAAGCACTTCGTTTCTCTTGTGCCTTGCCTCCTCGACCCGAGCGGTCCACGGCTTTTGTGCTCCTTGGGTGCGCTCACCTGCGGTTGATTGATCAGCTCTTCGACGATCCGGTTTGGATTTAGGGGCCTCTTTACCGGTCTGCGCACGGACCGCGAGGTTTTTCTCTCGCTCTATCCGTGCTTTTTCAAGCACCTTTTGCCATTCGGGAGCTTGCACAAAATCATACATATCTGCCGCTTGGTCGGCAGTTTTCTTGGCAACTTCAGGTCGAGTTCTTGGGCTGTTAGCCTTTGACATAAATTCCCCCGACTGGCCGCCGAAACAGGCCCTAAATCATTGTAATTCCGACAAACTGAATGCGCCTGAGCGACGAAATTTTTTAAAGATTATGTTTAAACTATAAAAAATCGACCACTCGAAAACAAGTCGACCAACGCGTAATCGACAGGCGACAAACCCCATAGTTACTGCCGCCGGCCATTCTGGACAGCCGATTCCGGTCTAGCAGAGCTCACAAGCCCAAGTTGCTACGTTACTTTTTGTTCCATTACCAATTTCAAGCTAGACTGCGAAAATTGTTAAGTACCACAGGAATGATTTAGTCATACTTTCGAAGAAAGTTAGCTAAACACTTGGATTTAAATGGAAGATATCCGAAACGAAGCGGACGTTTTTACTCTGATAGATCACCCTGACCCTACGTGCGGCAACATGGTCGTGGTGGATTGGACATTGGGGAATTCTTGCAGCTATGCATGCAGCTATTGCCCAAAAGCTTTGCATGACGGCTCGCTTGAGTGGCACAAAACTAAGGACTTTCTGCATTTATATCGTCAACTAAAGCGACACTATGTTGATGAATTAGACAAAATTGTCTGGCTGCAGTTAACAGGCGGCGAACCTACCATGCATCCTCGCATCGTTGATCTGTTGCGCAATGCCTCAGAGACAGGTTTCAAAGTCAACCTGATCAGCAATGCATCGCGAACACTTAGGTTTTGGGAAAAAATCAACAGGTGTCTGAACAGCGTTATCCTGACCTATCATGCCGAATTTGCTGAGTTGAACCACTTCATCCGCGTAGCCAACATGATGGCTGACCGTATCACTGTGCATATCAATGTCACCATGCACCCTGACCGCTTTGATCAGACGCTTGAAGACGCCCGGAAATTGCGAACAGCACTGCCCACAGCTTCGATTTCCCTGAAACCCTTGCGAAAAGATTTCGGGGCGCAATTGTACGATTACACCGAAGATCAAATGCAGGTTCTTACCAAAGGTTTGCCCTCGGACAAAGCTCCGGTTGGGGAAGAGCCCCGCTCTCTGATGCGCGCAACAACCCGGTCAGGTCATACTGAGACGCTCCGCCCCAATGAATTCCTTCTTAGGGATATGAACCATTGGCATGGATACAAGTGCAATGCCGGGCTTGAGTCCCTCCGAGTTCGAGGCAATGGCGAAGTCTTCCGGGGTGTTTGCGGCGTTGGGGGCAGGATCGGGTTTCTGGGCGAAGACCTGGCCCTACCCCGTGAGCCAATTCGTTGCACGAAAGACTCGTGCTCTTGCCTGGCTGACATATTGATCCGAAAAGAGATGTAATTACTGCGCTATTGCGATCCTGCAACGCTTAGATCGAGTTCAGGCTGCCCAAGTCCACACCGCTCCATGCCATGCGTTCGTCGGATAGTATTTCCAGCAGATCCTTATGCTCGGGGTGATCGGAGGAGCACACATCCTGAGTTTTGAATTCCTGTGGCGAGACATGTCCCCAATTACGCAATCTCAGGAAATAAACCCCATCCGCATTCATTTCCTGGGCAAGATCCACGAATGCGGGCATCTCTCTGAAGTTGAAAGCCTGCACAACAAAGTCTAAGCGCAGCGTGTCAATATCGTCGCGCGCATTCAGGTCTCCAAGGAACCTCAGGTTCTTTCGCAGCGTGGCAAAGTCTCCACCGCGACGTAGCACGCTGTAAGTGTCCGAATGCGCAGCATCTATCGAAACCCAGACTGAGGAAACCTGATCCCAAAGTCCAAGATCGTTCCACGCCCGTTCGTTGGCCAACAACCCGTTGGTGTGAAGCTGGATGCGTCGACCGGATTTTTCGGCCTTAGTCAATCGACCTATAAGATGGCGAAAATGCCTGCTGCCAAAGGGGTCACCCGATCCGGTTACCTTGATTTTATTGGCATTGCTGACCAGAGGCAGCAGGTGATCTTCAAAAAGAGTGTTCAGACGTTCGGTTTCTTTGTGCGGCAGGTTGATCAGCTTCGTGCGGCAACTGGGGCAAGAGATATTGCAAGACCGGTCATGGGACAGGATGACCCGTTCTGGCCCCTTCTCCATCTCAAGTACTGCCTGTTGCGTTTCCGGTGTGCGGTCCGGAAGCCTGCGGCCAGCAATCTGTGGGCAATGCCAGCGGCTGCAATGAGAAAAATCTCCGTCACGGACAGACCGCCTGATTTCACGGGCGCGGTCTGAATTCCAGAAACCTCCTTGCGAGGCCGATTCAAGGCGGCCGATTGGAACGGGTTGCCACGCTGAACAGCAAAAATGCACTTCGCCATTCGTCCGTGTTTCCATTTCTCTGAAGGGAGCGGGGCATGTTCGCGTCTGAAGCCAACGGTCAGCTTCCGTTTCAAGGTCCTTAGACTTTTCACGGGCAGCATCAATTAAGCGCTGCGCCATTAAGTCATGATGATCGCGGCTGACGACCTCACGACCCAGGATTTCAGTTTCCTCCCAGTGGCCTTGCTGCAATTCCAACCATCCCACCGCCAGTAAAGTGAGGATTTCAAACTCTGTCGCGCTTTCCGAAACCTGTTCGACAAACTGATCCACCAAAGCTTGGCTATAATCCTGTCGTATCGCTTCGGCGCATTCAATCACCAGGTCTTTTGCATGCGCATCGGGACCATCCAACAGCCTGCGCCGCTTGAGATATGTTGCGTTCTTTTCCGACAGAGTCTCAACGATCTCTGCAAAACCTGCATCGCCTGTGTCGGAAAGCAACTTGGTGTTGTTTCGAATAGGAGCCATTGCAGGTGACATACTGACAGACCGCAACATCAAATCAAGTACGCGCGTGAACAACGCAAAAACAGGCAACAAAGTGAAAAACTGGCTTAAATTGTGTTGGGCCTGTCTGACCTTATGGCGCCAATCTTCATCAGACACTCATCTGCGCGGGCTTTGCCAAACAATTCAAAAGCTCACAGGGCAAAATTTTAAGTTTGGGTGGCAGTGCTTTCAGACAAATACGAAGAAGTCTCAACCAAACCATTATAGCTGCCTTCTATGAAGTGCCCAGTTTGCGCCACTCGGCAAGAGCGGCGGGCCGTGCAAGCTTAAAGGAGCCTCGGCTAGTGCGAGATCTCTTTTGATTTAGTTGGTTGTCGACAGATATATGAACAGCGTCGAGCTTCTGTAGACTGCTCGTTCGACTGAAACACTGGGTAGCGCGCTTTAGTCATTCGAATGACAGGAGGGCATTCTCAACGCGATTGTTGAGTCGCTTGCCCCTCTGCAGTCTCTCTTTGCCGCCAAGCTCTCTGAGTACAGCCCGATATGATGCGAGTCGATCCATGACGACTTTGTCCACTGCAAAGTGGCGTTTGATAAATTATTGAAGAACATCAACGCGTATTGGAGTTTCGAGCGGTTCTCAAACCATCCAATGTTTCTCATCGTCCAATAGACACCGCTGCGCCAACGGTGAGGGCACGATTTAATCATGCCCTCTTTGTCTGATTGCAATTAAGTATGCGGATTAGATAGCCAAATACTCCTCGCGAAGATTGGCGTCTTCAAGCACCTCTTTCGCTGTGCCATCAAATACGATGGTACCTGTATCCAAGATTATCGCACGATCTGCCAACTCTAGAGCGCGAACAGCGTTCTGTTCGACGATAATTGTGGTCATCCCTTGTTGCTTGACGTGAATAAGTGTTTTTTCAATTTCGTCGACGATTACAGGGGCCAAGCCCTCATATGGCTCATCCAAGAGTAAAACCTTGATATCTCTGGCCAAGGCTCTGGCGATCGACAACATTTGTTGTTCGCCTCCCGACAATGTAATTCCCTCTTGTTTCCGGCGCTCCCCCAAACGTGGGAACAACTCGTAAAGCCGTTCCAGTGACCATCCGATTGGCGGCGCAATCTGCGCAAGTTGCAGATTTTCCTCGACGGTCAAGCCTGGAATAATTCGTCTATCTTCCGGTACCAGGCCAAGACCAGCTGCGGCTGCTTCGTAGCTTGTCATCTTGTGTAATGGCTGATGATCCAGCCAGATTTCGCCATGCCTTACATCAGGCTCTCCTACTCTCGCTATCGAACGAAGTGTCGAGGTTTTGCCCGCACCGTTGCGCCCAAGAAGAGCAAGGATCTCACCTTCGTGTACGTTGAAGCTGACGCCCTGCACAATATAGCTTTCTCCGTAGTAGGAGTGCATATCCCAAACAGAGAGAAACGCAGGGGCAGTACTGGCCAAATTGGCGTTTTTCGAAAAGTCAGGTTTCTCGTTCATAGCGTTTCCTTACGCAGCCTCGCCTAGATAGGCCTCGCGAACTTTGGGGTTTCCGCGGATGTTTTCCGGAGTGTCTTCAACCAAGGGTGTACCCTGCGCCAGAACAGTGATGCGTTCGGCAAGACTGAAAACTACGTGCATGTCATGTTCGATGATGGCGATGGTGATGTCGCGCTCATCCTTGATTTGTTTCAGCAGGTCGATTGTGTTGTTGGTATCGGCTCGCGCCATGCCGGCTGTAGGTTCGTCAAGCAGCAACAGCCGCGGGTTCTGGCTGAGGCACATGCCAATCTCGAGTCGCCGCTTGTCACCTCGTGACAGTGAGGCTGCATGCATCTCCCGTTTATCGGCCATGTTCATCTCTTCCAAAATAGCCTCGGCCTGTTCGACAACTTCCTTTTCGTTGGCGATGGTCTCATAGGCGTGCATCCGGAAAGCACCATCCCGCATCGCAAAGATCGGGATCAGCATATTTTCCATCACCGTCAGCTCGCCGAAAATTTCTGGCGTCTGGAACACGCGGCTGATGCCCATCTGGTTGATCTGGAACGGCTCCAGCCCCAGAACCGAATTGTTGTCGAACAGAACAGAACCGGTATCTGGCATCAGCTTGCCCACCAGACAGTTCAGTAGGGTCGACTTACCCGCTCCGTTGGGGCCGATGATGGCGTGAACCGAGTTTTCCTCGACGTTGAGGTCCACATCCGTCAGCGCCTTAAGGCCACCGAAGCGTTTGCTCACGTCCTTGACGCGTAGAATTGCCATGATCCGCCCCCCTATTCCGCTGGCTCGGTTTTACCCGACGGTGCATCGTCGGTGCCTGTTTTCTTACGCTTGAACCTGTTCAGCAGCCGCTGCCCGCCTTCGACTAGGCCACCCGGAAGGTAGATCACCACCAGCATAAAGAGGATACCCAGCGTCAGGTGCCAGCCCTTGCCGATGAACGGATGGATCAGGAAGACAACCGCGTCCTCCAAACCGTCGGGCAAAAAGGCAAACCAACTGTGCAGTACGTTGTCGTTGATCTTTGAGAAAATATTCTCGAAGTACTTGATAAACCCTGCCCCCAGCACAGGACCTATCAAAGTGCCTGTCCCGCCCAGGATTGTCATTAGAACGACCTCACCAGAAGCAGTCCACTGCATACGTTCAGCGCCAGCCAGCGGATCCATTGCGGCCATTAAACCACCTGCCAGACCAGCATACATGCCTGATATAACGAAGGCTGCTAGCGTGTAAGGTTTGGAGTTTAGGCCGGTGTAGTTCATGCGCTGCTGGTTTGATTTCACCGCGCGCAGCATCATGCCAAAGGGCGACCGGAAGATGCGGATGGAAAGATAAAATACCACCATCAGAATTACTGCACACAGATAGTAGCCTGCGTTAAAGTCAAAGCTCCACGCACCTACATCCATTGTATATGTCGCGCGCATCGGCAGGCCGAACAGGTGCGGCAGGTCCGGTGAGTTCGCGCCCTGCAGGATTTGCGGATCGTCGGCATAGACCTGCAGACCGGTTTCCCCGTTCGTCAGGTTGAATTTGGGGTTCGACAAGACCGAATACGCCAGCGCAAAGCTCATCTGCGCGAAGGCCAGTGTCAGGATCGAAAAGTATATCCCTGACCGCCGCAGGCTGACAAAACCGATCAGCAGCGAGAACAGACCGGCGACAACTACGCTCAGCGCGATGGCGGGTATGACATTGTAGCTGAGTAGCTTAAACATCCATACAGCGGAATAAGACCCCACCCCGAGAAAAGCGGCGTGGCCGAAAGACAGGTATCCGGTCAGGCCAAAGAGAATGTTGAACCCGATGGCGAAAATGCCAAAGATCACAAACCGCTGCATCAAATCTGGATAGCCGGCGTTGAACTGCGCCATTGCGCTGCCTTCTGGAAACGGGTTCAGGATGAAGGGAGCCAGCAAGGTCAAGATTGCAACGATGATCAGCAGGCTAGTGTCTTTTTTGTTCAGTCCCAACATGGGTTATTCCTCCATCACGCCTTTGCGCCCCATCAGCCCGCGCGGCCGCGTCAACAGCACAATGATGGCGACAAGGTAGATGATGATCTGGTTGATGCCTGGGATCGTGGTGGTAGCCCACGTGGTCGAGGCGAAGCTTTCCAAAATGCCGAGAAGAAACCCCGCCAGCACCGCTCCTGGCAAAGAGCCCATACCACCGACCACAACCACAACGAAGCTGAGAACCAAAAAGTCCATACCCATGTGATAGTTGGGCGGATTGAGCGGCCCGTACATCACCCCGGCAAGGCCCGCAACAGCGGCTGCTATTCCGAACATGATGGTGAACCGGCGGTCAATATTGATGCCCAGCAGTCCTACGGTTTCCCGATCTGCCATCCCGGCACGTACGACCATGCCAAACGTGGTGAACTGCAAGAATGAAAATACCGCTCCGATGATCGCCACGGCGAAGCCAAAATAAACCAGTCTCCAAATCGGATAGATGATTGCGTTGGGATCAAATCCGATCATGGTTCCAAGGTCGACTGATCCGCTCAGAGCATCAGGTGGCGGGGTCTGGATCGGGTTTGCACCGAAAAAGTATTTGACCACTTCCTGCAGAACGATTGCCAGACCAAATGTCACAAGTATCTGGTCCGCATGAGGACGCTTATAGAAATGCTTGATCAGCCCGCGTTCCATCACATAGCCGACCAGCAGCATGATCGGGATAGCAAACAGGATGGCCAAGGGTACCGACCAGTCGATGATAGTCGCGCCAACTTCAGGGCCAAACCACGCCTCGACATAAGGCGTTTCGACTTTCAGTGGATTGCCCAGAAAGTCCTTTTGGGTCTCATCAAGGGTCACAAAACTCAGGTTCATGAGCTTCTGCAAGGTTACGGCACAGAACGCACCGATCATGAACAGAGCTCCGTGGGCAAAATTCACGACGCCCAAGGTTCCGAATATAAGCGTCAACCCCAACGCAATCAGCGCATAGGCCGACCCTTTGTCCAGACCGTTCAGAATTTGCAATAGGATGGCGTCCATTGGCCCCACCTCAGGTTTATTCAGCGTGTTATTTGAAGTGCGGCAGGATCAGTCCTGCCGCGAGTGTCTGGCCGCTTGTTCGGCAGCCAGACTGAGGTCAAAGCCTTATGCGCCCGGATTACACTCGCCCAGGCTACCGCCCGCGAACATCGGATGTTCGGGATCGTATTCGACCTGCGCACGAGGTGTGATCTCGACGATTTCAAGCGTGTCATAAGCGTTGGTTGGGTTCTCGTTGCCCCGCACGACCAGCACGTCCTTGAAGCACTGGTGATCGGCGCCGCGATACCATGTCGGACCGTTGCCCAACCCGTCGAACTCGAAGTCTTCCAGCGCTTCGACCACACCGCAGGGGTTGAAGGTGCCCGCGCGCTCGACCGCGTCGGCATAAAGCAGGACTTGCGCATAGCAGGTCTGAGCCGAGTTGGATGGAGGTTTGCCATACTTCTCACCGAAGGACTTCACGAAAGCTTTGGTGCCCTCATCCTGCAGTTGCCAGTTCCAGTTCATCGAACCCAGCACACCTTTGATATTCTCGCCCGCACCAGCGGCCATTAGCTCAGAGTACAGCGGAACGACGATCTTGAAGTCTTTGCCGTTTGCAACCTTGTCTAGGAGGCCAAACTGAATCGCATTGGTTAGCGAATTCACCATGTTACCACCATAGTGGTTCAGAACCAGCACGTCCGCGCCCGAGTTCAGAACCGGTGCAATGTATGACGAGAAGTCTGTCGACGCGAGCGGCGTCTTGACTGTGTTTACCGTTTCCCATCCCAAAGCTTCGGTCGAGGCGACAATCGACTCTTCCTGGGTCCAACCCCAGTTGTAGTCGGCCGTCAGGTGATAGGCGCGGCGTTCCTTACCCATTTCCGCAGCCAACACTGGTGCCAGAGCGGCGCCCGACATGTAGGCATTGAAGAAATGGCGGAAGCCGTTGGCTTTCTTGTCTTTGCCTGTCGTGTCGTTGGCGTGAGTAAGACCCGCCATGAAGATCACACCTGCTTCTTGGCAAAGGCCCTGAACCGCAACAGCCACGCCCGAGGACGAGCCACCGTTAATCATGATCGCACCGTCTTTTTCGATCATCGACTTTGCCGAAGCACGCGCGGCGTCTGACTTGGTCTGGGTGTCGCCAGTGACGAACTCAACCTTCTTGCCGAGGATACCATTACCCTTCAAAGCCTTCGACGTGAAGGTATTCAAGCAACCACCGTCGCCTTCGCCGTTCAGATGCTCGACCGCAAGTTGCTGCGCCAGCAGTTCGTCATTGCCTTCTTCGGCATAAGGTCCGGTCTGTGGGACATTGAAGCCCAGAGTGACGGATGAACCCGTTGGTTCGTTTGTAAAAGCAGCAGCCGACGAAGCTGTGAAGATCGTAGGCAGGGCTAGACCGGTGCCAGCAACGGCACCAGACTTCAGCACGCCGCGGCGTGTGACAGATTTGTTGGTCATTCATTCCTCCCGATTTCCATTCTTTCGTCCTCTGGCTCCTCTTCCAGCAGACGAAAGCGCACTTTTGTGCAGTTCAATAATGGAAAGGCCGGGGAAAATTTCACAATAAATACTTGGTTTTGAAATAAAATTCTGTAAATCTTTTTACCCAAAACAAACTAACCTGAAAATTTTTTGATACCCGCTATCGTTAAGTTTTTAATTTTAAGCCACTTAGGTGAAAATCTGCATTGCGACACTCGTCACGTGTAACATCCAAACCCTTCAGCGCGCGGGGACTGAGGTTAAGTCATAAACGCAATCTACTCATCTCAAAGTATCAAGTAGACACAAGGCTTTTTCAGCGTCTCCGTGACTCTGGTGAATCAAATCTGTTTTGGCATGTACCTGTTGTCGGCTCAACGAGGTCATATGGCAAAATTCCGCGAATGTCTGCTCTGTGGACAAGTGTCCAATGTCTGTTTTCTGTGCGCAAGCTTAGAAATGATCTATTGTTGAAGAATGTCAGCGCCCGCCGATACTTCCTTTTCGGAAATCATAAATGCTCGCGGTGTTTTTACACCGTTGGGTGTGTCCCGTTCCTCCAAAGAAGTTTCCGATGCTACTGCTGAAGCACTGAGCAAATATTTCGTGATGGAAGACCTTCATGACGACGTTGGACAACACATCGCGGAATCCACCGGCGCACCGGCTGCAACAGTTGTGCATTGCGTTGCCTCTGCAATTTCGCTGGCGGTTGCGGCTTGTATAACTGGCACCAACAAAATGCTAATTGAGCAACTTCCATACACGAACGGATTGAAGAACCGAGTTGTCCTTCCTCGACCTCACGCAGTCAACTACGGGCAGCCGATCGAACAGGCTATCAGGCTCGCCGGTGCAGAACCCGTCCTAATCGGTACTCAAACATCTTGTAGCGAATTGGACATCGCAGACGCTTGCTCAATGACCAACATCTGTTGCCTTTTGCTGGTGTCATCGCGTCTTACCACGACGAAGGCGATCGACTTTAAAAAGGCTGTATCGGCAGCGCAAACACTTGGTGTTGCTGCCATTATCGACGGAGCCGCACAGGATTTTCGACTATCTGAACTGCTCGATACAGGAGCAGACGCGGTATTGATCAGCGGCCAGAAATATCTGGGTGCTCCGACTTCTGGATTGGTCTTTGGTCAATCTGACCTCATCAGTGCAATCCGAGCTCAGGAAAATGGGATTGGACGGGGAATGAAGACTTCTAAGGAAGCGCTTCTTGGTGTCCGCGCCGCCATCGAGTTACGGAAGTATTTAAACGTTGACGATTGGATTTCAGAACAAAGAACAAAAGTGTCGCGGTTTGTGGCTGCGGCGAACGAAATCGAAAATGTTACTGCACAAACGCGCCCGGACCCGACGGATCTTCCCTTTCAGCGTGCGCACCTGCGCTTAGTATCGACATCCGGTTCTATCAATGCGGCTAAAATAGCAGGCGATTTACGCAACGGATCACCCTCAATCTGGGTCATGGATCATCTTGTTGAGCAATCGGAAATCGTCTTTGAACTCGTCCAGCTCACAGATGGGGAAGTCAACGCTATCATCAAGCGTTTACATGAGCTGATGTCCCAAGCTTGAAATAACCGAGCAGGTGTTCGCTGTGCGCTTTAGAATGAGCAAGTTGGGCTCATTGCGGCCATTCGGCGAAATTCAGTTTGAGTCTACTGTGCGGACCGAAGCTGCTATTCTGGGCTTCTGTGTGTGCTCGCCTATTCCGCCGAAAGGCTACAAAGACGAAGGGCCGACAACTTGAACTCGGACATCTGAGATCTCTGCCCAAAACTGCAAATGTCCTGCTCCAGGGCTTAGGAAAATCTACGGCGGGCGATTGAAGATTATCGACAGCTCGCGTTCCAAATCTAAAAATTTGACCTATTCCAGAACCTTTCACCGCAAATTGCCGAGTATCAGAGCAACCTCTCACAAAGGGAAACCGCCAAAACACGGTACTTAGACTTGGGCTTGAGATACGCTAAGAGAGTGTGACTAGATCGGTTACTGTTCCGGAACAGGGACAGAACGCAGCGGGAAAAGCCGCACAAACCCAGGTCAGTAAACGCACACGAATTGAGATAGATTTGTATGGCGGAGAGACAGGGATTCGAACCCTGGAGACGGTTTCCCGCCTACACACTTTCCAGGCGTGCGCCTTCGACCACTCGGCCACCTCTCCGTGCGGGCGATATTTGGACCATCGCCGGGGGATTTGCAAGGGGCGATTAAAGCGAAAATTCAACCTTCTGCAGTTCCGCTACAAACACCGCTAAACCTCATCCCCATCACCGCCTGCCATATCAGCCTCGGTCATATCCACGGGTTTGGAAGACGACGATTTCAAAGGCGTTTCTTCTGCCTTGGGCTTTGGACTTTGCGCGGGTCCCTGCCCTTGCAGTGTCTCGGGATTGCGCAACCAGATATCGCGCTGAGCGAACGGAATCTCGATACCTTCTTTAACAAACCGACGGTTGATTTCGTGGTTCATATCGGATTTGACCGACAACACCCAATTCACATCACGCAGAATGGCGCGAATTTCGAAATCCAATGAGTCTGCACCAAATCCCTGAAACACAACGCTGGGCGCAGGATGCGCCAGAACCATGGGATGAGAATTCGCGATCTCTCCCAAAATTTTCTCAACCACGCGGGTATCTGTGCCATAGGCCACACCCACCGGAACGATGACCCGCCCGATAGTATTGCCGCGCGTGTAGTTCGTCACCACGCCGCTGATCAGGTCTGAGTTCGGGACAATCACATCGGTCCGGTCAAAGGTTTCAATCCGGGTGGACCGCACCGAAATGTCGCGCACATAGCCCATCATCCCGTTCACATCGATCCAGTCACCCTTGGAAATCGGACGCTCGACCAACAGGATGATGCCCGAGACGAAGTTCGACACGATGGTCTGCAGACCAAAACCGATACCAACCGACAATGCACCGGCAACAATGGCCAGCGAAGACAGATCAAATCCCGCCAGCATGATGGCCACTAGCGCGGCCAGGAAAATCCCCACGTAACCGGTGCCCGCTGTAATAGCGTTCTGACCGCCCGGATCGATACTGGTCTTGGGCAACAGCGAATTCCGCAGGCCGCTTTGCAGCAGCCGGGTCAGTCCGTAGCCGATGACAAACACAATTACGAAGGTAAAGAAATTGCTGGGCGAGATCGTGACTCCGCCAATATCGAACCCCAGCAGCAGCCGCGACCAGACCTCGAGCAAATCCGTCTGTCGCGCGCCCCAATACAGCGCCAGAACCGGCAAGGTCATGATGGCGATGACAAACCCGGCCAACACCGAAAACAGGGAATCTCGCGCTGCTTCGCCCTGCCCGCTAAGCCAGCCGTAAACCGACGTGATAAAGCGATGGAAGATCGTCAGAGCCGCGAACAGAACCAGCGTTTTCACGGCTGGAAATACGATCCCTTCAGCGGCGTTGGTATATCCGACAGCGGCCAAGATCGGGCTGGCAATTCCCAGCAGAAAAACCGCTTTGCGCAGGAAATCCATTATCTGCGTCAGGCCCGAACTGCGCGGTGTCTCGCCTGATTGATCGTCTTCAGATTCTGGTTTGGCTGTTTGAATACGGCGAATACGCAATAGAACAAGCGCAGTTCCCACCACCACCGGGAAACTGATGACAGCCCTGGTCGCGTCCGAGATGTTTTCGATCTGATCGAACAGCAGCCCGAACTCATACACAATCAGGAAGACCGCCAGAATATCCAGGTATACCCGCAACTGAGTGACGCTTTTGCGGGACAGGCGATTGAAATTTTGCGCCGCCTGCGCGACGTGAACCTGACGACCGATCCAGTCGTAATAGAAGATCAAAGCCGCCCAATACGGGACGTTCTGGATCAATAGTGTTCCACGTAGGCCCGGCAAACCTGTCATGATGATCGCCTGAACCAGCAGCCAGACGCCCAGCCACGGCAGAAGAATCCGCAGCAGTGACACTAGAAACGTCCAGACCCCACTGCCCCGACCGCCCAGTTGTCGTAGATACTCGCCTGCCGCTTCGGACCAGTAGCGCCCGTAATACAGCAAAACCCCCGCAGCAACGGTCAGGAAGAAAATGCCCAACCCACGCTCTTTCAAATGGTTCTGCACGATGTTGGATTTCAGGTTCAGCGCAGATTCGTTGATCAGGCCACGTACGGCCTCGACAATATCGACCCAGGCTGGGCCCCAGTAGACGGGGTTGAGCGGGGATACACCGCGTTCAAGCAGCTCTTTTGTCTGTCGCTCACGCAACAGGCTGTCAATCTCGCTGATCAGCCCGTTGGCGCGACTGAACGCCTCTTCCGAGATGATTTGCGGCACCCGCAGGCTGGTCAGCTGGCTTTCCAGATGCTCGCGAAGTCTGGCAATCTCTTCGGGTTCGGTCGCATCCCCCTCGGGGGCTGGTCCCAATGCCTTGATCTGCGCGTCCAACGTCTGAATACGATCAGTATTGGCGCCGCGTGCTTTGTTGAAATCCTCACGATAGTTGTGGATTTCAGCCCGCAGGTTCTCCAGCGCCGCGTTCGACGTGCGATTGGATTCAATGTCGGCCTCGGCGCGGTCCGCCGTCTCAAGCCAGTTCTGGTAATATTCGCTTTGCCGATCAGTCAACTGGGCGGCAACAGGGCCGCCCAGCATGGCAAAACAAACCAGAAGGAACGCTAGAAACAGGCGAACCTGCCGCAGCATCATACGTCCTCGAATACGCCGGGAATGCTGCGCGGAGCTTCGGTCATCCAATCCGGCACCGGCAGTTCCTTTTCACGCAGGAATTCAGGGTTGAACAGCTTGGACTGATAACGTGTGCCATAGTCACACAGGATCGTCACGATGGTGTGACCCGGTCCAAGATCCTTAGCCAGACGCACCGCACCCGCCATGTTGATCGCGGTCGACCCACCCATAACCAGACCTTCTTCGCGCAGCAGATCAAAGATGTAAGGCAGCGCCTCATTGTCGGTCATCTGGTACGAGAAGTCGGGCTTGAATCCTTCGAGGTTCTTGGTGATTCGCACCTGTCCGATACCTTCGGCGATCGAGCTGCCCTCCGTCGCGATCTCACCGGTGGTGTAGTACGAGTACAGCCCTGCCCCCATTGGATCGACCAGAGCGATCTTAACGCCCTTGGGCTGCAACGCATCAGCCACGCCAGCCAGCGTGCCACCCGATCCTACAGCGCTGACAAAGCCATCGACCTTGCCGCCGGTCTGCTCCCAAATCTCGGGGCCAGTGGTTTCCACGTGGGCCTGACGGTTGGCAACGTTGTCGAACTGGTTGGCCCAAATGGCGCCGTTAGGCTCGGTCTGCGCCAGTTCTTCGGCCAGACGGCGCGAATAATGCACAAAGTTGTTGGGGTTGCGGTATGGGGCGGCCGGAACTTGCACCAGTTGTGCGCCCGCCAGGCGCAGCATGTCTTTCTTTTCTTCGGATTGGGTTTCCGGGATCACGATCACCGTCTTGAAACCCATCGACGCGCCTACCAGAGCAAGGCCAATGCCGGTATTACCCGCCGTTCCTTCGACAATAGTACCGCCCGGTTTCAGCTCGCCGCGAGCGATGGCGTCACGAATGATATAAAGCGCCGCGCGATCCTTGACCGATTGACCCGGGTTCATGAACTCGGCCTTCCCGAGAATCTCGCACCCGGTCTCTTCACTGATGCGCTTCAACCGGATCAGCGGTGTTTTCCCGACTGCGTCGGCAAGGTCTCGTGCAATGCGCATGGCGCCCTCATTTCATTACGTATCTTCGAAGATTTACAGATGCCGCGCGACAACCACAAGCGGCGATAGTTAACCACGCAAACGGTCGCGATGTCGGGCTAGCCAATTGGCCATCAACATCAAGGGCAAATCTTTGAATTCGTCGTTGTCCACCTTCTGTATGAAACTTTCGTAAGGCAGGATTTGTGTGCGAATATCTTCACCTTCCGTGGCAACGCCGCCATTTTCGATGGTCCTGGTCAGATCACCCAAACCGACATAGAGGTAAACATACTCAGTCGATGACCCGCTTGAGGAATATGCCCCGCCCGCGTCTTCCAATGCGTTCAAGGTCACATGCGCCTCTTCCTGCACTTCGCGATATGCGGCCTGTTCTGGCGTCTCACCCGGATCGATCATGCCTGCAACCGGCTCCCACATCCACGGCTCGGGGTCGTCGATCAGAAACACCGGCGCGCGGAATTGTTCGACCAACAGAACTGTGTCGCGCACCGGATCATACGGTAGAACAACAACTGCGGCCCCTTGCATCAATCCGCTTCGGTGCAAGACCGGACCCATTGTCCCGTTATGCTGGCGGTGCTGCAGATCCAGCTCTTCCACACCGAAATAGTTGACATAGGCCCGTCGATGGCTTTGCACGATCACATCTTTTGCAGTGTCGCGCGGATCACCGGTTCGACGTTTTCGCGCGGCCAATTTGGCCCAAGCCCTAGTGCGGATCGGTGCAAAGTTCTGGGAAATCGTTGTTGCGTCGACTTTGCCGTAGTAAGCCAGTTCCTCCTGTGCAGCCACCAGAGTGACTTCGGACCATTTATCGACCCACCCTTGCAACGACCACGGCCCGTCAGGTGTCCACAGTCCGGGTTCAGGAAAGAACACGCTGGCCTTGGCCTGGCTTCCGTCTACGGCTTTCACGTTATGTGGACTGAGATCGTAGTCGAACCCACCCTCGTAAAAAGACAGCCGATTCAAGTCTTCAGGGCTGAACCCTTGCACCAGCAGCCCTTCGGCCTGACTACCCTTTTCTGCAACAATCATCGGGAAAGCCTGCCCTGCCACGCCATAAACCGCATAATCAGGTAAACTGGCCTGGGACACCTTCACATGCGACAACGTGTGGCCAAGCACACATTCCAGCAACGGCAAATGCCTGAGCGTGCCGTAAAAGAACAAATCGGACACTAGAGTAAAACTCTTCTTTTTTTCGGTGGGTTACCGCCAGCGACGGCTGGCCTCTTCGGTTGCAAGACCTGCGATAAGAGCTCCTATCGCCAAAGTCCACAGGATTTCCGGTGTGATCAGCAGTCTGCCGTATTCCACACCGATCTGGAAAATCGCAATAAGCGCTTCGAACGGTCCGTCATAACGATGACGCATAGCCAGTCGGAACATCTCATAGCAGCCCTGCACAAACAGGGCCCAGAATACCAACGACACAATCCCGGCGATTCCGTTATTGACCGACGCAGTCCAGCCGCGACCAACGCGCTTGCCCATCACCTTCCAGCCACAGACCACCGCAATGATCATGTTGACATAGGTAAACCAACCGTAATCCTTGCCCTCTTCGCCATTGCTGATGATCATGCTCGACACGATAAAGGCCACCGCCAATAGGCAAATAGAAGCGACAAGACGCGGAGCAGTGGGCATTCGAAGTTCCCTGTATCAACTGGGTTTTGCTATAGTGATCTGTGTCACATCGCAGTTGCCAGTGTCAAAGGCCGCGCCGCAAGCAGTCAAATAATAGTTCCACATGCGGCGGAAACGCTCGTCAAATCCCATTTCTGAAATTTCATCCCATTTGTCGTTGAATGTCTCATACCAACGACGCAATGTCAGGTCGTAGCTTTTACCGAATTCCCGGGATTTCACCACGTTCAATCCTGCCTCTGTCACCTGTTGTTTCAGGACAGACGGAGCGGGGAGCATCCCGCCAGGAAAAATATATTTCTGAATGAAATCAACGCCGTTCTTGTAAATCTCCCAGCGGTGATCGGCGACGGTGATAATTTGCAAGGTGGCTTGCGCTCCTGGTTTCAGCCGATCACGCACCGTTTCGAAATAGACCGGCCAGTATTTCTGCCCGACGGCCTCGAACATCTCGATCGAGGCGATGCCGTCATACTGGCCGCGCTCATCACGATAATCCTGCAACTTGAACTCGACAAGATCAGAAAGTCCTGCCTTTTCAATTCTTTGCTTAGCAAACTTCAACTGTTCCTGGCTGATCGTCAGACCTGTGACCCGTAGGCCACGCTCTTTTGCGGCATATTCGGCAAAACCGCCCCACCCGCAACCGATCTCAAGAATGTGGTCTCCGGGCTTTGCACCCATCTCATCGACCAGGCTGGCATACTTCGCGGTTTGCGCCTTTTCCAGACTTTCTTGCCCTGTTTCAAACAGCGCGCTGGAATAGGTCATCGTTTCATCCAGCCACAGGCTGTAGAAATCATTCCCCAAGTCGTAGTGGTACGAAATGTTCTTCTTGGCCTGCCGGCGGTTGTTGCTGTGCAACCAAAAGCGCAGGCGCTCATAAGCTTTAACCAGTATTTTGCCGGTGAAATCGTCATATACCGTCTCAGTACCTAAATGCACCAGGTCCATGAACGAGCGCAGGTCGGGCGTACTCCAACCACCTTCCAGATAGGAATCCGAAAAGCCCAGTTCGCCCTCTCGGATCAGGCGCGCAAAGACGTCGGGGTCGTGAATGTCCACCCGCGCCACCGGCCCCGGCTTAGGACCTTCGGATCGGAACACCCGTCCGTCAGGCAAGGCGATATCCATTCGCCCCGAGCCCATTCGGTTCAGCATCTTGAAGACTTGAGTAAAGTATCTGGGCAGGTCTTTTTGCCCTTCAGTTGTCGTCAGGATCATCCGCTCTCCCCTGTGCGGCCGCAGTTAAAAGCTAGGCCGAGTTTGTGTTTCTGGCAAGTTTTCAATTCCTTACCCGGTTTTTCGACCTTCGTAAGCCGCTAGAGCACGCGCCCGGCCAACGGCCAGATCGACCACTGGCGAAGGGTAAATTCCCTCCGGATCAAGCGCCCACGAACGCGGCACAGCCGCGAAATAAGCCAACGCCGTAGCCGAGGGCTTGGCCTGCCCTTCGGCTATCCACTGCTTTAGATAAACACCAGCAGGATCAAATTTTTCTTGCTGTGTCAGTGGGTTAAATACCCGAAAGAACGGTGATGCATCTGGACCCGAGCCTGCAACCCACTGCCATCCCATCGCGTTCGCCGCTGGATCCCAATCAATCAGACAGTCAGCAAACCAATCCATACCGATTTTCCAGTGCGTCATCAGATGCTTGGTCAAATAGCTGGCGACGATCATGCGGGCACGATTATGCATCCTGCCTGTCACGTACATTTGACGCAGCCCTGCATCGACGACCGGGATGCCGGTTCTGGCCTGTCGCCATGCGAGGAAGGCGGGATGATCGGCATTTGTGTTCCACGGAAACGTATCCCATTCGGGCTTCCAGTTTCCGCTGAGCAAATGCGGCGTGTGGTACATCAGATGATAGGCAAACTCGCGCCAAACCAATTGACGCAGGTAGGCGTCTGTTCCTTGCGTTCCATTCATCACAGCCTGCTGCACCGCATGCCAAACGCAGCGAGGACCGATCTCCCCAAGCGCCAGATATTCGGACAGGTCCGAGGTGCCCTCGGCATCCAAACGGTCCCGATCGCGCGAATAGTCCGAGATTCGATCCAGAAACCTATGCAACGCTTCAAAAGCCGCGCTCTCACCGGGCCGGACGAAAGGCGCGACCACTTCCGCGCCCCGCTTCATCGCTGCACCCAGGTTCCAAGAGGCCAGGTTTTCCGAGTCCGGCCAACTTAAAGGTGTCTTAAGCGTCGGCACGGCCTCGGGCGAGGCAACGTCTCGGCTCTGAACGGACCGCCACATTGGCGTGAACACACGGAACGGTTGGCCTGTCTTGGTCGCCACGGTCCAGGGTTCAAATAGTAAGTGCCCCGCGAAAGACTTTGCCTCTACACCCTGCTCTGCCAACGCAGACTTGATGCGAGTGTCGCGGGCTATGGAGTCCGGATCGTAGGCTCGCGACCAGTAAACGCCAGTGGCTCCGGTATCTGCGATCAGGTTCTGCAAAACGGTCAGCGCGCCCCCACGCCGAAGGATCAACCGGCTACCGGCCTGCGTCAGAGACCGCGCAAAAGCATCAAGCCCTAGCCCAAGCCTCCATTTCGGCGCCGCCCCGAGCGACTGAGCCAAATCGTCCAGAATGAAAACCGGCAGGATTGGACGGCCCGTTTGGGCCGCCGCGCTTAGTGCAGGATGGTCCGACAGGCGCAAATCCCGCCTGAACCACATGATGATCGGTGATTGGGTGTTTTCCATGACCGCCCGGCTGTTTTCTCAGCATTACGAAGCCGAACGAAACCCGGATCACAAAACGGCGTCAAGTGCGCCCAATAACTGATCAATTTCCTGTTGCGAGGTATAGTGCGTAAAGCTGACCCGCAGCACGCCTTGCTCTAGATCCACACCCATCGCCTGCAACGGGCGAACGGCATAAAAGTCGCCACCGCCTGCCATGATCCCGTGTTCCACCAGATCGGCGGCCACGGCTTCGGCGTTCCCGTTCAAAGACAGCGCCACCGTCGGTGCGCGGCGTGCGGCATCAGAGGTGCCGATCAAGCGGACGGCATTGCGATCCTTGACCGCATCCAGCACCGGCTGCAGCAGAGCAACCTCTTGCTCGCGCATCAGGTTATGCACGAAGGCCCCACGCTCGGTTGCGTTTCCTTGAGGACCATTATGATGCTCGCTCAGCAGATCAACGTAATCCGCCATACCAGCACTGGCCGCGATCTGCGCATGATCCGGGCCTGCCGGGGTGAAACGCTTGTAAAGCGAGTCGCCGTTAAAAAAGTGCGCCTGGTTTGGCAGCAATTCCCCAAGCGCCCGCCGGATCACCATGCATCCCTGATGTGGACCATACGTTTTATAGGCCGAAAACAGGTAGATATCCGGACCCAGATTGCCGACATTCGGAAATCCGTGTGGTGCGTATGAGACGCCATCCACGCAGACAAACGCCCCTGCCGCGTGGGCAATAGCAGTGATTTCGGTGACAGGGTTGATCTCTCCGATCACGTTCGAGCAATGCGGGAAACAGACCAGGCGCACCTTTTCGTCCAGTAGGTTCTCAAGGTCCTGCGGATTCAGTGAGCCGGTTTCCGGATCGATCTGCCATTCGCGAATTTCGAACCCTTCCTCGGCCAGACGCCGCCACGGACCGGAATTTGCCTCGTGATCCTGATTGGTGACAACGATGGCATCGCCCGGCTGCATCCATTGGCGAAATGCCTGCGCCAGAACATATGTGTTCTGCGTGGTTGAAGGGCCAAAACTCAGCTCATCGAAGTTCACACCCAGAATCGCCGCCATGCGCGCGCGGGCTTCGTCCATCTCGTCGCCGGCCAGACGGCTGGCGTCATAGGGGCCGTAGGGCTGCACTTTGCGCTGCGTATAGTAGCGCGTCAGCCGGTCCAACACTGGCTTGCAAGTATATGACCCGCCAGCGTTTTCAAAAAACGCCTGCCCTTGCAGGCTGGGCTCGGAAAAGGCCGGGAATTGCGCCCGAACGAAATCGATATCAAGAGTGCCCATGGCACGTCGCTCCTTGCTCATGCTGCTTGTTCCGATAACGTGCCCGCGCATGATTTCGGACAACTCGGAAATCACGGCAGGTCTTCCAGCCCAACCACAGCCCCGATCATGCTGACGGAAGCACGGGCAGTCTTTCGCGACAAAAATTAGCAATCGAAAGACGCGGATACTTAGACAGCAGCAGCAGCACCGGTCAACCCGGCATGAAACAAAAAAGCCCCGGCGCTTGACCGGGGCTTTCGGGGACAGTGATCAAATCACTTGCGACGTTTTTCGTTCGCTAGACCGATAAAGATCGACACGCACATAAGCACCAGAACAATCGCAAAAGGAAAGCCCGTTGCAATCGCAGCAGCCTGGAGCGCCCCGAGGCCACCACCCAGCAACAAAACGATGGCAATGGCACCTTCCAGAATGCACCAGAACACACGCTGCGCCGTCGGAGCATCGGTTTTGCCGCCAGCCGTAATCGTATCAATCACCAACGAGCCGGAGTCTGAACTGGTGACGAAGAACACGATCACCAACACGATACCGACGAAGGACAGCAATCCTGTCATCGGGAAGGCTTCGAACATTTTGAACATCTTAAGTTCAAGTGCGGCATCCGACAGGGCCTGCCCCGAACCTGACAAGACCTGATCCAGCGCTGCTCCGCCAAAAACGCTCATCCACAAAGCACCAACGACGGTTGGGATCAGGATCACGCAGGTCACAAATTCGCGCACGGTCCGGCCGCGTGAAATACGGGCGATAAACATGCCGACAAAAGGTGACCAAGAGATCCACCACGCCCAATAGAAGGTGGTCCAGCCCTGCATAAAGTTAGTGTCTTCGCGACCGACCCAGTTCGACAATGCAGGCAATGCAACGACGTATTCTATCAGGCTGTCGAAGAAGCCGGTCAGGATCGCAACGGTGGGACCGAGGACCAGCACCAGCAGCAGCAGGGCCGCAGCAAGGATCATGTTCGCTTCGGACAGCCGCTTGACGCCCTTATCCAACCCAGCAACGACCGAGACCAGAGCGAACGCCGTGATCAGGCCGATCAACAACACTTTCATCCCGTCCGTAATCGGAACATCGAACAGATAATTCAAACCAGCCAGCGCTTGCGTTGCACCCAGGCCCAGCGATGTCGCCAGACCGAAGATCGTGGCGAACACAGCCAGAACGTCAATGATATGCCCCAACGGGCCCCATGTCGCCTCGCCAAACAGTGGGTAGAACACCGAGCGCATGGTCAGTGGCAGACCGCGGTTGAAGCTGAAAAACGCCAGCGCCAGCGCCACCACCGCATAGACGGCCCAAGGATGCATTCCCCAGTGGAAAATAGTGGCCGCCATCGCCAGTTTCTTCGAGGCTTCGGGATCTTCCAAACCGGCGCCCAACGGGGCCCAGTCGGTGCGAAGGCCATCCTCACCTGCAGCAACACCACCCAGCGAAGATCCGTAATGCGAAATCGGCTCGGCCACGCCCCAGAACACCAGACCGATGCCCATGCCAGCTGCAAACAGCATCGAAAACCAACCAGCATAGCTGTAATCTGGCTTGGCATCATCCCCGCCCAGACGGATCGAGCCATAGGGTGTGACGATCAGCAACAGCGAAAACACAACAAAGATGTTCGCCGCAATCATAAACACCCAGTCGAAGTTGTTGGTCAAAGCCGGTCGAAGCCAACCAAAGAATTCACTCGCTTGCTCACGGAACACCAGCGAGAAAAACACGAATGCAATTATGGTAAGCCCCGAAACGGCAAAGACCGGATTGTGGACGTCCAGACCCATGATCTGAACGTTGTCCTGACCGACTTCATAGTCGGTTTCGTTAGTGTCGGACATTATCTCTTCCTTCCCTTTATCGGTGCGCAGGACATCCAATATCCGGGTTCCGGAAGGCGGGGCTGAGAAGACCACATATTACTTGAAAGCGACAAAACACGCGAAAAATGCGCGCTTGTAGAATGTAGGTCCCATACCCCCCAACAAACGTCGTCTCAAAAGAAAATCAGGCCGGGCAGTTAGCCCGACCTACGCGCAAATAATGCGTTTAATACCTTTAGCCCTGAACTTTGGTGTAGGTCCCCTCGCCCGCCAGAATGCCGCGGAACCCGCCCGGCTCATCCAGTCCGAAAACAATCAGTGGCAGGTTATTGTCGCGAGCCAGTGCAATGGCCGATGCATCCATAACGCGCAACCGCTTGGCCAGCACGTCATCATAGGTGACCGTGTCGTACCGCACGGCGTCCGCATGCTCCTTAGGGTCTTTGTCGTAAACGCCATCCACACCGTTCTTGCCCATAAAGATCGCCTCGCACGCCATTTCATTGGCACGCAGGGTCGCGGCGGTATCGGTGGTGAAATACGGGTTGCCCGTTCCGGCGGCAAAAATACAGACCCGCTTTTTTTCAAGGTGGCGCACGGCCCGGCGGCGGATATAGGGCTCGCAAACCTCATCCATCCGAATGGCCGAGATAACCCGAGTGAACACACCGATTTCTTCCAGCGCCGATTGCATCCCCAGCGCGTTCATTACCGTGGCCAGCATGCCCATGTAATCGGCCGTTGTCCGCTCCATGCCCTGTGCAGATCCGCTGAGGCCGCGGAAAATGTTGCCACCGCCGATGACCATGCAAATCTCGACGCCCAGGTCGTGCACCGATTTGACCTCTTGCGCGATGCGCTGAACGGTCGGCGGATGCAGGCCGAATCCCTGATCGCCCATCAGCGCCTCGCCCGAGATTTTCAGCATTACGCGATTGTACTTTGTCTTCGCGGTTTCAGTGGCTTCGAGGGTCGGGGAAAGGCTCATGTTGCGCTCCGGGCTGGCACAGGTTTATTTTCCGGCGCAAAATGAAGCAAAACCTCCGCAGGTTCAATGCGGTTGGTGAGGATTGAGGCAGCCTGGATGGCAAATATCGACAGTTCGCAGATTTGGAACCGCCTGCCTCCAATCCCTGATGACAAGCCGGTACTGATTGCGGGACCGACAGCCTCGGGCAAGTCGGCCCTTGCTTTGCAGATTGCCGAAACCTTCGGCGGAGTGATTGTCAATGCGGATGCCAGTCAGGTCTATGAGTGCTGGCGTGTGATCTCCGCCCGCCCTTCGGTCGAAGAAGAAGCATGCGCGCAGCACCTGCTGTACGGCCACATCGCTTATGATCAAGAGTATTCGACCGGCCATTGGCTGCGCGAGGTGACGCCCCTGCTGACCGGGGATCAGCGCCCGATCATTGTCGGCGGCACCGGCCTGTACTTCTCGGCCCTGACCGAAGGCATGGCAGACATTCCCGCAACGCCGCCCGAGATTCGCACCGAAGCGGATCAGTTGGACCTGCCCACTTTGATCGCTGGCGTAGATGCGCGAACGCTGGACCGGATCGACACACAGAACCGCGCCCGCGTTCAGCGCGCGTGGGAAGTACAACAAGCCACTGGGCGCAGCCTGAGCGATTGGCAGGCTGAAACGCCGCCGCCGATTTTAAATCTGGACGACACTGTGCCAATCGTCTTTGACGTAGATAAACAATGGCTTCTTGATCGCATCACCCGACGGTTCGACCTGATGCTGGACACTGGCGCGCTGGAAGAGGTCTCGGCTATGCGTGATCTCTATGATCCGGCCTTGCCCGCCTTCAAGGCCATCGGTGTGCCTGAGTTGATGGCCCATCTCGACGGCCACCTGACACTGGATGCCGCAAGAGAGCGCGCGACGATTGCAACCCGCCAATTCGCCAAACGCCAACGCACGTGGTTCCGCGCGCGGATGAAGAAATGGAATCAGATAGATTTCTCAAAATGATACATTGCGTTGCTTAGACCAATTTGCTGGCAATCCCTTATTGCGATTCCCAATCCTATCAATTTTCCGGTTCACGACAGTATACATTGCTTGAATCAAGGCACACTGAGGCCCGCGCAGCGGCAAACACCCCCGGTGATGTCGTTTTTGTTCCATCTAAGTCGATTTCGAACGTTGACCTGATTAAAATATTAGGGCGGAATGGCCCCATGGGGATGATGAATATCCAACGAGAATTTCGAGAACCTGCCGTCCGGCACAGTCCGGCCTGAGCGGTTCCAGCCTTCTTCAATAAAAAGAACATGTCACAGGGAGAGACATCAATGAACAAGCAAACCTTTACCGGAGCCCCGATTCACTGGGCGGCAGAGATGCATGCTCAGGAATATCGGGACGGCAAATTAAGTCGGCGCGAATTTTTGACCCGTGCCACAGGTCTTGGCGTCACCGCTGTCGGTGCTTACGGGATGATTGGGTTGGCGGCCCCTGCCCGCGCTGCAGGCGAAGACGTCAGACAGGAAGGCGGCACCCTGCGCGTTCAGATGAGCGTTCGTGCACTGAAAGATCCGCGCACCTACGACTGGTCGGAAATGGGCAATCAAACCCGTGGCACGCTGGAATACCTGGTCGAGTACAACTCGGACGGTACTTTCCGTGGAATGCTGCTGGAAGGTTGGGAAATCAACGAAGACGCCACTGTTTACACCCTGAATGTACGTCCAGGTGTGAAGTGGACAAACGGAGACGATTTCACTGCAGATGACGTCGCACGAAATATTGCACGCTGGTGCGACAAAAGCTCGGAAACCAACTCGATGGCAGGTCGCTTCGCGACACTGATTGATGCGGATTCAGGTCAGGCCATCGAGGGCGCAATCGAAGTTGTCGATCCGACAACCGTGAAACTGAACCTTCCCAGCTCGGATATCTCTTTGATTGCTGGCATGTCCGATTATCCGGCGGCCGTCGTCCACAGTTCGTTCAACGAAAACGACCTACTGAACAACGTCGGAACCGGCCCCTACGTGATCGAAGAACTGGAAGTCGGAGTCAAATGCTCGCTGGTACGCGCACCGGACCACACTTGGTGGGGCGATGAAGTCTTTGGCCCTGCGACGTTGGATCGAATCGAATATACTGACTATGGCACCGATCCGTCGGCGTGGTTGGCGGCCCTCGAATCTGACGAAGTCGACATGCTGCATGAATCCGTGGGTGAATTCATCGACGTGATGGATGGTCTTGGCTATGAAAAATCCGAAGTGATCACCATGGCAACCATCGTGATCCGCCCCAACCAATTAGCCGAAGTTGACGGCAATCAGGTCTATGCTGACAAACGCGTGCGCCAGGCTCTGCAAATGGCCGTGGACAATGAAGTTCTGCTCGAGCTTGGCTATGGCGGCCGCGGCGCGCCAGCTGAAAACCACCATGTTGGCCCGATCCACCCAGACTATGCGGAACTGCCCAAACAGAAGGCCGATCCTGCCGCAGCGATGAAGCTCATGGAAGAAGCCGGCATGGCGGACTTCGAGCACGAACTGCTGTCAATTGACGATGACTGGCGCCGAAACACGACCGACGCTGTTGCCGCTCAGCTGCGGGATGCGGGCTTCAATGTCAAACGCACGGTTCTGCCTGGAAACACGTTCTGGAATGACTGGGTGAAATATCCCTATAGCTCGACGAACTGGAACCACCGTCCGCTAGGCGTGCAAATCTGGGCACTGGCGTATAAATCTGGAGAAGCCTGGAACGAATTCGGTTGGGCCAACCCCGACTTCGACGCCATTCTGACCGAAGCGCTGGCAATCGCCGACGCCGACAAACGGCGCGAAGTGGTCGCCAAAGGCGAGGCGCTGATCCAGGAAGAAGGCGTTACCATCCAACCCTACTGGCGCGCGCTGTACCGCCATATGAAAGATGGTCTGGTCGGAACCGATATGCATATCTCGTTCGAACATCACCACTACAAGTGGGGCTGGGCAGCCTAAAATCTGCCAGATAGTAAACGGGGGCGCCTAATCAGGGCGCCCCTTTCCAGCCGCAGACAGGCCGACAAAGGGTCGGATGTCCGAGGCCAGAAAATGGTCCAATGATCTGCGGAACACCCGAAAAACAGGGGCCATCATGGGACTATTCATCCTCCGACGGTTTGGCGTCATGCTGTTGACAGCATTGTGCCTGACGTTCGTGGTCTTCTTTCTGACCAACCTATATCCAAACCTGGAAAAGCTGGCCAAAACCCAAGGCAATCAGCGGATGTCCGACGAACAGGTCGAGGCCTGGCTGGGCAATCGCGGCTACTTGCAACCCACGCTGGTCAAATATGGCCAATGGCTGGGCGTGGCACCGGGTTTTTCCAAAACTCTGGATGACGGCACTTTTGTGGGCACGTGTACCCGACCCGGATTGACCGAGGAAACCACCCCACGGTTTTGCGGCATCCTTCAAGGGGATTGGGGTTATTCCACCGTCTTCAAGGATGAGGTCGGCACCATTGTCGCCAAGCGTCTTGGAAATACTGGTTATCTGATGATGTGGGTTCTGATCCTGATGGTTCCGTCGGCCCTAATCGTCGGGGTTCTGGCGGGGATGCGCGAAGGGTCGGCATTGGACCGGTCTCTGTCCACGTTCTCGATCATCACGACTGCGACACCGGAATACGTGTCGGGCGTGATCTTCATCGCGATCTTCACCTCGTCCACCGTGGGCCTGAAGTGGTTCAAAGGCACCGCAACGCAGGCGATGGACAACCCGACATTCGAGAATTTCTTCCTACCGGTGCTGACCATCGCACTATATGGCATGGGCTATATCGCCCGCATGACCCGCGCTTCGATGACCGAAGTAATGACGGCGCAATACATCCGCACCGCGCGGCTGAAAGGCGTGTCCTTCCCGAACATCGTCATGAAACACGCACTGCGCAATGCGCTGATCGCGCCCTTCACTGTCATCATGCTGCAGTTCCCGTGGCTACTGAACGGCGTGGTGATCGTTGAGACTCTGTTCAACTACAAGGGCTTCGGCTGGGCGCTGGTTCAGGCTGCGGGCAACAACGACATCCAGCTGCTGCTGGCGATTTCGGTCGTGTCGGTCTTTGTGGTGCTGGTGACGCAGCTGATCTCGGATATCGGCTATGTCTACCTCAATCCACGCATTCGCATTTCTTAAGGAGGGTTAGATCATGGAACCACTTACCTGGACCGGCTCTATCGCCTTCCTGAACCCACTGCTGATGATCGCAATCGCAGCCCTTATCGTCTCCATCGTGATCTGGATTGTCGGCAGCATCCTGTTGCCCGAAGCACCGATGGCTGTGAATCTGGATGGTACGCTCAGCTCCGGCTCGGGCATGCGCGGAATGACTCAAAAGGCGCTGCGCTACAGCTTTGCCGCCTGCGTCGCGCTTGCCGTGGCTTATATCGTGCTGGGCATCGTCATGGGCACTGGCGCGGGGATAATCGGTGCGATCTCGCAGCAGTTTCTGCCTGTCTGGCTGTCACTGATAATCCTCTACGCCATGTCGATCGCCTTTAAACGGCGGCTCGGACTATATGGCAAACTGTTCGACAGCCCCATCGGCATGATCGGCTTTGGCCTTGTGATGTTCTGGGTGTTTACCGGTGTCTTTGGCGCGCTGGATCTGATCGTCACTCATGATCCTCTGTCTCAGGTATCGGGAATGAAAAACAAAGTGCCCGGAACACCTCTGCCCAGCCCGGAAGAAGGGGAATACACTTGGTATCTTCTGGGGGGTGACAACCTTGCACGTGACGTCTTCAGCCGCATGGTCAAAGGTGCCTGGATCGTGGTGCAGATTGCGCCGCTGGCAACGTTGTTTGCCTTTATGGTCGGGATCACTCTGGGCCTGCCCGCCGGTTACTATGGCGGTCGGTTGGACACATTCCTGTCCTTCCTGGCCAATCTGATCCTGGCCTTTCCGGTGATCTTGCTATTTTACCTGCTGGTCACACCTGAGATCGTGGCAACAGGCGTGCCAAACTATATGGCTGCCGTGCTGTTCATATTTCCGATCCTGTTCATCGGTGTTCTTCTGAACTCACGCTACTACACGCGACCGAATTTCCGTACGCCGCTGCTGATCGGGGTTCTGGGCATTGCGATCTGGTTCTATCTGTCTCTGATCTCGACCGGTGGCTACATCATCAATACTGAAAGCTACCGCATCTGGGGATTGCCGACCTATCTGGATCTGTTCGACATTCCGGGCGGCATTCTGGTGGTGTTTGTATCCGTGGTTTTTGTGAACTCACCCACCGTGTTCCGCATCGTCCGTGGTCTGGCTCTGGACATCAAGACGCGAGACTATGTGGCGGCGGCGCAAACCCGTGGAGAAGGTCCATGGTACATCATGCTGTGGGAAATTCTGCCAAACGCACGCGGTCCGCTGATCGTCGATTTCTGCCTGCGGATTGGCTATACCACCATCCTTTTGGGAACCTTGGGTTTCTTTGGATTGGGTCTGCCACCTGAAAGCCCGGACTGGGGTTCGACGATTAACGAGGGCCGCAAGCTGCTGTCGATCTATCTACACCCAGCCCTACCGCCTGCCTTGGCCCTGTTGTCGCTGGTTCTTGGGCTGAACCTGCTAGCTGATGGGCTTCGCGAGGAAAGTCTGAAGGACTGATGTGATCAAAGCCGGGGGTCTAGCCCCCGGACCCCCAAGATATTTTTAGCCAGATGAAGGGAATCCCCCGGACTCTCGCGAGGAGATACAATATGAACAAACTGGCAGATTATGACGGGCCAATTCTTGAGATCGACAAGCTGTCGATTTCGTTTTTCACCCGTCTGCGGGAAATTCCAGCCGTTATGGACTTCTCGGTCAGTGTGCAGCCCGGTGAGGCCGTGGGTCTTGTCGGTGAATCAGGCTGCGGAAAATCCACTGTTGCCTTGGGCGTGATGCAAGACCTTGGCAAAAACGGACGGATTGTCGGAGGTACGATCAAGTTCAAAGGGCGAGACCTGTCCGAAATGAGCTCTGACGAGTTGCGCGACATTCGCGGCAATGAAATCGCGATGATCTATCAGGAACCGATGGCTTCGCTGAACCCGGCGATGAAGATCGGCAAGCAGTTGATGGAAGTGCCGATGATCCATGAAGGCGTCAGTGCGGAGGAGGCTCGTGCCCGTGCGCTTGAGGTGGTTACCGATGTACGCCTGCCCGACCCTGAAAGGATGCTGAATTCCTTCCCCCACCAGTTGTCGGGCGGCCAGCAACAGCGGATCGTGATCGCCATGGCACTGATGTCAAAACCGGCGCTGCTGATCCTGGATGAACCAACCACCGCCTTGGATGTGACGGTTGAGGCCGCCGTTGTCGAACTGGTCAAGGATTTGGGTAAGAAGTATGGCACCTCGATGCTGTTCATCTCACACAATCTGGGTCTGGTGCTGGAAACCTGCGACCGACTCTGTGTGATGTATTCAGGTGAGGCGGTCGAACGCGGCTCGATCCACGATGTATTTGACGAGATGCAGCATCCTTACACGCAGGCACTGTTCCGCTCGATCCCCCTGCCCGGTGCCGACAAGAATGCACGCCCGCTGGTAGCTATTCCGGGGAACTTCCCTCTACCGCATGAACGTCCGCCGGGATGCAACTTTGGCCCGCGCTGCGACTATTTCGAAGAAGGCCGCTGTGACGCGCAGAACATCCTGATGGAGCCGGTGCCGGGCAACGACCGCCACCACACGCGCTGCCTGAAATTTCAGGAGATCGACTGGAACGCGCCGATCACCGTGGGTGAACAGAAAGAAAAGGGCGAAATCGGTCGCACCGTTCTGAAGATGGACAACCTAAAGAAATACTACGAGGTGGCTGCGAATGCCCTGTTTGGGGGTGGTGAGACCAAGGTCGTAAAGGCCAATGAAACGCTAAGTTTCGAGGCCCATGAATCCGAGACTCTGGCCATTGTGGGCGAATCCGGTTGCGGCAAGTCCACATTCGCCAAGGTGCTGATGGGGCTGGAAACCGCCACCGATGGTCAGATCCTACTAGACAATCGCAATATCGAAGCCGTCCCGATTGAGGAGCGCGATGCTAAGACCGTGGGCGAGGTTCAGATGGTGTTCCAGAACCCGTTCGATACGCTGAATCCCTCGATGACCGTGGGCCGCCAGATCATCCGTGCTTTGGAAATCTTTGGCGTCGGCAATTCAGAATCCGAACGCAAGCAGCGTATGCTGGAGCTGCTGGATCTGGTGAAGCTGCCTCGCGCCTTTGCAGACCGGATGCCGCGGCAGCTTTCGGGCGGGCAGAAGCAGCGTGTCGGTATCGCCCGTGCCTTTGCAGGGGATGCACGTATTGTGGTGGCGGACGAGCCGGTCTCGGCCTTGGATGTGTCCGTTCAGGCGGCGGTAACCGATCTGCTGATGGAGATTCAGCGCGAGCATAAGACCACGCTGCTGTTTATCAGCCACGACCTGTCTATCGTACGTTATCTCAGCGACCGTGTGATGGTGATGTATCTCGGGCATGTGGTCGAGTTAGGCACCACCGATCAGGTCTTCGCCCCGCCCTATCACCCCTATACCGAAGCATTGCTGAGCGCGGTGCCTATTGCGGATACATCGATCGAAAAGCAGCATATCGTGCTCGAGGGCGATATCCCATCAGCCATGAATCCTCCGCCAGGCTGCCCGTTCCAGACCCGATGCCGCTGGAAATCCGAAGTCCCGGGCGGACTATGCGAAAGCGATGTGCCGCCAGTGAAAACTCTGGCCGATGGTCATCAGGTAAAGTGCCATCTAGCCGAAGACATTCTGGCCCGCATGGAACCAGTCATTAAAATCGCAGCAGAATAGGTCTTAAACTTCCTGCAAAGGGCGTCGGTTATTTTAGCTGGCGCCCTTTGTCATTTCCTAGATGTATTTACCCACGAACATTTGCGGCACGGGGGTCGGAGTGGAGTAAAGTAACAAAAGATTTCGGCTCAGCCGCCCCAAATCACCTTCACATAGTTCTGGGTTTCCTTGTACGGCGGTACGCCGCCATGTTTCTCGACCGCCTGGGGGCCCGCATTATAAGCCGCCAGTGCCAGACGCCAGGATTTGAATTTGCGGTACTGCCAAGACAGATACCGTGCACCGCCTTCAAGATTCTGCTGAGGATCATGCGGATTCACACCCAAAAGCTGTGCGGTACCCGGCATCAGCTGTGCCAGCCCCAAAGCGCCTTTGTGTGATACTGCATGCGGATTCCAACCGCTTTCCTGCTGGACCAGACGCAGAAACAGCTCCTCCGGGACATTGTGCTTGCGTGCCGCCTGTCGCGCCAGAGTCATATACTGACCGCGATATTTCCCGGTGTATCGTTTGTTGAATTTAGGCTGGGCTGTTTTTGGCTTTAACCGTTCAGAATCCCGGTATTGGGTTGCGGCCCGCGAGTCTAAAACTTTGGATTGTTTGAGAAATATGTCCTTCCGGTTTTTGGTCGACAACGTCTGCGCAGTCACCGGAGCCGAGACCAGAGCGACGCATAAACCAACAAAACAACCAACTAGAAAACGCATTCAAGTCAATCTCGCTCAGTCAGGAACCTTTGGGAGTATAGATATCTCAGGTAAGAATGAAAGCATGGTAAACCCGCCTTAAGTAATTTCTTGCCAAGTGTTGCAGGCAGTATCTGTTTTCAACCAAGTCACAGGCCGTGTAGGTTCGCTGTGAAACACTGCGCCAGATTCGGCGCGCATACGTCAATTCAGAACGGGGAAGTACATGGCGGGTTCAGTCAACAAGGTCATTCTGGTCGGAAATCTTGGCCGCGATCCCGAGGTCCGGACATTCCAGAACGGCGGCAAGGTTTGCAATCTGCGCATCGCCACATCAGAAACCTGGAAAGACCGCAACACGGGTGAGCGTCGCGAGCGTACCGAATGGCACTCGGTCGCGATCTTCAATGAGGGACTTGTTCGCGTGGCCGAGCAATATCTGCGTAAAGGGTCCAAAGTTTACCTTGAAGGGCAGCTGCAGACCCGCAAGTGGCAGGATCAGTCCGGTCAGGATCGGTATTCGACCGAGGTGGTTTTGCAGGGCTTTGGCTCTACCCTTGTAATGCTGGATGCGCGCGGTGAAGGCGGCGGCGGTGGCTACGGTGGTGGCCAATCGGGCGGTTATGGCGGCGGTCAGGCCGGTGGCGGGTATGGCGATCCTTATGGCGGTGGCCAATCCAGCGCCCCTGCCCCGGCGTCCGGTGGAATCGACGACGACGAGATTCCGTTCTAAGCAAAACGGAGGCATATCATGACATGGTCCTTCTCACTCGGCCGGTTACTGGGGTCCGAGCTGAGGGTCCATGTCACCTTCTTCCTACTGCTGGCCTGGGTCGGGTTCGCGGCCTACTCCAACGGCGGTCTGCCAGCCGCCATTGAAAATCTTGTTTTTGTACTGGCGCTCTTTGCCTGCGTCGTCGCGCATGAATTTGGCCACGCGCTGATGGCGCGGCGATACGGAATCAAAACCCCAGACATAACCTTGCTGCCTATTGGCGGGTTGGCCCGGCTGGAACGGATGCCCGAAAAGCCAATGCAAGAGGTCTGGGTGGCCCTTGCCGGACCAGCGGTGAACATCATCATCTGGATCATTCTGGTCGCGCTGGGGGCCGGAATGCCATTGGAAACGATGGCGCAGATCGACTCGACCGGCCCTGGCCTTCTGAACCGTCTGGCCTATGTGAACCTGTTGCTGGCCGCCTTCAACATGATCCCGGCCTTCCCGATGGACGGAGGCCGTGTGTTCCGCGCCCTTCTGTGCCTGAAAATGGACCGGGTCAAGGCTACCAAAACCGCAGCTGTAAGCGGACAGTTTGTCGCCGTCGCTTTCGGCTTTTGGGGACTGAGCACGGGCAACGCGATCCTTGTGCTAATTGCAGTTTTCGTCTTTGTCGCTGCCAATTCCGAAAGTCAGGATGTCGCCATGCGATCAGTCGCGCGGCGGGTTCTGGCACGCGATGCGATGATCACAGAATTCCACGCTCTGTCACCGACCGATACGCTCGCTACAGCGGCGCAGGCGGTCATTCACACCACGCAGCATGAATTTCCTGTGCTGGATGACGACGGCGCACTACTTGGGTTCGTGACCCGCGGCCATCTGTTCGCGGCACTGGCTGGGGACACACCCCGTTCTGACCCAGCCACGTCAATTATGGAAACCAATATACCTAGGGTCCAACTAACCAGCGGGCTCGAGATGGTTCTAGAGACGCTCCACAAGGGTGCGCCGGCTATCGCTGTCTGCACGCAAACCGGCAAAATGGTCGGCTACATCACCCGCGAAAACATCGGAGAGCTGATGGTGATCCGGGGTCGCTAATCAGACCGTCGCCAGGGCGTCTTCCAGTACCGAAATCACTGCATCTCGCGGGACGTCCGACGTTACGAATGCTTCACCGATCCCGCGCGCCAAGATGAACCGCAGCTGACCGTCGATCACCTTCTTGTCTTGCGCCATCAGATCGACCAGAGCTTCGGCCCCCGGCAGATCGCCGGGGATATCAGCCAGGTCAGTCTTCATGCCCATCGCGCGCAAATGTGCACGTACGCGGCTGGGATCTTCCTGCGAGCATAGCCCCAGACGCGAAGACAGCTCGAACGCCAGCGCACAGCCGATTGCGACGCCCTCACCATGCAGCAGACGGTCGGAATAGCCAGTGGCAGCTTCCAGCGCGTGACAGAAGGTATGGCCAAGGTTCAGCAATGCGCGATCGCCCTGCTCGGTCTCGTCCCGTGCCACAATATCGGCCTTCATCTGCACCGATCGTGTCACGGCACGCACCCGTGCGGCCATATCGCCGCCTGACACGGCCGTACCGTTGGTTTCCAGCCATTCAAAGAACGCCGAATCCCCTAACAGACCGTATTTCACCACCTCGCCATAGCCAGACAGGAAGTCGCGCGGTGTCATTGACCCCAACACCGAGGTATCAGCCAGCACCAGTGACGGCTGATGGAACGCCCCAATCAGGTTCTTGCCCTGCGGCGCGTTGATCCCGGTTTTGCCCCCCACTGAACTATCGACCTGTGCAAGTAGTGAGGTTGGAATTTGCACAAATCGTACTCCGCGACGCAGTACCGCCGCAGCAAAACCCACCAGGTCGCCAATGACACCTCCACCAAACGCAATGACCACATCCCGGCGTTCGACTTTCTCGGCCAGCAACCATTCGACGGTGCGTTCGAAATGGGGCCAGCTTTTGGTGGCTTCGCCAGCGGGCAAAGTCAGCGACGACATCTCGATCCCGGCTGTAGCCAACCCATCACGCAGGGCCTCCAGATGCAAGGCACCCACATTCTCATCTGTCACGACGGCCACTTTGAGCCGGTGCAGCAACGGCGCGATCCGGGTGCCAGCCTGCGCCAGCAATTCAGGCCCGATTTCCACATCATATGAGCGTTCGCCCAGCTCTACATGTACGGTTTGGTGCATTACTTCCGTTCCAAAACATCGGGGCGTGTCAGCAGCGCATCCACCACCCGGTTCACCATATTCTCGATCGAGGTCTCGCCATCGGACTCGGCGATCAAATCCGCCTGCGCATATACCGGCACGCGTTGTTCATACAGGCCGCGCAACGTTGCATAGGGATCAGCGGTGCGCAGCAAGGGGCGCGTGTCCTTGTGTTTGACGCGATTCCACAGAACCTCCAGATCGGCCCGCAGCCAGACCGAGACCCCGCGTTCGGTAATCATCTGACGGTTCGGTTCTGCCAAAAACGCGCCGCCACCGGTCGACAGGATGCCTTTTTCTTCATCCAGCAAGCGCCCGATGACCTGAGATTCCTTGGCGCGGAAGAACGGTTCTCCGTCGCGTTCGAAAATCTCGGGGATGGTCATATTGGCTGCCGATTCGATCTCGGCGTCGCTGTCGAGGAAGGGAACGCCCAGCCGCGCGGCCAGCGCACGGCCCACTGCCGTCTTTCCCGCCCCCATCATGCCTACAAGTACAACCGTTTTGTGCAGTGCAAAGCCCGCATCTGTGTCCGAGCTGTAGGTGTTATGCTTAATTTCGCTCATTTCACTGTGAATGACGTGATCTTAGGAAAAATGCTAGCTATAACTATGACAAAAGAGAAAATTGGGGCAGCGTTGAGCAATGGGCCGTCTAGTCAAGTTCCTGTTATATCTGATTTGCCTGGGATTCATCGGGCTGGTGGCATACGCCTATCTGGGGCCGTTCTTCGGCGCAGATTTCTCGGCACCGCAAGACGAGATACGAGAACCGGTAATCCTGAATGTCGAATAGGGCCGCAGTGTTCGCGCTGTTTCTGGCCGGATCGGCGCAGGCGCAACAGGAACCTCTTTCCGTCATAGATTGGTTGAACAACCCGCCAGAAAACCTGCCGGGAACTGTTCTGTTAGAACCACCAGTAACTCAAACCGGCGTGCGACCGGACGTTGAGGTCACACCGCTTGAGGCGCTGTCACAACCGTTGGGGCTGGTATCGTCCACGGTAACAGGCCTGCCCATTGGCCTGTGGCAGAACAGCGATCCGGACCGTCTGGCGCAGCTGATCGCCCGCGTGCCCGTCAGATACAACCCCGCGATGCAGCGCCTGTTATTCACCCTATTACTGTCCGAAGCGCGTGCCCCTGCCGGGCCGAATGCGCAAGAAATCCTGTTGCTGGCTCGTCTCGACCGTTTGATGCAGTTGGGCGCGGCCGATCCGGTGCAATCACTGGTGCAGCTGGCAGGACCCACCGATAGCCGCGAGCGGTTTCAACGCTGGTTCGATGCGACATTGCTGACCGGGGATGAGGATCGCAGCTGCACCGCACTGATCGCGCAGCCGCACCTATCGCAAGATTATGCAGCACAAGTTTTCTGCAAGGCGCGCAGGGGCGATTGGAGCTCTGCTGCATTGACGCTTGAGGCCGCCCACGCTCTGCAAGTCCTGCCGCCCGAAGATCTGGACGTTCTGGACCGGTTCTTGAGCCCTGAATTGTACGAAGATGCCGAGTACCTTCCCCAACCCGACAATCCTGATCCGCTGACCTTCCGTCTGTTTGAGGCAATTGGCGAGCGGTTGCCCTCAGCCCCACTGCCCCGCGCTTTTGCCAATGCCGACCTGCGCGATGTGGCTGGATGGAAAGCCCAGATCGAAGCGGCCGAGCGGCTGACTCGGATCGGCGCGCTGACCCCCAACCAGCTGTTGGGGTTGTATACAGAACGTGATCCGGCAGCTTCGGGCGCGGTCTGGGACCGGGTGTCGGCGATTCAGAAATTCGAGGGCGCACTGGAAACTGGCAAGCCCGAAGCTATCGCCAAAACCCTGCCACACGTCTGGGAGCAAATGCGCAGCGTCGGACTTGAAGTTCCGTTCGCCGATTTGTTCGCCGGTCGTCTGTCGCAGGTGACCTTGCCGGACCCCGAAGCCGAAAACCTGCGGTGGCGCATCCTGTTGCTGTCCGAGCTTTATGAAACTGCTGCCTTGTCGCCGCCGGACCAGTCAGAGGAAACGCTTTTCCTGGCTGCTCTGGCACAAGGTGATCCGGGGCGTGCACGCAGTCCATCCCCCTTGGCTGATGCGGTGGCACAGGGCTTTGCCTGGGCCGCGCCGATCCCATCGGATATTCAGGCGATGCTGAACAACGATCAGCTTGGCGAGGCCATTCTTGAAACGATGGAGGTGTTTGCCCATGGCGCGCGCGGCAACCTTGTCGATCTGAGCGCCGCCATTGCCACGCTGCGCCGAGTGGGTCTTGAGGATACCGCGCGGCGTGCGGCCCTGAACCTTTTGATCCTGCAAGGCACGTGATCATGACGTCCCCGGCAACATCCGAGCTTTGGATTTCTACCTTCCTGCAGGCACAGGCCGCTGAACTTGGGGCGGCCAACAATACGCTGTTGGCCTATGGTCGCGACCTGAAGGATTTCGCTGCATGGTTACAGCGACGCAACACCGACTTTGCCAAGGCTGACCGGGACCAGATCGAGGCGTATCTGATCGACTGCGACGCACAAGGTCTAGCGCAATCCACCCGCGCGAGACGATTGTCTGCAATCAAACAGATTTATCGCTTCGCGTTCGAGGAAGGCTGGCGCGACGCCAACCCCGCCATTCAAATCAAGGGCCCGGGCCGGCAGAAACGCCTGCCCAAAACGCTGGACGTGCCCGAAGTAGACCGGCTGCTGCAAGCCGCTCGCCAGACCGGGCGCACCGAATCGGACCGGGTCCGCAACACCTGTCTGATGGAAGTGCTTTATGCCACGGGCATGCGCGTGACCGAACTGGTCTCGTTGCCAGTGTCTTCAGCAAGAGGCGATCCGCGTATGTTGCTGGTCTTGGGCAAAGGCGGCAAAGAACGGTTGGTGCCTCTGTCTCCGCCAGCGCGTGAAGCACTGGCCGCTTGGCTTGGCGTACGCGATGAGGCCGAGGATCAACTGGTCGCCGATGGCGGCCAGCGGTCCAAGTTCCTGTTCCCGTCACGCGGTAAATCCGGGCACCTGACCCGGCATATGTTCTTTCTGCTGGTCAAGGAACTGGCCGTTCAGGGCGGCGTATCGCCGGAAAAGGTCACGCCGCACACTTTGCGCCACGCTTTTGCAACGCATCTTTTGGCCAATGGTGCCGATCTGCGGTCGATCCAGACCCTGCTTGGGCACGCAGATGTAGCAACTACCGAGATTTACACTCATGTTCTCGACGAACGTCTGGCCGAGCTTGTGTTAGAGCATCACCCACTGGCGAAAGACCCCGACAACATGGGCTAACCCCTTGATCCGCAGGGGGCGCACCCCCATAACGGATGCAGTAACACCAACAACCAAGGACCAATGGAACCCTCTTCTTCTCTGATCGACGGCGCATTCTGGTTTACCACAGGCGCTATTCTGTTTTTGCTCGTCCTGTCGGGCTTTTTCTCGGGTTCTGAAACGGCATTGACCGCATCGTCACGCGGCAAGTTGCGGGCGCAGGCCGACAAAGGCTCGCGCGGCGCGCAAAAGGCGCTGGACATAACCGATGACAATGAACGGCTGATCGGCTCGGTCCTGCTGGGCAATAACCTTGTGAACATCCTTGCAGCCTCGCTGGCCACGGCCCTGTTTACGCGGTTGTTCGGCGAAAGCGGCGTGGCGCTGGCAACGCTTGTCATGACCCTGCTGGTTCTGGTTTTCGCCGAAGTTCTGCCCAAGACCTACGCCATCACAAACGCGGAAAAAGCCGCCGCATTGGTTGCACCGATCATCAGCATTGTGGTGACGGTGTTCTCGCCCATGGTTGCAGCGGTACGTCTGCTGGTACGCGGCGTCCTGCGTCTGTTCGGCGTCCAGATCGACCCGGACAGCAACATCCTCGCCGTGCGTGAAGAGATCGCCGGCGCGCTGCAGCTGGGCCATTCCGAGGGCGTGGTCGAAAAGGAAGACCGCGACCGTATCCTTGGCGCGCTGGATCTGGGCGACCGCACGGTGGAAGAAATCATGCTGCACCGCTCAAACATCGAGATGATCGACGCCGACGACGCGCCCGAGGCCATTCTGCAGCAATGTCTGAAAAGCCCGCACACCCGTCTGCCTGTTTTCCGGGATGAGCAGGAAAACATCGTGGGCGTCGTTCACGCCAAGGACCTGTTTCGCGCCATGTACGCACATGCAGGCGCCAGCGAAAGCGACACCAACCGGCTGAAAGAATTCGACATCTCCAAAGTGGCGAACGCGCCCTATTTTGTGCCCGAAACCACCACGCTGGACGATCAAATGCGGGAATTCTTGCGGATGCACAGCCATTTTGCACTGGTGGTCGATGAATACGGATCACTGCGCGGTTTGATCACTTTGGAGGATATCCTGGAAGAAATCGTGGGGGAAATCGCCGACGAATTCGATATCGAGGAAGACGTTCCTGTCACCCGCACCGAAGACGGGCAGTATCTGGTCGAAGGAGCCATGACCATTCGTGATGCGAACCGCGCGATGGACTGGTCCCTGCCCGATGAAGAGGCGAACACCATCGCCGGGCTTGTCATTCACGAGGCGCAGATGATCCCGGTGGTGGGTCAGGTGTTTGCGTTCCACGGGTTCCGGTTCGAAGTCACCGCCAAGGAAGGCAACCGGGTGACCGAGTTGAAAATCCGACACCTATAGCGAAAAAACCAGCGCCCACCATCGGGCGCTGGTTTCGGTTTTTAGGTTACGCGAACCAGGTGCGGCTGGCGACGTAGCCGTCCATCAGGTCACCGTTTGCATGTGCGGACCAACCCGTCACCTTGTCTGAGTAACCGTCGATGAACTGGTTGAACATCGGGTTGATCAGACCACCCTCTTCCCAAACAATCCGCGCCATCTGGGCATAGATGTCTTTGCGCTTGGCGGTGTCCAGCTCGGCACGGGCCTTCAGCAGCAGCGCGTCGAACTCTTCGTTTTTGAAGTTGGTGTCGTTCCAGTCCGCAGTCGACAAATAACCAACCGACCACATCTGATCCTGCACCGGACGTCCACCCCAGTAGGATGCACAGAACGGTTTGTTGTTCCACACTTCCGACCAGTAACCGTCTGCCGGTTCACGCTGAATCTCAAGCGGGATACCAGCCGCCTGCGCCGACAGTTGGAACAGCTGCGCCGCGTCAAGCGCTCCGGCAAAGGCCGCGTCGGATACATGCAGAACGATGGGTGAGCCGTCGTGGCCCGATGCTTTGTAATGCTCGGCCGCTTTGACCAGATCGAACTGGCGCTGCTCCATCGACGCATCGAACAACGGATAGGCTTCGTTGATCGGAATATCGTTCCCGACCGAACCAAAGCCGCGCAGGACCTTGTCGACCATCTCTTCGCGGTTGATGGCGTATTTCAGCGCCAGACGCAGGTCTTTGTTGTCAAACGGCGCGGTGTCGGTGTGCATGACAAAGATGTAGTGCCCACGACCCGAGGTCGCGTTGAGGGTGACGCCCGGCGCACGGCCAAACAGCTTGGCGGTACGCGGCGGCACCACGTTGATGGCATGCACCTGACCAGCCTGCAACGCTGCCGAACGAGCAGTATCATCGTTCAGAACCAGAATTTCATGGCTGTCATAGTGACCAACGCTTTCGTCCCAGTGGTTTGCGAATTTCTCAAACGCGTAACGTACACCGGGCTCATCTGCGGTTACTTTGTAGGCACCGGTCGAGATCCCCTCGCCCGGGTTGTCGATACCACCGCCCGGCTGCATGACCAGATGATAATCCGACATCAGATACGGCAGGTCGGCGTTGGGCGTGTTCAGAGTGATCACCACGTAGTCGCCATCAACCCGCACGTCTTCGATCCCGCGCATGATGCCCAAAGCACCCGACTGCGAATCTTCGTTCGAGTGGCGCGCCAGCGTCAGTTGTACATCCTCAGGCGTCAGGGTTTTGCCGTTATGGAATTCGACGCCTTTACGGATCTGGAAAGTCCAGACCTTGCCGTCCTCAGACGCTTCCCAGCTTTCGGCCAAGCTCGGTTCGATTCCGCCATCGGCGGTGACCACGGTCAGCGTGTTCCCATAAGCCCGCAGCGCCTTGGCTGTCACGTGCGACGCCGACAGTGCCGGGTCCAGCGAGTTGGTGCTTTCGCCACCCTTCAGCCCCAGAACGAAATGGCCGCCTTTTTGGGGCGCCTCGGCCAGACCGGCCTCAGCCCAGATCAGGTTCGCGGCTGTGGCAGTCAGGCCAAGTGCTGCGGCTTTAGCCATAAATTCACGGCGGCTCAGCGCTTGGGGTTGGGGATCAAACTTGCTCATCTCTTATCCTTGTAGAGTAGTTTACGTAGGGCCGATTTCGGTCGCCTCGTAGTTCGATTCTGTTACAGAACCGTGACGCATTTGCCGGAAGTTGCTGGTAAGCGCAATTTGCGTCAGCGACACGTTTTGTCGCATTCAGTGTTGCATCCGCAATCCTTCTGATCAGACTGGCAAAAACACTGGCGGAGGCAATCATGAAACTGGAAACCCGCGTGGCGGTTATTGGCGGTGGCGTCGTCGGTTGTTCCGTGCTGTACCACCTGACCAAACTGGGCTGGTCCGACGTCATGCTGCTGGAGCGGTCGGAACTGACCAGCGGATCAACCTGGCACGCGGCGGGCGGGTTTCACACCCTGAACGGCGACACCAATATGGCTGCGCTTCAGGGGTACACCATCCGCCTGTATAAAGAACTGGAAGAGATCACCGGCATGTCCTGCGGTCTGCACCACGTGGGCGGCGTGACGCTGGCCGACAATCAGGACCGGTTCGACATGCTGTTGGCCGAACGCGCCAAGCATCGCTTCATGGGTTTGGAAACCGAGATCGTTGGCCCCGATGAGATCAAGAAGATCGCGCCCATCACCAATACCGACGGCATAATCGGAGCGCTCTACGATCCGCTGGACGGCCATCTCGACCCGTCAGGCACCACGCATGCCTATGCCAAGGCGGCCCGTATGGGCGGGGCTACAATCGAAACGCACTGCATGGTGCGCGAGACCAACCAGCGCCCCGATGGCACTTGGGATGTGGTCACTGACAAGGGCACCATTAACGCCGAGCATGTCGTGAACGCTGGCGGCCTGTGGGCGCGCGAGGTGGGCGCGATGGCGGGTGTCTACTTCCCTCTGCACCCGATGGAGCATCAGTATCTGGTGACAGACACGATCCCGCAGATCGAAGCAATCATCGACGCTGGCGGTGAACACCCGCATGTGATGGATCCCGCCGGCGAAAGTTATCTACGGCAAGAAGGGCGCGGGCTGTGCATTGGGTTCTATGAACAGCCCTGCAAGCCATGGGCGGTTGACGGCACCCCTTGGGAGTTCGGCCACGAGCTGCTGCCCGATGACTATGACAAGATCACCGACAGTATTGAATTCGCATATCGCCGCTTTCCCGTTCTGGCCGAAGCCGGGGTGAAATCGGTGATCCACGGACCCTTTACATTTGCACCAGACGGGAATCCTCTGGTCGGGCCAGTTCCGGGGATGCGCAACTATTGGTCAGCCTGCGGTGTGATGGCGGGGTTCAGCCAAGGCGGTGGGGTCGGTCTGACGCTTGCGCAGTGGTTGATCGAGGGCGAACCGGAACGCGATGTGTTCGCGATGGATGTGGCCCGGTTCGGTGAGTGGATCAGCCCCGGCTATACCCGCCCGAAGGTGATCGAAAACTATCAAAAGCGCTTCAGCGTCGCCTACCCCAACGAGGAACTGCCCGCCGCACGCCCGAACCGAACAACCCCGATGTACGACATCTTCAGCGATCTGGGCGCGGTCTGGGGACAGCAATACGGATTAGAGGTTCCGAATTATTTCGCCCAAGGGGATGAGCCGGGCTATGAAACCCCCTCATTCCGCCGCTCGGACGCTTTTCACGCAACAGGGCGTGAGGTACGCGCGGTACGCAACAGCGTCGGCATCAACGAAGTCCACAATTTCGGCAAGTACCGCGTCACCGGCCCAACAGCCCGCGCGTGGCTGGATCGGATTATGGCCGGACGCATTCCACAACCTGGCCGAGTGTCCCTGACTCCGATGCTATCACCAAAAGGCAAGCTGATCGGAGATTTTACCGTCTCATGCTTAGTTGAGGATGAGTTCCAACTGACCGCCTCCTACGGCAGTCAGGCTTTCCACATGCGCTGGTTCCTGCAGCATCAGCAGGACGGTACACAAATCAAGAATATCAGCGACCGGTTGAACGGGTTTCAGATTGCGGGCCCAAAGGCATCGCAGGTTTTGGCCACCTGCACCCGCAACGATATTTCAGACCTTCGCTTTCTGGATGTGCGGCGCATGACCGTAGGCATGACCGACTGCATCGTACAACGGGTCAGCTATACTGGTGATCTGGGGTTTGAGATATATTGTGACCCTATGGCGCAAAGGCAACTGTGGTGGGTTCTGTGGCAAGCCGGGCAATCTCATGGGATGGTACCGTTTGGCATGCGGGCGATGATGAGCCTGCGTTTGGACAAGTTCTTTGGATCGTGGATGCGGGAATTTTCGCCTGATTATACCGCTGCGGAAACAGGTCTGGATCGGTTCATCTCTTTCTCGAAGAATGCCGATTTTATCGGACGGGATGCCGCTGAAAAAGACCGGTCGCAAGGTCCGGGGCGCAAACTAGTGGCGTTTGAAGTGGACGCCGACGACGCCGATGTAAATGCGTATGAACCAATCTGGCTGGACGGCAGTGTCGTAGGATTTTGCACATCGGGCGGGTATTCGCATTTTGCGCAGAAGTCGGTCGCAATGGGTTTCCTGCCCGCAGATCGAGCGATTGACGGGCTGCAGGTCGACATCGAAATCCTCGGTCAGTTGCGCAGGGCCCGAGTAATCTCGGAGCCGCTGTTTGATGCGGATGGCTCGCGTATGCGGGGATGACACGGCCTAGTATCGACGGCATTGTGGCGGCATGACGCAAATACCCATCATCTTGCTGGCTGCGGGCCAATCCAGTCGTATGGGCGCAAAGGACAAGCTGTTGCAGATCGTCGACGGCCAACCCCTGCTACGCCGCGCGGCCTTGATTGCAGGGCGAGCGGCACCGGTTATCGCCGCGTTGCCCCCCGCACCGCATCCTCGATTTGAGGCCCTTGATGGGTTAGACGTGCACAAGGTAGAAATCCCGGACGCTCACGAAGGGATAAATGCCAGTTTGCGTGGCGCGTTGGCGCATGTTCCAAGCGACGCACAGGCCGCAATGATATTGTTGTCGGATTTGCCGGACATCACTTCCGCCGATCTGTCCGCTGTACTATCTGCGGTCCAATCCCACCCGAACAATCTGATTTGGCGTGGAGCAACGTGCAGCGGCAAACCCGGTCATCCGGTCGTCTTCGATCGCAGCCTGTTTGATCAGCTCAGCCGTTTAACAGGGGATGACGGCGCGCAATCCGTGGTGCGTGCGTATGCGGACAAGTTGCATCTGCACACCCTGCCCGGCCAAAACGCCTTGTTAGATCTGGACACGCCTGCGGATTGGGCGGCATGGCGCGCAAAACGCAGTATCTGAATTCACCATGTCTGAAAGTAAGTCGGCCCGGTCGATATCGACCGGGCCGCTACCCAAAACAGGACTACCACTTTTCATCAATCCCGGAAACGCGGCCAATAATGTCTATCGACACTCTGGCTATTCCGCCGCCGAACCTAAACAAGACCCCCTCGTTAACATGCCGCTCAGCGTTTCCAGTGACTGTGACAAGCCTTAGGCACCCCCTAGTGCCGTCGGCTCCCCCTCGCTTGGGCACATTCATGGTCACCGATCCGATGGTTTCAAACAACGTAAAATTGGATGGAACGGTTAATTTTGCCGAAATCGGGATGGTTTTTCCGCAACATTTTTTTAACGTCAATCAACCTTAAGAAGAGTCGTGTTTCCATGTAAGGAGATCAATTACACCATTAAGCGCAAACCTAATAAGCTATCCAATGTTTATGCTATAAATTGTTTCCAGTATCAGCATCTGCTTCTGCATGTCATCACAACCTAGGCGTGATCATGTGAAAATCGAAAAATTCGATGGCTGATTTGTTAACAAACTTGATTCAATTCAACCCTTTTCGCGTTTTGGCGCTGAAATCGGCAACAATCCACCGATTCGCTCCTTGTGATTCGCGCAATTCCTCCGATTCACACCCGCGAACGTCGCGATAGAACCGCGAGTTTGTGGCAAAATTAAGATATCTTAACAATTCACTCAGGAAACCCACAGATAGAAGGCGCATCTCCTGTTCCAACGCGCGGCCGCACCCGCGTGATATAAACAGGAGATATAAATGAGCATCCGCAAATCCTCTCTTCTTTTGCCCGGGACAGCCAGTTGGGTTGGCGCCGGCGCGCTGAGCGCTGCATTGCTGGCGACCACCGCCCTGCCCTCGATGGCCGACGAAGCGCTGGCAGATCTGGTGGAAAACGTGTCGCCGTCAGTCGTCACCATCATCGCGGAACAAGGCGCCGCACCGGTTCCGGCACAGGGGCAAGAGTTTGACTTTGACCAGCACCCGTTCGGAGAGTTCTTCAAACGCTTCGGCGCGCCCGAAGGGTTCAACGCCCCCCAGCGTGGACCAGCGCAAGGGCTGGGTTCGGGATTTGTCCTGGATGAGGCCGGATACATCGTCACCAACCACCATGTCGTCGACAATGCTGAGTCTGTAACGGTTCGCATGTCGGATGACCGTACCTATGAGGCCGAGGTCATCGGCACCGACCCGTTGACTGACATCGCGGTTCTGAAGATAGACGCAGGTGAAACCCTGCAGGCGGTTGAACTGGGCGACAGCGACGGCATCCGCGTGGGCGAAGATGTTGTGGCCATCGGAAACCCGTTCGGGCTGCATTCAACCGTGACGACCGGGATCGTGTCGGCCAAAGGCCGCAACATCTCGCAGGGGCCATACGCTGAGTTCATTCAAACCGATGCGGCCATCAACAAGGGCAACTCGGGCGGACCGCTGTTCAACATGGAAGGTGAAGTCGTGGGTGTGAACTCGGCCATCTACTCACCCACCGGAGGGTCTGTTGGTCTGGGGTTCGCGGTGACGTCTAACATCGTAGAACACATCGCGGCCGACCTGCGCGATGACGGTCAGGTTAGCCGCGGCTGGCTGGGTGTGACGATCCAGAATGTCAGCCCCGAGATCGCGGCGGCCCTGGGCATCGACAGTTCGACCGGTGCGTTGGTCTCGGACGTTGTTGCCGACAGCCCGGCTGAGGGCGTGCTGCAACAAGGCGATGTCATCCTGACCTTCAACGATGAAATCGTCGACTCCAGCAGCGATCTTCCGGTCCTTGTCGGAACCACCAAAGTGGGCACTGACAGTGTTCTGACCGTTCTGCGCGATGGTACGGAACAACAGATCGAGTTGACCATCGGCCAACACCAAAGCGCATCGGCCCAGATCGACAAATCAGTGGATGAGACCGTCTCAGGCAGTGCCTTGGGCGTGACAATAGCACCACTGACTGACACCAATCGCACCGAGATGGGTGTGGCTGAAAATGTCGATGGTGTGATCGTCACCGACCTTAAGCCCGACAGCCCGGCGGCCAAAGCCGGTCTGCAACGAGGTGATGTGATCGTCAAACTGGGCGGTCAAGAAACCACAACTCCAGAAGCGTTGAAAGCAGCGCTGGACAGCGAAAAGACCGATCCCGCGCTTGTTCTGATCAACCGCGGCGGCAACCAGATCTTTGTCGCGGTGGAAATCGCCTGATCTGACACCAGCGCGCGCCACGTGATGGGAAATCTGGCGGGCGCCTCCCCGGTGGTTTGAATTGTCCGCAAACCACCGGGACTGCCGGGTGCGATTCACGCACCCGGCAGACTGATTAGCCAAACCATGTGCTTTGTCCAAAAATTGTGTTTAAATCCCGGTAGAAAGGAACTCACATCATGAGCCGTCGCCTGCTGATCGTCGAAGATGATGAAGATACACGAGAGTTCATCGCCAAGGGATTTGGCGAAGAAGGCTATGCGATCGAACAGGCTGAGGATGGCCGTGAAGGTCTGTATCACGCCACTGACGGTGGATTTGATGCAGTCGTGTTAGACCGGATGCTGCCGGGCCTGGATGGATTGTCGTTGATCAAATCGATGCGTGCGGCGGGTGTTAAAACTCCGGTTCTGATGCTGACCGCCATGAGCGCCGTTGACGAGCGTGTCAAAGGGTTGCGCGCCGGGGCGGATGACTATCTGGTCAAGCCGTTCTCGTTTCAGGAATTGCACGCCCGGATCGAGGCCCTGCTGCGCCGTCCACAAGAGTCGGAGGAAAGTCCGACTCTGAACTGCCGCGACCTTGAGATGGATTTGCTGACCCGCAAAGTCACCCGCAACGGGCGCGAGATCACCCTCACCCCGCGTGAGTTTCAAATCCTGGAATTCTTCCTGCGTCGGAAGAACCGTGTGGTATCCCGCACCATGCTGCTTGAGGGCGTTTGGGACTATCACTTCGACCCGAATACCAACGTGGTCGATGTCCATATCTCGAAGCTGCGGCGTCAACTGGACGAAGGTGGCGAACCGCCGTTGATTGAAACTGTCCGGGGCGCCGGTTACATGATATCTGATGGATAACCTACGACTTTCCTTCAACAATTCCAGAACACGCCTCGTACTGGCCAGCATGATCCTCAGTACATTGCTGACGGCTACCGTGTTGGCGTTGGTCTATGTCACAGCGAACCGCAGTATTGAAAGCGAGACACGCTCGGTGGTTTCGGCAGAGCTAACCGGGTTGGCGGATGAATACGAACGCCGGGGCCTGATCGGCTTGATGCGAGCGATCGAGCGTCGTCTACCAACCGCCGCGGACCGCGATGCGTTATATCTTTTGACCGACCGATTTGGCGTCAATCTGGCAGGCAACCTCAAACAATGGCCAGAGAATATCGCAGCTGGCAGCGGCTGGGTCGATCTAGAACTACGCCGGGCTGACAATGATGAATTGGTGCCTGTCTCAGCCGCCTCGGTCCGGCTGCCCGGTGGCGAACGTCTGCTGGTAGGACGCGATGCGCTGGCGCGACAACAATTCGACCGTGTGCTGTTACGGTCGGTCGGCATTGCGCTGGCCATTGCCTTGGCGCTGAGCGTGCTGACCGGCTGGCTGTTCACCCGTCTGGTCTTTTCCCGCCTGTCCGATATTGCCAGCGCGGCCGAGAACATCGTGTCGGGCGACCTGTCCCGCCGCATGCCCTTACGCGGCACAGGCGATGAGTTTGATCAGGTTTCCGGGACGCTCAACACTATGCTGGACCGGATCGAGGAACTGGTCAGCAATTTGCGCACCACATCCAATTCTATTGCCCACGATCTACGCTCTCCGCTGTCGCGATTGAAACAACGGGTTGAAACTCTGTCTGATCCATCGAAAACCGATCAGGAGCGTGAGATTGATATCGCGCGAGCCAGTATGGAAATTGACCATGTTCTGCGAGTGTTAGGGCAACTGACCGAAATTTCTCGCGCCGAAGCAGGTGTTGGCCGGGAACAATTTGAACCAGTCGACCTGCAGCAACTGGTGGCGGATGTGGTTGAACTTTACGATCCCGTCGCCGTCGATCAGGGTATCCAGCTTGAGGTCACAGGCAACGCGTCACCGATACCGGGACATCGGCCCCTGTTATCCCAAGCCCTGTCGAACCTGCTGGAAAACGCCATGCGTTATGCGCCGCAGGACTCGACTGTCACAATAAACTTATCTGAAGATGGTGCTTACTCTTGTCTTAGCGTTCGAGACCAGGGCCCCGGAGTACCGCAAGAAGACTTACCACGCCTGCAAATGCCGTTTGTCACACTGGACCCGGCCAGAACCGAGCGTAATGCCGGTCTGGGCCTAGCGCTTGTCGCCGCAATCTCTCACATGCATGGCGGCGCGTTCGAGGCCAGCAACTGCAATCCAGGGCTTGAGGCGAAAATCAAACTGGCCCGCAAACCCTAGTCGGGCACACCATTGGTCGCCATCGTCTTGTTTTTATAGCGCTTATCGGCAGTTACATCTGCCCCGAACCATTTCGGCGGAGCGTAAGCTTTTGCCTCAGATTCGGTTTCAAACTCTACCTCGACCAACTGTAACGGGGCCAAATCCCCTTGAAACACGTCCAGTTCGAACACGCGCCCATCAGCCAATTGGCCAGTGTAACGTTCCTTTTCCACCCGACGGCCATCCGTTTCAGGCCAGAAGGTGTCGAACTGCTCGGCCGAGATTTCAGTCTCACGTTCAACCCGTACCATTGCGCCTCTCCCTTTGAGCGTCAGGAAGAACCGGTCGTTCTTTTGACGCAGGCGCAGTTCTGTGGAGTCGTCAGGTGCCGTCAAATAGCCCTGACGCACAACGGCTTTCTCAGCACCGCTTAGGTCCGGCAGGTCGGCGACCAGAAATTTGCGTTCAATTTCCGTGCTCATTTGTCTGAAATCACTCCGTTTTCCAATTCCTCGAACAACGCCTGATAGGCCTTGCTGGCGTTACTGCGACCAGCGAAGACACTGACCGGGGCGCGGTTCTGGCCCATGCGCTCGATATCTGCGGCAAAGGGAACCTCAGCTTGCAAGAAACGTTTTTTGTACGGCTTACGCATCTTCTCCATCGTTTTCAGATGCAAGGTTTTGCGCCGCTGTACCATTGAGAAAAACGCCCTCAACTTTGTCTTAGGCAGCTTTTGTTCATCAAAGAATGCCACCAACTGCACAAACGACCGTTCGGACAAAGTGGTTGGAACGACGGGTACTACGATTTGATCCGCAGCCTTGAAGACATTCTCGGACAGGGTCGAAAAGTTCGGCGGGCAATCCAGAAGGATCACATCATAATCGCTGCCTGCAGCAGCCAAAGCCTTTTTTAGCCGCGACCGCCTGTTCCTCATGCGTGAAAGAAACACGTCGAAATCGCGGAAGGTCAGGTTTGCCGGCAGCACATCCAGCCCTTCGAAATCACTGGCTCTGATGGATTTGGTGAATCGCGCGGTATCTTCGAAGAACCGTGCATCCGTCAGCTTTTTTGACGACTTCACGCGAAAGTAAAACCCCGACGCCCCCTGCGGATCAAGGTCGCACAACAGCACAGTTTGCCCTGCCTGAGCATAGGCATAGGCCAGGTTCACCGAAGTTGCGGTTTTTCCCACGCCGCCCTTGTTGCTGTAGCATGCAATGATCTTCACGCGTCAAACCTCCTTATGGTGGAACAGAGTGCGGAATAGGCTCTGAATATTTGGGCTGTCGAAATGCCGAAAATTGGAAATCACCCGGTCGCGCTCGGCCTTTTGACGCTGATCGAGCACAGCAATCAGCCCTCCGACAGCCATAGCAAGCTGTGCGTCTGTCCGTTTCCGAGCATCGCCTTGTGCTGAAACGAATTCAAGCAGCGCTTCTTGCTGAACCGAATAGTCATTAAACAACCCAAGATTATCCTGCAGTTTTTTCAATGGCTTGATAAGAGTTTTGAAATCGCCTTTGTCGAACAATGGGGCAAAAAACTCCATCAGATAGCGCAGCTTCTTACAATCTATCCGCAGCTCATGCACGGCCTCGTCCGGAGTATTCGGAGTAATTCTGCGGGCCCGTTTGCATACCTTACGATAGCGTTTCCAGATCAGCTCACACGCGTAGCTAAAGGCTCCACGATCCGCGTTTTGGCCGTGTTCCAGCCCCTTTGTGTTCGCAAACAGCGACGACAGCATGTTTATCTGCTGTTCATACGCCGCACTCCGAAAGCGCCGGCTCAGCGCTGCCAGTTCACGGGAACGCTCTTTCGCAAACTGCGCAAACATGGCCTCGACACCTTGATGAAGGTTGCTCGGTATCAAATTGAAGTAGGTGTCTTTTTCTAAAAGATAGACATCCAGATCCCGCATCCGCCCCGTCGGGGCCATCAGGTCTGAGAACTCACGTTTCAACGCTGCTGTCTGCTCCGGAGAAAACACACCTTTAAACAGGCTCAGCACAGACCGCACACGCCTGAGCGAGACGCGGTAGTCGTGCAGAAATTCGGTGTCGATGTCTGAAATAATCCCCGCCTCATTCTGGCGCGCGACCTCTAGATAAGTGCGGATGATATCCACAGCCACTTCGATTGATGGCTCTCGCTTGCTTAGCTTAATATCGGGCTTGGCGTTATAAGGAGTGACGTCGGCAAAAAGATCTTGAAAAACTGCCCTTGTCACAGGCGTGCCAACTGCAGTCTCTTCTAACGCCGAACAGACAACCCGAAAGGTTCGTTTGTAGCCGCGCATCGGGTAAACCGAGAGGATCGTCACCTGCCCATGACTTGTGGTCAAAGAACAGATGCTGCCCCGCACCTGCGTTTTTTGCAGGTTATCCAGAACAGCAAAGGCACGGCTATTGGTGGCGCCAGAGCCGGTGCGCATCAATGCGCGTAGCTTGGGGAAACCTGTCAATGCCGCGCGGACCGGCCCATCCGGCAGGTCCTGTACGAACTTACCCGTTCCAGTGCCCTCCTGAACCAGAACGCAACCATCGCTTTGCAGCAACTGCAATGTGCCGACTGTTTCGATCAACAACTGCCCTTTGGCCTGCAGCGTCTGATCATGGCAATCCAGTAGATCAAATGAGTGGGCAGCCATTGGTTTTTCAAACGCTACCGTCAGCCCCTTAAGTACGGCGGAAAACTCGTCGTGATCGAACTTGCCTGGAAAGACGAACACACCATTTTTTCGCCCCATTACGCGCGTCCCAGTATCTGAGCATCAAGGTCCCGGCAAACACTGTCGTCCACGCGTAATGGTGCGTTCTTGCCGTGTTTCTCAGCGGTCTCTTTGTTCTTGAACATCGGAACCCTCATGGCAGCATGACGCCATGAAATCGCATACTTTTCCCCCTGGCAAGCTTGATGTCGTCCTGATTGTACGTCAGGTCGACAGCCCCCAAACACCCGGTTAAAAAAGAAGCATGTCCGATCCTATCTCTTCCATCCGCAACCTTGGCCCGGCTTTCGAGCAAGCCTGCGCACGTGCCGGTATTCGCACGGCCCAGCAACTGCGCGATATGGGGCCGGATGAGGCCTATGCCCGCGTAGTACGGGCCGGAACACGACCGCATTTCATTGGTTACTATGTGTTGGTCATGGGGTTGCAGGGCCGTCCGTGGAATGATTGCAAAGGTGACGAGAAAAAAGCCTTGCGGCAACGGTTCGATACAATCAAAGCCAGCGTCACCGCAATGCCAGAAACCCAAATGATCTCGGACCTGGATGCAATCGGCGTACGAGTTTCGGCTGACGATCTAAAACCTGAATAAAAAAGGCCGCACCCGTTACCGGGAGCGGCCCATGAATTCAATGTGTCGACGGTTTAGCCGACCAGTTCGATACCCGAGAAGAAGTACGCGATTTCAACCGCTGCGGTTTCCGGAGCGTCCGAGCCGTGGACCGAGTTTTCGCCAACCGATTCAGCGAACTCGGCGCGGATGGTGCCGGGCGCAGCATCTGCGGGGTTGGTTGCGCCCATGACTTCGCGGTTCTTTGCAATGGCGCCTTCGCCTTCCAGAACCTGAACAACAACCGGAGCCGACGACATGAATTCGCACAGTTCGTCATAGAACGGACGCTCAGCGTGCACGTCATAGAACTTGCCAGCCTGAGCTTTTGTCATGTGGATGCGCTTTTGCGCAACGATGCGCAGGCCTGCTTCTTCGAACTTGGCGTTGATCTTGCCAGTCAGGTTGCGGCGGGTTGCATCGGGTTTGATGATCGAGAATGTGCGTTCCAGTGCCATGTCGGCCTCTCCTTAACATAAGGCGCGGGTTCGCGCCGAAATCCATCGCGCGCCGCGTAGCATGGTCTGTATGATATGAAAAGCACTATGATGCGCTGCGGCTCAGATCGTCTCGGGCAATGGGTCCTGACGGTCCAGCCTTCGCACGTAAATCACGGCTAGAAGCCCGGCAAAGCTGCACGCCCACATCATCCCCAAAACCAGAAACGGACCGTTTTCGGGGCTAACCCATAACCCGGTCAACGAGGTCAGAACCGCCCCCAGCGCTACGATCATCGCGCCTGACAATCCCCCAGCGCTGCCTGCCAGTTTGGGGCGGACGGACATCAGACCAGCCGAGGCATTGGCGTTAGTCAGGCCATTGCCAAACCCTACAAAGATGGCCGATCCAAAGAACACCCAGACCGAGCCCAGATCAGCCAGAAACATCAGCAGACCCAAAAGCGGCCCGGCCGACGCGACGATGCGTCCGATAAGGATCATGGTTGTCAGCGGGGTTCTAGCGGCGATCCGTCCGGTGATGAAATTGCCAACCATGAAACCACCCGTGATAATGCCGATCCCCAGCCCCAGCATCGCGGGGCTTAGATCGAACCATGCTGCAGCCACCAATGGAGCGCCGGTGATGAAACTGTAGAACCCTCCGATCGAGAAGGCTGCGCACAAGGCATAGCCCCAGAACCGACGGGCGCGGAAAAGATGGGGGTATTCGCGCAGCTGCGCCGCGAAGGTCGAGGAGCGGTTGGTGTTTGTCTCGCCCAGATCGCCCCACAGCAACAGCAGCATCGCTGCCCCAAGTACTGAATACAAAACAAAGCCTGCGCGCCAGCTGAACAAGCTGTCCAATGCGCCGCCCAGCATGGGCCCAAGCATCGGGGCCAGCGCCATTGCCATGGCCACATAACCCAGTTTGCTGGCGGCCTCGTTCGGCGGATACATGTCCCGGATCGCGGCGTTCGATAGCACTGGTCCTGCAACCACAGCCGCTTGCAACAGGCGAAAGCCCAGAAAGGCCCAGATCGACTCGGCCAATACGCAACCAACCGAGGCGACAACAAAAACCGACATGCAGATCAGTAAGATAGGCCTGCGCCCAAACCGGTCTGACAGCGGCCCCATGATCAGTTGCAGCACTGCAGACACCGCCAGGTATCCGGCCACCGACAGGTTCACCAACGCGTAGTCGACTTGAAAATCTCCGGCCATTCGGGCCAGCGACGGCAGGAACATATTCAGCGACAGCACGGAAATCGCCGTCGCGAACACCAATGTTACCAGAGAAGGAGGCGAAGAAGCCGCGCGCATACTTAAACCGTTAAAAGCCAATCGGACCAGCGCTAGCACATAGGCTGCACGATGAACATGCCAACCCGCTGGCGGCGTCTGGGATGCTCTGTTATGAGCGGCACATGTTACGGATCGAAGACATCACTTATGCGGTCGAGGGCCGCCCCCTGTTTGACGGCGCCAGCGCCACGATTCCCGATGGCCACAAGGTCGGGTTGGTGGGGCGGAACGGCACCGGCAAGACCACACTGTTCCGTTTGATCAGGGGCGAGCTGGCGCTGGAATCAGGCAATATCGTGCTGCCGAAACGCGCGCGGATCGGGGGTGTGGCGCAAGAGGTCCCCTCGTCCGACGTGTCGCTGATCAACACGGTTCTGGCCGCCGATACCGAACGCAGCGCCCTGATGGCCGAGGCCGACAGCGCCGACGATCCCGCGCGCATTGCCGAGATTCAAACTCGTCTGGCGGATATCGATGCCTGGTCAGCCGAGGCGCGCGCGGCCTCGATCCTCAAGGGTCTGGGGTTCGATGACGAAGATCAGCTGCGCCCCTGCTCGGATTTCTCGGGTGGTTGGCGGATGCGCGTAGCGCTGGCGGCGGTGCTGTTTTCGCAGCCTGATCTGCTTTTGCTAGACGAACCGACCAACTATCTGGACCTCGAAGGTGCCTTGTGGTTGGAAAGCTATCTGGCCAAGTATCCACATACAGTCATCATCATCAGCCACGATCGCGGATTGCTAAACCGGGCGGTCGGATCAATCTTGCATCTGGAAGACCGCAAGCTGACCTACTATGCGGTGCCCTATGACAAATTCGCCGAACGTCGCGCCGAACGGCTGGCGCAGGCCGAATCCGAAAACGCCAAAGCCAAGGCCCGCATTGCCCACCTGCAGAGCTTTGTGGACCGGTTCCGTTATAAAGCATCCAAAGCCGTTCAAGCCCAGTCGCGCCTGAAGATGATTGAACGCATCCAGCTGGTCTCGACGCCGCAAGAGGCCGCTTTGCGGGCGTTTTCCTTCCCCGAACCCGAGGAGCTATCGCCCCCGATCATCCAGATCGAAGGCGGTGTGACGGGCTATGGCGAAACCGAAGTGCTGCGCCGCCTGAACCTGCGCATTGATCAGGATGATCGGATCGCGTTGTTGGGTAAAAACGGTCAGGGTAAATCGACCTTGTCCAAGTTGCTGTCTAACCGCCTGCCCTTGATGGCGGGGAAAATGACCCGCAGCAACAAGCTGCGCATCGGCTACTTCGCCCAGCATCAGGTGGATGAACTGCATGTTGACGAAACGCCATTGGACCACCTGCGCCGCTTGCGCCCGGACGAAGCGCCCGGCAAGTGGCGCTCGCGTCTGGCAGGGTTCGGGCTGAACGCAGATCAGGCGGAAACGCTGGTTGGGCGCTTGTCGGGCGGTCAAAAAGCCCGCTTGTCGCTGCTGATCGCCACCATCGACGCGCCGCATATGTTGATCCTGGACGAACCGACCAACCATTTAGATATCGAAAGCCGCGAGGCGCTGGTCGAGGCGCTGACCGCCTATTCCGGTGCCGTCGTTCTGGTCAGCCACGACATGCATCTGCTGTCGCTGGTTGCTGATCGGCTGTGGCTGGTCTCGGACGGAACGGTCAAACCCTTTGACGGAGATCTCGAGGCTTATCGCGCCATGCTGCTGGCCAGAGATAAATCGGTCAAAGAGAAACCGCAGACGGCGAAACCCAAACGTGCCTCGCGCGAGACTGTCTTGGCCCTGCGCGCCGACCTGCGAAAATGCGAGGACCGGATCGAGAAACTGACCGACATGCACGAAAAGCTCTCGGCCAAGCTGGCGGATCCGGCGCTGTACGAAGACGATAAGATCAACGATCTGGAAACGTGGAACCGCAAGTTCGCCGAGGTGGTTGAAGCGATGCAAAAGGCGGAAACGCTTTGGGTCGCAGCCGCCGAACGCCTAGAAAACGCCGAGAATGCCGCATGATGGATCTGGCCTTTTTCATTACTGCCTTCACCACCTTGTTCGTGGTGATTGACCCCTTTGGAACTGCGCCGATTTTTGTGGCATTAACTCAGGACATGGACGCCCGCGCCCGTCGCCGAACGGCCTATCGCACCTGTGCCGTAGCCTCGGGCATCTTGATAGCATTCGCTGCCTTTGGTGAGGCTGTGCTGGGCTTTGTGGGCATCTCTATCGAGGCCTTTAAAGTCGCCGGTGGCGCACTGCTGTTTCTGACCGCACTCGACATGCTGTTCGAACGCCGCACCAAACGCCGCGAAGACCGCGTCGAAGAGGAAGAAGAACATCCCGACCCGTCCGTGTTCCCTCTGGCCATTCCGCTTGTCGCCGGGCCGGGGTCGATTGCGACGATCATCCTGTTGGCTGGTCAGCATCCGGGCATTCTGGGCATCTTCGAGGCCATTCTGGTGATGCTAGCGGTGATGGCCGTGGTTCTGACATTCTTCCTGTCAGGCGGTCTAATCGCGCGCATACTGGGCAAGACCGGGTTGAATGTGTTGACTCGGTTGCTGGGAATGCTGCTGGCCGCCCTGTCGGTTCAGTTCATTTTGGACGGCCTCAAGGCCTTTGGTTTTGCGTCGTAAATCCCCATATAACTTAAGTTGAATGCGGTAAGGGTTACGGTATGGATGGCGACAGCATTGCACGTTTGGCGTATTTGGGACTGCTTGGGGCGGCTTTGGTCGCATGGTTTATCTCGTACAACCGCCAGACGCTGAACAAAACGCTGCAGCAAGCGATGGCCTGGGTGTTCATCTTTATCGGCGTCGTCGCCGTTGTTGGCCTTTGGGAGGACATTCGCAACACCGTCGGCCCTGCCCCGCAGATGACTGTCACCGGCGAAACGATCGAGGTGCCTCGCGCCTATGACGGTCACTATTACCTGCCTGTTGTGGTGAATGGAGAGCCAATCACCTTCCTCGTCGATACCGGTGCCAGCCAGATTGTTCTGAGCGATCAGGACGCCAGACGCATTGGTATTGATCCCGACCAGCTGAACTATCTCGGTCGCGCCTCGACCGCGAACGGAGAGGTGCGCACCGCGCCCGTCCGGTTGGACAGTCTGGAGCTGGGACCAATCACCGACCACGGCGTCTCGGCCTGGGTCAACGAAGGCGATTTGCGCCAATCACTGCTGGGCATGGATTACCTGCATCGCTTCTCGAATATCCAGTTCACCGATGGTCGCCTGATCCTGTCTCGTTAAAGGATCATGGCGGCATTCCGAGATTGAGAACAAAATAAGAACATGCTAGGCTGCTGGCATGTCTACAAACCTTCTTGGTCGCAAACCTGCGCGTGAGGCGCCGGGGCTGACCCTGCACCCTCAGATCACCCTGCAACTGGCTCGCGTGCACGAGGCCTGCGGCCCCGCCCGGCGCAGTTTTGCCATGTGGCTGGCGGGTCAGGCGCAGGGTCCGGTGCTGTGGATTGCCCCCGCGTGGGAGCCCGGCCAGTTGAACCCCGATGGCATGATGTCCTTTGCCGATCCTGCCCGATTCCTGTTCGTCCGCCCCACCCGCGCCGAGGATCTGCTGTGGTGCATGGAAGAGGCGCTGCGCAGCGGAGCCATTCCGCTGATCATCGGCGATCTGCCGGGCGCACCAGGGCTGACGCCGGTGCGGCGCATGCATCTGGCCGCTGAACAAGGCGGCGCCATGGGGCGGGCCCCGCTGGGGTTGCTGCTGACGCCCGGAGACGGCGGCGCGCAAGGGGTCGAGACCCGCTGGCATATGGCCGCGAACCATCAGGGCGAGACCCGCCGCTGGACTCTGACCCGCCGCCGCGCCCGCGCCCTGCCCCCGGTCAGTTGGCAGGCCACCCAGACCAAACCGCGCGCCGGGCTGAATCTGAGCCGGATCGAAACCCAAGATGTTTTGGTGTGACACATCACAGAGTTCACAAAACTTGTGACTGGCAAAAGCCGGACCCCCGACCTAGCGTTCCAGCATGAGCCATACAATCCATGACAGCCGATATTCCTGGCTTCGCCTTCTAATTACGCTTGGCATTGCCATGGTGGCGAATGCCGGTATGTGGGCAGTGGTCGTGGTGATGCCCGCCATCGAGGTGCAGTTCAACGCCGGTCGGGCCGAAGTGTCGATGCCCTACACGCTTGCCATGATCGGCTTTGCGCTGGGGAATATGTGGCTGGGGCAGTTGGTGGATCGACTAGGCGTAACCAAAGCGCTGATCGGGGCCTCTGTGCTGAGTGCAGTCAGCTATCTGCTGGCGACATTGGCCCCGAACATGGTGATGCTCTCGGTGGCGCATTTATTGATGGGCTTGGGCGCATCCATCGGGTTTGGCCCTTTGATCGCGGATATTTCCCATTGGTTCATGCGACGGCGCGGGATAGCGGTCGCGCTGGTCGCCAGTGGAAACTACTTGTCCGGGGCGATCTGGCCCACCCTGTTGGCCGGAATTTTGGCCCGCGACGGCTGGCAGCAGGTCTATCTAACACTGGCTGTCGTGACACTGCTCGTTGTTATCCCGCTCTCCTTGCTTCTGCGCCGTCAGGTTCCAGCCGAGGCGCACAGCACCGCCGCCGTCAGTGCGCAAATCAACGCACGTAGCGTTGGGATTTCACCGCGTGCCCTTCAATACATATTGGGTCTGGCTGGGATCGGTTGTTGTGTAGCCATGTCCATGCCACAGGTTCACATCGTGTCCTATTGCGTCGGGCTTGGCTATGGCCCCGCCGTCGGGGCCGAAATGCTGTCGCTGATGCTGCTGGGAGGTGTCGTCAGCCGCGTCATTTCGGGGTTGGTCGCCGACAAGCTTGGAGGGATCAGGACCTTGTTAATTGGATCCACCCTACAATGCATCGCCCTGTTTCTGTTCCTGCCCTATGATGGGATGGTCTCGCTTTATGTCATCAGCATGCTGTTCGGGCTGGCGCAGGGTGGGATCGTTCCCAGCTACGCTCTAGTCGTACGGGAATACATGCCCCCACAAGAGGCCGGCGCCCGGGTTGGTTTCGTCCTGATGATGACCATAATGGGCATGGCCTTGGGCGGCTGGATGTCCGGATGGATATACGACGTCACCGGAAGCTATCAGTTGGCCTTCGTCAATGGCCTGCTATGGAATGGGTTGAACATCGCCATCCTGTTGGTACTGCTGCATCGCTCGCGCCCCCGCGGGCAAGGGGTGCCGGCGTGACCCTGCTGAACCGACGCACCCTACTACTAGCCGGGTTGGCTGCCCTGCCCTTGGCACGCCCGGCCCATGCCGCGCTTACCCAATACGAGTTGGTGCCCCAAGGTACGTCCGTCGACTTTACCTTTGACCTGTCGGGACTTGCGCAATCCGGCACCATGCCGATTCAATCCGCAAATATCCAGATCGACCTTAGCAATCTAGTCAACAGCCGCGTCAGCGTGACCCTGAACGCCGCTGAAGCCCGCACCAAACTGCCCTTCGCCCGAACCGCGATGCTTGGCGCTGGCGTGCTAAACGTCGAACAATTTCCAACCATTCACTTCGTGTCGACCAAAGTGCAGCTTGGTGATGGCGGGCGCATCTCGCGCGGGGCGGAAATCACCGGAGATCTGACCCTGCGCGGCGTGACCCGTCCGATCACCCTGAAGGCTGACCTTCATCGACCACCCGGCAGCGCCACGGACAATCTTGATATGCTCTCGATCCGCTTGACAGGATCGCTCAATCGCCACGACTTCGGGGCGTCGGGTTACAGCGACCTGGTGCAGGATACCGTCGGGTTGGACATCCGGGCAGAGATCAAAAAGGCCGAATAGGCAAAAAACGACGCCACAGAGTCGAATAGACGCGTGCATCACCAACAATTTCCGCCATGGTGCCCGTATCATGCGCACGATTATTTCTTTTGCCGCCCTCTTTCTTTCAGTCATTCTGCTGCAGCTTTCTACCGGCGGCGTCGGACCGCTGGATGCCATCTCGGGTATTACACTGGACTTCACGACCGAGCAGATCGGCCTGCTGGGCTCGGCACATTTTATTGGGTTCTTTGTCGGTTGCTGGTGGGCACCCCGCCTGATGGGTACCGTTGGCCATTCTCGCGCGTTTGCTGTTTGCACCGCTTTGGGGGCAATGGGGCTGATCGGTCATACGCTGACGGATAACCCCTATATCTGGGCTGTGCTTCGCATCGCATCAGGCACATGCGTTGCTGGCAGCTATACGGTGATCGAGGCATGGCTGAACGCTAAGGTCACCAACGAGACCCGCGGGCGCGCAATGGGCACCTATCGCATTGTTGACATGGGGGCGTCGCTTGGCGCGCAGTTGATTATTGCGGTTCTGCCGCCCGCATCCTACGTCTCCTATAATCTGCTGGCGATACTATGCTGCGCTTCGTTGTTGCCGTTGACGCTGACACGCGCAAGCCAACCCAAAACGCCGGATGCGCCGCGACTGCGTCCGAAGCTGGCGTGGCGCAGCTCTCCGCTGGCCGTGGCTGGCGTGATCGTTGCTGCGCTAAGCTCAGCCTCTTTCCGGATGGTCGGCCCGGTCTATGGGCAGGAGGTCGGTCTGGCTGTTGATCAGATCGCCTTCTTCCTTGCTTCGTTCGTATTGGGAGGAGCGCTGGCCCAATACCCGATGGGATGGCTTGCAGACAAATATGACCGCCGCTGGGTGCTGATTTGGCTGTCGATCGCCGCCGTGCTGAGTTGCGGAGTGACAATGATGGCCTCCGGCACTGGTACAGTGGGCGTCATGCTCGCGGCAGGGCTGTTTGGCTTTACAACTTTTCCGATCTTTTCGGTTTCATCCGCGCACGCCAATGACTTTGCCACAACCGAACAGAGGGTCGAGCTATCGGCGGCTCTTATGTTCTGGTACGCCCTTGGCGCAATTGCGTCGCCATACATCTCGTCGACTTTGATCCAGCAATTCGGCCCCGGGGCGCTGTTTGCCTTTGTCGCGCTGGGCCATGTCTTCCTTATCGCTTTTGGTCTGGCTCGAATGAGGTCGCGCCCCACCCCGGAGGAAAGGACCAACTATGTTTACGCGCCACGAACTTCGTTTACCATTGGCCGATTGCTGAAACGGTCACGCGAAGGACGATAGAAAAAGGGCCGGAGTATTCCCGGCCCTTTCTGATCAATGTTCAGTCCGTGGTTGTTTCTCAACAACCTCTACCTCTTCCACCGGCTCAGCTGTCTGCTCCAGGGCGCCATTCACTACTCCGCCAACTCCGTTTTCCATCGACAGGCCCAATTCCTCGCCCAGCTTCTTGAGCGCAGGCATTTGCACCGCCATGCCCATGATCGAGTCCAGCGCCTGATTAACCACCGGCTTGTCGCCACCCGACGTGGTGCCGCCTGCACCGCCGCCGATACCACCAACTTGATGGATCTTAATCGAGTCGATCTTTTCAGCCGGCTTGACCATTTCCGAGATAATCGACGGCATGGTTTCGATCCGGGTCAAATCAACCTTCATGCGGATCTGTTCGGGCGAGAGGGCGTTGTCGGCTTCTACAATCGCGCGCTTACCTTCCGCTTCGGCCAGCATGTCGTTTTTCTTAGCCTCGGCGCGGATATTCAGCGCGTCCGCTTCGGCCTGCGCTTCTTCGCGGCGGGCTTCGGCGCGGTCGGCGGCGGCCTCTTTCTCGGCCTGCGCGGCCAAACGGATCGCGGTGGCCTGTCGTTCAGCCTCACGGGTGGCTTCAATCAGCACGATCTGCTTTTGGCGCTCGGCCTCGGCCACTTCGCGAGCGGTTGCCACAGCTTCTGTCGCCTTGGTCGCCTCCGCCCGCGCAAGATCAGCAGAGGCACGCGCGCGGCTTTCCTCTTCGGACTTCTTCGCGATGATGATCTGGCGCTCTTGCTCGGCGACTTCCAGTTCCCGCTCCTTCGCTATCTCGGCGTCGCGGATATTGCGCTCACGTTCGATCTCGGCGGCGCGGATGGCTTCCTCACGCGCAATCCGAGCGCGTTCGGTTTCACGTACCGAATCCTCGGTCCGCGCCGCAATCTCGGCCTCTTGTGCCACGCGTAGGGTTTCCACCTTCTGCGTTTGTTCGATGCGCGCCTGCGCCTCGTCCTGCTCGATCAGCAGTTTCTGACGTTCCGCTTCCATCGCGGCACGGCGCACTTCAACCTCAGCCTCAGCGTCGATTTGCGCGCGTTCCTTCTTGGACACCGCAATCACCTCGGCAAGCTTGCGCATACCTACTGCGTTAAATGCGTTGTTCTCATCCAGCGCCTCAAACGGCGTTTGGTCCAATGCAGTCAGCGAGACGGATTCCAACGACAGACCGTTTTTCAGCAGGTCCTCAGACACCGCATTCTGCACCTCTTGCACAAAGTCGGCGCGGTTTTCGTGTAGACCGTCCATGGTCATCTGAGCGGCCACTGCACGCAGACCATCGATCAGTTTACCTTCGATCATTTCGCGCAGCTGTTCCACATCAAAGGTGCGACCGCCCAGCGTTTGTGCAGCGCGCGAAATACCTTCTTCGGTGGCCATGACCGATACGTAGAACTCGACGCCCACATCCACGCGCATCCGGTCCTTGGTGATCAGGGCGGCCTCGCCGCTGCGCTGCACTTCAAGGCGCAGGGTCTTCATGTTGACCGGGCTAACCTCGTGCAGCAGCGGCACGATAATGACACCGCCATCCATAATGACCTTCTTGCCGCCTGCACCGGTTTTCACCAGACTGACCTCTCGGGTCGCGCGACGATAGAGACGGCCAAGTACAAGGCCAATGAACAAAACCACAGCTAATATGGTCGCAACTGTGACGGCCAGGAATGTTAGTTCCATGCTAAATCCTCCGAGTTGGGGTTTGAAATTTCGTTATTCTGACAAGCCGACCAGAACGAACTGGTCACGCCGTCGATCGCGCAGCACCAGCACTTCGGTGCCTTGTTTCAGCGCATCCTTGTCCTGCAGCGGTTCGGCGCGCAGGTAGTGAGAGTTTCCATAGCGATCGGTGACGCGGACCTCAGCCGGACGTCCGCGCGAGGCGGTGCCTTGCGTGATCACGCCACGACGGCGGGCCAGCATGCGTTCCGACATCGCCTCGGTTTCGGTTTTCGGCAACAGCCGGGCAAAGACACCGCCAAAGCCGCGTGCAAACCAAAGGCTAAATACGCCAGCCGGAAGGGCAGCGATCCAACTTGGCAGGTCAAAGCCCAGTAGATCGCGCAAAGCCAGCTGCAAGCTGATCCCAGACAGACCAAACCCGGCCAACAAAACCGCCAGCCAAATCATGAACGGTACCTTACCAAGACCCAGCCACGCTAGCGGTCCCGCGGGCGCTGCACCCGGCGCGTCTGCCTCGACCTCGGCAAGTTCGAATTCGCCCAGATCGACATCCGCGTCGATATCCAAATCAAAATCGCCAATGTCCAGATCGGGGGTGTCGACCATATCCAGATCGACCTCGGCCTCACCCGCCATAAGACTTCCGCCCAGAACCAATGCGATCAGTTCCAGCCCAATAAGACCGAACAGAAGCGCAAGCGCCAAGGTAAAGGGCACAAACGCACCCTCTAGTAGAAAGTCAAACATCAGCAGGTTGCCCTCGTTTTTGTATACTTTTGTATACCAATTAAATGGGTACGCATCGCGAAAATTCAAGAGGTTGTGATTCTGAATTACAACCTACGGGTATTGCGCCTAGCGAACCGTCTGCAATTCGAAACCCCTCAGCCTACAGATTTAACCAAGCAGACGTGTCTAAAATGACATCCGCACGAAACCCGGGGTTTTGCTGGCCGGTTACATAAGGTAGACGGGCGCGCAGATAGATACGTGGAAGCGCAAAATGGCTCGGATTCTCATCACCTCGGCGATCCCTTACATCAACGGGATCAAACACCTCGGCAACCTGATCGGCTCGCAATTGCCTGCCGATCTGTACGCACGCTATCAGCGTGGCCGGGGGAATGAGGTCATGTTTCTGTGCGCCACGGATGAACACGGCACCCCTGCCGAGCTGGCGGCGGCCAAGGCTGGCAAACCGGTGGCCGACTATTGCGCCGAGATGTACGGCATTCAGGCCGGCATCGCCAACCGCTTTGGGCTGAGCTTCGATCACTTTGGCCGTTCCTCCAGCGATCAGAACAAAAAGCTGACCCAGCATTTTGCAGGCAAACTGGATGACGCTGGGCTGATCCGTGAGGTCACAGAAAAGCAGGTTTATTCCAACGCCGATGGCCGCTTTCTGCCTGACCGTTATATCGAGGGCACCTGCCCCAATTGCGGCTATGAGCGCGCGCGGGGTGACCAGTGTGAAAACTGCACCAAGCAGCTGGACCCGACTGATTTGATCGAGCCGCGCTCGGCCATTTCCGGCTCGACCGATCTTGAGGTGCGTGAAACCAAGCACCTCTATCTGCGCCAGTCGGCGATGAAGGATCAACTGGATGCATGGATCGACAGCAAATCCGACTGGCCGATCCTGACGACATCCATCGCCAAGAAATGGCTGCATGATGGCGACGGCCTGCAAGATCGTGGCATCACCCGCGATTTGGACTGGGGTGTACCGGTCAAAAAAGGCGATCAGGACTGGCCGGGGATGGAGGGCAAGGTCTTCTATGTCTGGTTCGACGCGCCTATCGAATATATCGCCTGCGCCAAGGAATGGGCGGACTCGAACGGTAAAACGGACGCCGATTGGGAACGCTGGTGGCGCGCCGACAAGGGCGCCGACGACGTGCGCTATGTGCAGTTCATGGGTAAGGACAACGTGCCCTTCCACACGCTGTCTTTCCCGGCCACAATCTTGGGTTCGGGTGAGCCGTGGAAGATGGTCGACCACCTGAAATCGTTCAACTATCTGAACTATGACGGTGGTCAGTTCTCAACCTCTCAGGGCCGTGGCGTGTTCATGGATCAGGCGCTGGACATCCTGCCCGCCGACTATTGGCGCTGGTGGTTGCTGAGCCATGCGCCCGAAAGCAGTGATAGTGAGTTCACGTGGGAGAACTTCCAGCAATCTGTGAACAAGGACCTGGCGGATGTGCTCGGCAACTTTGTCAGCCGGATCACCAAATTCTGCCGTTCGAAGTTTTCCGAAGCCGTGCCCGAAGGTGGTGCTTTTGGTGAACGTGAGCAGACCCTGATTGACGACCTCACTAAACGTGTCCGCGCCTATGAAGGGCATATGGAAGCGATGGAGGTTCGTAAATCCGCACAGGAATTGCGGGCGATCTGGGTTGCTGGCAACGAATACCTGCAGGCTGCTGCGCCTTGGTCAACCTTCAAGGAAGACCCGGAACAGGCCGCTGCTCAGGTGCGTCTGGGTCTGAACCTGATCCGACTTTACGCCGTACTCAGTGCGCCGTTCATTCCCGAAACCTCGGCAAAGATGCTCAGCGCGATGAACACTCTGGACACCAGCTGGCCTGAAGACGTCGCGGCCGCGCTGAACGCCTTGCCCGCCGGGCACGCCTTTACGGTGCCTGACGTTCTGTTCGCCAAAATCACCGACGAACAGCGTGAAGACTGGGAAAACCGGTTCGCAGGCACACGCGACTAAGCCGGTACGAAATCTGAATTGGAAAACGGGGGCCAAACGGCCCCCTTTTTCGTTCTTATTGCCGGAAATCAAACAAGTGAACTCAAATACATCGGCCTAAGTCAGCCTGTAGACGAGAAAATTTCCGCAAGTCTCGGCCCTTGCATCGCATTCAAGAAGCTTGAGATATAATCCTAAAACGGCCATCCTGATCGGAAATTCAGTCGACTCGCCGGGGCGGCTAATCTGCCCTGGCGCAATATCCTTAGAATGAACGAGGCGCCTGCCATGTCCCTTGCATTGAAGAACTTGAATTTCCGTCACAGCGGACCGGTCCAGGCCCTCGCCGCAGCGGTCTGTCTGGGCATGGCGCAAGCAGCCATCGCGCAAGACCAAAGCGACGCTCCGCCACCTAAAGTGTCGATTGCGGCTGCCTACACCGAGGAAATCACCGAAGAAGCCACCTTTATCGGGCGTGCCGAGGCATTGGATAAGGCCGACCTCGTGGCGCGTGTCAGCGGGTTCTTGGAAACTCAGAATGTCGAAGATGGCGCGCTGGTGAAACAGGGAGACTTGCTGTTCACCATTGAGCCATACCTTTATCAGGCGACGCTAGAGGCACGCAACGCCGATCTGGACCGGGCCGAGGCCAATCTGGAACTCGCCAAGGTCGAACTGGCGCGGAAACAAGAGCTGTACGAGCGGGACGCCACCCCTGAATCCGAACGCGATATCGCCCGCGCCAACGAACTGGTGGCCGAAGCCGAGGTGAAAGCCGCCAAAGCTGCGATCCAGCAGGCCGAACTTGATCTGAGCTATACCGAAATCCATGCCCCTTTTGACGGTCGTATCGGTCGGGTGGCGATCAGCGTCGGAGACGTAGTCGGGCCAAACAACCCACCACTGGTCAATATTGTCAGCGAAGCACCGATCTATGTGAATTTCTCAGTAAACGAAAAGCAATTTACCTCGGTTCTTGAGGCGGTTGGCGAGAACCCCTCATCTTTAGCTGAAAGCGACAAGAGCCCGAATGTGCGTATCAACCTGCCCAACGGTTCAGAACTGGATGAAACCGGTAAGATCGTGTTTGTCGACAACCGGATCGATCCTCTGACCGGTGCCATTGCGATGCGAGCCGAATTCTCGAACGCCGACCGCCTGATCGTCGATGGGGCCTTTCTGAATGTTCGGATTGAGGCGCTGCAACCCACGCTTGAAGTTCTGATCCCGCAGGCCGCGCTGCAACGGGATCAGCGCGGTGATTTTGTCTTGGTTGTGAATGATCAGCAAATGGTCGAACAGCGTTACATCACCACCGGCGACAATGAAGGCACGGCGGTGATCGTCAAGGACGGTCTGCGCGAAGGCGAAAGCGTCATCGTCGAGGGCCTGCAAAGGGTCCGTCCCGGCGTCGCTGTCGATGCCGTCGTGGCGTCTGAGCAGCCGGGAGAGTAACAGATGTTCTCAGCCCTGTTCATCAGCCGGCCAAAGCTGGCGCTTGTTATTTCGCTTGTCCTGACCATCATGGGCGGCATCGGCTATCTGGTGCTGCCGGTGGCCCAATTCCCCGACATCACGCCGCCGGTGGTCAGCGTGACAACCACCTATACTGGTGCCAACGCCGAGACAGTTGAAAACACCGTCGCCGCGCCCATCGAGGCGCAGGTGAACGGCGTGGATGACATGATCTATATGACGTCCACCTCGTCCGATAACGGCTCGTATTCGCTGAATATTACCTTCGAGGTCGGCACTGACCCCGATATCGCCTCGGTGAACGTACAGAACCGTGTGGCACAGGCCATGTCCTCGCTGCCGGCTGAGGTTACATCCTCGGGTGTCGTGACGCAGAAGGCGTCGACCAACATGCTGCTGCTGGTGACGCTGACGTCGCCAGAAGGCACGTATGACAGTGTGTTTCTGTCCAATTATGCCTCGATCAACCTGAAAGACGCGCTGGCGCGGGTTCAGGGTGTAGGTAAAGCGGACGTTCTGACCAATTTAGAATACGCCATGCGGATCTGGATGGATCCGGACCAGATGGCCGCCCTGTCGATCACGCCCGGCGATGTGATCAACGCCATCCGCGAGCAGAACGTCGAAGTGTCGGCGGGTTCGATCGGTGCGCCTCCGGTACCTGAAGGGCAGACATTTCAGTACACAATCAAGACTAAAGGGCGCCTGACCTCGCCCGAAGAATTCGGCGACATTGTCATCCGTACCGGTGACGCCGGGTCCATTGTTCGGGTCAAGGATATCGCACGAGTGGAACTGGGCGCTGAGTACTACGCGGCCTCGGGCTATTTCGACAGCGTTCCAGCAACGGTCATCGGCATCTATCAAGCCCCTGGCGCGAATGCGCTGGCGGTGTCTGAACGTGTCGAAGCTGAGTTGGAGCGCCTTTCGCGCACCTTCCCCAACGATGTGGAATATGACGTTCCCTTCAACACCACCGACTTTGTGGAACAGTCTCTGAATGACGTGGTCACGACACTGATCCTGACGTTCACTCTGGTGATCTCAGTTGTGTTCATCTTTCTGGGCAGTTGGCGGGCAACGATCATTCCAGCGGTCGCGATCCCTGTCTCTCTGATCGGTACGTTTGCGTTCCTGCTGCTGTTTGGAATGTCATTGAACACGATCTCGCTGTTCGCTTTGGTTCTGGCTATCGGGATCGTGGTGGATGATGCGATTGTTGTGGTCGAAAACGTCGAACGGATCATCGCGGACGAAGGATTGCCCCCAGCCGAAGCAACCCGCAAAGCCATGGGACAGATCACCGGCCCGGTGATTGCGACCACACTGGTTCTGCTAGCCGTGTTCGTGCCGGTGACGTTTATGCCCGGCATCTCGGGGCGGCTGTATTCGCAGTTCGCGGTGACCATCTCAACCGCCGTTGTTATTTCGTCGATCAACGCGCTGACCTTGTCGCCAGCCTTGTGCGGACTTGTGTTAAAGGCGCGTTCAGGACCGCCCAAAGGGTTGTTAGCCGTATTTGAACGGTTCATCGGCACAATCCGCAGCGGCTATGTCGCCATCGTGCGCAAATTGCTGATTCTGCCAGTCGTCGGTTTGGGCGTCATCGTCGTACTTGCGATGGGCACCGGAACCATCATGTCCAACACATCCAGCGGCTTCTTGCCGCTTGAGGATAATGGCTACCTGTTCGTCGACATTCAGCTGCCAGACGCGGCAACGCTGGAACGTACCGAGGTCGTCTCGGCCCGTGTGGATGATCAGATTCAGGAAATCCCCGGCGTGGCCAGCACCGTTCTAATCAACGGTTTCTCGATCCTAAACGGCACCACCACAAACGGCGCAGCGATCTTTGTGAACCTTGAAAACTGGGATGATCGTCAGGAGGATGACCTGAGTGCGGATGCTATTCTGCAAAAGGTTCTGGCGATTGCGTATGGGGAATCCGCGGCCTCGATTGTGGCCTTCAACCCACCCCCGATCCAGGGTCTTGGAAACTCGGCCGGTGTCGAGATGGAAGTGCAGCAAACTGGAGGCGGAACACCGCAGGATTTGGCCTCGGCCGTGGGGTCGTTCGTCTACGCGGCAAACCAGCGGCCCGAAATCGGGCAGTCCTATACGACCTTCCGCGCAAATGTGCCGCAGTTGTTCGTCGATCTTGACCGCGAAAAAGCCAAGACGCTGCAAGTTTCCGTGGCCGAAGTGTTCCAGACCATGCAAGCGCAGCTGGGGTCGTACTACGTCAACGACTTCAACCTGTTTGGACGAGTGTATCGCGTGATGATCCAGGCCGATGGAAGTTATCGTGACAATGTCGAAGATATCTCGAACCTCTATGTCCGCTCAGAACAGGGTGAGATGGTGCCACTGGGCACATTGATCGACGTGGAAAATGTGCTGGGTCCCGTTCTGTTGAAGCGGCACAACCTGTTCCGGTCTGCCACCGTTACGGCGGTTCCGGCACCGGGCTTATCCACCGGAGACGCGATTAACGTCATGACCGAGGAATCGGCGACCGCCTTGCCCCCGGGATACGCGTTCGAATGGACCGGGACAGCGCAGCAGCAGTTGGCTTCGGGCAGTCTGGTGATTGTGATCCTGGGGCTGGCGATCTTGTTCGGTTACCTGTTCCTTGTCGGCCAATACGAGAGTTGGACGATGCCGGTGTCGATCCTCCTGTCGGTGATTGTGGCCCTGTTCGGAGCGGTAGCTGCCGTGGCCATCGTGGGCAGTGATATCAACCTTTATACGCAGATCGGGATGATCATGCTTGTGGGGCTAGCGTCGAAAAACGGCATTCTCATCGTCGAATTTGCAATGGAACAGCGGGCCAATGGCCTGTCGATCCGGGACGCTGCCGCCGAGGCAGCATTCCAGCGTTTCCGCGCGGTGATGATGACCGCCCTGTCCTTCCTGCTAGGCGTTGTGCCGCTGCTGGCGGCTAGCGGTGCGGGTGCGGCCAGCCAAAAGGCTATTGGTGTCGCGGTCTTTGGCGGAATGCTGGCAGCCACGCTGGTTGGTGTCATTCTGGTGCCGGTCCTTTATGCCTTGATGCAAAGCCTCAGGGAGTGGATCAAGGGCACCAAGAACGATCCCGGACCCTCCGAAGAAGCAGCGTAACAAAAAGCCCCGCCAATTCGGCGGGGCTTTTTTCTAGGCGGCGGCCTGCGCGCTTCGTTGATCCATCCAATCCTGTATTCGGGCGATCTGCTCGGCTCTCAGGCGCAGGCCTAGCTTGTTCCGGCGCCAGACGACATCCTCGGCCGTGCGGGCATATTCTTTATCCATCAGCCATTCCAGCTCACGCGCAGTCAGTGTGGCACCGAAGTCCTCTCCCAAATCTTGGGCGGATTTCGCATCCCCTAGAATGACCCTGGCCTCGGTGCCGTAGGCGCGCACAAGACGCTCGGCCCAGGTGCAATCCAAAAAGGCAAAGTCAGCTTCCAGCCCGGCCACCAAATTTTGAACCTCGTCGACAGGGAAATCTCCACCAGGCAAAGCCACACCAGCCGTCCAGGGGCCTGGCAAGTCTGGGAAACGCTCAGCTACTTTCTCCAACGCACTCTCGGCCAGACGTCGGTAGGTTGTAATCTTGCCACCGAAGACATTCAGCACCGGTGCCCCGCCTTGTGCGTCCACTTTCAACGTATAGTCCCGAGTCGCGGCGGTGGCGCTGCTGGCACCGTCATCGTACAGAGGGCGGACCCCGGAATAGGTCCAGACGATTTCATCACGCGTCACCGGTGTTTTGAAATACTTTGTTGCAAAGGCGCACAGATAATCCTGTTCCGCCTCTGTACACACCGGAGGTTCAGAAGGGTTCGGATGATCCTGATCTGTTGTGCCAATCAGGGTAAAATCGCGTTCATACGGGATGGCGAAAATAATGCGCCCATCTTCGCCCTGAAAGAAATAACATTTGTCGTGGTCGAAAAGCCTGCGAGTCACGATATGGCTACCGCGCACCAGCCGGACGCCCTCGCGCGAGTTCACACGAATTTTCGACTGAATGATATCCCCGACCCACGGACCGCCCGCGTTGATCAGCATCTTGGCCTTAACCACGCGGGTTTTGTCGCTGTCATGGTTCCGAATTGTCACCTCCCACAAGTCGCCAACTCGTTCCGCCGACAGAACTTCGGTGCGGACCAAAATGTTAGCTCCGCGCGCCTCTGCGTCGCGAGCGTTGAGAACGACCAGACGCGAATCCTCGATCCAGCAATCCGAATACTCATAGGCCGTTTCAAACTTGTCCTGCAGTGGTCGACCTTCGGGTGCAATTTTTAGGTTTAGGGACGCCGTACCGGGCAGGATTTTACGCCCACCCAGATGGTCATACATGAACAACCCCAACCGGATCAGCCAGGCCGGGCGACGCCCCTTCATCCATGGCATGACGGTGCTCAGCAGACGCGAAGTCGGAGTTTCGGAATCGAACCGCATGTCAGCGTGGTACGGCAGCACAAAGCGCATCGGCCAGCTGATATGCGGCATCGCCCGCAGCAGGGTCTCACGCTCGATCAGAGCCTCACGCACAAGGCGGAATTCGAAAAACTCCAAATACCGCAATCCGCCGTGAAACAGCTTGGTCGAAGCCGAAGACGTTGCCGAGGCCAGATCATTCATCTCGGCCAATGTCACCGAAAGCCCGCGCCCTGCCGCGTCGCGTGCGATGCCACATCCGTTGATGCCGCCACCGATGATGAAAAGATCAGATATCTGATCGTGTGCCTGTTTCATATCCGGATGATTCCCGTTTGTCGAAAACGCGCGCTCATTAACAGCACGGGCCCGCGCTTCGTCAACGTTTGTTTTCGTTTATGTTCGTTTTATCACATACATTTGGGAAAAGTATCCATTCAGCCAATAGTTTATTGCAACTCCGCGAATAAAGAACAAAAACGAACACATCAAAATTGGAGCCATCCGTGTCCCTTTCCTTTCGTCAGTCAGACATTCTGAACATCGCCAGACAGGACGGCCGTGTGATGGTCGAAGACCTGGCCCTGCGGTTTGACGTGACTGTTCAAACCATCCGTCGCGATCTTTCTGAACTGGCGGATATGGGAAAACTCGACCGCGTTCATGGCGGTGCGGTCCTGCGCTCTGGCGTGTCGAACATAGGATATGAGGATCGCCGCGCGCTAAACGCGGACGTAAAGGCACGCATCGCGCAACTCTGCGCACAGGATATCCCCGACGGCGCATCATTGTTCATGAACATCGGCACCTCAACCGAGGCCGTGGCCCGGCAACTGCTGGACCACAAAGACCTGATGGTGGTGACCAACAACATGAACGTCGCAAGCATTCTGGTCGACAATCCCAACTGCCAGATCGTTGTGGCGGGCGGCGTACTGCGACGCTCGGACGGAGGGTTGATCGGCAATCTGACAATCGCCACAATCGAGCAGTTCAAGTTCGACTATGCGATTATCGGCTGTTCGGCGCTGGATACTGAAGGCGATCTGATGGATTTTGACTTTCAGGAAGTTCGGGTAAGCCAGACCATCATTGCCCAAGCTCGACGGACCTGTCTTGTGGCCGATCATTCCAAATTCCAACGCACGGCCCCCGCCCGCATTGCCTCACTATCCGAGGTGGACGTGTTCTATACCGACCAAACGCCACCTAATGCACTGGCGGTGAAATGTTCGGAATGGCAAACCCAATTGAAACTGTGTGTCTGACCCCAAGTAACTCGCATTAAACGGGAATTTATGACACGAGTTCTTGCCAGATCCAAATTCGCCTGACACACTCTCTCATATTGCAATCGTTGCACGGGAGGGGAGATCCGGGCCATGATAGCGCTTTTATTTGCGTTACTTACAGCCACGATGGGGCTGAATTACTTTCAACGGACGACAGCGGCCAATGCGTTGTTCTTTTTCACGCTGGCGTTGAGTGTGTATTGGCTGAAATTCCACGCCACCAGTCATCTGACGATCCAATTGTGAGGGGCTGCGATGACACCAGAACTCTCACGCAATCTCAATGCCCTTGGCATGCTGGTCGTCAGCCTCGTGTTGGTGCTGGCCTATGTCTACCAGCTGAAACTCTATGAACTGCCCTGCCCTTTGTGTCTTTTGCAAAGGGTCGGGTTTGTGGCCGTTGGAGTTGGTCTTGGCCTGAACTTGCTGTATGGCGCGCGGCCTCAGCACTATGCCATCATGTTGCTTGCAGCGCTGTTCGGCGGCAGTGTGGCCGTGCGCCAGATTCTGCTGCACATTGTGCCCGGCACAGGTCACTATGGATCGCCGGTAATGGGGCTGCATTACTACACTTGGTCTGCGATCTGTTTTTTCCTCATCCTGCTGGGCACCGCCGTCATGTTGTTGTTTGACCGGCAATACGCCACCGACACCCAACAACCACGCTTTGGTGGCAGTGTTCTGGCCAAAAGCGCGTTTTTCATCATGCTGAGTCTGGCTGCGCTGAACGCGGTCTCAACCTTGGTGGAATGCGGGCCGGGAATTTGCGCGGACCCACCCACTAGCTACAAATTGATTGACGAGATGGGCACCAACGGCTGAGGATAGGGTAACCTTCCCAAAAGGAGGCACGAGCATGGGACTATTGGGGCAGCCGCTGGGCTACTATGACTACCTGACTTTCGTGGCATTGATTCTGCTTCTCGGGGCGGTGATGGCGCTGGTTCTGTTCATCATGGGGCTACCGGGGCGGATCGCAATCAAACGCAATCATCCCCATGCCGAAGCCGTCAAAATCATGGGGTGGATGGGCTTTCTGGCCGTCGTGCCATGGGTGCATGCATTTATGTGGGCCTTTCACGACGGCGTCACAGTCGATATTCGCCGTACACCTGACGATGAAAAGGATGCGATCCGCAAGGAAATCAAACGGTTGGGCGGGACAGTGAACGAAGAATACAGCGACCCGCTGGACCCTGACGAGACGCAGAAAAGCTAAGGCCAAAGGAAGTCACAGAATATGTTTGTCGCCCTCGGCATTACGCTGTTCTACATCATTTTCGTCTGGTTCATTTTCTTCAAAGCGAAATGGCTGAAATTCAACATCACCTGGGGTGTCGTCTCTTTCTGGGTCGGCGCGCATCTGCTGCTGATCTTTCTTGTTGCACTGCGCTTTTTTCAACCGTTTTCCCTCGATAGCCATGTGGTTCGTTCGACCATCCAGATCGTGCCGCGCTTGACCGAGCCGACGATCCTGACCGAAGTGCTGGTCGAACCCAACACCGAGGTGAAAAAGGGCGATCCCCTCTATCGCTTTGATGACACCGTGTTCGCCTTAGAAGTTGAAGAGGCAACTGCTCAATTAGTGGCCGCCGAACAGAATGCAAAAATCCTAGAACAGGACGTGATCGCGGCCTCTGAGGCCATCGAACGCGCCAATGCGCAGTTGGCCTATGCGCTGACTCAACAGGCCCGGTATGAGAACCTTGTACCTGCGGGTGGTGCAAGGCAGGACGAATTGGATCGTTGGGATGAACAAGTCACCGAGGATCAGGCGCAGGTCAAAGAGGCTGAGGCCAATTTGGAAAAAGCGCAACTGGCGCTGGATTCGCAGATCGATGGGGTGAATACCGGCATCCTTCAGGCGCAGGCTCAGTTGGACAAGGCACAGTATTTCCTTGATAACACGACGATCTACGCACCCGAAGACGGCATGATCGTCTCGCAACAGGCACGCCCCGGTCTGGTGGTTGGCGATATCCGCTTGGGGGCAATCGCCAGTTTCGTGACCAAGGACAACCCCTACATTCTGGCCACCTATCGCCAACAGAATCTGAAATTCGTCGAGCCAGGTCAGGAAGTAGAGGTCGCGCTGGATCTTTATCCTGGCGAGATTCTGACCGGCAAGGTCGAAGCAATCTGGTGGGCTACACGCCAGGGTCAGTACCTGCCCTCGGGCCGCCTGCCCGGCTTTGAGTTTCCGAAACTGCCCGGACGCATCGCGGTACAGATTTCGGTCGATATTCCGGACGGTCACACCTTTCCTGCCGGTGGCCATGCCGCAGTGGCCATCTACACCGGACAGGGCAAAAACTTTGAGTTCCTGCGGCGCATCAATATTCGCCTGTATTCCTTCGCCAACTTCATCCGACCACTGGATATCTGAGGACGCATAATATGACCCGGGCCAGACTTCACCGCAGACTGATCGGCACCGCCTTATGCGCGGCTCTGCTGGTCGGCTGTACCCCAGTTGGCCCGGATTTCGTGCGCCCGAACTCTCCGGTCGTGAAAGAATGGATCGAGGTGAACAGCCCCAGCACCGGACCCAGTGGCCTGACTTCGCGCAGCGCGCCGGTGGTCAAATGGTGGGAGACATTCAACGACCCCACCCTGAACAAACTGGTTGCCGAGGCCTATGCCCAGAACCTTGACCTGCAAGTGGCCGGTGCGCGCGTCCTACAAGCCCGCGCCCAGCTGGGTATCGCGTTCGGCGAACTGTATCCGCAATCGCAGGCCATCGGAGGCTCAATTGAGCGGCGTCAGGTCAGCGATAACCTTGGGCCGATATCTGATATTCGGCGGATCATTCCATTGGATACGGAATTTTCGACCTCACAAGTTGGGTTCGATGCGCAATGGGAGTTGGACGTCTGGGGCCAACAACGGCGCGGCGTTCAAGCGGCGCGGTCCAATCTGGCGCTACAAGTGGCGAATTATGACGACGCGCTGGTGACGCTGACCGGTGACGTCGCGGCCCTGTACGTGAACATCCGCGCATTGCAGGAATCTCTGGCGGTTGCACGCGAGAACATTCAGCTGCAACAGGCCTCCGCTGATCTGACCCAATTGCGCTTTGACAACGGAGTGACGACCGAGTTGGACGTGCAGGAATCCACCGCCCTGCTGAACAACACCAAGGCGCTGGTCCCCGAACTTGAAAGCGACCTGCAACAAGCCAAAAACGCGCTGGCTGTATTGCTGGGGGCAACGCCCTCGCGCATGACCAGTCTGCTGGGTAATTCAGGGCGCATCCCTTCAGCTCGGTCGAACGTGGCCGTGGGCGTACCGGCCGAGTTGCTACGTCGCCGCCCGGATGTGCGCGCGGCCGAACTGGCGGCGGCGACGCAATCGGCTGAGGTTGGCATCGCGATGGCCGATCTTTACCCGCAATTCATTCTGTCAGGGTCCATCGGCCTGCAGGCCTCGGGCGGGCGGGATTTGTTTTCCGCGACCAGTACAACAAGTCTGGCGAATGCGGGTGTGGTCTGGAACGTGTTGAACTACGGCCGGATCAAGAACAACGTCCGTGCGCAAGACGCGGCCTATCAGGCGCTGATTGCCAACTACCAAAACACTGTTCTGACCGCCTATTCCGAGGTGGAAAGCGCGATGGTCGCATATGCCCAATCTCGCAAGCAGGTAGTCTTTTACGAAAACAGCGTCACCGCATCCCGCAAGGCCGCCCAGATTGCGGTGGACCAGTATCGCGACGGCATTGCCGACTATTCCCGCATCCTGAACACTCAGACCGCGTTGCTGCGATCGCAGGCAAATCTGATTGAAGCGCGGCAGCAGGTCTCAAGCAATCTGGTTGCCGTGTATAAGGGGCTGGGCGGTGGCTGGCAGATTCGCCAAAATCAGGAGTTCCTACCGGAAACCGTGCTGGCCGAGATGGCATACCGCACCGATTGGGGCGACCTGCTGCAACAAGACCCGACGGGCGCAAGCTTGAACTAGGCGTTATTTTGTAAGGCCTCGCAATCCACCCGAGATCAGGATGTTCACTTCATAAAGGATGCGCGGCGCGGCCAAGCCGCCCGGGCTGGCCAGATAGTTCGGGCTCCATTCCGGGTCGAACTTCTGCTTGAAGGACCGCAACCCTTCGAAGTGATAGAACTGTTCGCCATGTTCGTAAACGAATCCACCGACGCGGTTCCAGAATGAGGCTAGTTGCCGGTTTTCGATCCCCGAAAACGGTGCCGCACCCAGCGAGAACCAGTGGAACCCTTGCTCGGCCCCCCACGACATCATTTCGGCAAACAAGGCATCCATGACAAAGCTGGGGCTGTCTGGTTCATAGCGCATCAAGTCCAACGAAAGCTCGGATTTATGGCCGCCTTGGAACAGATTGGCAAAGGCCACGATCTGGCCGGTATCGCCGTTCCGCAGCACAGCATGGTCGAAATATGACAGATAGTCATCATCGAACCCGCCAAGGGCAAACCCCTTTTCTTCGCCCGCCTTGCGTTCGAGCCAATCGTCCGAGATTTTTCGCAGTTCCGGTAGGACTGGGGCCAGTTCTTCCTTCGGGATGATCTCGAACACATACCCCTCGCGCTCGGCCCGGCTTTTGGCCTGCCGGAACCGTTTGCGGGATTTGCCGTCCAGCGAGAAGTCTTTCAGCGGCACCCGCGCGACCTCACCGATTTTCAGGATCGACAAACCCAGGTCCAGAAATGTCGGAAGGTATTTGGTTGAAACGCTGTAAAACGCGCACAGCTTGCCCTCGCGGTCCGCTATTTCGCGCAACTGCCAGATCAGTTGCTTACCAGCTTTTTCATCGCCAACCGGCTCACCTTTGGTGATCAGCGCGTTGCCGGTGTCAGCATAGGCCAGAAACGCGGATTCATCGGGCGCGATCAGAAACTGCTTGTCTCCGGTCAGCGATATCTGCGCCTCAGTATCTTCGCTTTCCAGTGCCAGCCGTTCGACGACAGGTGGGATTTCCGTGCGGACCGGCTCGGGGATTTCCCGCCCGAACAGCGAGTTCACAGCCACCACACCGAGGATGACCGCCACCACAAGGCTGGAGCGTAAGAACCGCGAGGCGTCGCCGTTCCACGCGAAATCCCACCACAGTGCGTTCTGATATTCCACATGCGAATAGGCGAACAACCCGATCCAGAAAATGACAGCCAACAGGGCCACAACACTGACCAACCACGGGATATTCAGCCGGAAAATCGATGCACCGCTAACGCGGTAAAATGCACCCCGGAATGTGGCCAGCACAGCGATCGAGGCCAACATGCCAATCGCTTCATGCGTATCCAGCCCTTTGGTCAGCGAAGCAACAAACCCCGCCACCATCAGCAACATAGCCACAATCCACGCACGGTAGAGTTTGCGGAACAAACCTCGTGACACAAGGATCAGCAAAACGCCTACGGCGCTGCCTGCCAGATGCGAAGCTTCGACAAAGGACAAGGGGAGAAAGTCCCTCAATGCGCCAAGGCTCTGGCTGCTGGACGGCAAGGCCCCGGACACCAACAGGATGATGCCAGCAACGGCAGTCACGCCCGCAGCCACCATAGGAACAATCGGTCGGATCGCACGATAGACCCATGTGGCCGCCCCGCTGATGTGGTGGCGATGCGTCAGCGCTGAGGCCACGGCAATTGACAAGGTTGCAATGGCAAAGGGCAGGAATGTGTAGACCAGACGATACAGCAGCAATGCGGCGATCACGTCGGAACGGCCAGAGGCACCCAAACCTGCGATCAACGTCGCCTCGAACGCGCCGATGCCGCCCGGTGCGTGGCTGACGATACCAACGGCGATTGCCCCGATATAGATCGTGAAGAAATAAGGATAACCGACCCCAAGGTCGCTGGGCATCAGTGTGTACAGAACCATCGAAGCGCCAAACAGATCTCCGATCGCGGCCAGTGTCAGCAGGCTTGCCAATTTACCGCCGGGCAAGTTGAAGCCAAAACCGCCATAGGCCAGCTTGCGCCCGCCCCGAGCGAGCCAGAGAAACAAGGCCACCAGAGCGGCCAACAGGCACAGTCCGATTATGGTCTCAGTCGTGTCGCTGATCGGTAGGACTTTTGAAATCCCATCGGGATGCAGGGTCAGCAAAACGCCCAGCAAAAACACCAGCCCCGACCAGAATGCAATCCACGAGGTTGCGATGACCCCGGCAACGCGGCTCAGATCCAGCCCAAGCGAGGCATAGATGCGATACCGGATCGCAGTCCCGGTGATGTAGGAAAAACCAAGGCAGTTCGACACTGCGTAACCACTGGCCCCGGCCATGCCCGCAACGGTCAGAGGCACCTCACCATCCGCCACGCTTTGAACAGCGAGCACGTCGTACATGGATAAGGACAGAAAGCTGAAACAAGTCCAGCACAAGGCAATGAACATCAGCTTCCAGGACGTATTCGCGACATCTACCTGCACATCGGCCCATTTCACGTGTTGGGACAACTCGTGCAGCACGACCAGCGCAATCAGCGTTACCAATATCGGAACCGCAATTCTAACCGCGGGCTTTTCAAGGAACCCGGTGACCCGCTCGGCCAGACGTAAGGCCCAGACTTCTTTTTCAGTCTCCTGCGTGGTCATGGTTCCCCCCTGCTCTGAGGCACTGCAACGATCCTGCGCGCGGATCGGCGACGTGGGGCAACCTTGACACAATTTCCTTGAACGTCAAAGCACTACAAGGGATCAGACACGCCCTTTACGTGTAGATAACAGCAGATTGGTTTCGGACCGCGTTATCCCCTCCATCCGCCTGATCTGGAACAGGACCTCGTCCAGTTCCGCCAGAGTTTCGGTGCCGATCTCGGCGATAAGATCCCAGCTGCCATTGGTCGTGTGCACGGCACGCACCTGACGCAAGGCCGCGATTCTGGCCATCGTCCGCTCGGTCCCGCGACCCTCGATCTCAAGCATCATCAGACCGCGCACCGGGCTTTCGGCCACATCCATCCGGGTGAGGACAGTAAAGCCCACAATCTCACCCGATTGCTTCAGACGCTGCAGCCGGCTGCGGACAGTGGTGCGGGTGACACCCAACGTCTCGGCCAGTTCGGACAGCGAGGCCCGCGCGTCCCGGTGCAGCGCATTGAGCAGCCGACTATCCAAATCGTCCATAGTTATTTCTCATTTCGCTAATTGAGGTTTCATTTTGAACATTTTGACCTCTTTTCGCAAGCCACCTTGCGGAACTAAACAAACATATGGACAACAAACACGTTATACTGGTCGGCGTCCCAATGGACGCTGGCAAGCGCCGTCAGGGCTGCCGTATGGGACCTGACGCATATCGGGTGGCCGGTCTGGAACAGGCATTGGCCGATCTGAACTACCAAGTATCGGATATCGGCGATATCCAACCGGACAGCACGGATGTACCCGAAGACCTACACCTGTTCGCCTTGCCCGAAGTCATCGGCTGGACCAACGCGCTCAGCCGCGCAGCGCAGGACACCGCCCCCAACGGCCTGCCGATTTTTATGGGCGGCGACCACGCTCTGTCTATGGGAACGGTTGCCGGGATGGCCGCCCATGCGCAGCAGATCGGTCGCCCTTTGTTCGTGCTCTGGCTGGATGCTCATAGCGACTTTCACACCCCGAACAGCACCGGCAGCGGCAACCTGCACGGGACTCCGGTCGCTTACTTCACTGGCCAACCGGGCTTCGACGTCTTTCCGCCCGTACCTGCCCCGGTTCCAACCGACCGCGTGGGCATGATCGGCCTGCGCTCGGTCGATCCAGCCGAACGGGCGCGGCTAGAGAAGGATCACGCCATGCTGGCAGACATGCGCAGCATTGACGAACACGGAATAAAAGCCCCCTTGATCGCGTTTCTTGACCGGGTTCGGGCGGCGGATGGCATCCTGCATGTCTCGCTGGACGTCGACTTTCTTGATCCCTCGATCGCCCCTGCCGTCGGCACTACTGTCCCCGGCGGCGCGACCGAACGCGAGGCGCATCTGGTGATGGAGCTGCTTCACGAAAGCGGCCTTGTCTGTTCGCTGGACCTGGTCGAGCTGAACCCGTTTCTGGACGAACGCGGCCGAACCGCAAAACTGATGGTCGATCTGGCTGCCTCATTGATGGGCCGCCGCATCTTTGACCGCCCAACACGGAGCTTCTGATGCACTCTCTGCAAGCCCCCCCGGCCGTTGTTATGATCCGGCCCCATGCGTTTGCTTCTAACCCTGAGACCCGTGACGACAATGCGTTTCAGACATTGGCCAATCGCTCGGCTGCAGCCACATCTGCTCAGGCGCGCGACGAGCATGATCAGGCGGTCGCATTGCTGCGCGATGCAGGTGTAAAGGTTCATGTCTTCGACGATCTAGGGGACCTCGATACACCCGACAGCGTGTTCCCGAACAACTGGTTCTCAACTCATCCCGGCGGACATGTGGCGATCTATCCGATGTTTGTACCGTCGCGCAGGCGGGAACGCCGCGCGGACGTCATTGAGATGCTGAAACAGGAATACCGTGTTCAGGACGTGATCGATTATTCCGGACTTGAGCAGGACAAACTGGCGCTGGAAGGCACCGGAGCAATGGTTCTAGACCACGTTGGCCGCGTCGCCTACACAGTCAAATCCAACCGCGCCGACCCCGTTTTGTTGGAACGATTCTGCACCCATTTCAACTATGAACCCATCGTGTTCGAGGCACATGACGCCGAAGGGCGTGATGTCTATCACACCAATGTTCTGATGGGCATCGGCAGCGAATACGCGCTGATCTGTCTGGATATGATCACAGACCCCGAACGGCGCGCGACTGTAAAATCCCGGCTGGAAGAATCCGGCCGCACTGTCATTGAACTGACCCATGAACAGATCGCCGAATTTGCAGGCAACGCCATCGAACTCAGCGGTCGGGATGGCCTGGTTTTGGCGCTGTCCAGCCGGGCGCTTGCCGCCCTTACCCCGGATCAAGTCGCAACAATCGAAGCCAGCGCGACGCCGCTGCCGCTTTCCGTTCCCACAATTGAAACTGCCGGTGGATCCGTGCGCTGCATGATTGCAGGCATCCACTTGTCCCGTCGATAGGAGACCCCAATGCAACCATCTGAAAAGGCGCTTGTGCCCTTTGTGTCCGTCGACAACATGATGCGTCTCGTGCATCACGTCGGGCTCGAAAAGATGATCACCCAGATCGCGGCCCAGATCGAAGCCGATTTCAAACGGTGGGAAAGCTTCGATAAGACCCCGCGCATACCGGCCCATTCCCCGCATGGTGTGATCGAGCTGATGCCCACGTCGGACGGAGAGGCCTACGGGTTCAAATACGTAAACGGCCACCCCAAGAACACTTCTGAAGGGCTGCAGACCGTAACCGCTTTCGGCCTATTGGCTGACGTCTACACTGGCTACCCCACCCTGCTAACCGAGATGACTATGCTAACCGCGCTGCGTACTGCGGCGACCTCGGCTCTTGTGGGCAGATATCTGGCGCCGAAGTCTTCTTCGGTGATGGCGATGATCGGCAACGGCGCTCAGTCAGAGTTCCAGTGCCTGGCCTTCAAGGCAATGTGCGGGATTGATACGGTTCGTTTGTACGACACCGATCCGAATGCCACCAAGAAATGTGCCGCGAACCTGCAAGGCAAAGGCCTGACGGTGGTGCCCTGCAAAACGGCAGAGGAGGCTATTGAAGGAGCGCATATCATCACCACATGCACGGCCGACAAGAAATACGCCACGATTCTGACCGACAACATGGTCGGCCCCGGCGTTCACATCAACGCCATCGGCGGGGACTGCCCCGGCAAGACCGAATTGCATCGCGATATCCTGTTGCGCTCGGAAATCTTCGTGGAATACCCCGAGCAAACCCGGATCGAAGGTGAGATTCAAGCACTGGACGACACCCACCCAGTGACTGAGATGTGGCAGGTCATGACCGGTCAGGCCAAAGGGCGCAGCGATGACCGTCAAATCACTCTTTTCGACAGCGTCGGCTTCGCGATCGAGGATTTCTCGGCCCTGCGCTATATCAAGTCCGCTATCGAGGGCACTGATTTCTTTGAACCTTTGGACATGTTGGCCGATCCTGACGATCCGCGCGACCTGTTTGGGATGCTGATGCGGGCAAGCTAAAGAACCCGCAACAAGCGCACCTTGCCCTCGGTTCACGCCGGGGGCTTTTTCTATCCGGCCAAAGACGGAAGATAGAGAACTATACTAGGGAACGCCACAAGCAGAGCGATTGTAACACCGTCAGCTATGAAGAACGGGGTCACGCCTTTAAAGACGTCCTGAACGCTCAGGTCCGGGCGCACGCCAGCAACGACAAAGCAGTTCAGACCGATTGGCGGCGTGATCAGGCAAAATTCGGCCATTTTCACGACCAGAATTCCGAACCAGATCGCACACATCGGACCGGACATACCAAAAGCACTTTCTGCTGCGCTGACGGTTTCTCCTCCGTTCAGAGCCATTACGGCCGGGTACACGACCGGTAGCGTCAGCAGCAGCATCCCGATGGCATCCATAAACATGCCCAGGACCGCATAAGCCAGCAAAATACAAATCAGAATCAGCATCGGTGACATCTCAAGCGAAGTGATCCAGTCAGAAAATGCGCCCGGCAGGTCGGCAAATCCGAGGAACCGAACGTAGATCAACACGCCCCAGATGATCGAAAAGATCATCGCGGTCAGTTTGGCAGTTTCCAACAGCGCCGATTTCAACTCGGTCCAGCGCATACCGTGGAACAGAGCAAAGCAGAAGACGATGAAGGCACCGATTGCACCACCTTCGGTCGGCGTACCCCAGGCCTTTTCCCCGAACGGGTTGTAGACAAAGCAGATGATGATCAGGATCACGGCCACAATCGGGAATGCACCGGGCAAAGAGGCAAAGCGCTGTTTCCACGTAAAGCCCGTGACCGGAGGTCCGACGTTTTTGAAAACAACCGCGATGCCCACGATCAGAAGGCCGTAGATAACCGCCGAAAATGCCCCGGGTATGAACCCTGCCAGCAGCAGTTTGCCCACGTCCTGCTCAACAATGATGGCATAGATCACAAGAATGGCCGAAGGCGGAATAAGCGAGGCCAGCGTGCCCCCGGCGGCGACGACTCCGGCAGCGAATTGCTTGTTATAGCCGACCTTCAGCATCTCGGGGATGGCGATGCGGGCGAAAACCGCGGAAGTGGCGACCGACGCGCCTGAAACGGCCGCGAACCCAGCCGTCGCAAACACGGTCGAGACTGCCAAGCCACCCGGCACCCAAGCCACCCAACGCTTGGCCGCCTCGAACAGCGCTTTGGTCAGACCCGCGTAATAAGCCAGGTATCCAATCAAGATAAAGGTCGGGATCAGGCTGAGCGTATGGGCGGCCACTTTCGAATGCGGCACTTGTCCGGCTGTTTTGACGGCCACCGTCAGGGCTTTGCCAAACCGGTCGGGGTCGTATCCGAACTTGGCCCAAAAGATCCAGACGAGACCCACCAACCCGGCTAGCCCCGCAGCAAAGGCAACCCGCATGCCCGTGACGACCAAAACCAGCAGGCCACCTGTAACCCACAGACCAATATCTATCGTGTCCATGCGCTAGTCCTGCCCTTCGAATTGCTCAGCCTCGGCAGCGGCCTGTGCCGCCGCGTCTTGGAGCAACGGCACAGCCACCGGATGTTCAAGGCCCAGCACAAAAGCGCGCCCATACCCCCAGACCTGTAGCACTAGCCGCACACACAAAACGGAAAAGGCCACCGGCGCCAGCAGCTTGGCAGGCCAAAGCGGGATGCCGATATCAATGGAACTGTCGCGGCTCCACAGAGGTGCGCCAAAATCGAACGAGCGATCGAAATGGGACCAGCTGCCCCAGACTAGCGCCAGCATCAGCACAAGGATCAGGATCACCGAGATCAGCTCGAACAGCCACAACGCCCGACCGTGTAGGCGCGCGATCACGATATCCATGCGGATGTGGCCGCCTTCGCGTTGCACGTATGAGATACCGAGGAAGGCAATCAACGGCATGGCCTGTTCAATCCAGTCCACGTAACCGGGCAAAGGCGCGTTTATCGCGTTGCGGCCGCTGACCGAAACCACGGCCAGCACCATCAGGCCAAAGACAGCCAATCCGCTGATCAATGCCAGAAACTGCTCTAATCTCAAAAGGTGACGGTCCAGTCGACTGAGCCGACTACCGTCCTCAAGCACCGTGGCCTGTCCTGCCATTCCGGTGATCCCCTGTTTTATGATTGGTGTCCGGGTGCCCGGTCAGGCACCCGGAAAAGGCGATCAGTTGCCGCCGCGCTGTTGTTTAAGCGTTGCCTGGACCAAATCATAGAGGTCCTGCGCGGGAAGACCCTGGGCCGACATATCCGCAATCCACTGTTCGCGGATCGGATCGGCTGCCTTAGCGCGGAACTCTTCAAGCACGGCATCGTCGATCTCGACTTTTTCGACGCCCTTCTCGGTCAGAACGCTATCCCACTGTTCAAGCAGGCCACCGTAGTTCGCAAGGTAATGGTCAATCGCCTCGTCGATCGAGCTGTTCAGCGCCTCTTTATGTTCGGCAGGGAGGGCTTCATAGGCTTCGATGTTCACCACCACCGGGCAGTTGACCGTGCCGGGGTTCAGGTTCGCAGTCCACCAGTCGGCCTCATTGATAGTGCCGAAAGACAAATGAGCATGCTGAGCAAAGGCGACCGTGTCGACCACACCCGATTCCATCGCATTGAACGCTTCGGTCGCAGGGACCGAGGTTGGCACACCGCCAACCGCCTCAAAAGCCTGCCCAAGACCACCGGTCGCACGTACACGCATTCCGTCGAAATCGGAAAGCTCGTCGCGCGGGTCACCCGTGCCGACTAGATTATACTGCGGCATAGGCGACGTCATGATAATGCGTGCGTTCCACTGCGCCATCTCATCCTTAACGGCCGGGTGATCGTAGACCGCGTGGCTAACGGCCACTTCTTCATCCAGATTGTTCACGCCAAGGAAGGGCAGCTCAAGCACGGTGATCGCGCGGTTCTTGTCGCGGTGATATCCGGCGCAGAATTGGGCCATCTCAAACGCGCCGATCTCGATCCCGTCCAGATTTTCCTTGGGCTTTGACAGGCCGCCATAGCTGACATTGATGGTGAATTCGCCGCCTGTCTTTTCGCTGACCAGTTCAGCCAGCTTTTCAACATGTTCAGTAAAGGCGCGCCGCTTGCCCCAGACCGAGGCATTCCATTCGGTTGCAGCAGCCTCTGAGACAAATGCAACACCCAAGGCGACGACGGCCGCGCCGCTCAACATCTTTTTCATCATGATTTCTCCCTTTGTTGCGCTTCTTGTCCAAGCGCTTGCGGTCAAAGCTAGCGCCAACATCGGAATGTGCCAACCCCGGACAGGCCCACCAGAGAACTGCAGACAGCGCTAACAACCAAAAGGTGAATCCAAGATGCAGAAAATTGCTGACGTATGCGTCCGAAATCTCGTCAAAATCTGTGACATATATTGCCTTGTTTTTTACTGTTTTTATTTTTTGTTTTTCTATTTTTTTACAAATTAGGTCAGATCGAAGAAATTTGTTTACAAACTAATCCATAGAAATCTGTAATTTATTTCATTGTTTTCAATTCCGCTTATTATTTCTCGTGGGGAGGAAACGGGTCGACATCGCCCGTTCCGCGGGCAAGATTCGGCCCAGTGAAATGAAGTCCAGAGGGAGGAGCCTCAGAATGACAACCGCTGCCCAGGCAGATGCCAACGTCTATCCGCCATCCGCAGAAACCGTTGCCCGCGCCCATGTTGATGCCGACGCATACACCCAGATGTATAAGGCGTCGATCGAAGATCCCGTTGCGTTTTGGGGCGAACAAGGTAAGCGGGTTGACTGGATCAAGCCCTATACTCAAGTCAAAGATGTCAGCTATGACTTCGGTTCGGTCGGCATCAATTGGTATGCCGATGGCACATTAAATGTGTCTGCCAACTGCTTGGATCGTCATCTAAATACCCGAGGAGATCAGACTGCGATCATCTGGGAACCGGACGATCCAAATGACGAAGCACAACACATCTCTTATGCCGAGTTGCACCGCCGCACCTGCCGGATGGCCAATATTCTGGAATCCCTGGGCGTGCGCAAAGGCGATCGTGTTGTCATCTACCTGCCGATGATCCCAGAGGCCGCTTATGCCATGCTGGCCTGCGCCCGTATCGGTGCTATCCATTCCATCGTGTTCGCAGGCTTCTCGCCCGACGCGCTGGCGGCGCGCATCAATGGTTGCGACGCCAAGGTAGTGATCACTGCAGACGAAGCGCCGCGTGGAGGTCGGAAAACTCCACTAAAATCCAACGCAGACGCAGCGCTGCTGCACTGCAAGGACACTGTGAAATGCCTTGTTGTAAAGCGGACCGGCGGTCAGACCACCTGGATTGACGGGCGAGACTATGACTACAACGAAATGGCGCTTGAGGCGGATGACTATTGCGCACCTGCCGAAATGAATGCCGAAGATCCGCTGTTTATCCTGTATACCTCCGGCTCGACTGGTCAGCCCAAGGGTGTTGTACACACGACTGGTGGTTATCTCGTTTATGCCGCGATGACGCACCAGATCACTTTCGATTACCATGATGGTGACGTCTATTGGTGTACTGCGGATGTAGGCTGGGTCACGGGCCACAGCTATATTGTCTATGGCCCTCTGGCCAATGGTGCGACGACTCTGATGTTCGAGGGCGTGCCGACCTATCCAGATGCCTCACGTTTCTGGCAGGTTTGCGAAAAGCATAAGGTCAACCAGTTCTATACCGCTCCGACGGCCATCCGGGCTCTGATGGGTCAGGGCACCGAGTTTGTTGAGAAATGCGATCTGAGTGACCTCAAGGTGCTTGGCACTGTGGGCGAGCCGATCAACCCAGAAGCCTGGAACTGGTACAACGAGATTGTTGGCAAGGGCAAATGCCCGATCGTCGATACTTGGTGGCAGACTGAAACCGGCGGCCACCTGATGACTCCCCTGCCCGGCGCGCATGCTATGAAACCCGGTTCGGCGATGAAACCGTTCTTTGGCATCGAACCGGTGGTTCTGGACCCGCAATCCGGTGTTGAAATCAGCGGTAACGGCGTCGAGGGCGTTCTGTGCATCAGGGACAGCTGGCCCGGTCAGATGCGCACCGTTTGGGGCGATCATGAGCGTTTCGAAAAGACCTATTTCTCGGATTACAAAGGCTACTACTTCACCGGTGACGGTTGCCGCCGTGACGAGGATGGTGATTACTGGATCACCGGTCGTGTCGATGACGTGATCAACGTATCGGGTCACCGCATGGGCACAGCCGAGGTGGAAAGCGCGCTGGTTGCCCACGCCGCAGTGGCCGAGGCCGCCGTGGTCGGTTATCCCCATGATATCAAAGGACAAGGCATCTATTGCTACGTCACCTTGATGAATGATCGTGAGCCGTCGGATGAGCTGCTAAAAGAGCTGCGCACTTGGGTCCGGACCGAGATCGGCCCGATTGCCAGCCCGGATGTGATCCAGTGGGCCCCCGGTCTGCCCAAGACCCGTTCAGGCAAGATCATGCGTCGTATCCTGCGCAAAATCGCCGAGAACGACTTTGGCTCGTTGGGTGACACTTCGACACTGGCTGATCCGTCGGTGGTCGAAGACCTGATCGAAAACCGTGCAAGCAAGTGAGGATGTGATGGACGCTGCCACGACCATAACACCCGCCGTTCTGATCCTTCTCGGCCCTCCGGGCGCCGGGAAGGGTACGCAAGCGCGGATGCTTGAAGACACGTTCGGGCTGGTTCAACTCAGCACCGGTGACCTGCTGCGCGATGCCGTTGCCGCCGGAACCGAAGCGGGCAAGGCCGCCAAGGCCGTGATGGAGGCCGGCGATCTGGTCAGCGACGAGATCGTGATCGCCATCCTGCGCGACCGAATGGCCCAGCCGGATTGCGCCAAGGGCGTCATCCTGGATGGCTTTCCCCGCACCACGGTTCAGGCCGAAGCGCTGGATGGCCTGCTGGCTTCGGCGGGTCAAAAGATCAACGCCGCGATCAGCCTTGAGGTTGAAGACGCCAAAATGGTGATCCGCATCTCGGGCCGCTACACCTGCGCGGGATGTGGTGAAGGCTACCACGACAGTTTCAAGCAGCCTGCGAAGGAGGGTGAATGTGACAAATGCGGTCACACCGAATTCAAGCGCCGCGCGGATGACAATGCGGAAACCGTCGCGTCGCGCCTTCAGGCCTATCACGCGCAAACCGCACCGCTGATCACCTATTACGATTCACATGGCGTCCTGCAACGCACTGACGCTATGGGAAAAATCGAAGACATCGCCAGCGACCTAGAAAAGATCGTCGGCGACGCGATGAGTTAAGGGGGGGAGGAGGAAAGCCCGACCCAGGGCTCTAATCCCAAAACAGAATACTTCAATGGACCCGCCCTGGCGGACCAGAGGAGTCTTGCCTGACACCATGCTGGTGCCAGGCACAATCGAGAAGCGGCCCACGTCACTGGAGGAGTTGGGCACGGGCCGCCCAACGAGGAAGCGAAGGAGGAACCCGCAATGGCGGATCAATCAACAAACTCCGCGCAGACTGCCGAGGCCGATAAGGGCTATTGGCAGGCCAACCTGCGTCTTATCTACATCAGCCTCGTGATATGGGCGCTGGTGTCCTTTGGATTCGGCATCCTGCTGCGTCCGCTGCTATCGGGCATCGCCGTTGGCGGTACCGATCTGGGCTTTTGGTTCGCTCAGCAGGGATCGATCCTGGTCTTTCTGGTGCTGATCTTCAACTACGCCTGGCGCATGAACAAGCTGGACGCCGAATACGGCGTGGATGAGGAGTAAACCCCATGGACCAGTTTACCATCAACCTGCTGTTTGTGGGCGCGTCCTTTGCGCTCTACATCGGCATCGCGATCTGGGCCCGCGCGGGTTCCACATCGGAATTCTACGCCGCCGGTCGCGGTGTTCACCCGGTCACCAATGGTATGGCGACAGCGGCGGACTGGATGTCGGCGGCCTCGTTCATCTCGATGGCGGGCCTGATTGCCTTTACCGGCTATGACAACTCGACCTTCCTGATGGGTTGGACCGGTGGCTACGTGCTGCTGGCTCTGCTGCTTGCGCCTTACCTGCGTAAGTTCGGTAAGTACACCGTCTCGGAATTCATCGGTGACCGCTTCTACAGCCAGACCGCACGTGTTGTTGCGGTTATCTGTCTGATCGTTGCGTCGGTGACCTACGTGATCGGTCAGATGACCGGCGTTGGCGTGGCCTTTGGCCGATTCCTCGAGGTGTCGAACACATCTGGCCTGCTGATCGGTGCCTGTGTGGTGTTTGCCTACGCGGTTTTCGGTGGGATGAAGGGTGTGACCTATACTCAGGTCGCTCAGTACTGCGTACTGATCACCGCCTACACCATCCCGGCGATCTTCATCTCGCTGCAGCTGACCGGTACGCCGATCCCGGCCCTGGGTCTGTTCGGCGACACCGCAAGCGGTGAGCCGCTGCTGACCAAGCTGGACGCGATCGTGACTGAACTGGGCTTTGCCGAGTATACGGCCCACCACTCGAACACGCTGAACATGGTGCTGTTCACACTGTCGCTGATGATCGGTACCGCCGGTCTGCCTCACGTGATCATGCGCTTCTTCACCGTGCCGAAAGTGTCTGACGCCCGCTGGTCTGCTGGCTGGACTCTGGTCTTCATCGCGCTGCTGTACCTGACCGCCCCTGCGGTTGGCGCAATGGCTCGCCTGAACATCACCGACATGATGTGGCCCAACGGTGGCATCGACGGCGGCGCTGTTTCGGTCGAAGAGATCGACACCGATCCACGTTACGACTGGATGCAGACTTGGCAGAAAACCGGTCTGCTGGATTGGGAAGACAAGAACGGCGACGGCAAGATCCAGTACTACAACGATCAGAACGCCGACATGCAGTCACTGGCCGAGGAAAAAGGCTGGGTTGGCAACGAGTTGACCAAGTTCAACCGTGACATCCTGGTTCTGGCCAACCCCGAGATCGCCAACCTGCCGGGTTGGGTCATCGGTCTGGTTGCTGCGGGTGGTCTTGCGGCTGCTCTGTCGACCGCTGCGGGCCTGTTGCTCGCGATCTCGTCAGCTGTGTCTCATGACCTTGTCAAAGGCGCGATCAACCCGCAAATCTCTGAAAAAGGAGAGCTTCTGGCGGCGCGGATTGCAATGGCCGTGGCCATCGTTGTTGCGACCTATCTGGGTCTGAACCCACCGGGCTTTGCGGCGCAAACTGTGGCCTTGGCGTTCGGTCTGGCGGCTGCCTCGATCTTCCCGGCGCTGATGATGGGGATCTTCTCGACCCGCATCAACAACACCGGTGCAGTCTGCGGTATGCTGGCTGGTCTGATCGTAACCCTTGTCTACATCTTCCTGCACAAGGGCTGGCTGTTCATTCCGGGCACCAACTCATTCACCGATGCTGACCCGCTGCTGGGGCCGATCAAGTCGACCTCGTTCGGTGCAATCGGTGCGATGATTAACTTCGGTGTCGCCTACGTGGTCGCTGGTATGACCAAAGAGACCCCGCAGGAGATCGTGGAACTGGTCGAAAGCGTGCGTATCCCCCGTGGCGCAGGCGCAGCTCAAAATAAATGAGCATGATGCGGCATATGGTTAACTTCCATATGCCGCGTTTTTCGATCAACTGTTCCCGCCCGGCATACCACCGGGCGGGATTTTTCAACCAGAAATCTAGGAGCGTCTGATGCCCCTGTCCCATGACCAGATCACCCGGTTTCTGAAATCCGTGCACCCTTATGACGCCCTTTCGTCTGAAACGCTGGACGAACTGGCAAAGCAGATCCAGGTGTGGGAAGTCGACGAAGGGTCTTCTGTTTATGAGTTGGGTAACACCCTGCCCGGCGTCTTTGTGATCTACGAAGGACAGGTTGAGATCACAGATGAAAACGGCGCTGTCGTATCGCATCTAGGCTTGCGCAACTCTTTTGGTGAGCGCGGCTTGTTGAAAGACGGCAAAGCCGCGACCCATGCGCATGCACACACACCGTCTGTTCTAATGGTTCTCCCGCCGAATGTGGTGCGCGAGTTGATCGACGATCACGACGTAGTCGCCAAATTCTTCAACCGAACACGAGGAGAGCGCGCTGGTCCGCAAAGCCTCGCCACCAGTTCGATTGACACGCTTATGGCCCGCAACCCAGCCGTCTGTTCGCCTTCGATGCCGGTGCGCGAAGCGGCAAAGGTGATGCGAGACCGCCATATCTCGTCACTCTGCGTCAGCGAGGGTGACAATTTTCTAGGCATCGCCACATTGAGGGATATTTCTGGAAAATACGTAGCGGATGGAATGCCCGATAGCACCCCTGTCTCTTCGATCATGACTCGTAATCCGATCACCTTATCGCCCTCCGATATTGGCTCGGACGTATTGCACGTGATGATGGAACGCGGGATCGGGCATATCCCGATTTCTGAAGGCGGCAAGCTGGTCGGAATCGTCACTCAAACTGACCTAACTCATTACCAGGCGGTCAACTCGGCCGAATTAGTTCGCCGGATCGCCCATGCGAACTCTGCTACCGAGATGGCAATGGTGACAGCTGAAATTCCCCAGCTATTGGTGCAGTTGGTCGCCGGGGGGAACCGGCACGAAATCGTCACGCGCTTGATAACCGACATTGCAGACACCGCCACCCGCCGTCTGCTGTCACTTGCTGAGAAAAAGCTGGGTTCGCCACCCGCACCCTATCTATGGTTGGCCTGCGGCTCGCAGGGGCGGCAAGAGCAGACCGGCGTGTCCGATCAAGATAACTGCCTGATGCTGGACGACAGCGTGACCGAAAACGACATGACCTATTTTTCCGAACTGGCGAAATACGTCTCGGATGGGCTCGACATCTGCGGGTATTTCTATTGCCCGGGCGACATGATGGCGACTAATCCCCGTTGGTGTCAGCCCGTGCGCGTTTGGCGAGACTATTTCAACGGCTGGATCGCCAAACCCAACCCCGAGGCACAGATGCTTGCCTCGGTCATGTTCGACCTGCGCCCCATCGGCGGCGCATTCGATCTGTTTGCTGATCTACAGGCCGACACGCTGGCGGCCGCGAATGCAAACTCGATCTTCGTGGCACACATGATTTCAAACTCACTGAAACACACGCCGCCGCTGGGCCTGTTGCGTGGCTTTGCTACCATTCGCTCAGGCGAGCATCGCAACACGCTGGATCTGAAACATAACGGCGTGGTGCCGGTGGTTGATCTGGCTCGTGTTTACAGCCTTCAGGGCCAGTTGCCCGAAGCCAACACCCGCGCCCGTTTGAAAGCCGCCGAGGCCGCTGGGGTTCTCAGTCCCTCAGGAGCTCGCGATATTCTGGACGCTTACGACCTGATCGCGGAAACGCGGCTTGAGCATCAGGTGAGGCTGGTCAAATCCGGCAAAAACCCCGACAACTATCTTCCACCATCGACTTTGTCGGACTTTGAGCGAAGTCATCTGCGCGACGCCTTTGTTGTCGTAAAAACAATGCAGTCGGCGGTGGGCCATGGCAAAGGTATGCTGAGCTAGGCAAACACCAAACCGGGCGCAAACGCCTGAAACCAGGAGAGAAACATGTTTCTGGAACTGATCGGCACCATCTTTGCAGGGATCGCCTTTGCAGGTGTGGCGATGCTGGTGAATAAACTGACAGGTGGCCTCCTGCCCCGCTGGGCCGCTCCGGTCGCGGCCGGGTTGGGTATGATCGGCATGACCATCGCCAGCGAGTATTCCTGGTACGACCGAACATCTGAAACGCTGCCGGATGAGATGGAGATCGTGCAAGAGGTTGAAAGCCAAGCTTTCTATCGCCCGTGGACCTACGCCGTTCCTTTCGTCAATCGGTTTGCCGCGATTGACACCGCATCGGTTCGCACCAACGAACAAGTTCCCGAACAGCGCCTTGTGGACCTGTATTTCTTCGGCCGCTGGGCCCCGATCTCGAAATTGCCAGTGGCGGTCGACTGCGCCACCAACAGCCGCGCCAGCTTGGCCGATGGCGCCGAGTTTGATGACGATGGACAATTGCTTAACGCCGACTGGCTGACCCTCAACGCCGAGGACCCAATCATCGAGGCCACTTGCGGAGTGTAACATGCTGACCCGGCTAAGCCTGCGCGTACGTATCTTTCTGTTCTTCTGCCTGATGGCAGTGGGCGCGCTGGCCGTCAGCTCTGTGGCGCTATGGGTAAGCTATTTACGTGTCGCCGATCCTGCGTTGGCAAGTGCTTTCATCCTGGCTGAAATCCTCATGGGCTTTGGGTTCATTGCCCTGATCATCGCCGTCTGGCTGCTGTTTGATGACAATGTCGCCAAGCCGATTGAACGGTTGTCGGCGCAACTGCGCGCTCGTGCACATGCAGGGGTCAGCACGGACATGGACATGCAAGCTGCGCGGTATCTGGGCGATCTGGCCCCGGCGGCCGCTGGGCTGGCGGAGCAACTGTCCGGTAAAACCATGGATGTAGCAGAGGCCGTAGCTGCCGAGACCGCTCATCTGTCTGCTGAAAAGCAAAGGCTCACGGCTCTACTGACCGAGATTCCGGTGGCAATGGTTTTGGCCAGCCCCACCCACAAGATCGTGCTGTATGACGGGCAAGCCGCCGGAGTGTTAGCGCAGATCGCCCATCCCCGCCTGAACGCGTCACTATTCGAATACCTGCAACCCGTGCCGCTGCAAGACGCGTATGAAAAACTGTCGAAATCCGGGCTCGAGGTTGATTGCACCCTGACCAGCATCGACGGCGCGCAGACCTATACCGCCAGGATGAAGCCGCTTGGCGACGCCCCCGGCTACCTGCTGATCTTTGATGATAGCGCCGCCAATATCGCGCCTGAGGCTGCGCGTCCGCTGGTTTACGACTTCGACCTGATGAACAGCGCGGTCACGGGCGAATTCGAATCTCTTGCATTGCGGGACTTATGTTTTGTGGTGTTTGACACTGAAACGACCGGGCTGCTTCCACACAAAGACGAAATCGTCCAGATCGGTGCGGTGCGGGTCGTGAACGGGCGCATCGTTCAGGGTGAGCGGCTGGATATTCTGGTTGATCCGGGCATACCGATCCCGCCAGCTTCGACCAAGGTTCACAAGATCAGCGATCACATGGTTCAGGGCGCGCCGGATATTGCTGCAGCGGGGCACACCTTTCACCAATTCGCGCGGGATGCGGTGATCGTGGCCCATAATGCTCCCTTCGACATGGCCTTTCTGCGGCGCCACGCCAAACGGATGAATGTCGAGTGGGATCACCCCATCCTCGATACCGTTCTGCTGTCCGCCGTTCTGTTCGGAGCCAGCGACAAGCACACGCTGGATGCGCTGTGTGATCGGCTAGAGATCACCATTCCACACGATCTGCGCCACACCGCGCTTGGCGATGCCGTCGCCACTGCGCAGGCGCTGGTCAAGATGCTACCGATGCTGCAAGCGCGTGGCATGGCGACCTTTGGTGCCGTCATTGAGGCCACCCGTCAGCATGGCCGCCTGTTGGAAGATCTGAACTGAACGTTAAAATATTCGGTCAAGATTCAGCTTTTCATGGACAATTCCGGCAGAGCGTGTCACCTGATGCGCGGCCACTGCACGAGCGGACAATGACTAAGAAATCCTTCGCCCCCACCCCTGACCAAAGCGCCGCTTTTCGCGAAGCACTGGGGTGTTTCGGAACCGGTGTTACTGTCGTCACCACGAACACCGAAAAAGGGCCGCGCGCAATTACGGTCAACTCGTTTTCTTCGGTGTCATTGGACCCGCCGCTGGTGCTGTGGTGCCTGGCCAAGGATTCGCACCGGTTCAATTCCTTCAACGCTTGCCAGCACTATTCCATTCACGTGATGGCACAAGAACAGCAGGACCAGGCACTGAGCTTCGCGCGTGACGGGCTGGATTTCTCGCACGCGGAATGGGGTACGGATCACAAGGGCCGCCCGCAACTGAACGATTGTCTGGCCCGGTTCGATTGCCAACTGCATGCCAAGCACGAGGCCGGGGATCACCTGATCCTGGTTGGTGAGGTCGAACAGGTGATGTACCGCAAAGGTCAGGGCCTGATCTTTAAACGCGGTCAGTTCGGCGGGTTCGCGGACCTGCTGTAACCTTTATTCGTCAAGCGATCCGTGAACGGCCAACGCCTCAAGCTGTGTTTCCTGTGGGGTGATGATGCGGAACGCTTCGTGCACACCCGTCTCGGACAATTCACGCGCGACCGTTAGCAAAGTGTTCGGCGCGTGTTCTTCGCACAGGTCACTCATGTGGGATATTTCGGCCTGTGCGACACCTAGGGCGGCTTCGACCGACGGCGCGCCATAGAACATGACAAAATGCTCGGCCAGAGATTGCGTGATCTGCTCCAACTCGGCCTGTTCGATCTGCGTCACTGCGACGAAGGTAACCCGCCCAAAGGTTTCGACACCCAACCATCCGTTTGAAAACGCCTGCCGTGCCTTGCCTTCCAGATCGGCTTCGCCCCAGTTCGAAAACTCAAACCCGCCCGAGATACACCATTCCCCGGTCCGGGCCGGCGAATGGAAGACATTCATGTCGCTTTCATCGAAATGGATCGCACGGGCCAGTTTCATCATTGGTTCTCCAACAGTTCGGTCAACGGGCGCAATCGTGTATCCGCACCGTCACGGATCAGCATCCCGAACCGCTCATCCGTGCCTAAAAACACACCAGTTTCGCCATGTGGCTCTCCGACACCGCGCAGCAACCCCATCCATTCGGCGTGCAAGGGGGCGTTGCCGTCCTCTTGCCAGCGGTTAAGCCAAGTCAGCATATGCCGCGACCAGCTTTCAACCAGTTGCACGGCTGAGACGTCCGCGCAGCCTTCGTCATACAGCGCGGTGACATCGGGCGTTTTCCCTGGGTCATCCCCGGTTTGCAGCAACGCCAGTTCCCAACTGACCACCAGCCAGTCGGGTTCTTGCTCCGGTTCGCGGCTTGAGGCGGCGGTGTGGAACATTCCACACTTCGCCCCGTTCACGCAAATCAAGCCGTCCCAGCCCAGATGCACCGCAACCTCGGGCGGGGCCAGCGCGCCCAGCGCGTTCTGAAACCCCACAGCGCACAAGGGCAGCATTGCCATGGCGTCCTGCAGAGGCACCTCGGGCGCAAAGACGATGGCAACGCGCAGGCGATCAGCCTGAATGTTGTAAACCACCGTACCCGCGTCGCAGCCCAGCACGGCCATAGCTTGGGCGCGATCAAACGGGTCTTCCCCACCCCGCACCGGATGGCCCGTCAGCAAGGGCGGAAAGACAGGTTGGTTCATGCGTTGCCTTTAGCGATCATGTCGCGGGCGATTTTGCGGAATGCATCGGCCTGCGGGCTGTCGGGCTTGCTGACCACGATGGGCGCGCCCCCATCCGCTGCGACCCGGATATCCAGATGCAACGGGATTTCCCCCAACAAAGGAACGCCCAGCGCCTCTGCCTCGGACGCGACACCGCCGTAGCCAAACACGTGTTCCTCATGCCCGCAGTTGGAACAGATATGGGTCGACATGTTTTCAATCATACCCACAATGGGAGTCTTGAGCTGGTTGAACATGTCGATCCCTTTACGTGCATCAATCAAGGCCACGTCCTGCGGAGTGGACACAACAATGGCTCCGTCCACCTTGAACTTCTGACTCAGGGTCAGCTGAACATCACCCGTGCCGGGCGGCAGGTCCACGATCAGAACATCCAAAGCGCCCCACTGAACCTGGCTCATCATCTGTTGCAGCGCCCCCATCAGCATTGGACCACGCCAGACCACCGCCTGACCTTCATTGGTCATCAACCCCATCGACATCATGGTGACGCCGTGATTGCGCAGCGGCAGGATCGTCTTGCCATCTGGGCTGGCCGGACGACCCGAGACACCGAGCATCCGGGGCTGTGAGGGACCATAGACATCTGCGTCCAACAAACCGACCCGGCGACCCTCGGCCGCCAGAGCACAGGCGAGGTTGGCCGATACGGTGGATTTACCCACACCGCCCTTACCCGAGGCAACAGCGATGATCCGGTCCACCCCCGGCACGGCCTGAGGGCCAGTTTGCGACGGCTTGGGTTTCGGTTTCAGATCCGGCGGCGCCTTTTCCGAATGCGCCGTCATCATGGCCGACACAGTGGCCACGCCATCCGCCATCTTCGCGGCCTGCTCGGCAGCGGCGCGGACGGGTTCCATACGCTCGGCCTGTTTCGGATCAATCTCAAGTACGAACCGTACCGTGTCGCCTTCGACATTCAGCGCGCGCACTACACCGGCGCTGACGATGTCCTGACCGGAGACAGGATCGGTAATCTTTTTCAGGTTTGCCAGAACTGCGTCACGAACACTCATGCCTGTACCCCTTTAAATCGACCCACGATGAGGTTGCGTTTCATTGCACGTGTCTCCGTCTCATTCTGTTCATTTGACGCAATCAGGACCGGACCGTTAGGTTGGGCCATGCGCTTTGTCCTTTTGTGCCTGAGCCTGACGCTATGTACCAGCCCCTCTTGGTCGCAGGAGGCGCTTGGCCTTGCCGCCCCGGCGGAAGTAAAAGACTCTGGCCTGCTGCAACATATCCTTCCTCGCTTCTCTCTCAAGACCGGGATTCGGGTTATTGCTGAAGATGAGGGTGTTTTGGTGCTGAAAACGGCCCCGCCGGGTGATCCGGTCTTTGCGCGTGATGGTGTGACCTATCACCTGCGTATCGAAGATAACGCACGCCACGAACGCTTCCGCGACTGGCTGCTGTCCGATATCGGCAAGAACACGGTCGAAAGCTTTGTTCCTGACCAAGGCGCACCCTTCTCCGCAAGATTCGAGTTGACGACAACGCAGCAGGAAACCGTGATCGACGGTGACGCCGCCCGCGGTGAAGAACTGTCGATGACCCATTGTGGCCGGTGCCACGTGATCGGGCCAAAAAACCGGATGAACGGGTTAGGCTCGACCCCTTCATTCGCAGTGCTGCGGTCGATGCCCGACTGGTCTGAACGGTTCGAAGCGTTCTTTGCACTCAACCCCCATCCCGCCTTTACACAGATCGATGGGCTGACACCACCTTTCGACCCCGAGCGCCCCTCGCCCATCCACCCGGTCGAGATGACGCTGGAGGATTTGGAAGCCATCCTGGCCTTCGTCTCGGTCATCAAGGCGGCTGATCTGGGCGCGCCGCTGCAGCTTCAGTGATCCTTTCGTTTTGAGAAATAGTCCTCGGTCGTAACAACCTTAGGCCTTGGCTTGGATTGGAAGGGATTGTCCGACTGCTGAAACTGCGCATTCACCCGGCAATTGTCGCACATCTGGATCATCCGAGCCTTGTCCGAGGTGGCAAACATCGGATGTGTCCCCGACAGCTTTTCCATGATCCGTTCGACCGTGGATTTCACGCCGAACAAGGCACCGCATTCCACACAGGCAAAAGGTTCTTCTTCATTCAACACCTGCTGAGACAGGGCAGCATCGCTCAGGTCCAGTTGCGGAACTAGAGTGATCGCATCCTCGGGGCAGATGCCCTTACACAAGCCGCATTGCAGACAGGCGTCCTGTTGAAAGTTCAGTTGAGGTTTGTCCGGGTTATCGGCCAACGCACCCGAAGGACACAGAGACACACAACTGAGACACAACGTACAGGCATCGGTATTCACCGCCACCGCCCCGTACGGAGAATTTTCAGGCAACGGCAAGGGCTCATCCGTCTGCGGATTCAATGCTTGTGCCGACAGCCGCGCGATCTGCCTGCGATTGCCCAATGGTAGAACCGGATCAGCCAACGGCGAAGGAACGTCCTGCGTATAGAGCAGATCCGCCATTGCATCCGGGTCAGCTTCGTCAATCAACCCTATCCCTTCGGGTCCGGCAATCGCTTGCGCCAACGCCAATTCGCTATCCAGCGCATCGCGTTCCGTGGTTGGGGTCAGAAGAACATCGACCCGGGCGAACCCATGGGCCAACGCGGCCAACATCTCGGCGTGACCAAACCCCGAGATCACATTCATCTCAAGTGGTATGACATCTGCAGGCAGGCCGCGCCCGAACCGGGCGGCCAGTCGGATCATTTCGGCCCCGTGCGCGTCATGGACCAAAAGCCGGGGCGATGTGCCTCCTGCCCGCCGATAGGTACGCGCCAGTATATGCATCCGTGACAACAGGGCAGAAACCGGCGGGTCCTCGTACGTGATTGCAGTAGACGGGCACACCGCCGCGCATTCACCACAACCGGCGCAAACCATGGGGTCGATGGAGACATGTTCCCCTGCCGAGACGATCGCCCCCGTCGGACAGATATCAAGACAATTGGTACAGGCGATCTGTTCGGCACGGGAATGGGCGCAGAGCGTTTCCTCAATCCGTACGTAAAGCGGTTTCTCGAAAGTGCCGATCAATTGCACGGCCTCAAAGGCCAGACGTTCCACGGCAAGCTTGTCCTTGGGATCAGCGCGCAAATAGCCTTCCCGCTTGGCGGGGGCCTGTACGAATGGGGTGCCACCGGTCAGGTCGATAATAATATCGCAGGCCGAGTGTGCCCCATCGCGCGCCTCAGTCCAAGAAAACGCCCCACGGCCGCCCGGCTCCAGCTGCTGTAAGGCATCCAACCGCAGCGAGAATCCGCCAAGGGCACCTTTCAGCGAACGAAGCTGTCCGCGCACCACGTCAAAGGCCCGCGACACCGGCTGCGCGTCATCGCTCACCAATACTGTCACCGCCAGCGTTTCCGACAGCCGCAAGGCCAGATCAAAGCTCACCTCACCCGGCCCGGTAATGAAACAGGTGCCTTCGCTGATTACGTCAACGCTGGGCGTGACCGGTTGCGGCAACAGCGCCTCGGCTGCAAGGGCTGCCATCTTGGGTGCCGCATCTCCGCCTTGTTTCGACCAGCCGGCGCGGTCGCGCAGGTCTACAAATCCTGGCGTGTCGATACCCAACTCCTCAGCGAGGTCTTGAAATACACTCTGCTCCTGCCCGCAGGCAATCACCGTATCCCCATCCTTCATCAGGGACGCTGCGGCCTCCAACTCCGTCGTGCAGAGCGTCGAGTGGACCTTGGAGCAGGCGATCCCACAAGCGGATGCGATTGCCTCGGCCTCAAGATCCTGCGTTCCCGCACAGTTGCATAGTAGTAGTTTTGTGACCATGGCATCCCCTCCCCGTCTTGATTTCAGCTTAGGGTGTCTTGAAAAAGTGGCAATGCCCTGCACGCAAATCTTTCAGTGCTTCGGCTCTTCAATGCCTCTCGATCACATAAACAAGTAGTGATCAGATCGTTGGTTGGACAATTCAGACTTGGCACATGGTTGCTTTGTGTACCATAGTGGACCCAAGGGAAGGCAGGGGAGAGCCTTCCGGGGAGGAATGAGTGGCCAAGGCCGCAAGCCAGATTGAAATGCCAATCGGCGTCATCGTACGCAAAACACCCGGTGTAACTCGCTGGGCGAAATGGAACTGGCGCGCCGTTGCTGTGCTGCCCGGTGCCGGGCCAGCAGACTGGCAGGAACTGCGCCGCGAAGGTGAAGCCGTGGAATACCACGCCGCCACCCTGCCCCTGAAACTCTGGACCGATGAGACTGAGGCCTACATGGTCAACCTGTCCGACGGACAGCCTTCGATCTATCTTGTTCTCCGCGATGCACTGGATGACGAACGCCCAATGGATGCGGTGTTGGTCACTGCTTCTCCGTTCGAAGGACAAGATTATGCAGATACCGGCGAAGAGATCGTTGAAAAAATACCGATGACAGAAGGGCTGATCGCCTGGGTTCGAGATTTTGCTTTGGAGCACCATCGCGAGGAAGCTTTTGTCAAACGCCGCCGCGACAAGAAACGGACGGACCTTGTCGAGGATGGTAAAGGGGATGCGCGCATCCGCCAGGCCTCGGACGTCTACCGCGCACCGCGGAGGCTCTTACAATGACCCAAGCCCGCGATTTCTGGTCCCGACGCAAAGCTGCCGTTCAGGCGGAAGCAGAGGCCGAAGTTGTCGCGAGTGAAGAACAGGTTATTGCTGCGCAACAGGCCGAGTTGCAAGATAAGAGCGACGCCGAAATACTAGCCCAATTCAACCTGCCGGACCCCGATCAATTGCAAGCTGGGGATGATGTCTCGGGCTTCATGGCGAACGCGATTCCGGACCGGCTACGTCGCCGCGCCTTGCGGCGGCTATGGCGGCTGAACCCGGTTTTGGCCAACGTCGACGGGCTGGTCGATTACGGTGAGGACTATACCGACGCGGCCACTGTGATCGAAAACCTTCAAACCGCTTATCAAGTTGGCAAAGGTATGCTGAGCCATGTCGAAGCTTTGGCTGCACAGGCGGAAGACGTGGAACCCGAGATCGACGAAGACCCCTCGGTGGAAGAGACCGAAATTCCGGAAGCCGAGATGGAACCGGAGATTGCCCCGGACCCCATCCCGACCGCTGAACCTATGACCCTCGATGAGACAGAAGAGACAGCGTCGCAGGTTGCGCCGCGCCGCATGAAGTTTGAATTCGAAGGATGACTAAATGACCGCAAGCAACGCGCAAAATCTGGAAGTCTCGGCCGAAGATCGCCTGCGCGCGGATTTTTACAATTTTCTAGGCCTGCTTCTAGCGGGCCCACCAGATCAGATGCTGCTGGATCAGGTGGCGGGATTGACTGGGGATGACACTGAACTGGGTCAGGCCATTCAGGCTATGGCCCGGGTGGCCAAGGTCACCAAACCCGCCGCGGCAGAACGGGAATTTAATGCGCTTTTCATAGGGCTGGGCCGGGGTGAATTACTGCCCTACGGCAGTTTTTATCTGACTGGTTTCCTGAACGAGAAACCTCTGGCGCAGTTGCGCAACGACATGGCCGCACGTGGGATCACCCGCGCGCAGAACGTGTTCGAACCCGAAGACAACATCGCCTCGCTGATGGAGATGATGGCGGGTATGATCGTAGGGCGCTTTGGCACCCCGGCGTCTGTCGAAGATCAAAAGGCGTTCTGGAACAAACATATCGGCCCCTGGGCTGCGCATTTTTACTCGGATTTGGAAGCTGCTGAGAACTCGGTTCTCTATGCCTCGGTCGGTACTGCCGGCCGGGTGTTCATGGAGATTGAGCGCGAAGCGTTCCGAATGACGGCGGCCTAGCCCGCCACTCGTCGGCGCCCGTATTGGCGCTAGATCGCAAATGGGAAAGGAGAAGCCCATGAGCAAGACCAAGGAAGAAGGTGCCACGCGCCGAGACTTCCTCAAGCTGGCCGGAACCGCAGCACCCGCTGCTGTTGCCGCAGCCACATTAAGCGGAAAAGCCGAAGCAGCCGAGCTGCCTACGGACGAAACCCGCATGCAGGACACAGCGCACACCCGCGCGTACCTGGAAAGCGCGCGCTTCTAAGCCGCCCCGACTGCGCCCGGCTTACCGGCCGGACGATGTCACCAACCGACTGACGGTTGCGATTGGCCCTGACGTCGGCATCAGCAGTACCAAGCCAGCCGTGGCTTACACGGCGAGCAAGGGAGGAAAACAATGCTAAGGAAAAAGACCAACGGGGTAGCGAGACGCCCCCAGCGGACAAGTATCCTGTCCCAAATCGGCGAGAAAACCGTCGATCGCCGCGCATTCCTGCGTGGCTCGGGCCTGACGATTGGCGGTCTTGCCGCGATCAGCGCAACGGGTGGAACCGTGACGCAAGCCAGCGCCCAAACAGCGGCAAACACTGCCGTTGAGAATATCAAATCCGTGTGCACGCACTGCTCGGTGGGCTGTACGGTCGTTGCCGAAGTGCAGAACGGCGTCTGGATCGGGCAGGAACCCGGCTGGGACAGCCCGTTCAATTTGGGAGCACACTGTGCCAAAGGGGCTTCGGTCCGCGAGCACGCCCATGGCGAACGCCGCCTGAAGTATCCGATGAAAAAGGAAGGTGGCGAGTGGAAGCGCATCAGCTGGGAAGAGGCGATCAACGAGATCGGCGACGGCATGATGAACATCCGCGAAGAATCCGGGCCGGACAGCGTGTACTGGCTGGGTTCAGCAAAGCATAACAATGAACAGGCCTATCTGTTCCGCAAGTTCGCCGCCTACTGGGGCACGAACAACGTGGACCATCAGGCCCGTATCTGTCACTCAACCACTGTTGCGGGTGTTGCGAACACATGGGGCTACGGCGCCATGACTAATTCGTATAACGACATGCACAACAGTAAGGCGATCTTCATCATCGGTGGTAACCCGGCCGAGGCGCATCCTGTCTCGCTGCTGCATATTCTGCGCGCGAAAGAGCAAAACAATGCGCCGCTGATCGTGTGCGACCCGCGCTTTACACGCACTGCGGCCCATGCAGATGAATATGTCCGCTTCCGCCCCGGCACAGACGTTGCGCTGATCTGGGGTATCTTGTGGCACATCTTCGACAACGGTTGGGAGGACAAAGAGTTCATCCGCACCCGTGTCTGGGGCATGGATCAGATTCGTGAAGAGGTTGCCAAGTGGAACCCGGATGAGGTGGAACGTGTAACCGGAACTCCGGGATCACAGTTGAAACGCGTTGCCCGCACGATGGCGAATAACCGTCCCGGTACGGTCGTCTGGTGCATGGGTGGTACGCAGCACACCAACGGCAACAACAACACCCGCGCCTACTGCGTGCTACAGCTTGCGCTTGGCAACATGGGCACCTCGGGTGGAGGCACCAACATCTTCCGCGGCCATGACAATGTGCAGGGCGCGACGGATCTTGGTGTTTTGTCCCACACCCTGCCCGGCTATTACGGCCTATCCGCTGGCGCATGGGGCCACTGGGCACGCGTCTGGGGTGAAGAACCGGAATGGCTGGCTGGCCAGTTCGCTACAATCAAGGACAAGGAAGGCAAAGACAAGCCGCTGCAGAACGAACGCGGTATCCCGGTTTCCCGTTGGATCGATGGCGTTCTGGAAGACCCGGCCAACATGGATCAGGACAACAACGTCCGTGCCATGGTTCTGTGGGGCCACGCGCCCAACTCGCAGACCCGGATGACGGAAATGAAGACAGCGATGGAGAAGTTGGACATGCTGGTCGTGATCGACCCGTATCCCACCGTCTCGGCCGTGCTGCATGACCGCACCGATGGCGTCTACCTGTTGCCCGCCTGTACGCAGTTCGAAACCCGTGGCTCGGTCACGGCATCGAACCGGTCGCTGCAGTGGCGTGACAAGGTGGTGGAACCGCTGTTCGAAAGCCTGCCGGACGAGGTCATCATGGCCAAGTTCGCCAATAAGTTTGGATGGGCGGATCGGTTCTTCCGCAATATAGAGATGGAGGACCCGGAAACCCCGAATGTTGAAAGCATCACGCGTGAGTTCAACTCGGGCCTCTGGACCATCGGATATACCGGTCAATCGCCGGAACGTTTGAAAAGCCACATGGCCAACCAGCATACGTTCGACAGAACCACGCTGCAGGCCATCGGCGGCCCGAACGACGGCGAGTACTACGGTCTGCCCTGGCCGTGCTGGGGAACTGCTGAAATGGGGCATACGGGGACACCAAACCTCTATGACATGTCCAAACCAGTGGCCGAAGGCGGCCTGACTTTCCGCGCCCGTTTCGGCGTGGAACGCGATGGCGACAACCTGCTGGCCGAAGGGGTCTATAGCGCTGGATCGGAAATTCAGGATGGCTATCCCGAATTCACGATGCAGATGCTAATGGACCTTGGCTGGGACGGTGACCTAACCACTGAAGAGCGGGCAGCAATCGACGCCGTTGCAGGGCCCAAGACCAACTGGAAAACCGACCTTTCCGGCGGCATCCAGCGGGTCGCGATTGAGCATGGCTGTGCGCCTTTCGGGAACGCCAAAGCCCGCGCGGTCGTCTGGACGTTCCCGGATCCAATCCCACTGCATCGCGAACCGCTTTATACACCGCGTCGCGACCTGGTGGAGGATTACCCAACCTACGAGGACCGTCAGGCTTATCGCCTGCCCACCCTTTATGCCTCGATCCAAAAGAACGACTTTTCAAAGGATTACCCGATAATCCTCACATCTGGTCGTCTGGTCGAATATGAAGGTGGCGGTGATGAAACACGGTCGAACCCGTGGCTGGCCGAGCTGCAGCAGGATATGTTCGTCGAGATCAATCCTCGCGATGCCAACAACCTTGGTATTCGTGACGGATCACAGGTCTGGGTCGAAGGTCCTGAGGGCGGCAAGGTCAAGGTGATGGCGATGCTGACCAACAGGGTCGGTGCCGGCGTGGCCTTCATGCCATTCCACTTTGGCGGCCATTTTCAGGGTGAGGACCAGCGGCACAAATACCCCGCAGGTGCAGACCCTTATGTGCTCGGTGAAAGTACCAACACCGCCCAGACCTATGGCTATGATTCAGTGACCCAGATGCAGGAGACCAAGTGTACTCTCTGCAAAATCTGGGCAGCGTAAGGAGGACGATAATGGCTAGAGCAAAGTTTCTCTGCGACGCTGAACGCTGCATCGAGTGCAACGCCTGCGTCACCGCGTGCAAGAACGAGCACGAGGTACCCTGGGGCATCAACCGCCGCAGGGTGGTGACGATCAATGACGGCAACCCGGGCGAACGCTCGATCTCGGTGGCCTGTATGCATTGCTCGGATGCACCTTGCATGGCGGTGTGCCCGGTCGACTGCTTCTATCAGAACGAAGAAGGGGTCGTCCTGCACTCCAAGGACCTGTGCATCGGTTGCGGTTATTGCTTTTACGCGTGCCCCTTCGGCGCGCCGCAATACCCGCAGGCCGGCAACTTCGGATCGCGCGGCAAGATGGACAAATGTACCTTCTGCGCAGGTGGTCCCGAGGAAACGCACTCGACCGCCGAGTTCGCCAAATACGGTCGCAACCGGATCGCCGAGGGCAAACTGCCCATCTGCGCCGAGATGTGTTCCACCAAGGCCCTGCTTGCCGGTGACGGCGACGTTGTTTCGGCCATTTACCGCGAACGCGTTGTGGCGCGCGGATTTGGCTCAGGCGCCTGGGGTTGGGGCACTGCCTACGACCAAAAAGACGGTTAAATCCGTTTGAAAACGGGCGGTTCCGCGGTGACATCCACGGTACCGCCTCAGCTTGCTCACGACACGTTGGCCGAGCATATGCAGGCGTGACCTATCCGAGAGGAATCATCCATGACCGAAGACGTTTACTGGCTGTTGACGCTCGACCTGCAAGCAAATCAGGATGCCGCCTTTGATGCGCTGATGGCCGAAATGGTTGAAGCAACATTGAATGAAAGCGGCGCGAAATCTTATGAATGGCACCGCAGCGGATCGGCAATTCACATCTTTGAACGATACGCCAGTTCCGATGACGCGATGATCCATATGCAGAATTTCGGGGCAAATTTTGCAGATCGGTTTCTGGCCATTCTGACGCCAACCCAACTGCGCGTTTACGGGCCCGCAAAAGAAGACCTGCACGCGGCGCTTACACCGGTAGGAGCAGTTTTTCACAAGCAAATCGGCGGCTTTGACCGATAAATACGAACGACACAGGAGATTCGACAGATGCGCCTGATCTTAATGCTGCTGATCCCCCTATTTCTTGCAAGTGTTGCCTGGGCTCAGGAAAGCGCGGACGTCCCGACTGACTCCGATCGCAGCACCACTGGCGGCGCGACCACACTGGAGGATATTTTGGCCCGCCAGCGTGGCGAAAAGGTCGACAACAGCTATCGCTCGGAAAACACCGGTCAGGGCAATGCCGAAGGTCTGTTGGGTCAGCTGGGGACACGCGGCGTGGCCTCTGACAGCGATGTCTATCGCGCGATCCGATACGGTTCGGCCGATACCACGGTTTCATCCAAAGGGCCCGCAGCGGGTATTCTGATCCAGGACGGCGGCATGTGGTGGTTGAACTTCCGCACTGGGCCGTTGCGCGAATACGGCACGTATATCGTGGGCGGGATGCTGGCCATTATCGTGCTGTTCTTTCTGATCCGTGGGAAAATCCGCATCGACGGGGAAAAAACCGGGCGCACCGTGACCCGCTTTACCAGCTTTGAACGGTTCGGCCACTGGCTGTTCGCCGGGTCTTTCCTGGTGCTCGGCCTTACGGGCCTGCTAACGCTTTATGGTCGTGATTTCTTGATCCCACTCTTCGGAAAAGAGGGTTTTGCCACCATCGCGCAGGGTTGCAAATGGCTGCACAACAACCTTGCATGGGCTTTCATGCTGGGATTGATCATCGTGACCGTAAACTGGATCGCGCATAACATTCCCAACCGTACCGACCTGAAATGGCTTGCCGCCGGAGGGGGTCTGTTCACCAAAGGCAGCCACCCACCGGCCAAGAAATTTAACGCTGGTCAAAAGGTCATCTTCTGGGCCTGTATCCTGCTGGGCGTCTCGATCAGTCTGTCGGGGCTTTCGCTGCTGTTCCCGTTCGAACTGCCGATGTTCGCCAAAACCTTCTCGGTCGCCAATGCCACCGGCATTCCTCAGATGTTGGGCCTGAACCTTCCGACGCAGATGTCCCCACAAGAGGAGATGCAGTACGCGCAGGTCTGGCACGTAATGATCGCCTATGTGTTCATCGCCATCATCATCGCCCACATCTACCTCGGTTCAATCGGCATGGAGGGAGCCTTTGACGCAATGGGTACTGGTGAGGTCGAAGAGCAATGGGCGCGCGAACATCATTCGCTTTGGCTGGAAGAAGTCCAAGAAAAAGAGGCCGGTAAGGCAGCGGCCTCACCCGCAGAATAGATGCGCGGGCTGGTTCTGGCCCTGGCGCTGGTCCCCCTGCCCGCCATGGCCGAGTTTTTCACGCTCAAGGGTCACGGTGGGCCGATCATGGGGATCGCCACCGCGCCGGACGGGCGGATTGCCACGGCCAGTTTCGACAACTCGGTCGGGTTGTGGTTGAACCGCAATCCCGAATGGCTGGAAGGGCACGAGGCCGCAGTGAACTCGGTCGCATTCAATGGACGCGCGATCTATTCGGCAGGCGATGATTTCACGCTGCGCCGTTGGCCAGGCGGAGAGGTAGTTGGCCAGCACAAAGGTAAGATCGTGGGGGTTGCGGCCTCAAAGACGCATGTGGCCACCGCCAGTTGGGACGGCACCATTGGCCTTTGGCCCGAAGATGGATCAGCCGCGCAAACACTTGCGGCGGGCAGTGGCGTCAACGCCGTCACGTTTTCACCGGATGGGGCAACGCTGTACTCGGCTGGAATAGATGGAACGCTGCGGGTGTGGGATGTGGCCAGCGGTCAGGAAACGCGGCGGTTGGTTGAACACGGGTTTGGGATCAATGAACTGGTTTTGAACATCTCCGGCAACTGGATTGCCTATGGCGCGGTCGACGGCGTGACCCGCATTCTCGACCTGGGCACCGGCGAAGAGCGCGACTTTACCCTAGACCGCCGCCCTATTTTGGCCCTTGCGCTTAGCCCGGATAGACGCCTGTTGGCTGTTGGGGATGGCGAGGGCTACATCATGGTGATCGACACCATCGAATGGCGCATCGCGCAGGATTTCCGCGCCACTCTGCGCGGCCCGGTCTGGGCGCTAGCCTTTTCTGCGGATGGTCAAAACATCCATGCAGGCGGTATTGACGAGGCGATGTATAGTTGGCCGGTCTCAGCCCTTGGCGATCGAGAACAGATGGCCGCCGCTGAACCGAGTTTCCTAAAGAACCCCGAAGAAATGAGCAACGGAGAACGGCAATTCGCCCGCAAATGCTCGATCTGCCACAGCCTGACACCTGACGGGCAAAGACGCGCGGGGCCCACCTTGCACGGTGTCTTTGGGCGCAAGGCCGGGACGCTGGCTGGATATTTCTACTCGGATACGCTGCAAGACTCTGATATCGTTTGGAATGACGAAACGATAAATGCCCTTTTCGACGAAGGGCCAGACCACTACATACCGGGATCGAAGATGCCGATGCAGCGGATCACTCAGGCCCAGGACCGCGATGATCTGATCGCCTTTCTGCGCAGCGCAACGGCACCGGAGAATGAAGCCGGAGGAGACCAATGAAAGCCTTTCTTGCCGCTGTGGCCGCAATGGTCGTTATCACCGTCGCCGCGCCTTATGTGCTGCAACAGGTCGGGTTCAGCGCTGCTGAAGCGGGAACCGGTTCGGCTGTGCGTCTCGACTGAATGTCCGAATATCTAACTACTAAAGAGCTGGCCGACCTGCTGCGCATTGGCGAGCGCAAGGCCTATGACCTTGCCTCATCCGGCGAGGTCCCCTGCGTGCGCGCCATGGGCAAACTGCTGTTTCCACGGGCCGAGGTCATTGCCTGGCTGAACGCATCCCGCTCAGGTCCGCAAGTGGCGGAGCCCGCCCTACCCCCGATCATTGCCGGCAGCCACGACCCATTGTTGGATTGGGCTTTGCGTGAAAGTGGCTCGGGTCTGGCGACTTATTACGACGGCTCCTTCGACGGGCTGACCCGCCTGAAAGACCGCAGCGCGCAAGCCGCTGCACTGCATATTCATGAGGATCAGGGGTTCAACACGCAATCCCTGCGCGCCAATCTGGGTGAAGCCCCTGTGGTTCTGTTTGAGATCGCTCAACGGCAACGCGGCCTTTTGCTGGCCCCCGGCGTCACCGGCATTGGCGGGTTTGCCGATCTGAAAGGACGACGGGTGATCCTGCGTCAGGACAGTGCCGCCAGCCAACGGTTGTTCGACGCACAGTTGGAAGCTCACGCTCTAACGCGCGACGATCTAGACACCCTACCTACCTGCGCCCGCACCGAAGAGGAACTGGCAATTGCCCTGCATGACAGCAAGGCCGAGGCAGGGTTCGGGTTGGGTGCCCTGGCTAGCCTGTACAATCTGGGCTTCGCTCCCACCCACTCCGAACGTCTGGATCTGGCGATTTGGCGCCGTGCCTATTTCGATGATCCGATGCTCAAACTTCTCAGCTTTTTGCAGTCCGAGCGCTTTGCCAACCGCGCGGTCGAATTCGGCGGTTACGACCTGTCCGGGCTGGGCACGATTCACCACAATGGCGCAAGCGGCTGATCCCGGTCACTTGGCGTTGGGAAAGAACAGCTGTTGACCATCCAGCTTGTAGGACGCAATCGCCGCCTGCCCGTCAGGGCCAATTAGCCAGTCGATGAACCGCTGCCCCGCAGAGGCCCGCACCTGCGGGTGCTTGTCCGGGTTCACAAGAATGATGCCGTATTGATTGAACAAGCGCGGATCACCTTCGACCAGAATCTCAAGATCACCTCTGTTGCCAAAGGATTGCCAAGTGGCGCGATCCGTCAGCACATAGGCCCCCATCCCACTGGCCACGTTCAGCGTCGCCCCCATGCCAGAACCGGTTTCGCGGTACCACGTCCCCGATGCCGCTGTAGGATCAGCATCCGCCATGCCCCACAGGCGCATCTCGGCTTTGTGCGTTCCGCTGTCATCCCCGCGCGAGGCGAATGGAGCTTCGGCCTCGGATAACGCAACCAGTGCCTCCACGATATCAAGGTTGCCCCGCACTTTGGCCGGATCGGATTTCGGCCCGACCAGAACAAAATCGTTGTACATTACGTCGAACCGCTCGACGCCCCAGCCATCGGCAACGAATTGATCTTCTGCCGGTTTTGAATGCACCAGCAACACATCTCCATCCCCGTTGATCGCATTGCGGATTGCCTGACCTGTACCCACGGCAACAACGCGCACGTCGATCCCTGTTTCAGCCTCAAACCCTGGAAGGATGTAATCCAGCAAGCCCGAGTTTTGGGTGGATGTGGTCGATTGAACCACAATAAAGGGTTCCTCAGCGCTGGCCGACGCTGCGGTCAGGCCAATAGTAATCAATGCTGCCCGAATGTAAGACCGGATCATTTAGATCTCCGTTATTGATTAAGTGACTAGTCCGCCAGCCAGATATCGGCGCGCCGCGTCGCTTTTGGGGGCATCCAGTACCTGCTTGGCCGCCCCATGTTCAACCACTTGCCCCCCCTGCATCATCACGATGTCGGCGGCTAACCGCCGAGCCTGCCCGATGTCATGCGTCACCATGACGATGCGAACACCACGGGTTGAGGCACGCAGGATCATCCGCTCGATCATCTGCGTGGCGCTGGGATCCAACGCGCTGGTGGGTTCGTCCAGAAACAACGTCTCGGGGTTCAGCGCGAGGGCGCGCAGTATGGCCAGTCGCTGCGCCTCTCCCCCGGACAGCGACCGGGCGGATTGCCGGGCTTTGCCGTCCAGGCCACCTTCGGTCAGCAATTCCTCGATCCGGAGTTTGCGGGCGCTGCGAGGCATTCCCTGGCGTTTCAGCACAAAATCCAGATTGGCCGCAACCGAGCGGCGCAACAGCACAGGCTGCTGAAACACCATCGCCTGCCGTGCCTTGTTTTCCGCATTCAGGACAGAACTACCCTGCTGGACTCGTCCGCGATCTGGCACGATCAGCCCATGTAAGCAGCGCAGCAGGAGGCTTTTGCCCGACCCGTTCGGCCCAAGAATCATGGTTGGCCCCGGACCATCCAGCGCCAGATGCGGCACATCCAGCAACACCTTGCCTTTACGGGTGATCCGAACACCGTCGACAGACAGGCAGCTGGCCATATCCAGGGTCAGGTCACGCATGGCGCAGTCCCTCCTGTTCGGCCCGCAGGCTGAGCGTGCTGACCATGGCATTCACCGCTACTGCAATACCGATCAGGATCGCCCCCAACGCCAGAGCCAGCGCCAGATTGCCCTTTGACGTCTCTAACGCGATGGTCGTCGTCATAACCCGCGTCACATGGTTGATATTGCCGCCAACGATGATCACCGCCCCGACCTCGGCAATGGCGCGACCAAACCCCGCCAGCAGCGCAGTCACCAATGCCAGACGCGCATCCCAAAGAAGCACTGGAACCGACGCCAGCCGGGACACGCCTAGCGATCGGAGCTGTTCCGAATATTCCTCGGCCAGCATCTCGACCACTTGCCGGGTCAGAGCAGCAATAATCGGAGTAACCAAAACCACCTGCGCAATGATCATCGCCGTTGGCGTATAGAGCAGCTCAAGCACACCTAAGGGTCCCGAGCGCGACAGCATCAAATAGACCAACAGCCCGACAACGACCGGTGGGAACCCCATCAGAGCATTCATCAGCACGATCAGCATACGGCGTCCGGGAAAGCGTGCAACCGCCAAGGCGGCGCCGACAGGCATACCGATAAGTGCGGAAATCAGCACGGCAAAGATGGAAACTTTCAGGGACAACAGCACAATCGCCCACAGCTCCGTATCCCCATTCAGGATCAGAGTCATCGCCGAACTGAATTCTGATGCAAAACCTTGCATTTTCTACCGAGGTTGATGCATTTCGTACAAAATGCGCCTGAATTCATATGGATATTAGATCATTTGAGCGCCAAGTACAGACACGATTCCGACATCCCCCAACGAAAACGCGGCCCCGATCGGGACCGCGCACATTCAGCCAAATGGACTGGGTTTAATTCAACGCAGCATCGGTGATCTGATGCGTCCAGGCCCCGTTAGGCTCTTTGGTGATCGCTGGGTTTTCCGCTGAAACTGCCGAAAGGAGCGTTTTCACAGTTTGCTCATAGTCGGCAGGATCAAGCGCCCCATCCGAACCCGCGATCAGTTTTGCGACTTCGCCCATCATGTAGACCTGATGGTCCAGTTCCTGCGCACCGCTCGCGTCGAAATCCAGAACGATCTCAGCTGCTTCTTCCTGATTTTCGGCAGCGTACGCCCAGCCCTTCATCGACGCCCGCACGAACCGAACCATTTTGTCTACGAACTCCGGATCCTCCAGGTTTTCTTCCAGAACGTACAAGCCGTCCTCAAGCATACCAAAACCCATCTGAAGGTAGTTGAAGGTGACCAGCTCTTCCGGAGTGATACCTGCCTGCAGAATTTGGCGGTATTCATTGTAGGTCATAGTTGAAATGCAATCCGCCTGCCCTTGAATCAACGGATCAGCTGAAAACGCCTGCTTCAGAACGGTCACGCCGTTTTCATCCGCGCCGTCGGTCTCGATCCCCAACGATGCCATCCACGCATAGAACGGGTATTCGTTTCCAAAGAACCACACGCCCATGGTCCGGCCCGGGAAATCATCAGGAGATTCAACACCTGTCGACTTGAGGCAGTTCACTTGCAGGCCGCCGGTTTTGAAAGGCTGTGCGATATTGACCAGCGGCACTCCACGCTCGCGTGCGGCCAGTCCCGCCGCCATCCAGGTCGTGATGACATCGGCCCCACCGCCAGCAATAACCTGTTCGGGTGCAATGTCAGGACCGCCAGGTTTGATGGTCACATCAAGCCCTTCTTCGTCATAGAACCCCTTGGCTTCCGCTACGAAATAGCCGGCAAACTGAGCTTGACCGACCCATTTCAATTGCAACGTAACCTCATCCGCTGCCAAAGCTGTGCTGGCTGCCAGACTCAAGGCGGCGACCGCCCCGCTAAGTAGCTTATTCATCTTCAAGTCTCCTAGTTGCTGTTGGCGCCCCATTTTTGGGGTCTGTTAAATTCCTGTTATCCGCGTTGCGATGGGTGCCAGAATGTCACCGCTTTTTCGATCATGGCGACCAGCCCGTAGAACGCCGTCCCGGCCAAAGCGGCGACAACGATCTCGGCCCAGACCATGTCCAGCGACAATTGGCCAACGCTGGTTGAAATCCGAAAGCCCATGCCCACAATCGGCGAACCAAAGAACTCGGCCACGATAGCGCCGATCAACGCCAGAGTGGTAGAAATCTTTAGCCCGTTGAAAACAAAAGGCATCGCGGCCGGCAAACGCAGCTTCAGAAAGCTCTGCCAATAGGTCGCGGCATAGGTCTCCATCAGGTCGCGCTGCATGACGGTCGCTTCGCGCAGCCCCGCCACGGTGTTCACCAGCATCGGAAAGAAAACCATCACTACGACCACCGCCGATTTTGAGTGCCAGTCGAACCCAAACCACATCACCAGAATGGGTGCCGTCCCCACGATCGGCAGAGCGGCCACAAAATTCCCGACCGGCAACAAGCCAAGCCGCAGAAAGTCCCAGCGATCCACGGCAATTGCCATCAGAAAGGCCGACCCGCACCCAATGACGTAACCGCTCAGCGCGCCTTTGAGGATGGTCTGCACGAAATCCGCCCACAGGATCGGCAGGCTGTCGGCAAATCGCACAGCGATCACTGACGGCGCAGGCAAGATGACCAAAGGCACGTCCAGCCCACGCACAACCAATTCCCATATGGCAATTACGGTCAGGCCAAAGATCAGCGGCGCCAGTAACCGCACCATTCGCGTGTCGGAATAGGGACCGCTGGCCAAGCGGCTGTTCAACCACCATCCGAACAGCCAGACGCAGATTGCACCAAGTACAGGTATCATTGTGCCATCCCCATCCGTTTCAGAACCAACCGCTCGATCAGACCCAGCAACCCGACCAAACAAGCCGCCAGAATGGCCGCTGCAAACAGCGCCGACCAGATTTGCACCGTTTGACCGTAGTAGCTGCCTGCCAGCAACCGCGCGCCCAAACCGGCCACCGCCCCTGTCGGCAACTCTCCGACAATGGCCCCGACCAGCGAGGCAGCGATTCCTATCTTTAGAGAGGTAAACAGATACGGCATCGACGCGGGCAAGCGCAGTTTCCAGAACCCCTGAGACCGGCTGGCGTTATAAGTGCGCAACAGGTCCAGTTGCATCGCGTCGGGGCTGCGTAGGCCTTTCACCATACCAACCACGACAGGGAAAAAGCTTAGATAGGCTGAGATGATGGCTTTGGGGATGATCCCCTGAATGCCTATCGAATACAGCACTACGATGATCATTGGCGCCAAGGCGATGATAGGAATGGTTTGGCTGACGATGGCCCAAGGCATGACGGAAAGGTCCATCACCCGGCTGTGCACAATCCCCACTGCCAGCAAAATCCCCAGCCCGGTGCCTATCGCAAAGCCAAGCACAGTGGCGCTGAGTGTTACCCAAGAATGATAGATCAATGATCTTTTCGAGGTGATTTTCTTCTCGATTGTCGTATCCCACAGTTCTTCAGCCACCTGATGCGGGGCGGGCAAACGTGGCCGGTCCTGCTCCCAAGTTTCGTCGATGGCATAAGGGTTGTCGAATACCAACTCGAACTCGCTCATATTGCGCCGATCAGCCGCCTTTGGCGGATCGACCTGTTCGCCGGCCCGCTCAAACTCGGTCAGAACACCTTTGATGTTCATTGGAACGCTGGCTGCGTACCAGAACAAGATAATGACCCCCACAACAGTAAGGACTGCCCAGACAGCTCTGATCCCCGCACTACTCATCCGTATGCCCCGCCCTCAGGCCCTCGCGCACGCGATGGGCTACTTCGATGAATTCGGGCGTATCGCGGATGTCCAGCGGCCGTTCCTTTGGGAGAGGGCTGTCGATCACATCAGTAATCCGCCCCGGACGAGGGCTCATCACCACGATCTTGGTGCTTAGATACACCGCCTCGGGAATCGAGTGGGTCACGAATCCGATTGTCTTTTCCGTACGCGCCCAAAGCGCCAGAAGCTGTTCGTTTAGATGATCGCGCACGATCTCGTCCAGCGCGCCAAATGGCTCGTCCATCAGCAGAATATCCGCGTCAAAAGCCAGCGCCCGCGCAATGCTGGCCCGCTGCTGCATGCCGCCAGAAAGCTGCCAGGGGAATTTCCCACCAAACCCTTCCAGATCAACAAGTTCCAGAACCTTTTTAACTCGGTCTTCTTGTTCGCTGGCCGAATAGCCCATGATTTCCAAGGGTAATTTGACATTCTTGGCAATGGTCCGCCATGGATACAGCCCCGCCGCCTGAAACACATAGCCATAAGCCCGGTTTCTACGCGCTTCATCCGGGGTCATTCCATTGACAGTCAACGTCCCTCCGGTTGGAGTTTCCAAAGCTGCGATACAGCGCAGAAACGTAGTCTTGCCACAGCCCGAGGGACCGATGAAGCTGACGAAGTCGCCTTTGTCGATCGTCAGGTTCACATCCTTGAGCGCATGGATAGGCCCGTCGTTTGTTTGGAAGGTAAGGTCCAACTGCCTTGCCTCGATTACGGGCTGGGTAGTGCTTTCAGTATTCATTCCATCGCCTTGAAAAGATTTGACTTTAGGGTGGTTGGTGGCAATCCCTACCCAATCACACCCCCGTCGCCGGAATACCGGTCCGCTCAACCGGCCGCGGCGCTGTCAGCTCTTTCCACGTGCTCAGAGCCTTGTTCACGTGACCGTTGGGTTCACGCGCCACGAACTCTCCATGTCCTTCCTGTGTCCGGATTTCACCGTCATGCACAGCCACCTGTCCACGGGTCAGGGTAAAGCGCGGCAGGCCTTTGACCTCTTTGCCCTCGAACACGTTGTAGTCGATCGAGGATTGCTGGGAGTCGGCGCTGATCGTTTTGGATTTCTCTGGATCCCAAACAACAATATCGGCGTCCGCACCGACAAGAATTGCTCCTTTTTTAGGATAACAATTCAATATCTTGGCGATATTCGTTGAAGTTACCGCCACGAATTCATTCATCGTCAGACGCCCGGTATTCACGCCATGAGTCCACAGCATCGGCATTCGATCTTCTAGCCCACCGGTGCCGTTCGGAATTTTGGTAAAGTCACCGACGCCAAACCGCTTCTGGTCGGTGGTGAAGGCACAATGGTCGGTGGCCACGACACTGAGCGTGCCGGAATGCAGCCCGTTCCACAGGCTATCCTGATGTTGCTTGTTCCGGAACGGAGGGCTCATGACGCGCCGCGCCGCGTGGTCCCAATCTTGGTGGAAATACTCGCTTTCATCCAGTGTCAGGTGCTGAATCAAAGGCTCCCCCCAAACCCGCTTACCATTCATCTTGGCCCGGCGAATGGCTTCATGCGCCTCTTCGCAGGAGGTGTGCACCACGTACAAAGGCACACCTGCCATGTCGGCAATCATGATGGCCCGGTTGGTGGCCTCTCCCTCGACCTGTGGCGGGCGGGAATACGCGTGTGCCTCGGGGCCCGTATTTCCTTCGGCCAGCAGCTTGGCGCTCAGCTCAGCCACCACATCGCCATTCTCGGCATGTACCATGGCGATGCCACCCAACTCAGCCAATCGCTTGAACGAGGCGAACAGCTCATCGTCATTCACCATCAGTGCGCCTTTGTAGGCCATGAAATGCTTGAATGTGTTGATGCCGCGCGTTTCGATCACTGTTTTGATGTCATCGAACACCTGCTCGCCCCACCAGGTCACCGCCATGTGGAAGGAGTAGTCGCAATTTGCACGGGTCGACTTGTTATCCCAGCGCTTCAACGCGTCCAGAAGGCCCTCGCCGGGGTTTGGCAACGCAAAATCGACCACCATCGTGGTCCCTCCCGCCAGCGCCGCCCGCGTCCCGCTTTCGAAATCATCACTGGAATACGTCCCCATGAAAGGCATCTCAAGATGCGTGTGCGGGTCAATCCCACCGGGCATCACGTAACAGCCCGTCGCATCCAGCAACTTGTCACCCTTCAGATCCATTCCGATCTCGGTGATCACGCCACCTTCGACCAACACATCCGCCTTGTAGGAAAGATCGGCGGTCACGACGGTTCCGTTCTTGATAACAGTGCTCATTTTAATCTCCCTGACGCGGTCTGCGCCGCTTGCTACATCTGGCTAATAATACCTCGGGGGAGTCGCCTTTCGGGCGACGGGGGCAGAGCCCCCTATTCCACGATCCCGGCCGTCTCGACGACCGCATGAAACAGAACATCCGCCCCGGCAGCAGCCCAGTCTTTGCTGATCTCTTCCGCCTCATTATGGCTCAGCCCATCCACGCATGGGCACATCACCATCGCAGTTGGAGCCACGCGGTTGATCCAGCATGCATCGTGCCCTGCGCCCGAAATGATGTCGGTGTGCGAATAGCCTAATCTTTCAGCGGCATCGCGAACGGCTTTCACGCATCCCTCGTTAAATGTCACCGGATCAAAGCCGCCAACCTTCTCGAATTCGATCTGCAGGCCCATCTCCTCGACGATGTCTTCGGCGGCGACACGCAGGCGGTTTACCATGTCGGTGATTACGTCCAAATCGGGCGAACGGAAATCGACCGTGAACACAACCTTGCCGGGGATCACGTTGCGAGAGTTCGGATATACATCGATATGTCCCGCCGCCCCGACCGCATGAGGCGCGTGTGACCAGGCGATTTCATCCACTTTCTCAAGAATACGCGCCATCGCCAGGCCAGCATTTTTGCGCATCGGCATCGGAGTCGAACCAGTATGCGCGTCCTTTCCGGTTACGGTGATCTGCGTCCAGTTCAGACCCTGCCCATGGGTGACTACACCAATATCCTTACCTTCGGCCTCAAGAATCGGCCCCTGTTCGATATGCAGTTCAAAGAAGGCGTGCATCTTGCGAGCGCCGACCTCTTCGTCACCACGCCAACCGATGCGGTTCAGTTCATCGCCAAACTTTTTACCCTCGGCATCTTCACGGTCATAGGCCCAGTCCTGCGTGTGCATCCCCGCAAACACGCCCGACGCCAGCATAGCCGGCGCATAGCGCGTGCCCTCTTCGTTGGTCCAATTAGTCGCCACGATGGGGTGTTTGGTCTTGATATCCAGGTCGTTGAGCGTCCGGATGATTTCCAAACCGCCCAGTACGCCCAGCACGCCGTCATATTTCCCGCCAGTAGGCTGCGTATCCAGATGTGAGCCCACATAGACCGGTAGCGCCTCGGGGTCTGTCCCCTCGCGGCGGGCGAACATATTGCCCATCTGGTCCAAGCCCATGGTGCAACCGGCATCCTCGCACCATTTCTGGAACAGCGCGCGCCCTTCTGCGTCTTCGTCGGTCAGGGTCTGACGATTGTTGCCGCCCGCAACACCGGGGCCTATCTTGGCCATCTCCATCAGGCTGTCCCACAACCTGTCGCCGTTGATCCTGAGGTTCTGCGCCGGAGCTGCCATTGCTGTCTTCCCTGTTGCTTGCGATTTGGCTCGCTTTTGGTGTCTTGATTTGACCATCTGGTCAAACTCACGCTATCACGGGTTCGAGATCAGTCAAGAAATTGCATGGTGCCGCCGGAAATTTCGGCATAATTGGCCCCCGCATGGCAAAAAAAGAGACACGCTGGAAACATGCCCAAGGATCGCGCCCCGACCCGAATTCAGAAAAAGAACCGCGCCGCGATTCTCGAGGCCGCGCTGAACGTGTTTTCTGCCCATGGCTTTCGGGGCGCAACCGTAGATCAGATTGCGACCGAGGCCGGGCTGAGCAAACCGAATCTTCTGTACTATTTCCCGTCGAAAGAGGCGATCCACACCGCCTTGCTTTCGGGTCTTCTGGAAACATGGCTGGCACCTCTGCATGACCTTGATGCGGAGGGAGATCCGATGGAAGAGATCCTGTCCTACATTCGTCGCAAACTGCAGATGAGCCGCGAGTTGCCGCGTGAAAGCCGCTTGTTCGCGAATGAACTTGTTCAGGGTGCGCCCCGCATTCACGAAGCTCTGTCGAAAGATCTAAAGGCGCTGGTGGATGAGAAAACCGCGATCCTGACCCAATGGATGGGTGAGGGTAAAATTGCGCGGCTGCACCCCTATCACCTGATCTTTTCGATTTGGGCTCTGACGCAGCATTACGCTGATTTCGACGTTCAGGTCCGCGCTATACTGGGCGACGAGGACCCGTTCGAGGGGGCAGAACCGTTTATCGAAACTCTTTATCGCAAACTGCTGACACCATAGAAAAGCGGTCGAACAGAGCCATTGGCTGAGCATTTCAGCATGCCGTGCTATACTGAGTAGTCTTGAGGCGACTTTCATGCAGCAGCAACACCGAAAGGAAGGTGATTGCATGATCATTCGCATATTTCAGGTCGTGACGCGCCCCGGCAAAGAAAAAGAGTTCGGGAAATTCTTTCACGAGACGGCGATCCCGCTCATGAAGGAAACGAAGGGGATAGTTCAGGTCATACCGGGGGCCCCGCGCGCCGACACGCCCAGAGAGTTTAGTTTTGTTATGATTTGGAAAGACCTCGAGTCTCTTAAGGCGTTTGTTGGAGACGACATTTCCAGCCCTCATGTTGACCCGATGGAAGCCGAACTGGTCGAGTCACGCTCAATCAAACATTATGAGTTTGTAGACGGTTAACAGATGGAAATAATCCAACTTATCCGTGAAATTTGAACAGCGGCTAGGTTAGCAAACGAAGGTGGCTTGAGCTGGGCTTCAGTCCGACAATAGATCCCAAAGATTTCCTCATGACCTTAAAACGCACTCAACTGCACGGTCGCTCAAACTTCTCCGGCATCCCGTGCAATTAACGACAAAGGGCCGACGGTCGCCGACCCTTTGGGGTTGCCGCAAATCGAACTACTCTGCAGCTTTCGCCATCGGATTGTTCGGGTGCGTCGTCCAGTTGGCATAGTCAGGCTGCACCTCAATTCCGGTGCGGGGATCAACCTCTCCGGCTTCCATCGGCACCATCGAGATACATCCGTCAACCGGACAGACATCCACGCAAAGGTTACAGGCAACGCATTCGTCATCCATGACCTCGAACACCCGATCCTCAGACATTGAAATCGCTTGATGGCTGGTGTCTTCACACGCCGCATAGCAGCGACCGCATTTGATGCACTGGTCCTGATCAATCTTGGCCTTGGCCACGTAATTCAGGTTTAAATATTGCCAGTCGGTAACATTCGGCACCGCAAGACCGACGACTTGCGAGACATCCGTATAGCCTTTTTCATCCATCCACTTGGACAGGCCAGCGGTCAGTTCGTCGATGATCTTGAACCCATAGGTCATTGCGGCGGTACAGACCTGTACAGTGCCACATCCCAATGCCATGAATTCGGCTGCGTCGCGCCACGTGGTCACGCCGCCGATGCCGGAAATCGGCAGGCCATGCGTAGCTTGTGCGCGGGCAATCTCGGACACCATCGACAACGCAATCGGCTTCACCGCCGGGCCGCAATAGCCACCATGGCTGCCCTTGCCATCAATCGAGGGTTCTGGGCTGAAAGTGTCCAGATTGACGCTGGTGATCGAGTTGATCGTGTTGATTAGCGATACCGCGTCCGCACCGCCATTTCTGGCTGCCTCGGCTGGCTTGCGAATGTCTGTGATGTTCGGCGTCAGCTTCACGATAACCGGGCGGTCATAGTATTGCTTACACCAGCGAGTCACCATCTCGATATATTCCGGCACCTGCCCCACGGCCGAGCCCATTCCGCGCTCGCTCATCCCGTGGGGGCAGCCGAAGTTCAACTCGATCCCGTCCGCACCAGTCTCGGCCACACGCGGCAGGATGGCTTTCCACGCCGCTTCTTCACACGGTACCATGATCGAGGCGATCAGCGCGCGATCCGGGTAATCGGCTTTGACCCGCGCCATTTCCTCAAGATTCACCTCTAGCGGACGGTCGGTAATGAGTTCGATGTTGTTCAGACCCAGCAACCGCCGATCCGCACCATAGATCGCGCCATAGCGTGGCCCGTTCACATTCACGACCGGTGGCCCTTCTGCTCCCAGCGTTTTCCACACAACGCCGCCCCATCCGGCTTCGAATGCACGGCGGACGTTATATTCCTTATCGGTCGGCGGCGCCGAGGCCAGCCAGTATGGATTCGGGCTTTCTATTCCCAGAAAGTTTGTCTTTAAATCAGCCATTTATCCGGCCTCCCTGATGCTGATCAGCATCTTTGTTTTGTAAGTTTCACGCGGTCAGACTTGCGTGGATATCCATCGCGGCATCGCGGCCCTCGGCCACGGCGGTCACGGTTAGGTCTTCTCCACCGGCCGCGCAATCGCCACCAGCCCAGACCCCGGCCATCGAGGTGCGCCCGGTCTCGTTCACGGCGATCTTGTTGCCATCCAGCGTCAAGCTCTCGGGCGCACCGTCCAACTTCTGGCCAATCGCCTTAAGGACCTGATCCGCAGGCACGCGGATCACCTCGCCGGTACCAGAGAGCTGACCATCGTGGCTGGAAGTATACTCCAATTCGATCTCGGCCGCTGCCCCGTTTCCATGCACGGCAACGGGCTGCACGTTGGTCATGATCTTGACGCCGTGGGATGAGGCCAGATCCTGTTCATACCGGCTAGCGCCCATCGCATCACGACCACGCCTATAGGCGATGGTGACATGCTCGGCCCCCAGCAGCTTTGATTTCACCGCCGCATCCACGGCAGTCATACCGCCACCGATCACCACCACATTGCGCCCCACCGGCAGATGAGCCAGGTCCGAGGCCTGACGCACATCCGAGATGAAATCGACGGCAAAACGCACCCCGTCCAGATCAGCCCCTTGCGCACGCAACGCATTCACTCCGGCCAGACCGATGGACAAAAAGACGGCATCGTAGTTCTCAACCAGACCATCTAGCGAGATGCCCTCACCCAAAACCGAGCCGGTCTCGATCGTGATACCGCCGATCTGCAACAGCCAATCAACCTCGGCCTGTGCAAAGTCATTGGTCGTTTTATAGGCAGCGATGCCATATTCATTCAGGCCGCCAGGCTTGGGCTTGCCTTCGTGGATCACCACGTCATGCCCCAGCATCGCCAGACGGTGCGCGCAGGCCAAACCAGCTGGCCCCGCCCCGACAACTGCCACAGTCTTGCCTGTTAACGCAGCTCGTTCAAACGGATGATCCCCTGCAGTCATCACACTGTCTGTCGCATAGCGCTGCAAGCGACCGATCTCGACCGGAGCCCCTTCGGCCGTTTCGCGCACACAGGCCTCCTCGCACAAGGTCTCGGTCGGGCAGACGCGGGCACACATGCCGCCCAGAATATTCTGCGCCAGAATGGTCTCACCCGCCGCCTCGGGCTGTCCGGCCTGAATCTGGCGCATGAACAACGGAATATCGATATCCGTTGGACAGGCCGTCACACATGGCGCGTCGTAACAGAAATAGCACCGATCTGCAGCCACGGCAGCCTCGTGCGCGGCCAATGGTGGATGTAAGTCCGTGAAATTCGATGTCAGCTCATCGCTGGAAAGCCGCCCGGAGACAATGCCGGAGGCAATCTGGCCCTGTGCCATCGCTCTACTCCCTGTAGATATGTTCGTTATGATCTCAGCTTGCCATAATCTGATTTTTTATCAATTGGTAAAATTTATAAAATCATCAAAAACTCGAAAAACGGGCAGATTCTGCTCATTTTTCTGATGAACCTGTCTGTTTTACGGGCAATTGGCGCCCCGGTTCTACCCGACTGAAGATTGTACGGGGCAAATCACGACCTCAATTTCCGAGTTTTCCGGCATCTGGTTTTGACGGACTCAGCTGCGTAATGTAGGTCAAACACAACCCGAGCAGCGCCGGCCAACGGCCAGATACCCGAAAGTCACCCGATGCAGGCCACCCCCCCGAAGTTCAACATCGTCATCGTCGGGCAAAACAACCGGCTGCAGTATGAGGCACTGCTGTTTGCTGCCTCGCTACGCCATAGCTCACCGAATTTTGCAGGTCGGCTGTTTGTGGCTGTTCCGCAGCCCGGCCCGCGCTGGCCGCAGGACCCGAGCATCCGGAACGAGGACGTTCTGAAGGCGCTGCGACAACTGGATGCTGAGATTCTGCCCTTCGACAACCGTGTCTTCGGCAACAGCTATCCCCACGGCAACAAGATTGAGGCGCTACTGGCCCTGCCCGAAGGCGAGCCTTTCGTGTTCTTTGACAGCGATACACTGATCACCGGTGATCTGACCTCGGTCCCTTTTGATTTTGATCGACCCAGCGCGTCACAAAAAGTCGAAGGAACCTGGCCTAAACCCACCCTGTATGGTCCGGGCTTCGATGGTATCTGGAGCGCACTCTATCGTCGGTTCGAACTGGACTTCGAAAGCTCATTGGATACCAGCAAGCCGGTAGGTTACTGGCGGCGGTATTTGTACTTCAACGCCGGCTATTTCTATTATTCGTGCCCGCGCCAATTCGGCGAACGCTTTCTGGATTACGCGCGCACGATCCGGGATGGAAACATTCCCGAACTGGCTGGGCAGAACCTTGATCCCTGGCTGGATCAGGCCGCCTTGCCCTTGGTAGTTCACTCATTTGGCGGCGGACGTGAAACCTTGCCCCCAGGCCTGCTGGATGGATCGGTCAGCTGCCACTATCGCCTGTTCCCCTTGCTCTATGCGCGCGAAAGCGACCACGTGATAGAGGTCCTAGAAACCGTCGTGGCCCCCAACCGTGTCAAAAAAGTGCTCAAAGGGTATGACCCGATCAAAAAGCTGGTCCTGCAACGAAAGGGGCACAAGATCCGAGACCTGTTCGACCGTGAAAACATGCCCCAGCGCGAACAGGTCATTCGCAATACGATCAAGAACAAGGGCCTGTGGATGCGCTGACAGGATTGTTGTGCGCGCGCCCTCAATCGCCTAGAGATTCAGCAACACACATTCCAACAGGAGATTTTAACGATGTCTGACGGCCCTACCTACGGTTTTGACACACTTCAGATTCACGCGGGCGCACGGCCCGATCCGGCAACGGGCGCGCGCCAGACTCCGATCTATCAAACAACGGCTTATGTATTCCGCGACGCGGATCACGCAGCCGCCCTGTTCAACCTGCAAGAGGTTGGTTTCATCTATTCCCGCCTGACCAACCCAACCGTGGCCGTGCTGCAGGAACGTATTGCAACATTAGAAGGTGGTGTTGGTGCGGTCTGCTGTTCTTCGGGGCACGCGGCGCAAATCATGGCACTGTTCCCACTGATGGCACCAGGCTGCAACGTGGTGTCCTCGACGCGCCTTTATGGCGGTACGGTCACGCAGTTCAGCCAGAGCATCAAGCGGTTTGGCTGGTCGGCCAATTTCGTCGACACCGATGATCTGGACGCGGTGAAAAACGCCATCGACGAGAACACTCGCGCGATCTTTTGCGAATCCGTCGCCAACCCGGGCGGCTATGTGACCGACATTCGGGCTCTGGCAGATATCGCGGATGCGTCCGGCATTCCACTGATTGTCGACAACACATCGGCCACGCCGTACCTGTGCCGCCCCATCGAACACGGTGCGACGCTGGTCGTGCATTCAACCACCAAATACCTGACTGGCAACGGCACGGTCACCGGTGGCTGCATCGTGGATTCGGGCAAGTTCGACTGGTCGGCAAATGACAAGTTCCCCTCGCTCAGCCAGCCAGAACAAGCTTATCACGGCCTGAAATTCCATGAGACCTTTGGCCCGCTGGCCTTTACCTTCCACGGTATTGCGATTGGTCTGCGCGATCTGGGCATGACCATGAACCCGCAAGCAGCACACTACACACTGATGGGGGTCGAGACCCTGTCCTTGCGGATGGAGCGCCACGTGGAGAACGCTCAGAAGATCGCCGCCTGGCTCGAAGCTGACGATCGAGTGGATTATGTGACCTACGCGGGCCTGCCTTCCTCGCCATATTATGACCGGGTGAAGGCACACTATAAGAAGGGTGCCGGTGCGCTGTTCACCTTTGCGGTCAAGGGTGGCTATGACGCCTGTGTCAAACTGGTGAACTCACTTGAGATTTTCAGCCATGTTGCCAATCTGGGCGATGCCCGGTCGCTGATCATTCACTCAGCCTCGACCACCCACCGTCAGCTGACGCCCGAACAACAAGAGGCCGCAGGCGCAGGCCCCGGCGTTGTCCGCGTGTCCATCGGCATCGAAGACGCAGACGATCTGATCGCCGATCTGAATCAGGCGCTTGCCAAGGCCACGGCCTGAGTCATGAGCGGGCACGACACCAACGATCTGGGGCAACCCATCGGTCTGCCGGTATCGGGCGAATTCCCTCGCCCCACACCGCCCTATACGCCGATGGAGGGCCAATATTGCTCCGTCGTGCCGCTGGACGTGAATCGACATTCGCCTGGACTGTACCGGGCGTTTGCTAACGATACCGATGGCCACAACTGGACCTACCTGCCCTATGGACCGTTCGACAGTGAACAGGAATTCGAGGACTGGACCCGCGCGACCTGTATGGACGCCGATCCAATGTTCCACACTGTGCTGGACGAAAATGAAACGCCGGTCGGCATGGCCTCATTCCTGCGGATTGAACCAGCGGCGGGTGTGATTGAGGTCGGCCACATCCACTTTTCACCGCTACTGCAACGCAGTCCGCAATCGACCGAGACAATGTACCTGATGATGCGTCGCGTCTTCGACGAACTGGGCTATCGCCGTTATGAATGGAAATGCGACGCCCTGAACGCCGCATCATGCCGCGCGGCCGAACGTCTGGGTTTTACCTTCGAGGGCATCTTTCGGCAGGCCACCCATTATAAGGGACGGAACCGAGATACGGCCTGGTATTCGATCCTCGACAGTGAATGGCCGCGGATTAAGACCGCGTTTGAAGAATGGCTGTCGCCAGACAATTTCGACCAAACGGGCCAGCAGCGGCAATCACTGAAGGCCCGCAGTCAAAACAAAGGTTCACTCGGTCATCCCGAATTCCATAGACACGTTGACGGAAACTGAAATCTCACCCCCCGCGACCGGTACGCCGCCCCCTTCAGCCATCGCCATCGCGCGCATCTGCGGCGCAGGGCTAAGGCCTCGGACCTGCTCGCTGATGTGCTGAACCGGGCCCAGCGTCACATTAGCCGCCTGTGCCAACTGTTCCGCTTTTGCAGTCGCTTCCGCAACGGCCTCAGCCCGCGCCTGCGCCTGCAGCGGCGATGGGTCCTGCACACCAAAGCTCAGCCCACCAAAATTGTTAGCTCCGTCCTGAATAACCGCATCCATGATCGTTCCTAGCTGCGTCAGATCACGGACGCGGACCTGAACGTTGTTCGAGGCGACAAAACCGGAAATCTCGGGTCGCTCGCCATTTTGATTGTTCCGCCCAGACCAAACCGGCGACAGCGATAGATCACGGGTCTGAACATCGCGGGATTCGACGCCCATGTCCTCAAGCCGTTTCAGAATCTGAGCCACCGCGTCGGATGTCGCCTGCATCGCATTTGATGCCTGCGGATCTTCATTGGTGACACCCAAAGTGATGGTTGCCATATCCGGGGTAGCCTGCACGGTGCCAGTTGCATCCACGGTGATGCGACGTTCTTCCGCATGTGCCAAACCGGCGGCCGTTACGGCCAGCATCGCGGCCAGAAAAGCGATTTTCTTCAAGGTCTTCCCTCCAATTTCTTCTCTACCAAGATGGGGCCGACTGGGTTTGTCAAACAAGGGGAAGTTCTGGCTTTTTCTTTCCCTCGGCGAGATCCTGCTTTAATGTCAGCCTGCGGACGAAAAGTCGTTTGCATCGATGCTGACAATTATGGTTCCTCGGGAATATGAAACCCGCCTTTGCGCTGTCTTTTTCTGCAACCGGAATATCTGTGCACCACCAATCCGATGGCGATTGGTTCTGCATTGGTGAGGTTGCGTTGGATGCGCCGGACCTGAACGCGCAATTACTTTCCTTGCAGGAAAATGCCTTTGCGCTGGAAAACAATCTGCGATGCAAAGTCGTAATCCCAGTCGATCAGGTACGATTTCTGTCGGTGGAAACGGACGATCAGACCCAGGAAAACGACGTAAAGCAAAAGCTGGCCGAGGCTACACCCTATGCGGTCGAAGATCTGGTCTTTGATACTGCGGCGGTAGGTTCGACTATCTATGCCGCAGCCGTGACGCGGCAGACGATGGACGAGGCGCGCGACTTTGCTACCGCGCACGGATTCTTACCGGTTCAATTCACTACGGATACGGGCCCAAAAACCTTTCCATCGGAGCCGTTGTTTGCGCCTTCGGACTCTGCGACCGAAGTCAAGGGCGCGGCTGACACAGAGGCTGCGGCACCGAATGTGCATCCCATCGCCGCAGAAGCGGCCCCGGATGTGTTCCGATCCGCTCCGACTGCACCTGCAACCAACAAAATACCCACCCAGTTATTGGCAAATCGGTATGCAGCACCAGCCGCGGCCGCGCTGGGGATTGCAGCGGTCTTGGGGGTCTGGGCACTAATCGGATCAGACGACACGCAAGATTCCGCGCCAGACACGGCGCAGATTGAAAATACACGACCAGCAGATACTCCGCAGACGAGCGCCCCAACGGGGCCCCAAACAGAAGCAGAAACACCACCCACTGAAACTGCTGAGCTGGATCCGAACGTTGAAGCACCTGAGCAGGAACCACCCACCCAGTCCGAAGAATCCCAGCCCGATCTGTCACCAACAGACACTGCAATTCTCGAAGCGCTGAATGTGGCGCCGACTGAAGTAGACGAGGTTACCCGCGACCCCGAACCGGAGGACATTTCAGTCCAACCGGGCATAGAGGTTGTCGCACCCGATCCATTGATGCCACCGGCTTTGCCACCGTTGGATGAGCTGTATCTTGCATCTATCGACAACTCCAAGCTTTCGACCGACGCGGTCGCTCTGCCCCCGATGCAAAGCTTTGCCACCGACACACCCATTGAGCAAATCGCACTGCCCAGTGTTGATGGAACACAGTTCGAGCTTGATGAACGTGGCCTGGTTACGCCCAGCGTCGAGGGAACATTGAACCCGGAAGGTGTTGTTGTCTATCTCGGGCGTCCGTCGAAAACCCCTCCTGAACCTCCTGTACGTTTCGAAGAGGAACCTACCCTTGAGGAGACCCCGGACAGACTGGCCGGACTGCGTCCAAAGCCCCGCCCTGACGATCTGATCGAACAATTCGAACGTCAGCAACTGGGTGGACGTACGCGCGAGGAGCTGGCGGGACGGCGTCCCAAACAGCGTCCTGCTTCGCTGCAACAGCAACCGCAGATTGACTATACCCCCACTGCGCTGGCGGTTGTGCGTGTACCGCGCCCGAAAACCCGCCCTGCGGGTCTTGCACCATCTGCTGGTACACAACAAACGGCCAATTTGGGCTCAACCGCAGCTGTTGGCCAAGTCGAAGCCGGGTCATTCCAGCCCAGAACAGTGGCTCCCAAAATCCCGTCAGCGGCCTCGGTCGCACGGCAGGCGACAATCGACAACGCGTTGAACTTACGCAAGCTGAACCTGATCGGGGTCTATGGTACACCTGCCAACCGCCGCGCCTTGGTACGCTTGCCTAGCGGCCGCTACAAAAAACTGAAGGTTGGCGACAGGCTGGACGGAGGAAAGGTCGTCGCGATTGGCGACAGCGAACTGCGTTATCAGAAAAAAGGCCGAAACCTTACGTTGAAGATGCCGCGCAGCTAAAGCGGGCGCGAACGCCCGCTTTAGCTGCATTAGCCTTCAGCTTCAAGCCGCTGTAATTTCACCGCTTTCAATCTGCTCCCGTTCGATAGATTCGAACAGGGCCTGAAAGTTCCCTTCCCCAAATCCATCATCACCTTTGCGCTGAATAAATTCGAAAAAGATCGGGCCAATCACAGTTTTCGAGAAGATTTGCAGCAGGATTCTGGTTTCACCACCATCCAACACACCTTCGCCGTCGATCAGGACGCCGTGTTTCATCATGCGGTCCAGCGGCTCGTCATGGTCGGAGACCCGGTCCTTGGACATCTCGTAATAGGCCTTGTTCGGGCCGGGCATGAACTTCAAACCCTTCTCGGCAATCGCATCGGTCGAGGCGTAGATATCTTCGCTGCCCACCGCGATATGCTGAATCCCCTCACCTTTATACTTGTTCAAGTAAGAAACGATCTGTCCGGTTTCGCCCCGATCTTCGTTGATCGGAATACGGATACGTCCACAGGGCGAGGTCAATGCCCGACTGTAAAGGCCGGTGAATTTACCCTGAATGTCGAAAAACCGGATTTCGCGGAAGTTGAACAGGCTTTCGTAGAACTTGAACCACTTTTCCATATTCCCGCGATAAACATTGTGCGTCAGGTGATCGAGGTAATAGAACCCGTCGCCACTCGGCTTGGACTGCGCGGTCCAGGTGAACTCCTGGTTATAGGGCGAGGTGTCGTGGTATTGGTCGATGAAATAAATCAACGAACCACCGATCCCTTTGATCGCCGGAACATCCATTACCTTGTCTGCCGCGTCATAGGGCTCTGCACCTTTGGCTACCGCATGTTCGTAAGCTTTCTGCGCATTCACGACACGCCAGCCCATCGCCGAGGCACAGGGACCATGCTCCTCAACAAAGCGGGCAGCAAAACTTTCAGGGTCAGCGTTGAGGAAGTAAGTCACATCGCCTTGCTGCCATAGTTCAATCAATGGCTTGTCTTTATGGTAGCCGACTTTTTCGTAACCCATCCTGGCGAACAGATCTCGCAATTCCTGCGGGTCGGGGTGGGCAAACTCTACAAACTCAAACCCGTCTGTACCGACCGGGTTTTCTTTGCTGATGACGGATTTCGGGGCATTATGAGGGAAAGGACCCATGACGCGTCTCCTTAAAGCAGGAATTTCTTTGCTGATTCCAAAATATGCCTTAACTGACGCTGTTTCTGCGCATAGTTTTCGTGTAAACTAGGTGTGAACACGCAAATCCCGCATGGTTTTGCCAATTTCTGGAGAATTCCCGCATATGCTGGATTCCACCGATATGCGCCTGTTATCCGCTTTGCAGGTGGATGCCCATTTGACTGCGCATCAATTGGGCGAAATGCTCAACCTGTCGCCCAGCCAGGCCGGTCGACGGCGACAACGGCTAGAAGCCGAAGGGTACATTACCGGATATGCCGCGCGATTGGATCCGCTGAAACTCGGGCTGCATGTTCAGGGATTTGTTCAGGTGCATCTGGGAACCCACGGCCCCGAGCAATCCCAAAGCTTCGCCCGCATGGTGGATACGCGGCCTGAGATCACCAGCGCCTGGACGATGACCGGAGAGGCAGATTACCTGCTTCACGTCTATTGCGACGATCTGGCCGCTCTCAACCGCTTGCTTCACCAAGTCATACTGCCGCATCCTGCCGTAGCACGGGTCCAAAGCCAGATCGTGATGGACCAGCTTAAACGCGACGCCCCATTGCCCACCTGACCCGACCGAAAGGACCAACATGGACGATTTCCTCTACCAGGCTTCGATCTATCTGGCAGCTGCCGTGATCGCTGTGCCGTTATCGGCCCGTCTGGGATTGGGGTCCGTACTGGGATATCTGGCAGCCGGCATCGTAATCGGCCCTATTTTTGGTCTGGTCGGTGCCGAAACTGAAAGCCTGCAGCATGTGGCCGAGTTCGGCGTGGTCATGATGCTGTTCCTGATCGGGTTGGAACTGGAACCGCGCGCATTGTGGGATATGCGGGACAGGCTTTTGGGGCTGGGCGGCCTGCAGGTCGGTCTGTCGACCGCCGCCATCGCGGCTGTGGCCATTTATGCAAACCACCCATGGTCTGTAGCGTTAGCCGTTGGTCTGACTTTGTCTCTGTCTTCGACCGCGATTGTGCTGCAAACGCTATCGGAAAAAGGGCTGATGCAGACGAACGGAGGGCGCGCCACGTTTTCCGTGCTGCTGACGCAGGACATCGCGGTGATCCCCATTTTGGCCCTGCTACCGCTATTGGCACTGCCCGCTATGCCTCATATCGAAAGCGATGGATCAATTGACCGCGGGGTTAAAGACCTACACGATTCCGCCCACCACAGTCTGTCTCTGGTCGAGGGCCTGCCCGGTTGGGCTGTAACGTTGGTCACCCTTGGTGCCATCGCCTTTGTGATCCTTGCAGGCGTCTACCTGACACGCCCCCTGTTCCGGTTTATCCATGCCACCCGCCTGCGTGAAATGTACACCGCGCTGGCTCTGATGATCGTCGTCGGGATTTCCTTCCTGATGACTCTCGTTGGCTTGTCTCCTGCTTTGGGTGCGTTTCTGGCGGGAGTTGTTCTGGCCAGCTCGGAATTCCGGCACGAGATGGAAAGCGACCTCGAGCCGTTCAAGGGGCTGTTCCTGGGTCTGTTCTTCATCACCGTCGGTGCCGGAATCGACGTCGCCTATTTCTTCAATGACCCGCTTGAGCTGATCGGACTGGCGCTTCTTGTCATTCTAACCAAGGGAACCATCCTATATTTGGTCGGGCGCGCATTCAAACTGCGCGGCCGCGACCACTGGCTATTCACGCTTGGTCTCGCACAGGCGGGTGAATTTGGATTTGTCCTGCTGGCCTTTTCCACGCAGCAGAATGTCATCCCACCTGACCTGTCGCAAAAACTGCTAATGATCATCGCCCTGACGATGCTGATCACCCCCTTGCTGTTCATCATCTACGATCTTTTGTCCCGCCGGATCAGGGACAACGCCCCGCAGGTCGAACCTGACGAGATCGACGAGAAAGGCCCCGTGATCATCGCAGGCATTGGGCGTTTTGGTCAAATCGTCAACCGGTTGGTGCGCGCCAGCGGGTTCAAGACCATCGTCCTGGATCATGATATCGAAACCATCCAGCTGATGCGTCGCTTTGGCGTGAAAGGCTTCCTGGGTGATCCGACGCGGCCAGAACTGCTGCGCGCAGCTGGGCTTGAGAAAGCCGCCGTTCTAGTTGCTGCAATGGACGATCGCAAAACCGTGACCCGTTTGGTCAGCTTTGCCCGACGTCAGCGCCCGGACCTGCACATCATCGCCCGCGCCCATGACCGCACTCATGTGTACGAACTGTATCAGGCCGGCGCGAACGATATCGTGCGCGAGATGTTTGACAGTTCACTGCGTGCCGGGCGCTATGTACTCGAAAATATCGGTCTCAGCGAATATGAGGCCGCACAAGCCGAGCAGACCTTTTACCACCACGACCGCGCCTCGATCCGGGATCTAGCCGAGCTTTGGATACCCGGCATGCCCACGGCGGAAAACAAGAAATATATCGAGCGCGCCCAGCAGTTCGAAAAAGAACTGGAAACCGAACTTCTGGAACTGGCTGAAAAACACGCTCAGAAATCGGCCTGATCCTGACTGTCGGATCAGGCCTTAAGGATCAGCCGCCAGACACTCCGGCTTCAGCAAAGGTTGCCATGCCTGAATGGCAGGCAACCGCACTTTTGAGGATATTGATCGCCAGCGCGCCGCCCGACCCCTCGCCCAGGCGCAGCCCAAGGTTCAACAGTGGCTGTTTGCCCAGTTTGTCCAATACTGCTCCGTGCGCGCCCTCGGCGCTTTGATGGCCCGCTACAGTGTGATCCAACGCTCCGGCAGATACATCGGCCAAACAGGCCGCCGCCGCAGAGCAGATGAAGCCATCCAGAATGACCGGAATGCGCAGGACGCGGGCCGCCGCGATGGCACCCGCCATGGCTGCGATCTCTCGCCCACCCAAACGGCGCAGAATTTCCAACCCGTCACCCGAGTTCGCATGCAGAGCCACGCCCTCAGCCACCACGCGGGTTTTGTTCGCCAGCCCCGCATCGTCCACACCAGTGCCGCGCCCGGTCCAGTCCGAGGCGTCCCCGCCGAACAGAGCACACGCAACTGCGGCGGCCGGGGTGGTGTTGCCGATCCCCATCTCTCCGACCACCAACAGGTCGGCCTTGGGGTCGACAGCTGTCCAGCCGGTGCGCAAGGCCTGCAACAGATCATCTTCGGTCATGGCCGGGCCTGCGGTAAAATCCGCCGTTGGCCGGTCCAGTTCCAAGGCATGCACATCCATCGTGGCCCCTGCGGCCTTGGCCAATTGGTTGATCGCCGCACCACCATGTTCAAAATTCATGACCATCTGCACGGTCACATCGGGCGGAAAGGCCGACACACCCTGCGCCGTCACCCCATGGTTTCCCGCGAACACAATAACCTGCGGTGCTGAGATTTCCGGGCGCGCATCCCCACGCCAACCGGCATACCAGATCGCGAGATCTTCAAGCCGACCCAACGCTCCGGGTGGTTTGGTCAGCTGTCCATTGCGGTCAACCGCGCCTTTCAGCGCGGCATCATCCGGACCCGATGCCTGGCTCAGGGCATCGCGGAGTGTTTTCAGGTCATTAAGTTCGGGCAGCATCCAAAGCCTCGTTGCATCAGAGTGGTCCTGCGTGTTTAACCGAAGCGTCCAATCCAACAAGACCCTGAAAGGCGCGGGAGTGCACAAAAACGACACCAAGCTGTTTTCCGTGTGGGATATACCACTGGCATTGGTCCTGCTGACCCGCCTGCCGCTGCCGCGCCTGCCGAAAACAACCTTTACCCGTCAGGCCGATGCCGCATGGGCATTCCCCGTCGTTGGTCTGATTGTTGGTCTATTGGCCTGCGCGGCAGGCTGGGCCGCAATGGCGCTGAACCTGCCCGCAGCGGCCAGTGCCGTCATTCTGGTCGCGGTCCTGGTTGTTGCCACCGGCGCGATGCACGAAGATGGTCTGGCCGATACCGTGGATGGGTTCTGGGGCGGTTTCACCCCCGAACGCCGCTTGGAAATCATGAAGGACAGCCATATCGGCACCTACGGTGTGCTGGCGCTGATTTTTACGCAGCTGATGCGCGTCGCTTTGATCGCAACCTTGCTGATGGCCGGGGCCTATGGTGCGATCCTCGCCACCTGCATTCTGTCCCGCGCGTTCATGCCGTTTCTGATGAATGCCCTCCCCAACGCGCGCAAAAGCGGGCTGAGCCACTCGGTCGGAGGGCCGCGGGTTGCAACGGTTTTGGCGGGTATCGGGCTGGCTGTCTTCGGAGCGGTGCTTTTGATCGGTGGTGCGGCCTTCCCCCCTCTTCTCGCGGCCGCGTTAGCTGTAACCGCGCTCGCCGGGATTGCTAAAGCCAAAATTGGTGGTCAGACCGGCGATATTTTAGGCGCTTCGCAGCAACTGGCAGAGTTGGCATTCCTAACCGCAGCCGCAGCCGCGCTTTAAGCCGTGCCGCCGGTTTCGATCCTCAGCGTTTCACCGCAATGCTTGCAATGCACCGCATCTGGATCATGCCGGTACAGACCGCAGCTGGGGCATTTGTGGCGCACTTTCTGGGGCATGAAGATCGCCTGCGCCAAACGGACGAACAACGCGACACCCACAATCATAATGAATACCGAGAACAACTTACCCGCCGGTGTTGCCAGAGTGATGTCGCCAAACCCAGTCGTGGTCAGCGTCGCCATGGTGAAATAAAGCGCGTCGATATAAGCGTGCGGGCTGCTGTCGGGAATAAAAAACACCAGAACCGCCGTCGAGGTCGCGAAAACGAACACAAGCAGATTGATCGCCGCGATAACCGCATCTTCATGCGTTCGGAAAAATTGACTGTCACGTCGCAAATCCCGCAGCAGGTGATAGGAATGGATAAGGCGCAAGGCGCGCAATATCCGTACGAAGGCCAGATTTCCCGGCAAAAACGGGTCAAGCAACAGCGAGGCGATCACAACGATATCGGCCAGCGTGTAAATCTTGCGCAGCAGCTTCCAGCGGTCCTTCGCGATCCAGAGCCGAGCCAGGAAATCCAGCAAGATCAGAAAACCGATGAACAGGCTCGCCAGCGTGATCCCCGGCCCATGAGGCACATTCGCCGTGGATACGAAAAACACGATCGACGCGGCATCAAACAGGATCAAACAATAGCGGAACCAGACCGAAACCGGGTCATGTGCGATATACAGAAACTTTACGGTTTGCTTTATCTTGGCCATGTATCCGCCTCTGACTAATGGAAAATTAGCGGCAAATGCGGATTTCACCAAGACCAGACACGAAAAAGGCCGCCCCCTTCAGGAGCGGCCCGTTAATCGAATTTGGCAGCGATCAGGCCGCGCGCGAGGTCAGAACCTCATCCACCTGCTTGGCAGCCGAAACTTCACCGGCACCAGACACGGCGGCCACTTCGCGGGTCAGGCGCTCAAGCGCGGCTTCATACAGCTGACGCTCGGAATAGCTCTGCTCGCGCTGATCGTCGGTGCGGTGAAGATCGCGAACCACCTCAGCGATTGAGATCAGATCGCCCGAGTTGATCTTTTGTTCATATTCCTGTGCCCGGCGCGACCACATGGCGCGTTTCACCTTGGCCTTGCCCTTCAGCGTCTTCATCGCCTGGCTGATGACATCAGGTGAGCTGAGCGACCGCAGGCCGGACTCGGTGACCTTGTTGGTCGGCACCCGCAGGGTCATCTTGTCTTTTTCAAAGGAGATGACGAACAGCTCAAGCGAATATCCCGCGACTTCCTGCTCTTCGATCGAGATGATCTGACCCACGCCATGCGCAGGGTAGACAACGTAGTCATTCGGGCGGAACTCAAGCTTTTTCGACTTAGACATACAGGTTCATCCTTGGTTAAAGAGCGAGATACGGACAACAAAACACCCTAGCCGGAGCCTTTCCTGGCCCCGTCAGGCGACTTGTTTGGCATAAAATCAGAACTCCAAAGCAATCATACTTACGGAGCACATCCCCATCTCATTCATCATTCAGCTTACGATTATATCACAAAATTAAGACGCCTGAAAGGCCACGGCCAAAAGCGGTCGAGAAACCTTATAAATTTCAAAGCGTTGCAATCTGTTTTTACACCTGAACCAACAAGTTCAGAGAGCGAATCGCTCAGCCACCCTCACCGGGAGCTTCCGAGAAATACTTCTCCATCTTGCCTTCTTCACCGTCGCGCTCTTCGGCCTCGGGTAGCGGATCTTTCTTGGTTACGATGACCGGCCACTGTTCCGAGTATTTCCGGTTAAACTCGACCCACTGATCCATCCCTGGCTCAGTATCGGGGCGGATGGCATCGGCGGGGCACTCGGGCTCGCACACACCGCAGTCGATGCATTCATCGGGGTGAATGACCAACGTGTTCTCACCTTCGTAGAAACAGTCCACCGGGCACACTTCGACGCAGTCGGTGTATTTGCAGGCAATGCAGTTTTCGGTGACAACATAGGTCATTGTGGGATTCCCATTTGCGGTTTGGGCGTCTAGCTAATCCAGTATTATACCGTCTTCAAGGGCGGATCAGCCCTTAGGGGTGCTAGAAAGATCAAGCGCGCGCCGATCTTTCTTGGTTGGACGACCTTTTCCCTCGAAACTAGGGTTTCTGGGCGGCATGTCCTTTTTTTCCGTCATATCGAAATACAACGTTTGCGCCTCAGATGCAGGGCCGCGGCGTTCGCCCAGCTTTTCAACCCGAACAAGCCTGACTACGCGCCCCTGCGGGAAGGTGAGAACGTCACCGGGCCCCACAGCCTGCGCCGGTTTCAGAACCCGGTTCCCGTTCAGCCGGACATGGCCGCCGCTGACCTGTTTTGCGGCTAGGCTGCGGGTCTTGAAGAACCGCGCCTGCCACAACCATTTGTCGATCCGCAGCTTGGCCTCGGCCATCGGCGTTTAGTTACCGTCTTTCAAACCCATCAGCGCGGCTGCAAATGGGTTATCAGGGTCGATCGCCTTTTCCTTTTTTGGTGGTCTGGACGAGAAGGTTTTGGCACCTTGCGGCTTGCCACCCTTCTTGCCCTGCGGTTTGCCGCGGCCATCTTGGGGCTTACCGCGCGGTTTACCCTTGCCTTGTCCTTGCCGCTGCTCACGACGTGGACCACGGTTTTGCTGGCGTTGGCGACCCCAAGTGAAGGTGTAGAACACCTCAGCTTCGGGCTCTTCTACTGCAGGAGCCTCGGCTGCCGCCTCGGTGCCATCGGCTGGCGCTTCGGCGGGCGTGGCGGCCTCGCCGCTTGCTGCTTCCGATGCCGGGGATTCTTCGGTAAGAGGTTGCTCTACCGCGTTGGTTTCAGGTGTTTCGGCAGGTGCCGCTTTAACCTTTTCACGTTCGCCACGCTCGGCTTTGTAGCCCAGCCCCTGCATCAGGTCGGCGAACTGATCCAGCGTCATCCCGGTGATCGACAGCATATCGGGCTTGGCTTCAAACCCGCTACGGCTGTCTTCGGCGCGCAGCATGTCGGCCAGACGTTCCAACATGTCGATCCGAATGGACCGCTCGCCCGCATCGCGGTAACCGCACATGGTATCGTACCCTTCGGGCGCGTCCTTTGCGACCGGTACGGTAACCAGACCCGGAGGCGGCGCTTCGGGGAATTCCTGCAACCCATTGGCAAGAGCCCACAAAACCAGACGCAGACGTGTCGGTGCAGGTTTCAGCAGCAGCGGCATGAAGATGGTGAATTGACCGAACCGGATGCCGTGCTTGCGCAGCGCGCCACGGGCGTCCTGATCCAGATCCTTAACTTCTTGTGCTACGCCTGCGCGGGGCAGCACGCCCAGCGCCTCGACCATGCGGAAGGCAAACCCTTTGGCCAGGCCGGACAGTTCTTCGTCCCGCGACAGATTCAGCAGCGGTTCGAACAGCGCTGCAACCTTGCGGTCGATGAAATGCTGCAGGCGGCGCTGCACTTTTTGTTCGACATCTGGGCCTGCGGCCTCATCCACAAAAACCTCGACCAACGGCTTGAGGGGCTCTGCGCCAGCAACCAGTTTGCCAACAGCATATTCGCCCCACATCAGGCCGCCCTGATCGGTAAAATCAATTTCGGTATCGGGCGCATTGTAGAAGCGATCGGCGCGCAGATGGAATTGCGGCGCAAGTGCTTGCAAGGAGGCCGTTTTCAAAGCTTTCGCCTCGGTTCCTTGCGCGCTTTTGTCCGGAATAAACCGGAACCCTTCCAGACGACCAACGAATTCGCCTTCGACGGTCACTTCACCCTTGTCATTTACTTCGGCCAAAAGGGCCTCCTTCTGTTTGAGCCGGCGCAGCAACACAGATGTGCGCCGGTCCACAAATCTCTGAGTCAAACGATCATGCAATGCGTCTGACAGCCTGTCTTCTACAGTGCGTGTTTCGTCACGCCAATGTGATTCGTCACGCACCCAACTGTTTCGCTGCGCAACATATGTCCAGGTGCGAATATATGCCAACCTTTTAGACAAAGCATCGATATCTCCGTCGGTTCTGTCGATCCGGCGGATTTGGCGCGCCATGAAATCATCTGGGATCGAACCGCGTTCATGCAGGTGCCCATAGATCACTTCAAGCAGGCTGGCGTGTTCTGCGTGGCTGATACCGCGAAAGTCGGGGATTCGGCACACATCCCACAACATACGGATCGATTGGCCGTCACTGGCGCGGGCGGCAACTTCGGTCACTTGCGAGAGCGATTTCAACACATTCAGGTCATCTGCGGGCCGCGCTTTGATCAGATGTTCGTCATTCGGGCTGACCTCAAGCGAGTCGATCAGTGCGTCGATCGAGCCAAACCGTAGAGCGGCGTTCCGCCAATTCAGCTTTTTCATCGGCGTAAAGCGGCTGTCCATGATCGCCTGCGCCACGCCGTCGTCCAGTGGAGGCGCCTCACCGGTCACACCAAAGGTGCCATCCGACATGCCGCGCCCGGCCCGACCTGCGATTTGCGCCAGTTCGTTCGGGGCGAGCGGGCGCATTCTGCGTCCGTCAAATTTGCTTAGGGACGAGAATGCTACGTGGTTTACATCCAGGTTCAGGCCCATCCCGATGGCGTCGGTGGCAACCAGATAGTCGACCTCGCCATTCTGATACAGATCGACCTGCGCGTTCCGTGTGCGCGGGCTGAGGGCGCCCATGACCACGGCTGCCCCTCCCTTTTGGCGTCGCAAAAGCTCGGCAATCGCATAGACACTATCAACCGAGAATCCGACAATTGCGCTGCGCGCGGGCATACGGCTGATCTTCTTGGAACCCGCATAGACCAGCTGCGACATCCTCTCGCGCCGGACAAATTGCGCTTCGGGGACCAAAGCCGCTATCGAGCCGCGCATGGTGTCCGAGCCCAGAAACAGCGTTTCGTTCGTGCCTCGAGCGCGCAGCAGGCGGTCGGTGAAGACGTGACCGCGTTCTGGATCGGCGCATAGCTGGATTTCATCCACCGCCACGAAATCTGTGCCCATACCTTCGGGCATCGCCTCGACCGTGCAGACCCAATATTGGGCACGGGGCGGCACGATCCGTTCCTCGCCCGTGACCAGCGCCACGACAGAAGGGCCGCGAATGGCGACGATCTTGTCATAAACCTCACGCGCCAGCAGACGCAGCGGCAGACCGATTACTCCAGTCCGATACCCCAGCATCCGCTCGATCGCGTAATGGGTTTTACCTGTGTTTGTCGGGCCAAGTACGGCCACGATTCGGGATGACCCGCTCACCTTTGCCCCCTGCCCCGGTTCTTTAGAGGGCCGAGCCCTCGACCTGAGGCTTCAGTCGATTCACCGCATTGGTTACTTCTTCATGATGAGGATGTATAGCCAGCGCACGCTCATAGGCGTCCAGAGCCTTGTCGGGCTGTTCAATGATCTCGAAAATCAGGCCCAGCCCGAAGATGGCTTCGTAGTTATTCGGGTTCAGCGTCAACGCATGTTCCAGATCCGCAGCGGCCATGCCAAAGCGATCCATGCCGAAAAACGCCGAGGCGCGCATGTTCCACCCCTCTGCAAACTCCGGCGCATGATCGGTCAGAGCTGTCAGATGCTCAATCGCTGTCAAAGTATCCCCGTCATCCAGTGCCTCACGCCCACGTTCCAGCAACAAATCAGCGGAAGCTGACCCTGATTGCGACCACAACGCCTTGAGTTGGCGGTCGATGCCAATCGCTTGTTCCGGCGTTGATTGCGCCAATTGAGCCAACAAGACGGCCTCGTCCCGCGAATCCGCCTGTTGCGCCACTGAACTGGTGGAAAACATGACCGTGACAAAAAGTGCCGTGACGGTACGTTTGAGATTGTAGTTTGCAATGCCCATAACAATGTTCAGTGTAGCGTTGCGACCGGGGATGTCCATTCACGGCGCATAAACAATAAGAGGAACACTATGAGCGACATTCTTGAAAAAGCCGCAGCCGCGCTGAACGAAAAACTATCCGGCGGCGATTTCGATGCATCGGCCAAGTTCGCCATCGCCGATCTGGGCGCTATCGTGCTGGACGCGGACGGCGCACGGGTCAGCGATGATGACGCAGACGTTACCCTGTCAGCGGATGCCGACACGTTTGAGCAGATCCTTAGCGGTGACCTGAACCCCACCGGTGCGTTCATGTCGGGCAAGCTGAGCGTCGATGGTGACATGGGTATTGCCATGAAACTCGCGTCGGTACTGGCCTGATGGAGCTCTCGCCGGCCCCTTTCTTTGAAGACGTGGCCGGCGGCCCTGCCGGTGGTGTGGCCCATTGGGTAAGAACCGCAGACAAGACGCGTATCCGCGTAGGTCATTGGCGCCCCGAGGACGAGGCAACCGGCACGGTAATGATGTTCCCCGGCAGGACGGAATATATCGAAAAATATGGCGGCGCTGCGGCTGAGTTCGTTCGTCGTGGCTTTGCCTTTCTGGCCGTCGACTGGCGCGGTCAGGGGTTGGCGGATCGCCTTCTGGACGACCCGCGCGTCGGCCATGTTGAGCAATTCACCGATTATCAACAGGACGTGCATGCCACGCTAGAACTTGCCACCGAGCTTGATCTGCCCAAACCCTGGTACGTGATCGGCCATTCGATGGGCGGGGCAATTGGTCTGCGTGCTGTGCTGGAGCGAGATGCCTTTGCGGCTTGCGCCTTTACCGGCCCGATGTGGGGCATTTACTTCACTCCAATCATGAAACCGCTCAGCCGCTTAACGGCCTATTGGGGGCCTCGGATCGGTTTGGGGGAAAAGACGCCTCCGACCACGTCACTGGAAAGTTATGTCGCCTCACAACCCTTTGAAGGCAACATGCTGACCCGCGATCCGGCGATGTATCAGATGATGAAAGACCAATTGGCGGCGCATCCGGAACTGGCCCTTGGCGCGCCTTCGACCATTTGGCTGCGCGAGGCGTTGGACGAATGCGCATGGCTGATGGATCAGACCGCGCCCGCCACGTCTGCCCTGACCTTTCTGGGTAGTCACGAACAAATCGTTGACCGCAAAGCGATCCGTGCGCGAATGGCAGATTGGCCCAGCGGCACGTTGGTTGAAATCCCCGACGGTGAACATGAGGTGCTGATGGAGGCTCCGGATGTGCGCGGCCCTGCCTTTGATCAACTGGCCGCACATTTTCTGGCCGCCCGATCTGACGCGCCGACCCCGGCGGCCCTGTCCAGCTAAAGAAAACCTCACGCAAAGGCGGCTTGTGATCTTGGCCGCCCACGCCTAGATGTTTGCCAAAGCAGATTTTCCGAGGTGATCCATGCGCGACCTTCCCTTTCCCGTCCGTGACGCAAACGCAGCCGGAGGCGCCGGCAATCTTGGCAACCTGCCGGAATGGGACCTGACCGACCTGTACAGTTCGGAAGAAGCACCGGAACTGGATCGGGACCTGGAATGGCTTGAAGGCGAATGCGCGGCCTTTGCAGCCGACTACGAAGGCAAGCTGGCTGATCTGGATGCCGAAAGCCTGCTGACCTGCGTGCAACGCAATGAAAAGATCAACTCTATCGCGGGCCGCATCATGTCCTTTGCCGGTCTGCGTTATTACCAGCTGACCACGGATGCCGAGCGCGCTAAATTCCTGTCGGATATGCAGGAAAAGATCACAATCTACACCACTCCGCTGGTGTTCTTCACACTGGAAATCAACCGCATCGACGATGACGTGCTGAATGCGCATTTTGACGCGAATGCCGATCTGGCCCGGTATGAACCCGTCTTCCGCCGCATCCGTGCGATGAAACCCTATCAACTGTCAGATGAGCTTGAGAAATTCCTGCACGATCTGGGTGTCGTCGGTGATGCATGGGAGCGTTTGTTTGACGAAACCATCGCCGGGCTGACCTTTACTGTGGATGGCGAAGAACTGAACATCGAAGGCACGTTGAACCTGCTGACCGAACAGGACCGCGCCAAGCGTGAAGCTGCAGCGCGTGAACTGGCGGCTGTATTTCAGGACTACGTCAAAACCTTCGCGCGCGTGCACAATACGCAGGCTAAGGAAAAGGAAATCGTCGACCGTTGGCGCAACATGCCGACAGCTCAGACCGGTCGCCACCTATCGAACGACGTGGAACCCGAAGTGGTCGAAGCGCTGCGCGAGGCCGTCGTGGCCGCCTACCCCAAGCTCAGCCACCGCTATTATGAACTAAAGCGCAAATGGCTGGGTCTGGACGTGATGCAGGTCTGGGACCGCAACGCACCCCTGCCAATGGAAGACACCCGGATTGTCGGCTGGGACGAGGCCGAGAAAACGGTGATGGATGCCTATAACGCGTTTGATCCGCGCATGGGGGAGATTGCAGCGCCGTTCTTCTCGAAAGGCTGGATTGACGCCGCCGTAAAGCCGGGCAAAGCGCCGGGAGCGTTTGCGCATCCGACTGTGACAGACGTGCACCCTTACGTGATGCTCAACTATCTAGGCAAACCGCGCGACGTGATGACCCTTGCCCATGAATTGGGCCATGGCGTCCACCAGGTCCTGGCCGCCGATCAGGGTGAGATGTTGTCGTCCACCCCGCTGACCCTGGCCGAAACCGCGTCGGTGTTCGGTGAAATGCTGACCTTCCGCAAGATGTTGGATCAGGCGGAAACGCCCGAACAGCGCAAGGTGCTGTTGGCCGGCAAAGTCGAGGACATGATCAACACGGTGGTACGCCAGATCGCCTTCTATGACTTCGAATGCAAAATGCACGCGGCGCGGCGCGAGGGTGAGCTGACCCCCGACGACATCAATGCTCTGTGGATGAGCGTTCAGGCTGAAAGCCTTGGCCCGGCATTCGAATTCATGGATGGGTACGAGACGTTCTGGGCCTATATCCCGCACTTCGTCCACTCACCTTTCTACGTCTACGCTTACGCGTTTGGGGATGGTTTGGTGAACGCGCTCTATTCGGTTTACGAAAGCGGGTCAGAAGGGTTCGAGGACAAGTATTTCGAAATGCTGCGTGCCGGTGGGTCCAAACACCACAAGGAACTGCTTGCCCCGTTCGGGCTGGACGCCAGCGATCCGAAGTTCTGGGACAAGGGCCTGTCGATGATCTCGGGCTTCATCGACGAATTGGAAGCGATGGAAGACTGATCACTTCTGGCTTGTGGTCGTCAAGAACACGGCCGCCACGATCAACACCGCCCCGAGGGCTGCAATCGGCGTGATTGCGGCCCCGAGAAACAGCGCCGAGTTGATGAACGTGAACACGACCGAGGCCGCGAACATCAAGGTCGCCGTCAACGTCGACACCCGCGCAGCGGCCTCGTACCACAAGTAATAGGCCAGCGCGGTCGGAAGAATCCCAAGCAAGATCAGGAAAACCACGTCATTGGCCGTTGGTACCTGCAGCGAGAACGCAGCCAGCGGCAGCAACAGCACGCCTGCGCACAGGAATATCCCGAACAGGAAATTCAAACGCTCTGCCGTCGACTCGGAATTGCGCATCGCGCGGCTGCTTGAGATCAGAAACACCGCCCAGCTGAGGCCCGCACCGATTTCAAGCAGATCGCCGAACAAGGGGTCTCCGCCCCCTTGGAAATCCTGATAAACCGTTAGAAAAACGCCCAGAATTGCCAGTGCCGTGGCCAGAACATCCGTGCGTGTTACCGGGGTGTCGGCGAAAAAGTACAAAAACACCAGCACAAAGAACGGTGCCGTGTTCTCAAGCACCATCGCATTGGCCGCTCCGGTGTATTCCAGCCCGATATGGAACAGAATGTAATTGACGACCGTCGACAGAACCGCCAGTCGAAAGTTCCAGTCGCTCAGGCGGATCGACACGGAAACCCGCATCACGCGCAGCATGCAATAGATTGCCAATGCGGCGATAAACAGGCGCGTCACCGCGATCTGTAGCCCGCCTAAATCACTGGTCAGATAGCGCACGATGACGCTGTGGGTGCCCCAAAGAAACGCCGCCAGAAACCCAAGCACCAGACCGTTTTGCATAAGCTTGGTGTCGGGCATCCCTGATTTCCCTGCTTATTTCAACTGACTGTCTTTGGACCCGCGCCGGTTGATCCCGGAACGTGCTTTGAAGGCCCCGTCCCGTTCCTGCATGCAATCCAGACACAGCTTGACGCCGGGCAGAGCCAGACGCCGTTTCTCGGGGATCGGTTCTTCGCATTCGGCGCAATGGGTCAGACTTTCGCCCACAGGCTGCTTTTGCGCCTGCATCCGGGCAAGTTCGTCCGAAATGGATGCTTCGATCTGTTCACTCACCGCGCCGTCGCGCGCCCAACCGCCTGCCATGGCGTCCTCCTGATCAGGTGCACGCCAGATTAGCCGAGCCGGGCGCGACGTGGCAAGTCAGAGGGAAACCGCCCCTTCCAGCACGTGATCGATCATCTCTTGCGTGCCGCGCGAGAATTCCAGCGGGCATGGATATTCGACACCCTCCCTCACGGATCGGCAAAACGCCTCGACCTGCAGCTTGTAGTGGTCATCCCCGGGAAAGCGCGTGACCTGAACCTCTAGCCCTGGACGGTGCAATTCCACGCGTGCTTCACCAAAGACGCGCGCGTTGAACGGAGCCGTCAGGCGGATAACGCCACCCTCGCCGTGAAACACCATCTCTTGATGTGGATGCATGCGGATCGAGACATAGGCGGAATAGGTAAAATCCGGAAATTGCGCACGAATTTCCGTGAAAGTGTCGATCCCGTCCTGCCAACGAATGGCCGAGTCCACGCGTACCGGCTCCTGCCCCGTCGCAAACCGCGCGCCGCCGATCACATAGACACCGATGTCGCGCAGTCCTCCGCCGCCGGTCTCAGCTCGGTTGCGAATGTTCCCGGTATCCGCGCGGTTGTCGAAACTGAAGGCGCCCGTCACATGCACCAATTTGCCGATTGCCCCATCGGCAATCAGCTTTCGCACCAATTGCCACTGCGGATGGTGGACAATCATGTAGGCCTCGGCCGCCAGCAAGTCCGTCTCATCCCGTTTTCGGATCAGAGAGTCGAACTCGGCTGCGGTCATGGCCATCGGCTTTTCGCACAGCACATGCTTGCCCCCATCCATCGCCTTCAGGCTCCATTCCACATGCAGGTGATTGGGCAGCGGGATATAGACTACTTCGATCTGAGGGTCCGCAAGCAACGCTTCATAGCTGTCATAAACCGTCAGATCGGGGCAAAAAGCCCGGAACGGATCGGCCTTGGCTGGGTCAGATGTGGCCAACCCGGCCAGGCGCGCACCGTGGGCTGCATGGATCGCCGGTGCCATGAATTGCCGCGCGAATTTGGCAGCGCCCAGAACGCCCCATTGAACTGGTTTGTGCATCTTATCCTCCGACATGCTTGATTAGTGGGCGAATCCAATCGTTAACGCTAACAGCCCGATTTTCCGACGTTCTAGCAACCATCCAACGTTATGTCAGGCCTTTATCTGAAAGGCACATCTTTAGCCTGCCAAGGTGGCCCGCACTGGATCTGCACAGTCAAACGCAACCAACCGGGCAAGTTGGTGCAAGAGATTGCCGCCAGCGGCGGTGTGATCGGCATGGGATACTGGGCTAATGTTGCCTGTGGGGACATCACCCCTAACCGTGTTGCCAAGATGATCGAGGCAGCCATCGAGACCGTTGGCGTGGACCACGCAATGTCGAGTACGGACTACGACGGCTCGGTCGAAATCACTTTTGATACCTTGGAATTGGTGGCCTTGACCGCGGCATCGCTGGAGCAAGATTTGACTGAAACACAAGTTCGGATGGTAATGGGCGAGAATTTCGTACGAGTTTTCCATCAACAATTGAACTAGGTACACACCGCCATTCAACAGCTTGAGATTTATATGCAATTCGGCGCCGTCAAGCCGGCTCACATCGAGACTTGCCATTGATAAATCCGAATTTCGTGATCCGTTTTCCAACTCTCCCCGTAACCAACTTATCGCCGGGGGGAGGATTCTGATCAGTCAGGATTGTCCCAGACCATAGGCGCGCAACCGGGTGGGAGATGAACCGATATGCCAGCTAATACTGAATTGCCTTCGATTACCGGAAAAGTCGTGGAACTAAGCGGGGACCCAGGAACGTTCGACCAAAACGCTCATGATTTCGACCTCCTTCGCGAGGCCGTTCTTGCTGCAGGCCTTGATGGAGTGTTGGCCGACCCTAACGCCGACCTTACCGTCTTTGCGCCAAAAGATGCAGCCTTCATTGGTTTGGCGCAGGCCTTAGGTTTTGAAGGCTCGGACGAAGCCGGAGCGCTTAATTACATAGTGAAAGCCCTGACCCTTCTGGGCGGTGGCGACCCAATTCCCTTGCTCACCGAAATCTTGACCTATCACGTCGTTGATGGCTCGTTCACAAAAAACGACGTCGTCGACCTGGGCGATGGTACGCCCATTACAACATTGCAGGGCGGTGCAGTGGAACTAAATCTTTCCACGCCGCCTAGCTTGGGCGATGCGGATCCCGGTATCGACGATCCGAATCTGGTCGGCTTCGACGTACCCGCCTCAAACGGGATCATTCATGTTCTGGATGGGGTTCTATTGCCGGTATCCGTGACCGGTATCCTTGGGCAAAAAAATACAGATTTCATTCTGGGCGACGACTCGGACGAATTCCACTTTACCGGCCGTGGTCAGGACTTTGTGCATGGCGGTGGCGGCAATGACGTCATCGGTACCGGACGCGGCAAGGATGTTGCTCTTGGCGGCGCCGGCCACGACACCATTTTTGCTGGTCGCGGCATGGACACTGCAAGTGGCGGCGAAGGCAACGACAAAATCTTTGGCGGCCTTGGTATGGATACTTTGCGCGGCGACGAAGGGCACGACAAGATCTTTGGCGGGCGCGGCATGGACACTGCAAGTGGCGGCGAAGGCAACGACAAAATCTTTGGTGGCCTTGGTATGGATACTCTGCGCGGCGACGAAGGGCACGACAAGATCTTCGGCGGGCGCGGGAAAGACCTGATCGATGGAGGTGCCGGCGATGACTATTTGGTCGGTGGTCGCGGCAAAGACACGTTTGTGTTTGAGAATGGCGACGGAGATGACACGATCAGGGACTTCCGGATCGGTCAGGATAAAATTGACCTCAGCGGCTATGACGGCATCGACAGTTTTGACGACATCGAAGACGCGATCTCGGGTGGACGCTTCCGCACAACAATCGACCTGGAAGATGGCGACAGCATTTATTTGCGCGGGGTAAACGCCAACTATCTGTCTGAAAGCGATTTTATCTTCGCGTAACAATAAAAGCCCGCCGACAAAGGCGGGCTTTTTGCGCTTGGGCCCGTCTTAGACGGTGCTCAGCATTCCTTTTTCACGCGCCAGTTCGCGCATCTTCTTTTGCAGCTTCTCAAACGCACGAACCTCGATCTGACGAATACGCTCACGGCTGACATTATACTGCGTGCTCAGATCTTCCAGCGTAACGGGCTGATCCATCAACCGGCGCTGCGTCAGGATGTCCTTTTCCCGATCATTCAGGACTTCCAGAGCAGCCGCCAGTAGTTCGCGGCGGGCATCCAGCTCGTCGCGGGCTTCATAGTCGCCAGCCTGGTCGGCATCCTCATCCTCAAGCCAATCCTGCCACTGCATAGTGCCTTCGCCTTCGGACCCGACGGTCGCGTTCAGCGAGGCGTCACCACCAGACATACGGCGGTTCATGCTGATGACTTCCTCTTCGGTCACGCCCAGATCATTGGCGATCTGCTTGACGTTCTCGGGACGCAGGTCGCCTTCTTCCAGCGCACCAATACGCGCCTTGGCTTTGCGCAGGTTGAAAAACAGCTTTTTCTGCGCCGAGGTCGTGCCCAGTTTCACCAGCGACCAGGACCGCAGGATGTATTCCTGGATCGAGGCGCGAATCCACCACATCGCATAGGTTGCCAACCGGAAACCTTTTTCCGGATCGAACCGCTTAACCGCCTGCATCAGGCCCACATTGGCCTCGGAAATCACTTCGGCCTGCGGCAGACCATAGCCGCGATAGCCCATGGCGATCTTGGCCGCCAATCGCAGATGCGACGTGACCATTTTGTGCGCGGATTCAGTATCTTGCTCTTCGACCCAACGCTTGGCCAGCATGTACTCTTCTTCCGGTTCCAGCAGCGGGAACTTACGAATTTCCTGCATATAGCGGTTCAGACCGCCTTCCGGCGTCGGCGCGGGGAGATTTGCGTAATTTGCCATGATTCATGTCCCTCCGACAAATGTTTAATTCGTTAACATGGATATGGGAGGTCATCCCAATCCGTTCAAGAGGTACCGTTAACAGTTTGGGATTAACGATAGATAAAGGAAACCAAAGAAAGTCTTAATCACGTAACTTTGCGCATTATGTCAGCGGCGCGCGGAGTTGATCAATGAGCTTGTGCATATCTTCCGGCAGCTCGGCTTCAAACCGCAGATTTTCCCCAGTTACAGGGTGTTCAAAACCCAAAACCGCAGCATGAAGCGCTTGCCGAGGGAAGGCGCGGACAGCCTCAGCTGCTGCCACGCTAAACGCCTTAGCTGCCAGTTTACGCTTACCACCATAGACCGGATCGCCCACCAGCCCGTGCCCGGCATGGGCCATGTGTACGCGGATCTGGTGCGTACGGCCGGTTTCTAGCCAACACTCGATCAGCGCCAGCCCTGCCGGAGATCCAAAGACCTCAACCAAGCGCGCCCGCGTCACCGCATGACGACCGCCATGAAACAGCACGGCCTGCCTTTGCCGGTCTGTCTTGTGCCGTGCCAGTTGCGTGGTCAGGCGCATGATGTTTCCGGGCTCAAAACTAACGCCCTTTACGCCGCGCAATCGGGGATCATTCGCGTCCGGCACGCCGTAGCAAATCGCGCGGTAGTAACGCTCTACCGTGTGCGCCTCGAACTGTGCTGCCAGCCCGTGATGCGCTGCGTCCGATTTCGCCACCACAAGCAGACCACTGGTTTCCTTGTCGATACGGTGCACGATGCCGGGGCGCTTGACCCCGCCTACCCCGGATAGATCATCACCGCAATGATGCAGCAACGCGTTGACCAGCGTCCCGTTCGGTGACCCGGGCGCAGGATGCACTACCATGCCAGCCGGTTTGTTTATGACTATCAGGTCCGCGTCTTCGTAAACAATGTCCAGCGGAATATCTTCGGGGCCGATATGGCTGTCTTCAGCCTCGGCCACATTGATGACCACCAGCGCCCCTTCGGCCACCTTGGCCTTAGGGTCATGTGCCGCAGTACCGTTGATCAGGACCGCGCCTTCGTCAATCAACCGGGCCAACCGTGTCCGTGACAGGTTTTCCTCGGCTGGCACATCCCGCGAAAGCGCCTTATCAAGGCGTGGCGGCGGATCGGCCGCGATCTGAAATTCTATCTGGCGGGTGCCCATGACTGTCCCTTCCGAACCCCAAGAACCGCAGGAAACACCACAGCTTCGTCTGCTGCGGAGAATGGTCATGCTGCTGACCGCGGTGATGATTGGCGGGGTTCTAGTGACATTCGCGCTGATTGTCATCCGACTATCGGACAGAACCCCCACCCTGCCTGATCAGGTCGAACTGCCCGATGGCGCCAAAGTGCAGGCCGTGACCATCGGCAGCAACTGGTATGCGGTGGTGACCGATGACAACCGCATTCTGATTTTTGACAAAACAACAGGTCGTCAACGCCAGGAAATCATCATCGATCCCTAGCTCTCAGCCCTCCAGCGCCATGCGAAATACGATCTCGGACGCGCGACGCAGAGCGTCGTATTCCTCGGACGTGTCACGTCGAAACTTTTGGTCTTCTTCGCATAACTCGACCGGCTCGAACAGTCTTGATCGGTCAGGAAAGAACTCTTGCTGGAATGCGACATCTTCCTTGATCAGGTATTCGTCTAACCAGGAACGTTCATTTGGTTCCAACACATCATAACGCCGGAACATGACCGGATCGTCGACCACGCGCCGACGCAGCTTGCGGCTTTCCTTGCGCCCCATAGAACGCGAGACGATTCCAAAGGCTTCGCTGGCCACGCGCGACTGAGATTGGTTCGAAGGTCGGTCAACTGCCCCACTATCCGGCAGTGGTACACCGATGCGCGACATGAAATCATCGACCACATGACCCTGCATCATCTGCGCACGATCATACAGCATCGGCACCACCACAACACCAGGAAAAGCTTGCCGAATTTGGTCAAGTTTCGCCGAAAAGGAAAAGATGCCGGGGTTGGCTTTGATCTTTGCTAGACGGTCCTGGATAAATTGGGAAGCACTATTGCCCAAACGACCATTCTTGGCTCTCTGTTTGTAGTCCGCCTCAAAGAAATCCGAATACCGGCGGCAGTAATAGGTGATCCGCAATTCACGAGAAGGGACTTCCGCAAAAACCTGCGCCAATCTGTTCAAGTCGCAGGAATAGAACATTTCCGAAGACACCAGACAGGTCTTTTCGCTGTGCGCCTCATACTCAGAGGCCATCAACGCGCGGAACGGGTCCATCGAGTCGTTGGTCTGGTTGATGCGAAAGGCGATAATGTTGTGGCTGATCGCCAGACGTCCGCCCTCTTCCAACCGACGACGACCAGCCTCGATATAATGCAAGCCAGCCTCGGCCAGCGGCGCCTTGTTCTGGCGCATAAATCCCTGCAGCGCAGTCGTGCCGGTCTTGGGCATACCCATATGCAGCCAAAGCATCAGAGGCCTCCTGTTTCCGAGAAAATTCGGCTCATTCCCCGTGGCTGGCCGCGAATTCTGCCGTCATCTGCTGCATAAGGTCCTGCATCTCGGGCACCGCCCGAAGTTCCGAGATCTTCTGCCTGTGTAGATCACAGGACATATGATGCAACCGGGCCGTTTCGGGGTCTGACAGCATCTCGTAGTAGTGGTCTCGCTTGCGATCCAGAACTGTGTCGATCGAGCCGTCTTCTTCGGCGTTTTGGTTCATCATGTTCCAATATTCCATGCCCAGGCTTTCACCCAAATGGTGGGCCCTACCGCGCATTTTCTTCACCAAATAGCTTTCGCAAGACTTCAATGCATAATGGTTGATCTGTACGAGATCATACCCCACGGAATCCCGCGCCGAGCGCCAACTGCTCGTAAAGTAGCGGTCCGGCATCAACTGCCCCGACCCGTTATACCAGTTGCAGTCCTCCATAGTCTCGACCGAGGGGCGCTTTGGTCTGTGCACCCCCAACGCATTCCAAAGTTCGCGCTTAAACATGGTTTTGAACCCCCACGCTTGCGGTGGGCGGTATTTCTGCTCCTCGGCGGCACGGCGAAACTGATCCGAAAGGAACCGGTCCTCGTAACGGATGACGCCTGCATTCCCGAACAGACGCCACGTCATCGAAATCATCTTGGCGTTGGGAATGGCATCAGTCAGTGCGCGCAAAGTGTTATCGCCGGTTTTGACATTTATATGTTCATCGGCGTCAACCACGATCACCCAGTCCTGAGGTCGCGCGACCTCCATATTCAGAAATTTCTTGTAAGCGCGTTTTTGCGGGCTGGTCGGGCGACGCGAGTTGTTGTCGACATGGGTCAGAATCCCCATGTCATCCAACCGCTTAAGCAATTCATCAGTACCATCGGTGCAGTCATTGGTCATCACGACCATCTGATCGACCCCGATTGCCCGGTTATGGGCCACCCATTCCAACACAAACGGGCCCTCGTTCTTCATGGGGGTAACGCTGATGTATCGGGGGTCCTGATCAGACACTTATTCGCCTCGTGTTTTACCGCTTATTGAACCTGCGCCAGAAATCCTGCGGTTTTCGTTCGGATCACAGCCTAGGCTTACTGGCCCCAGCAGCCAAGAGCAATCCAGCAGAGTCTTGAAAGCCTGTGCCTTTCTCATCGTGTACGCGCCAACTGATTTGCAAAACGCTTATAAGGCGGGAACAGGTCATGTGCTTTTTGCAAGTACGGCCTTGCTTTACCTTTCTTCCCGAGCCGCAAAAGGATTTGCCCGGCCTCGCCCTGTATAACAGGCGCGTTGTCGTCAATGTCAGCCGCCTGAACAATCTGGCTTTGCCCTTGCTCCACCGCGCTGTTCCTTTCCAGGAACTTTCCCATGGCAAAGATCAGAAACGGATTGCCCGGATCGCAGGCCAAAGCCTCGGCCATCGTCATTCGTGCGCGAACATGGTCTTGGTCAGCCTCATACAGCTTGGCCAGCCTAATGTGATACAGCGGATTTTCCGGCCAATCCGACGCGGTTTTGCGCATCACATCTATGGCTTGTGACGAAGGCAAAGCACCCAGATGCCAATTCAGCATCGTCTTGGCGGCGGACACGCCCGGATCACCAGCTTCGATACGCACTAAATTATCAAAGCTCTCCAGCAGACGCTCCAGACGAAACCGGTCGTCCACAAATCTGCGGGCTTTTTGGTCCAAAGCCAGATCGGACCAATCCAACAGAACAAGGTCAAAATTGCACGGCTGCCGCGCCAGCACCTTGTGCTGTACCAAGTAAAGGTTGTTGAAGGGGGGAAAGCGTCGTCGCCGCACCTCTTTTTGCAGGCGCCAGTCTGTTGGCGGGAACAACCGCGCTGACACCTGATCGCGGTACAACATCCGTGATCCAAGCACCGTTATATCAGGGCGTAAGGGTTTGGCCCAAAACGCACGCGCCAGATATCGGCTGGCAGACCACCTTTTCTTTTGCGCACCCAGAGTGGCCGCCCGAACGGCCAGCAAGACGGCGTAATCCTCGGGCCAGAGATCGGGATTCTCCAGCCCTGCCTTGGCTAGTTTCTCGCCTTCCTTCCACTTTGAAAGGTAAAAACAGTTAATAGCCTGTAAAAGTGGCATGAACGCGTTGTCCGCTTTTTCCTGCAGGATCGGTTGGGCCAGTTCATAGGCCTGTTCTATCTGGTCCTGCGCGCACAGATACTGCGCTGCCTTGGCATAGACATGGGCCGCTTCAGAGACATTCAGAAAAGTACCAGGGCCCTTGGAAACCCGGTCAATCACACGATGGCTTGCCGATGAAATCTCTTCCTCAGTCAGGACGTCCTTGAACACCAAACGTTGCCGCCCCGAGATGCGGGCCGCCGCCATTGAAAACGCCGAGATAAATGGCGCGATCACCTGTTCGGCACGTGACATAGTATAGAGTTCAAGAAAGTCCCGCTGGGCACGGGTCATGCCCGGCACTTCCGCTACGTCGGACATCTGCAGCAATTGCGGAAACCGTTTTTGAAACCGGGTGACCAGTTCGGGCTGGTCAGAAAACATGATGGCCGTTTGACCGGCGGTTTTCTCGAGATGGGCCTCGTACAGTTCTTCGGGTTCGATCTTGGCAGGCCAGGTTGTGTGTTTCCACGGAAGCCCGTTCAGAATGTCACCCCGCCGGATATGATAGGCCGATACCCCCTGCCCCGACAGTTTTTCGTCCGCCCGGTCCATGATGGCACGGATTTCTTCGGTGAATCCGATCTGATGAATGAAATCCCGATAACGCGGGCGGATTTCTTCGATATCCTCCCACGGAAAGGCCAGCACTTCGAAACCTTCCTCAACCAAAATCGACCGACCCGAATTGAGGTGCGCGATAAGACGGTCCGGAGATTTATCCCCCTGAAAGGCCCAAATCGGCAGAGCCTTTTCACTGAGCTTTTCAAATGCCTTAGAACTGAGGAAACGCGCGTCCATCCAGTCCTGTTTGAACAACTCCTGCGGCTGGTTCAGTTCTGGCGCGTCCGATCCTTGCGGAAACCAGTTGACTTTGTAGGCGGTGCCAAAATCCTCAGCCAGCCGAATGCAGGTCAGCATCATCAGCAGACGCGCGCCCATACGGTCTTTGCGCTGGCCGATGAACACTCCCTTCGCGGATGTCATCTGGATTTCTCGGCCTCGGCCAGGGCAGCCCGGCGCAATACGCGGAACCTTTGGCGCGCCTGACCCACCAATTGAGGGTGACGCTCGCCTGCCTTTGCCTCGATACCGCGTATGACCATCGGTAGACGGCGGCGGTCGCGCATCATTCGATAAAATTCAAGCGGCTCCAGTGACCCGTTCATCGCCTTTTGCATAACCGGTTTGAGGATATCCAACTTGCGCAACATAGGCGCGGCAAAATGGTTCGAAAACCAGGTCTTGAGCAATACGACGTTGTCGCCCATTAAACGCGCAACCTGCTGCCGGTCGGGCTCAAAAAACGGATCATAGAAAACATAGGCCTTGCCCGCCTGTTTGACTGTCTGAGCGGCGTCACCCAGCGGCAAGTCCCAATCCTGTACCCGCCCGAACCGGTATCGCGTTTCCCAGGGCACCTGCCGTTCATCCAACGACGTTTGGGGGTTGAAGGCGATGATGTTTGCACCGGGAGCTAGTTCAGAAAAGGTCAGCGCCCCGAAGCCACCCATTGAGGCGCCGGTAAAAACGACCTGATCGAACCGTTCGAAAAAGCCCTCGGCCGCGCGGTTCTGGAAATACGTGATGATCTCAGGGTCGCGATACCAAGCTTTAGTGCGCGCGAATATCCCCATATGCGACCACCCCTCATCCCGGAAGAACTTCCATCCCCAGGGTTCGCGCGCAAAGGACAGGTCATTCGCGTTGGCGATATTGTCAAAGCTAACTACCAACTGCGAGGCAGAGCGTTGATGAAACAACACCGAATGGCGCTCCAGCTTTTGCAGAAAGCCCGCCCCGTCTCCACCAGGGTAAAGTTCGACAAACCACGGTGGTGCCGGGTCAGTCAAAATACGTTCATACCCCGTTTTGCGGTCGGGGTGATCGGGTTTCAACTGCTCTTTCGAAAGTTCGTCTGCCATGATCTTCAGATTAGATTATCAGCCAGCCACAACCGAAAATCCACCCATTCGGGGCGCCTTTTAATTTCGGCGATCTTCGCCCTGTGCCATTCGCAGGCCTGCGCGTGTAACGAGCCCAACGTTTCGTCCGCCTTGAGTTCGGCCAGCAGCGGCGTCGCGCGCCGCGCGATGGGTTGAATGGACTGGTCAGCCTCTTTGTTGGCATTCATATCCTGCCAATAGGATTGCCCCTGATCCACTTTGATATGGTTAGTCCGCCCCCGATCACGCTTGATCAGAAAGCCGTCCAGCGATCGGACCGAATAGTGATGCAACCGCCCTAGCGAATGATCGAACCCACGCCAAGCCCGCCAGCCAACCTTTTCGGCCGGAAACAGCTTGCCCCCAGCGTCGGACCAGGCAATCTCACTCTCCTTACCTTCTTCCATCCCTTTTGGGCGATGCGGACCAAACCGAGTAAACTTGCCGTTGTTGCGGAACAGCGTCTTAAGGCCATAAGCCCGACCTGAATGATACGGGAATTCCTGATCGCCCATCGCAAAGGTTTCGGTAACGGGCCTGTCTTCAAAACTGATATTTCCCGCGCTTCCAAACAGTTTCCACGCAAATGAGATCGCGTCCACCGTCTGCCCCGCGCGGTCTTCAACCTCGGTGATCAAGGCGTCAAAACTGTTGTCGCCATGGCGGATGTTCCAGAATTCATCCACATCCAGACACAACAACCAGTCAGCTTCCTTGACCTTAGGCTGACGCCGAGCTCGACGCAGCATCTGATGCTGTGGATTGCCACCCTCTTTCACCTCGTTCGAGACATGAGTGGCCAACCCCAATTCCTGTAGTCTGCGGGCGATATCGTCGGTGCCGTCGTCACAATCGTTGGTAAAGATCACAAAGTGATCGACCCCCAGCGTTTTATGGAAGGCAACCCATTCCAGCATGTAGGGGCCTTCGTTCTTCATCGTGGTAAATACGGTAATGGCCTGAGACATAAACACTTCCCGACTTGTGTTGACCTTCGTCATACACAACCCTGCGGACAGGGGCGAGACAGGAAACAGAGATATCGCTAATCCTGCACAAACTGGTGCACCTCTACCCCGCCCCCGGGGTTGAACTTCTGATGTTCAGGAGTGAATGGTGCGGTCGAGAAGACTCGAACTTCCACGGGTGTTACCCCACAGCGACCTCAAGTAAACCGCGTGTAAACATTCCGTCTAACGCACTGTAAACTTGGTGTCTTTGACCGCGTGACCTTCTTAGGTTCTTCGCACAGTTAGGTACTGCGAGTACGACTGTTACTGTAACAGAATCCGGGTGGTCAACCCGTACATGTAAGGGTGAGTCAGATTGACTCAGTTTGTGTGCGCTGAGTTGAACGGAGAAGAACCTGAGGTTACCGAGACAACAACCTCACAGTGGCTTTGAGTTATCCTTTGGCTGCTATGGGGTTTGGGAGGGTTTGTGGAAGGACCCTCCCTTTTGGTTTTCTTCGAATGACCGCTTCGAGCCCTTTGCGTTCTTTGGATCGAACCAATCTGGTGTAGATTAGCATGTGGTTGAAGAGCGATAGGATTTTCACCATGGAAAGAGAACTCATCTACCAAGCACCTGATCTGGTTGACGTTACGTACCGCCCGGAACTCGCAGCGGTATATCTGAAGTGGTTCAGCGAATATGACGAGGGTACGCGAGTTAAGGATGCCGTCCTTGCTGCTCTCGCCTGGGTACGGACGAACAACATCAGACATTGGGTGGCAGATGTCTCAACGTCTCCGCATGGCCTATCCGATGCTGACTATCAGTGGGTTAGCGGAGATGAATTCCGATCAGAAATCATGAACTCGACGCTTCGGAAGTTTGTCTTGCTGCCACCCTTGCCCGATTCTGGGCAAGATGATGCATGGGTGGCCGACTGGGAAGCGAACACACTTGCAAAATTTGGGGACCGCGTCAGCGCAAAAGTCTGCCATAACATGCAAGAGACAAAAGCGTTTCTGATTTCCTGATCCCGGCCAATCGAACTAAGCTTCTGTCTCTTGGCGCACGACTTTAAACGGTGGCTTTGTCCGCATAGCGGAACCCAAGTTTCCAACCCTCACTCAGGGCCACTCAAAGCCCCTCTGTACAAATCCAAGTCCTCCCTAGGCACCCTCGCCAAGAACCTAAGTTCCCCGCTATCCCAACCGTCCTCAAATACTAGCTTCAAACGGCGCTTCTCTGCTTCCGACTTCGAGCAAGGATAACACAGCCCGACAATATCATGATACATGTGCCGTGCCCTACCCTTCTCATCGCGGTAGAAGAAACGCATGTACCCATCAATCGCATTGCAGGTCATTCCACTTCGTTCGTTATCGGCCCTCGTTTGAGGATACCGGTTCAGTTCGTTGTTGGCTTGGTCGAAGAGTTCAGGGCCAAGGATCGACAAGGCGTCGTCTGGCAGTGCGCTCAGAGCCGCCCTGAGAGACTCGCTGAGGGTGTCTTTGGGTTTGGTGATAGGTGAGCGCTCTGGGCTGGCTTTGAGGGGCTCGGAGTCCGCTGAGGGACTGTCTGAAGGCCCCTCAGATGTTGTTTCATTTGTCATGGTATTCCTTAATTGAATGAATTTAAACGGGATGGGTAATCTCACCCAACCGAAGTAGATGTGAGTCCAAGTTAAAGTTGCCTCGAAGGTCGGCTGTGCGGAGATACTGTTGAAAAAGTCTGTTGATTGGTTGCTGTTGTCCTGATTCACTTGTTTTGAGAGTGGGAGGGCGCGGCGATGATGGGACCGAGGC